>NZ_JBAIZU010000001.1:0-956605 GCF_036765115.1 Bacillus sp. 0909A
GATTTACATGAAATCGGGAAGTAGCTCAGCTTGGTAGAGCACATGGTTTGGGACCATGGGGTCGCAGGTTCGAATCCTGTCTTCCCGACCATTCTTGGGGCCTTAGCTCAGCTGGGAGAGCGCCTGCTTTGCACGCAGGAGGTCAGCGGTTCGATCCCGCTAGGCTCCACTTGGTTTCAATATATGATTTGGCGGTGTAGCTCAGCTGGCTAGAGCGTACGGTTCATACCCGTGAGGTCGGGGGTTCGATCCCCTCCGCCGCTACCAAAGGACCTTTAGCTCAGTTGGTTAGAGCAGACGGCTCATAACCGTCCGGTCGTAGGTTCGAGTCCTACAAGGTCCACCACAATACGGAGGAATACCCAAGTCTGGCTGAAGGGATCGGTCTTGAAAACCGACAGGGGTGTCAAAGCCCGCGGGGGTTCGAATCCCTCTTCCTCCGCCATATATATCTTTACATTTTATCATCGCGGGGTGGAGCAGTTCGGTAGCTCGTCGGGCTCATAACCCGAAGGTCGCAGGTTCAAATCCTGCCCCCGCAACCAAAAAAATATATCCTTTTAAATAAGGAGCGCCCGAAGGGTGCAACAATTAAAATTAAAATGGTCCGGTAGTTCAGTTGGTTAGAATGCCTGCCTGTCACGCAGGAGGTCGCGGGTTCGAGTCCCGTCCGGACCGCCATTTAAATCATAAGGCTCGGTAGCTCAGTTGGTAGAGCAACGGACTGAAAATCCGTGTGTCGGCGGTTCGATTCCGTCCCGAGCCACCATTTACAAATATATATTTTGGCGGTTGTGGCGAAGTGGTTAACGCACCAGATTGTGGCTCTGGCATTCGTGGGTTCGATTCCCATCAATCGCCCCAAATAAAATCGCGGGTGTAGTTTAGTGGTAAAACCTCAGCCTTCCAAGCTGATGTCGTGGGTTCGATTCCCATCACCCGCTCCATTTCTATATCGTCATGGGCCTGTAGCTCAGCTGGTTAGAGCGCACGCCTGATAAGCGTGAGGTCGATGGTTCGAGTCCATTCAGGCCCACCATACCATGACAATTACATTCCACAGTAGCTCAGTGGTAGAGCTATCGGCTGTTAACCGATCGGTCGCAGGTTCGAATCCTGCCTGTGGAGCCATATGGAGAAGTACTCAAGTGGCTGAAGAGGCGCCCCTGCTAAGGGTGTAGGTCGTGTAAGCGGCGCGAGGGTTCAAATCCCTCCTTCTCCGCCATGACGGCCCGTTGGTCAAGCGGTTAAGACACCGCCCTTTCACGGCGGTAACACGGGTTCGAATCCCGTACGGGTCATCCTGAAACCTTGCATATCCTGCAAGGTTTTTTTATTTTCCTAAAACGATATAATATACATCTAATTTAGTTTTTTATTTTTATATCAGATTTACAACAAAAAACTCCATATCTCTTATTTTTCTTCAGAAAATGAAGTTTTATGTCAATAAATATAAGCGCTTTCTAGAAAGGGCTTTTTTTTATTTCTCCGAATAAATAATATAAATGAAAACTATGATGTCAGAAAGGATGATTACATGGCCGCTGCCAGCCCAACAGCACATGATGTTTATCTTTTTCACGAAGGCAGTCTGTTTAAAAGCTATCAGCTGTTTGGCTCGCATTATCGCGAGCTGAATGGCCAAACCGGGTATGAGTTTTGTGTGTGGGCGCCTCATGCGTCAGAAGTTCGAGTGGCTGGGGATTTTAACAGTTGGTCAGGTGAGCTTCATGTGATGCAAAAAGTTAATGATAACGGCATTTGGACATTATTTGTTCCAGGTTTGAAAGAAAAGGAACGATATAAGTATGAAATCGTGACAAATAGCGGAAAGACTATGCTAAAGGCAGACCCGTATGCTTTTTATTCAGAAGTAAGACCGAATACGGCGTCTCTTACTTACGATCTTGCAGGGTACAGCTGGCATGATCAAAAGTGGCAAAAGAAGCAGAAAGATAAAACGATATATGAAAAGCCGGTTTTTATTTATGAACTTCACCTCGGTTCATGGAAGAAGCATTCCGATGGCACGCTTTACTCCTATGAAGAATTAGGCCAGTCTCTTATTCCTTATATCAAAGAGCAGGGGTTTACCCATATCGAGCTGCTGCCCGTTTATGAACATCCTTATGATCGCTCTTGGGGTTATCAAGCAACGGGGTATTACAGCCCGACAAGCCGATTTGGCACGCCTCATGATTTGATGAGATTTGTGGATGAATGCCATCAGGCAAACATCGGCGTCATACTTGATTGGGTCCCCGGACATTTTTGTAAAGATTCGCATGGGCTTTATATGTTTGATGGAGCGCCGCTTTACGAATATCAAGAAGAGCGTGACCGGGAGAACTGGCTGTGGGGCACCGCTAACTTTGATTTAGGAAAACCGGAAGTTCAAAGTTTTTTAATTTCTAATGCGTTGTACTGGGCGGAATTCTATCATATAGATGGTTTTAGGGTCGATGCCGTGGCCAATATGCTGTATTGGCCAAATCAGGCTGAACGCCATATGAATCCCTATGCAGTTGCATTTTTAAAGAAGCTGAATCAAACAATGCGGGAGGCATATCCGCATGTCATGATGATAGCGGAAGATTCCACCGAATGGCCTCAAGTAACAGGTTCTGTTGAGGAAGGGGGACTCGGCTTTCATTTTAAATGGAATATGGGCTGGATGAATGATGTGCTGAGATACATGGAGACGCCTTTTGAACAAAGGCGCCACTGCCATCAGCTCGTGTCTTTTTCCTTGCTTTATGCGTTTAGTGAACATTTTGTATTGCCATTTTCTCATGATGAAGTCGTGTATGGGAAAAAATCACTTCTTCATAAAATGCCTGGCGACTATTGGCAGAAATTTGCCCAATATCGGCTTTTACTCGGTTATATGACCGCTCATCCTGGGAAAAAACTCATTTTTATGGGTTCGGAATTTGCTCAATTCGATGAATGGAAAGATACAGAACAGCTTGATTGGTTTTTGAACACCTTCCCCATGCATCAGAAAGCAAGTGTTTTTACTCAAGATATTCTCCGCTTTTATCAAAAAAGCAAAATCCTTTATGAAAATGACCATCGTGCTCAATCATTTGAATGGATTGATGTCCACAATGAGGAACAATCAATTTTCTCTTTTATTCGGTACGGCACACGGCACGGTGAGGCGCTTATCATCTTATGTAATTTTACACCCTCGGTCTATCATCAATACGATGTAGGCGTTCCCTTTCTTACCCAATATATCGAAGTGTTGAACAGTGACAATGAAAAATATGGGGGCTCAGGTCAATTGAATAAAAAGCCGTTAGCGGCCAAATCTGGAGCTGTTCATCAAAAACCGTACTATATCACGATGACAATCCCCCCTTATGGCATTTCGATAATGCGGGCGGTGAAAAAAAGAGGAGAGATAAAATAATGAAAAAACAATGTGTGGCTATGCTCCTTGCCGGCGGGAAGGGCAGCCGTCTCAGCGGATTAACAAAAAATATGGCCAAACCGGCCGTATCTTTTGGGGGAAAATACAGGATTATTGATTTTACGCTCAGCAACTGCTCGAATTCAGGCATAGACACAGTAGGCATCTTAACGCAATATCAGCCGCTGGAGCTGAATTCCTATATTGGCATTGGCAGTGCATGGGACCTTGACAGGCACAATGGGGGCGTTACAGTATTGCCTCCTTATGCTGAGTCATCCGAAGTGAAATGGTATAAAGGGACGGCAAGCGCAATTTATGAAAATATCAATTACCTGAACCAGTATGATCCCGAGTATGTGTTGATCTTATCAGGTGATCACATTTATAAAATGGACTACGGCAAGATGCTTGATTTTCATATTGAAAAGAAAGCGGATGTGACCATCTCCGTGATTGAAGTGGGATGGGAAGAAGCAAGCCGGTTCGGCATCATGAAAGCAGATGAAGACGGGGTCATCACACATTTTGATGAAAAGCCTAAATTCCCAAAGAGCAATTTGGCCTCCATGGGTATTTATATTTTCAATTGGCCGCTCTTGAAGCAATATCTTGAGATGGATGACCGGAATCCGTATTCAAGCCATGACTTCGGCAAAGATATCATTCCTCTGCTTTTGGAGGAGAAGAAGAAGCTTTCCGCTTACCCGTTTAAAGGGTATTGGAAGGATGTCGGAACGGTGCAGAGCTTATGGGAGGCCAATATGGATTTGCTGAAAGACCAGTCTGAGCTGGGGCTGTTTGAACGCAATTGGAAGATTTACTCTGTCAACCCGAATCAGCCTCCGCAATTTATTTCGCCTGAGGCGCAGGTTCATGACTCACTTGTGAATGAGGGGTGTGTTGTTTATGGGAATGTGTCTCACTCCGTTCTTTTTCAAGGGGTCACCGTCGGTAAGCACGCAACGGTCAAGCGTTCAGTGATTATGCCGGATGTGACAATCGGTGAGCATGTCGTGATTGAGAATGCCATCGTGCCTAAGGGATTGGTGCTTCCTGATGGCGCAGTGATTAAATCTGAAACAGACATTCAGGAGGTGCTGCTTGTATCGGAGGAATTTGTAGAGAAAGAATTGATTTAATGACTGAAGAGGAGGCAGAATCAGTTGATCAATAATCAAATGTTAGGTGTTATAGATGAAACCACATATAAGCATTCTCTTCAGGATTTAACCGCACAGCGGTCACTTGGTGCGATTCCTTTTGCTGGCAGGTACCGTTTGATAGACTTTATGCTGTCCAATATGGTGAATGCGAATATTAGGAGTGTAGCGATTTTTCCGAAGTATCGCTACCGGTCTCTTATGGATCATCTTGGAGCCGGGAAGGAATGGGATTTGCACCGAAAAAAGGACGGTCTCTTTTTTTTCCCGTCACCGCATTTGCATGATGAGTATGATGAATTCGGTTCATTCCGCCAGTTTTCTGATCATCTCGATTACTTTCATAGAAGTACACAGCAATATGCCATCATCACCAACAGCCATACTGTATGCAACATTCAATTTCAATATGTGTTAAAAAGACATCAGGAGGTGGGCTGTGACATTACCGAGGTCTTTCAGGACGGTCAGTCGCTCCAAATCTATATCATGTCTTCTAAACTCTTGAAAGAATTGATCTACGGACATGTTGAAAAAGGATATAGAACCATTCAAGAGGTTGTTGAAAAAGAAGCCTCCGCATTGACCATTTGCCCATACGAATATTCGGGGTATGCGGCCGTTATTGATTCTGTAGAAAAGTATTATACCCATAGCATGGAGCTTATTCAGCCGCGTTTTTGGCAGCAGGTGTTTTTGCCACAGCAGCCGATTTATACAAAAGTGAAGGATGAGCCCCCAACAAAATACGGGAAGTACAACACCGTTAGAAATTCTTTAGTGGCAAACGGCTGTGTGCTTGAGGGAGAGGTCGAAAACTGCATTTTGTTCAGGGGGGTGCATGTCGGGAAAGGCACGAAGCTGAAAAATTGTATTATTATGCAAAAAACGCAGATTGGTGAGAATTGTTTGCTGGAGCAGGTGATTGCTGATAAGGATGTCAAAATCGGCAATGCGACTGAAGTCTCGGGAACGGAGGAGCAGCCGCTCGTATTAAAAAAAGGTTTGGTGCAAGGAGAGCTGATGAATTCTTGAAAGTGTTATTTGCTGTCTCAGAATGTACCCCGTTTGTAAAATCAGGAGGCTTGGCCGATGTGGCCGGCGCGCTGCCCAAAGTGCTTTCTCGTCTTGGGAACGACGTAGCGGTGATCATGCCGAAATACAGTCAAATCCCTGAGGCCTGGCAAAAACGTATGAAGAAAACAGCTGAATGTACAGTTGCTGTTGGCTGGCGTCAGCAATATTGCGGAATTGAACATTTGGCTGAAGATGGTGTGAATTATTATTTTATCGACAATAAATATTATTTTTCAAGAGACTCCCTTTACGGGCATTTTGACGACGGGGAGCGGTTTGCTTATTTTTCAAGAGCTGTGCTGGAAGCGGCAGAAGCAGTGAATTTTCAAGCTCATATCATTCATACTCATGACTGGCATACAGCTATGGTCAATTACTTGTTGAAAGAGGAATACAGCAAGCACCCCTTTTATGAGCAGATGAAAAGTGTGCTCACGATCCATAACTTGCAGTTTCAAGGTGTTTTCCCGCCTGAGGTGACACATGACTTGCTCGGGCTGGACATGAGTCATTTTCATTATGAGAGATTAGAATGCAATGGATTTGTTAATTTTATGAAAGCGGGGATTATCGCTGCTGATCATGTAACAACGGTGAGCCCGACTTATAGAAATGAAATCTTAACGCCTTATTATGGCGAGCAGCTTGAGCCAGTTTTGCAGTATAGGGAAAAGGATTTAACAGGGATCTTAAACGGTATTGACGACTCTTTCTATCAGACAGAGAGCAATCCGTATATTGAAGTGCATTACGATCCTGAACATCTTGATTTAAAGGAAGAAAATAAAACGAAGCTCCAGCAGCGGATGGGCCTTCCGGTACGAAAAGATATTCCGCTGATCAGTATGGTAACAAGGCTGACCAAACAGAAGGGGCTTGATCTTGTTAAGAGAATGATGCACGAGCTGCTGGAGGAGAGAGACATACAGCTGATTGTGCTCGGTACGGGGGAACGGGAATTTGAGGACTACTTCCGGTACATTGAATTTGCATTTCACGATAAATGCAGGGCGTATATTGGGTTTGATGAGCCACTCGCCCATCAGATTTATGCGGGCTCAGATTTGTTTTTGATGCCGTCGAAATTTGAGCCGTGCGGTCTGGGGCAGATGATTGCGCTTCAATATGGCGCTATTCCGATTGTCAGAGAAACGGGCGGTCTTTATGATACAGTCCGTTCCTACCGGGAGGAAGAGGGAACAGGCAACGGTTTTACGTTCTCAGCCTTTAATGCTCACGATCTGAAATTTACGATCGAGAGGGCGCTGTCGTTTTATCGCCAAAAGGATGTATGGAAGAGCATCATGAAAACTGCAATGAATACAGATTACAGCTGGAAACAATCAGCAAAACAATATCAGCGCATTTTCGAGCATGTGACAAGGAGTGGACGGGATGTTCTCGAGTAAAGAACGCTTTGCAGCCTTATTTTTAAAGCGTCTGGAAATGACGTGCGGGAAAAGCTTTCAAGAATCTTCCAAGCTTGATCAATATAAAACCTTAGGCAATATGATCAGAGAGTACATCAGCGCTGATTGGATTCAGACAAATGAAAGAAGCAGGTCCAATTCCGGAAAGCAGACATATTATTTGTCGATTGAATTTCTTCTCGGGCAGCTCCTTGAACAGAATTTAATGAATCTCGGTATTCGGGATGTAGTGGAAGCGGGTCTGAAAGAGATCGGCATCAGTCTAGACGAGATCCTTTATATGGAGAGCGACGCGGGGTTGGGGAATGGCGGTCTGGGGCGATTGGCTGCTTGCTTCTTAGATTCTCTGGCTTCGTTAAATTTGCCTGGGCATGGGATGGGTATTCGGTATAAGCATGGCTTATTTGAACAAAAGATTGTTGACGGGCATCAAGTTGAGCTGCCTGAGCAATGGCTGAAAAACGGAAATGTATGGGAAGTAAGAAATGCTGATCAGGCGGTTGACGTGCCGTTTTGGGGTGAGGTGCATATGACTGAAAAAAACGGCCGTCTGCATTTTCGTCATGAACAAGCAACAATCATTACCGCCGTTCCTTACGATATCCCGATCATCGGATATGATACGGGGACAGTCAACACGTTAAGACTTTGGAACGCCGAGCCTTATGCGCATTATCACGGCGGCAATATCTTGTCTTATAAACGGGAAACAGAAGCTGTATCTGAATTTTTGTACCCTGATGACACGCATGACGAGGGTAAGATATTACGGCTGAAGCAGCAGTACTTTTTAGTGTGTGCCAGTTTAAAAAGCATAGTGAACAATTATCGTAAAACGAATCAATCATTATATAGCCTGCATAAAAAAGTAAGCATTCATATTAATGACACCCATCCTGCACTTGCTGTGCCAGAGCTGATGCGGATTTTGCTTGATGAAGAGAACATGAGCTGGGAAGATGCCTGGCATATCACGGTACATACAATTTCCTATACGAATCATACGACACTGTCAGAAGCGCTTGAAAAATGGCCGATTCATTTATTTAAGCCGTTGCTCCCGCGAATGTATATGATTATTGAAGAGATTAATGAGAGGTTTTGCAGAGCGGTTTGGGAGAAGTATCCCGGTGACTGGAAAAGGATAGAGGATATGGCGATTACGGCGCACGGTGTTGTCAAAATGGCTCATCTCGCAATAGTGGGAAGCTACAGTGTCAACGGAGTTGCCAAAATTCATTCCGACATATTAAAGGAACGGGAGATGCGTAATTTTCATTTGATGTTTCCGAATCGGTTTAACAATAAAACAAATGGAATTGCCCATAGACGCTGGCTGTTAAAAGCCAACCCCGGCTTGTCCGCCATGATAACAGATGCGATAGGCAATGAATGGATAAAACATCCGGAATCCCTGATTCAACTCGAACCGTACGCTACTGACCCCGCTTTTATTGAGCAGTTCCAAAATAACAAAAGCAGAAAAAAGCAAGAGCTTGCTGATCTGATTTTTTGCACGGCCGGAGTGGCAGTGAATCCGGACAGCATATTTGACGTGCAGGTGAAACGGCTTCATGCGTATAAACGGCAGCTGCTGAATGTTCTTCATATTATGTATTTGTATAACCGCCTGAAGGAGGATTCGGGATTTTCAATTTATCCGCAAACCTTTATTTTCGGAGCAAAGGCTTCACCAAGCTATCATTACGCGAAGAAAATCATTAAACTGATTCATTCCGTTGCGGAGAAGGTAAATTATGATCCAGCGGTGAGGCAGCTGCTCAAGGTCGTTTTTTTAGAAAATTACAGGGTTTCTATGGCGGAGCAGATTTTTCCTGCATCAGATGTAAGTGAACAAATCTCGACTGCAAGCAAGGAAGCGTCCGGTACAGGAAATATGAAGTTTATGATGAATGGCGCGCTCACAATCGGGACGCATGACGGGGCGAATATTGAAATTTTGCAACGCGTCGGAGCTGATTGTGTTTACACATTTGGTTTGAAGGCGGATGACGTTCTTTCCTACCAGGAAAACGGAGGCTACAGATCAAGGGAATATTATCAGCATGACCGCAGAATCAGGCAGGTTGCCGATCAGCTGATCAACGGCTTTTTTGAAGGTGAACCTGATGAATTTGAATCCATCTATGATTCGCTGCTGCCGCATAATGACGAGTATTTTGTGTTGAAGGATTTCAGCTCATACGCGGATGCTCAGGAACGCGTTCAAGCTGATTATCAAGATCGGCGAAAATGGTCAGAGCGTTCGATCTTAAACATTGCCCATTCAGGCTATTTTTCAAGCGATCGGACGATTCATGAATATGCGAAACACATTTGGAGAATTAAGCCGATGGTGTAAAAAAGCTGCTGTTTGAGCGGCTTTTTTTGTTCAAAGATTCATTGAATAGATCGTAAAGGATAAGACTGTTGCAAAGGCACTCCATAAAAAATATGGTACAAGAAGCCAGCTTGAGGCCCTGCTGTATTCTTTTGCAATGATGATCACAACCAGCGCTGTTATGGTAACAAGCAGGCAGTCAATGGATGCGGCAAGGAGATTCTTTTGCGTAAACTGAAAATAACTGAATGCCTGATTCAGCACATAATTGATCAAAAACGCCAGCCAAAAGCTTTTCGCTTGTCTAAATGACCTTTTGGCATAAACAATGGCAGCTGAAAGAGAAATCAGTGCAAACAGGATGGCCCAGATGATGCCGATCGTTGACCCGCTTGGTGTCCAGTCTGGCTTTTTCAGTGAATGATACCAATTTTGGTCGATCGGAAATAGATAGTCTGCGGCTGAAAACAGTGCGTATGTAATGATAAAAACCACGATTGCGCCGATCATCTTTTTCATGTGTTTCCTCCGGTATGTAGTTATTTTACATGTACTTTCCCTTTATCTTGGATAGATCACCCCCCGGTATGCGGGGGATGTAGATGTTCTGAAGTTATACGGTTTGTATACTAATGCAGACATAACTTTTGAAAACATAAAAACGAACCCCCTTTCCCGGGGTATCAATCTGCATGGAGGTCGCCAAACGTCGTCATGATGCCTTCTTCATCCAGCTCTTCCTCATAACGTTCATGTGCCCTGCTTGGATACACTGTAATTTCTTTGCCTGTAATATCTGTGGCAATGAAATTCTCATATGATTCTGTATTGCCAATATTTTCTTCGGCATTCATTGTCATATCATCATAGCTGAGCGGCGGATTTTCCATGTCCTGCGGTGTTTCTGAGTTTCCGTATTTTTCAACGTCCTGGTAGGAATCTTCACTGTCATAAGGCGCTCTGATTTCTTCATCATCGTCAAATTCAAATTGACCGAAGGGTGTTTCTTCCTCAATCGGACGGTCTTTGGAAACGACATCCTGTGATGAATACTCTGCGAGCGTCGTGGCAGTCGGAAGCGCTTCAAGACGTTCATAAGGGATTTCCTTTCCGCTGACCTCACAAATCCCGTACGTGCCGTTTTCTATCGCCTTCAATGAATGCTCAATGTCCCGGAGATGCTCCCGTTCATGCAAATCAAGAGCAATGTCTTTTTCACGCTCATAAAGCTCTGTCGCCTGATCGCCTGGGTGGTTGTCATAAGCAGAAAGCTCACCCCATGAATCATACGGAAAGGCGGAATTGAGCTGAAAGTGGTCATTGTCTTTGAAGCGGTTCAATATATCTTCCTTCGTATCTTCAAGTTCCTTTTTTAAATGCTGAAGCTGTTCGTTTGTAAGCAATATAATCGCCTCGTTTCTCTGTAATGCATACCTTTAGTATGGACAGATCGCCTGAGAACTTTCATAAATCCTTTGTGGAGGAATATAGGAGATTTTCCTTATATGGTAAGCGGATACAAGCTTTGCTATCAGTGGAGAAAGAAATTTAAGGTTTGTTTCTTTTTCATTTCTGGAATTAGGTTTATAATAGGTAAGGCAGGCCATTTGGACTGCATGATCTGTGTATTTGACACAATGTAGACACAGGTGTATGGTATTAAAAGCATTTTAAGAATTATGGAGGAATGTCTCATGGTGACAACGGTGCAGCGTACGTTCCGAAAGGAAGTTCTACATGCATTATATAAAGCCAAAGAAGTCAACCATGCTGTCTTAATAAGCTATTCGAGACAAATTGAGTCTCTTGACCCTCTATCATTTTTCAATTACGGAGCAAAAAAATATACAGGCAATCGATTTTTTTGGTCAGAACCTGAAAGTGAATTGACAATAGTCGGTCTTGGCAAAGAAGCTGTTTTCCATACGAATCAAAAAAACGACGAGCGGTATCGTGAGGTTTTTGAACAATGGGAGCGCTTTAAAAAGACGGCTTTTCATATTTATGAAGAAGAAAAGCTGCAGCACTCTGCAGTGGGACCTGTTTTATTCGGAGGCTTTTCCTTCGACCCTTACGAAGAAAGCGGTACTGAATGGGACCATTTCTCGGAAGGGGATTTCTTTGTGCCTTCGCTTATGCTGACGATAACTGCTGAAGGGCCATTCCTGACAGTTAACAGATGGGTAAGCGGAGAAGATGATGCAGAAGCTGTTTTGGAAGGCTTAAAATCTTTTGCAGCGGAATTTATGATCCCTGATTTCAATCAAGAAGATCAGGCTGTGATGACAGCATCTCAGGAGCTGGATAAGTCTGATTGGCTGAAAGCAATCGAAACGGCAACAAGCCAAATTAAAGAGAAACAATATGATAAAGTGGTTCTTGCCAGAGAGCTGCTGCTCACGTTTGATGGTCCGGTCAAAATTGAACCGGTGCTTAAAACGCTTTTGACCGATCAGCAGACAAGCTATGTTTTTGCAATCGAACAAGAAGGCAAAACCTTTGTCGGCGCTTCTCCGGAAAGACTAATCAAAAGAGACGGGAATACTGTCATGTCTACTTGTCTGGCAGGTTCCATAAAGCGCGGCTCCGATGAAGAAGAAGACCGCCGCATCGGCCTTGAATTATTAAACGATGAGAAAAATCTGCTGGAGCATGATATTGTTGTAGGCATGATTCATAACGCTTTTGTATCAAGCTGTTCGGACGTTGAAAAGCCTGACGAACCTGTATTGTATAAAACGAAAAGCGTCCAGCACTTATTTACGCCGATTGTCGGGCAGCTTCGTGATTCGGCTTCGCTATTTGACTTAATAGAGAAATTGCATCCTACTCCGGCGCTTGGGGGAGCACCTCAGAAAAAAGCATTAGAAGTGATCAGAGAGATCGAACCGATGTCCCGCGGCTGGTATGCGGCTCCTGTCGGCTGGATTGACAGTCAGGATAACGGAGAATTTGCTGTTGCCATCCGTTCAGGGCTGATTGAAGGCAGCACAGCACGCCTGTTTGCCGGGTGCGGCATTGTGGAAGACTCTGAACCGCAATCGGAATACGAAGAAACACAGATGAAATTAAAGCCGATGATCTCTGCACTGGGAGGTGAGAGACGTTGACAGTGAACCCGATTACTCATTACATCGGAAGTTTTATTGATGAATTCGCCCTTTCTGGAATTACGGACGCTGTCGTTTGTCCAGGCTCAAGATCCACACCGCTGGCAATTCTTGCAGCCGCGCATCCGGATATCAACGTCCATATCCAAATTGATGAAAGATCTGCCGGGTTCTTTGCATTGGGGCTGGCAAAAGCACAGCAGCGTCCCGTGCTTCTGATTTGTACATCAGGAACGGCCGCGGCCAACTTTTATCCCGCTGTGATTGAAGCCCATTATTCAAGAGTACCGATTATAGTGTTAACTGCTGATCGGCCGCACGAGCTGCGTGAAGTAGGCGCACCGCAGGCCATTAATCAGCACTTCTTATTCGGTAACTTTGTTAAGTTTTTCACAGACTCTGCTCTTCCCGAAGAGTCGCCGCATATGCTGAGATATATCCGAACGTTGGCAGGACGTGCCACCGGGGAAGCACAAAAGCGTCCAATGGGTCCTGTGCACGTGAATGTACCGCTTCGTGAGCCGCTGATGCCTGATCTTTCTGATCAGCCGTTTGAAAGAATGAGAACTGGGCGTCATGTGTCAGTGAAAACGGGTACGCAATCGGTGGACCGGAACTCTCTGTCTGACGTGGCTGCGATGCTGAAAGAGGCCGAAAAAGGCATGATCGTCTGCGGAGAACTGCACAGTGATACTGATAAACAAAACATTGTGGAGCTGTCAAAAGCGCTGCATTATCCAATTTTAGCTGACCCGCTGTCTAACCTGCGAAACGGCGTCCATGATAAAAGCACCGTTATTGATGCGTATGACTCATTTTTAAAAGATGATGAGCTGAAGTCAGCACTTCGGCCTGATGTCGTGATCCGTTTCGGACCGATGCCTGTTTCAAAGCCGGTTTTCTTGTGGCTGAAGGATGACCCGGCCATTCAGCAGATTGTAATTGATGAGGATGGCGGCTGGAGAGACCCGACACAGGCAAGCGCACATATGATTCACTGCAGCCCGTCTAGTTTTGCCGCGGTGATCATGGCTGAACATATTGGAGTGGATCGAACTTCTGAATGGCTGGAAAAATGGCAGATTGTGAACCAGCGTTTCCGTGAGCATTTGCAAACGGTCAGCAATAAAGAGGTTTCATTTGAGGGCAACCTATACCGAATCCTCCAGCATCTTGTGCCCGAAAATAGCTCGCTGTTTGTCGGAAACAGCATGCCAATCAGGGATGTTGATACGTTTTTCGAAAATCAGGACCGCAATTTCCGTATCTATTCAAACCGTGGCGCAAATGGGATTGATGGTGTCGTCTCTTCTGCCATGGGTGTTTGTGAAGGAACAAAAGCGCCTGTGACACTCGTGATCGGGGATTTGTCTTTTTATCATGATTTAAACGGGCTGCTGGCGGCTAAAAAATTGGACATTCCGCTTACTGTGATCCTCGTAAACAATGACGGCGGAGGGATTTTTTCATTTTTGCCGCAAGCATCTGAAAAGACACACTTTGAAGATTTGTTCGGCACGCCGACCGGGCTCGATTTCAAGCATGCTGCTGAGCTTTACGGAGGCACGTATTCATGCCCGGCTTCGTGGGATGAATTTAGAGCATCATATGCACCGCAAGCTGACAAGCCCGGCCTTCACATTATAGAAATCAAAACGGATCGCCAATCAAGAGTTCAGCTTCATCGTAATATGCTGAATGAGGCTGTGCGGGAAGTGAAAAAACAATGGGAACTGTAAACATAACTGTTGCAGACGGCGTCCGATATGCTGTGACAGACGATCGGCCCAATGCTTCTGATGCCGTCGTCTGTCTGCACGGGTTTACCGGCAGCAAAGAATCCTGGGCCTTTCTCGACCAGTTGCTGCCTGATTCTCGTGTCATCAAAATTGATTGCTTAGGGCACGGAGAAAGTGATGCCCCGCTGAATGGAAAAAGATATAGCACGAGCCGGCAAGTTTCAGACCTTGCCGAGATATTTGATCATTTAAAACTTCACAAAGTGAAACTTATTGGTTATTCTATGGGTGGAAGGCTTGCTTATTCCTTTGCCATGACATACCCTGAACGGATATCAGCGCTTGTGCTCGAAAGCACGACGCCCGGCCTTAAAACCCTCGGGGAACGGAAAGAACGAATCTTGCGGGATCGGAAGCTTGCGGATTTTATTTTGCGTGATGGAATCAAAGCCTTTGTGGACTATTGGGAAGGCATCCCTTTGTTTTCGACGCAGCAGCGGCTTGCTGAAGACGTTCGGCAAAGGATACGATCGGGCCGTCTGAGAAACAATGACATTGGGCTGGCCAACAGTTTAATCGGTATGGGCACCGGTTCACAGCCCTCCTGGTGGAGCCGGTTAAAAGAGGTTGCGGCGCCTGTGCTTCTCATCTGCGGAGAATGGGACGAAAAGTTTTGCGCCATTAATCAAGAGGTGCATAAGAAGCTTCCATCTAGTAGAATAGAGATTGTTCCTAAAGCAGGCCATACAGTGCATGTGGAACAGCCGCATTTTTTTGGTAAAATAGTGAGTGAGTTTTTAACAAATGTATAACTCGGTACATGGAAAAATAGAGGAGGTCATATCATGGCTGTAGAATGGAAAACTGAACGTACATACGATGAAATATTGTATGAAACGTATAATGGTATTGCAAAAATAACAATCAACCGCCCTGAGGTACATAACGCCTTTACACCTAAAACGGTTGCTGAAATGATTGATGCATTTGCTCGCGCGAGAGATGATCAAAACATCGGCGTAATCGTGCTTGCCGGTGCCGGAGACAAAGCGTTTTGTTCTGGCGGAGACCAGAAAGTGCGCGGACACGGCGGTTATGTAGGCGACGATCAAATTCCGCGTTTAAACGTACTGGATCTTCAGCGTTTAATTCGTGTCATTCCGAAACCTGTTGTTGCGATGGTATCCGGATATGCGATTGGCGGAGGACACGTGCTTCACATCGTATGTGACTTGACAATCGCTGCCGACAATGCGATTTTCGGACAAACCGGCCCTAAAGTGGGAAGCTTTGACGCAGGTTACGGTTCAGGCTACCTGGCTCGCATCGTAGGACATAAAAAAGCCCGTGAAATCTGGTACCTTTGCCGTCAGTACAACGCGCAAGAAGCGCTGGATATGGGACTTGTCAACACAGTTGTTCCTTTGGAACAGCTTGAAGAAGAAACGATTAAATGGTGTGAAGAAATGCTTGAGAAAAGCCCGACCGCACTTCGTTTTCTTAAAGCTGCGTTTAACGCGGACACAGACGGACTTGCTGGAATTCAGCAGTTTGCAGGGGATGCAACCCTTCTTTACTACACTACTGATGAAGCGAAAGAAGGCCGTGATTCCTTTAAGGAGAAACGCAAACCAGATTTCGGCCAATTCCCGCGTTTTCCGTGATCAGCAGATACGTATGAAACCAACAGCTTGAGCCATTGCGGTCCAAGCTGTTTTCTCTTTTAAATCAAGTAATTTCACCTCGGAGATGATGACATGCTGACAGAACAGCCCAACTGGCTCCTGCAACGGGCACAGCTAACACCTGATAGAATCGCTCTCATTTATGGAGATCAAACCGTGACATTTGCTGAATTATTTGCCGCATCCAAACGAATGGCGTCACAGCTTTCAGCTCATTCTTTTCGAAAAGGGGACACCGCAGCTCTTCTTCTCGGAAACCGGGCGGAGATGGTATATGCTGTTCACGCTTGCTTTTTGCTCGGCGTAAAAGCGGTCTTGCTGAATACAAAGCTGTCTAAACATGAAAGGCTGTTCCAGCTGGAGGATTCCGGCGCCCGCTTTTTACTGACGGACGAAAGTTTTGACATGCAGGATTATGAGCAAATGGTTGAAACCATTAATGTCGATGAACTGGTAAAAGTAGAGGCACAGGATATTGAAATTGAGCCATACATGCAATTGGACGCAACGGCGACGCTCATGTATACCTCCGGGACAACCGGCAAGCCCAAGGGAGTTCAGCAAACGTTTGGAAATCATTATTTCAGTGCGGTGTCTTCTGCTCTAAATTTGGGTATAACAGAAAAAGACCGCTGGCTTATCGCGCTGCCGCTCTTTCATATCAGCGGACTGTCAGCGTTATTTAAATCTGTAATTTACGGAATGACGGTCGTGCTTCACCAGCGTTTTTCAGTAAGTGATGTATTGGATTCTATCGACAGGCATCAAGTTACGATTATTTCTGCGGTGCAGACAATGCTGGCAAGTCTTTTGGCAGAAACAAATCGCTGCCCGTCAACCATCAGATGCATCCTGCTCGGCGGAGGTCCTGCGCCGCTTCCTTTGCTAGAAGAATGCCGAGAGAAAGACTTCCCCGTTTTTCAATCATATGGAATGACGGAAACTTGCTCACAAATCGTTACTCTCTCGCCGGAATTCAGTATGGAAAAGCTGGGATCAGCAGGAAAACCGCTGTTTTCATGCGAAATCAAAATTGAGCGGGACGGAAAAGCGTGTGAGCCGTTTGAGCACGGTGAAATTATGGTGAAAGGCCCGAATGTCATGAAGAGCTATTTCAACCGGGAAAGCGCAAATAAAGCATCCTTTCAAAATGGCTGGCTGAAAACAGGCGATCTCGGTTATTTGGACGGGGAAGGATTTTTATATGTATTGGACAGGCGATCAGATCTTATCATTTCAGGCGGAGAAAATATTTATCCCGCTGAAGTGGAGTCTGTGCTGCTTTCTCATCCGGCTGTTGCAGAAGCCGGCGTATCAGGCGCGGAGGACATAAAATGGGGAAAAGTGCCTCATGCTTATCTAGTGCTCCAGCAGCCTGTCAGAGCTGAAGAACTGACCGCTTTTTGCAAAGAACGATTGGCGAAATATAAAGTTCCGGCAAAATTCTTTGTATTAGACCGCCTGCCGCGCAATGCGTCGAATAAGCTATTGCGAAATCAGCTGAAGGATGCGCGTAAAGGAGAACTGTTATGATCGAAATAGAAAAAATTACGCTTTATCATTTGAGCATGAATCTAAAAAAACCGTTTAAAAACAGTATTGAGACACTTCAGGAGCGCAAATTTTTGATCGTGGAAGCCATCGATATATCCGGAGTTACAGGATGGGGGGAAGTGTCTGCGTTCTCCTCACCGTGGTACACCGAGGAAACGATTGGTACTTGTCTGCATATGCTGAAGGATTTTTTTATTCCTAATGTCGTCGGACGTGAATTTAGCCACCCATCTGAAGTGCCGGACAGCTTGGCGCGCTACAAAGGTAATAGGATGGCAAAAGCGGGGCTTGAATCAGCTGTTTGGGATATTTATGCAAAAAAGAAGGGGATTTCTCTTGCGGAGGCATTAGGCGGGACAAGAGACAAAGTCCCTGCCGGGGTTGTTGTCAGCTTAGCGCCTCTTGAGGATATGCTGAAAGAAATTGAGGCTTATCAAAAAGAAGGCTATCAAAGAATTAAAATTAAAATTCAGCCAGGACAAGATGTGGAACTGGTAAAAGCCATCCGCAGCCGATTCCCTGGCATCCCGCTTATGGCTGATGCGAATTCCTCTTATGAACTCAAGGATATCAGCCGCTTAAAGGAGCTTGATGAATATCATTTAATGATGATTGAACAGCCGCTCCAAGCTGACGATATTGTTGATCACCGCCACTTGCAGAAGCATATGAAAACGGCGATTTGCCTTGATGAAAGCATTTGCTCAGCTGATGACGCGAGACGGGCGATTGAGCTGGGAAGCTGTAAAGTAATTAATATCAAGCCTTCTCGTGTCGGCGGATTGACGGAAGCCCTGAAAATCCATGATCTGTGCAAAGAGCACAATATGCCGGTTTGGTGCGGAGGAATGCTGGAGACTGGCATTTCAAGAGCGCAAAACGTGGCGCTGGCTTCCTTGCCTCAATTTACAATACCGGGCGATATTTCGTCATCTTCAAGGTATTGGGATGAGGATATTGTGACCCCTGATATCCGTATCGATAACGGCTTTATTTCTGTGTCGAAACAGCCTGGTTTAGGGGTTGAAGTAAATCAGGAAATAATGAGAAAATATGTGACCAAAATGGATGTTTTCACACAGCATGGATGAGAAAAAGACATTTTATCAATTTGAGAGAATGTGAGTGTGCTGTTATAGTAAAAGCGTTGAATACATCCCTTCTCGTTTTGGACCGGCTGCTAACCAGCCGGTTTTTTTATGTGAAAATGTCTTGACAGAAATGGACAAACGCGATAATTTTGCACTAAGGAAACTTTTTGTCCTATATAAACAAAACATGCTTATGTCTAATTAAATGTCACATGCCTAAGAAAACACATCATATGATAAAACAACAGGACATCGATGGCAAAGAGGAGGGAACAAATGAAAAAACGAGGGCTGATAGCGGCATTGATCCTTGCATGCCTTGCGTTATCGGGCTGTGGATCAGAGTCTTCCGGTAAAAGCTTTGATCAGGGACTGCAAGTGACGGCAACGACATCTCAGATTGCGGACGCGGCTGAAAAAATCGGCGGAACGCATGTTAAGGTCACTTCTTTAATGGGACCGGGAGTAGACCCCCATCTTTACAAAGCGTCACAAGGTGATACGAGAAAATTAACATCAGCAGACGTTGTGCTGTACAGCGGCTTGCAGCTCGAAGGGAAGATGGAAGACATTCTCCGTAAAATCGGTGAACAAAAACAAGCGGCAGCGGTCGCCGAAGCGATTCCGAAAAGCAAGCTTATTTCTGCGGGGAAAGGGAAGATGTATGACCCTCACGTCTGGTTCAGCATCCCATTATGGATTTACGCAATTGAAGAAATCGAAGAGCAATTCAGCAAAGCGATGCCTGAGCATGCAGATGACTTTAAGAAGAACGCAAAAGAGTACAAGGATGATTTGCAAAATTTAGATAAATGGGCGCGTCAGGAGATTGCGAATATTCCGGAGAAAAGCCGTGTCCTTGTAACCGCCCACGATGCGTTTGCGTATTTTGGGAAAGAGTATGGATTTAAAGTAGAAGGCCTGCAGGGGCTCAGCACAGATTCAGATTATGGCTTAAAGGATGTACAGGACCTGGTTGAGCTTTTGGCAGAAAAGCAAATTAAGGCTGTTTTTGTAGAAAGCAGCGTGTCTGAAAAATCAATTAATGCTGTGGTGGAAGGAGCTAAAGAAAAAGGCCATTCGGTGTCAATTGGCGGTCAGCTCTATTCAGATGCAATGGGTGAAAAGGGGACAAAAGAAGGCACTTACGAAGGCATGTTCCGTCATAATATCAACACGATTACGGAAGCGCTTAAATAAGGAATAGAGGTGAAAAAAATGTTTCCTGTTGAGCTGGAAAATGTAACAGTCGCTTATGATAAAAAGCCCGTTCTGCAAGAGATCTCGCTGCAGGTGCCGGAGGGGAAATTAATCGGTATTATCGGCCCAAACGGCGCTGGAAAGTCTACTTTGATCAAAACGATTCTCGGTCTTGTGCCCCGTGCCTCAGGAGACATCTTCATTTACGGCGAAACTTATAAACAACAGCGGACAAGAATCGGATATGTGCCGCAGCGGGGTTCGGTTGATTGGGATTTTCCTACCAGCGCTCTCGATGTCGTGCTGATGGGAAGGTACGGCCGAATCGGCCTGCTGAAAAGACCGAAAAAGGCAGATGTGGAAATGGCTGAATCGGCTTTAGAAAAAGTCGGCATGCTCGATTATGCGAAAAGGCAGATCAGCCAGCTGTCAGGGGGCCAGCAGCAGCGGGTATTTCTTGCCCGGGCACTTTGTCAGGACGCCGACATTTACTTTATGGATGAACCGTTTGCCGGCGTGGATGCAGCGACGGAGCGGGCAATTATGACTCTTTTGGCGGAGCTTAAGGATAAAGGCAAAACCGTACTTGTCGTCCACCACGACCTGCAAACCGCCGAAGACTATTTCGACTGGATATTGCTGCTTCATTTAAGGAAAATCGCCTTCGGACCGGCAGAGGACGTGTTTTCGATTGAAAACCTTCAAAAAACGTATGGAGGAAGACTGACATTTCTAAAAGATAAAATGCTGGCAGAAGGTAATAAGGGGTGAGCGCATTGATAGAAAGTTTGTGGCTGCAGCTCCAGCACCCGAATACACAGTGGGTGTTGGCCGGGACGCTTTTGCTCGGCGCAGCAAGCGGTGTGTTGGGGAGCTTTGTGCTGCTTAGAAAACAAAGTTTAATCGGAGATGCGATGGCCCATTCTGCCCTGCCGGGTGTGTGTCTCGCTTTTCAGTTCACCGGAGAAAAATCGCTCCCTTTCTTTTTGCTCGGCGCGGCGCTTGCAGGGCTTCTCGGAACGTGGATGATTCAGCTGATACCGCGGCTTTCAAAAACAAAGGAGGACTCGGCAATCGGGATCGTTCTCTCTGTGTTCTTTGGCGTTGGCATTATACTGCTGACATATATTCAGCAGCTGGGCTCGGGAAGCCAAAGCGGACTTGATTCCTTTCTGTTCGGCCAGGCTGCTTCATTAGTCAGACAGGATATCATTCTTATTGCGGGTGTATCCGCCGTTTTATTGCTGCTTTGTACGGTCTTTTTTAAGGAATTTAAAATCATCACCTTTGATACTGCATTTGCAAAGGGATTGGGATTGCCGGTGCGTTTTTTAAACGGACTATTGGCCTGTCTTATTGTCTGCGCTGTTGTGATAGGGCTTCAAACTGTAGGTGTCATCTTAATGGCAGCTATGCTCATTACTCCCGCGATTGCCGCAAGATATTGGACCGAGCGTTTAACTGGCATGATCATGATTGCCGGGATGACAGGCGGGATTAGCGGCGTGTCAGGAACGTTGCTGAGCACAACAATGGAGGGCATGGCGACAGGGCCTTTGATGATTTTATCGGCGACGATCATTTTTCTTTTTTCAATGATTTGCGCACCTAAGCGGGGTTTGGCTGCTAAAGGGATAAGATTAATAAGGCTGCGAAGAAAAACGAACCGGGAGCAGGTGCTTCTGACGATTTTTGAGCAGTATGAACATAAAGAAATATATATAACGGAGGAAAGTGTACGAAAGAAGAGGCGGCTTTCACCTTCATTATGTCATAAAGTTTTGGAAGATTTGGAAAAAGAGAGGTGCGTTGTGCGGGTTGGAAACGGGATTTGGCAAGTGACACAGGCTGGGATAGAAAAAGGTTATCTTACAGCTTTAAAATATCGGATGTATGAAATGTACCTTATGCATGAGATGGATATGGAAAATGCAGATGCGGATCAGGATGATTTTGTGCCGGACCGATTGCCGGAGGCCACAAGAGATAGACTTCTTTCACTTTTGAAGCTGCATGGCAGGATGCCTGAGCTCCGTCAGCCATACCCTGAAATCGAAAAGGGGAAGATTGCCAATGAGCTTTGAAGCGTGGATTATAGCGACGGGCATACTAGTCGGTGTCAGCTGTGCGTTAATCGGAACTTTTCTTGTATTAAGGAAAATGGCAATGCTGGCTGATGCCATCAGCCATACTGTTTTGCTTGGAATTGTTGGTGCTTTTCTTGTGACAAAAAGCCTGGACGGGATTCCTATGTTCATCGGGGCAGCCGTGTCGGGACTGTTAACAGCATTTTTGGTACAGCTTCTTCACAGCAAAGGGGTTCAATCAGATGCCGCCATAGGAGTTGTTTTTACCTCCTTATTTGCAGTTGGTGTCATTTTGTTATCAGTATATGGCGCGAATGTCCATCTCGATATTGAACATTCGCTAATGGGAGAAATCACTTTTGTGCCATGGAATACGGTCACGATATTCGGAGTGGACATCGGGCCAAAAGCGTTTTGGATGCTGGTTGCTGTGCTGCTTTTCAACATAACGATGGTCAGTGTATGTTATAAGGAGTTTAAAATTGCTTCGTTTGATCCGCAAATGGCTTTGGCCATCGGGATACCGGTTATGCTGATTCATTACCTCCAGATGGGTATGCTGTCTCTAACGACCGTTGCCTCCTTTGATTCGGTCGGCGCCATATTGGTTGTGGCGATGCTGATTGTACCGCCTGCTGCAGCCCATCTATTAACGGACCGGCTGCTTTATATGCTGATTATCAGCGCGGTCATCGGAGGGCTGTCAGCTCTATTGGGCTATATCTGCGCAACATGGCTCAATGTTTCCATTTCCGGAGCGATGGCGGCAATGACAGGGGTTTTTTATGCTGGTGCCTTTTTATTTTCGCCATCAAACGGAGTGCTGACGAAAAAGATAAGAACGCTTAAAACATAAAAAGAAAGAGCTGTCTAATGCCAGCTCTTTCTTTTCATTTTTACAAATCTTGTGGTTTAAACGTTTTGCAGTCTGTTTCCCGGCTGTTTTCGGCAGTCTCGCCAGTATGGCTGACAACATAAATGGCATCGGCTGTGCATCTGTTGCCTTTGTCCCAATAAGAACAGTTGTTGACCTCGCATAGGATTTTCTGGTCCATGCCATCCCCTCCTTATAAAGGTTCAAGCTTAGTATAGCCGGTGGGCTTGGGCCCTATTCCTCCTGCTGGCGGATATACCGTTTATCCTTCATAAACAGCTTCCAGAAGAAATAGAAGCCCGGGAAAAGGATAATGAATGCAACGATATATGTCATAAACAGCGCTCTGAACGTGGCGGGCTCGGTAAAACCGGACATAATCGTCACGTCAGGATAAATCATATAAGGGAGGTGGGCGCGGCCGTACGCGTAGCTTGCCAGAAAATACTGTATCGCAATCGCGACAAGCGCGAGTCTGGGTTTCCCAATCTTTTTGCCGAAGCTTTTGTTAGGCAGAAAAAGAGCTATGCCTGCGATGATGAATGTAATAAACGACGCAATAATCCAGGAAAAATCATTCATCATTCCAGTATAAAGCCAGTTTGCTTCATTCCGCATCGTTAGCATAATGCATATGGCAAATAGGAGCGAAATCGGACCGGTGATTAAGGCGCTTTTTCTGTATGCCGTGTAGGCGTCCTGTTCCTCAGCCACATTCGAAACATCCGCCAGCAGCAGGGAGGATAAAAATAAAGTGCTTAAAATCGCAAACCCTATAAATGAATAGGCGTTAGGGCTTGTCAAAATGGTAGACATATTCAAGCTGTATACCCCGTCTGTGCTTTCAATAAATCCACCATGTGTCACCGGAAGAACCAAAATCAGAACAGCTGGAATAATAAAACCGGAGATGCCGGAAATATATCTGAGCAATTTCCTTTCCTTCGCTGTGTTTGAAAAAACGAGAAAACCGCTTCGGATTGCTAAAAGCAATAAAATAATGCTGCCGGGAATTAATAAAACAGTTCCGAGCACAAACGTTGCACCTGGAAAAAAGCTGAAAAGCGCAACAACGATGGCCACGATAAAGACGTTAGTGACCTCCCAAGTCGGCGACAGAAAGCGATTTGCGATATCAGTCGCCTTCATATGCTCCTTGTTTAAGTAGATCATAGACCAAAATCCCGCTCCGAAATCCATTGTGGCCATGACGGCGTAAATAAACACAAACCCCCAAATAATTGAGATGGCGATCAGAGCGTCCGTTGAAATGTCCATTTGTCGATCTTCCTTCCATTTAGTTTCCTGCTTGCGAAGCTATTAAGACTCCGCCGTATTTAAATCCTCATCCACAGGGTGCTTTTTGAAATAGTAAAGCAGTACATAAACGACAGCTGCGCCCAACACGGCGTAAACGAAGGTGAAAAACATGAAAAGCACTCCGATCGAGCCTGTCGTCGTGACAACATCTGATGTCTTCAGCAGATGATAGATGACCCACGGCTGTCTCCCCGTACATGCGAAAATCCAGCCAAATTCAATTCCAATAATACTGAGAGGACCGGCTGTCATGAAAATCACCAGCAGCCAGGTTGGAAAACGATCTTTCTTTAATACTTTTCTCCAGACGACACCGATAATGGAATAAAGAATAAGCAGCATTCCGACACCGACCATCGCATTAAATAACGTGTGGATAAAAAGCGGCGGCCATTCGTCTCTCGGAAACGCATTTAATCCTTTTACAACAGTGTCAAAACTGTTGGCTGCCAAAAAGCTTAATGCCCACGGAATCTCGATTGCCCATTTCACTTTTTCCTCCTCCGGATCGGTAAATCCTCCGATTGCAAGCGGGGCATGGGATCTTGTTTCAAAAAGGCCCTCTGCTCCGGCGAGCTTTTCCGGCTGATATTCATGCAGCATTTGTGCTGATTCGTGCCCGTTTAAGGCTGTTATCAATGAAAAGATACCCCCGACCGTCAGCGCGAGGAGCAGGGCTTTCCGGTGAAAGCGATAGACGTTTTCTTTTTTTCTAGACCGGATCATTTTGTATGCGGCAACAGAAGCAACGATAAAGGCTCCTGTCATGAACGCAGACAGAACGACATGGCCGGCGGTTACAAAAAAGCTTGGGTTAAAAAACGCGGCCCACGGATCAACATCAGTTATCTTTCCATTTGTCATTTTAAATCCTGCCGGTGTTCCTTCAAAGGCATGGACATTCGTGATCAGAATGGCAGACGCCGCGGCCCCGATCAGCACAAAAACAACAGCGATAATCCTCATGACCGGCGATAAACGGTCTGCGGCATATACATAAATGGACATAAAAAGGGCTTCGATAAAAAAAGCGTAGATTTCAATTTGGAATGGCAGGGACATGACCCGGCCGACGACTTCCATAAAACCCGGCCATAATAGCGCGAGCTGAGTACCGGCAATGGTTCCGGTCGGAATGGCGACCCCCAGCAAAACAGCCTGTGCTTTCGTCCATCTCTTCGCCATGATGGCATAATGGTCATCCTTCGTTTTTTGATAGATCAATTCAGCTATTAAAATCATGAGCGGCAGACCGACTCCCAAGGTTGCGAAAATGATATGAAAGCCCATTGTCGTACCAAAAAGACTCCTAGCCAAAACTAAATCATCCACAATAATAAACCACCTTTCACAAAACGATCTGTATGTAATATGGGTTTATTATTTGCTTCCTCGGTTAGATTATTCTTCCTGTTCTTAAAAGCTTGAGGTTTATGAAGCGAAAGATCGGGAAACATGTAAGGAGATTGACAAAATGTTTGTTAGGATATAAAATAAAACGTAATTATTACGATTTGATAAGGAGAGATAGACATGAAGGAAGGAATCCATCCAAAGAATCACAAAGTAATATTCCAGGATGTAAACAGCGGATACCGCTTTTTGAGCAGGTCTACCAAAACATCGGAAGAAACAGCGGAGTGGGAAGATGGAAACACATATCCGGTTATTAAAGTAGAGGTAAGCTCAGATACTCATCCGTTTTATACAGGCCGCCAGAAATTCAATGAAAAAGGTGGAAGAGTCGAGCAGTTCAACAAAAGATATAACATGGGAAAATGAGGCAGCCGCAGGGCGTGCCTTTTTTTCTGGTCTCAACATCATGCCGGTAGGATGACGAAAGGCAGAGGCTGTGATATATTGGAGAAAAAAGACCGGAAAGGAATACCGCTATGAGTCTTCTCAATGATATTCTTGAATTTAATAAAACTTTTATTGAACATAAAGATTATGAAAAGTATCAAACATCAAAATTCCCAGATAAAAAAATGGCAATTCTTTCTTGCATGGACACTCGTTTGGTTGAATTGCTCCCGCATGCGATGAATATGCGAAATGGTGACATCAAAATTATAAAGAGTGCCGGTGCGCTTGTAACACACCCGTTCGGAAGCATTATGAGAAGTTTACTGGTAGCAGTGTACGAACTGAACGCCGATGAAGTTTGTGTAATCGGACACCACGATTGCGGCATGAGCAAAATTAGCAGCGAAAGCATGCTCAATAAAATAAAGGAAAGAGGAATTCCGGAAGAACGCATCGAAACATTGAAGTACTCCGGAGTTGACTTTGATCAATGGTTTAAAAGCTTCGATTCAGTAGAAGCGAGCGTAAAAGACAGCGTGGACGTCATTAAACATCATCCGCTGTTCCCGGAAACTGTGCCTGTCCATGGTTTAGTCATTAATCCTGAGACAGGAAAACTGGATGTTGTCGTAAATGGCTATAACGATTAATCTTTGCGCTTTTTTTCTGGGACGGGGTCGACACCGCCCGCGTGAAATGGCTGGCATTTCAAAATCCGTATGAGAGTCAGCCATCCACCTTTAAGGGCGCCATGCGTTTTAATGGCTTCAATTCCATATTGTGAACAAGTCGGATAAAAGCGGCATGTTGGCGGCGTCAACGGTGAGATGAATTTTTGGTACCCTCTGATCAGAGCAATAAATATGGTTTTCATGTGTCTTCAGCAACCTTTCTGATGCAAGTATAAGAAAAATAACGCGGTTTGAAAAGTTATTCGATAATTCTTATCGGAAAGGTATGTTATAATAAATATACATTTTAAAAAAAGGGAGAGTGCCATTATGCCTTCAGTAGAAAGTTTTGAACTTGATCATAATGCTGTTGTTGCCCCATACGTAAGACATTGCGGTGTGCATAAAGTAGGAACAGACGGCGTTGTAAATAAATTTGATATTCGTTTTTGCCAGCCGAATAAACAGGCAATGAAGCCTGATACAATCCATACCCTCGAGCATTTGCTTGCGTTTACGATTCGCACTCATGCTGAGAAATATGATCATTTTGATATTATTGATATTTCACCAATGGGCTGCCAAACCGGATACTATCTTGTTGTCAGCGGTGAACCGACTCCTGCGGAAATCGTTGATCTGCTTGAAGACACAATGAAGGAAGCGGTAGAAATTACCGAAATTCCCGCTGCCAATGAAAAGCAGTGCGGCCAGGCGAAGCTTCATGACCTGGAAGGCGCAAAACGTTTAATGCGTTTCTGGCTGTCACAGGATAAAGAAGAATTGCTAAAAGTATTTGGCTAAATAGAACAAAGACCTTTTTGCTTTCGGGCAAAAAGGTCTTTTTTGTGACGTTGCAGATTTTGTATACCATTTGCTGTAAGCGTTTGCTACTATTGATGTAAACACGAAAAGGGTGATGGAATGAAAAAGATCGCTGCAGTACTTTTTTCTGCTGTTTTTTTATTGAATGGGTGCGGATCAGAGGAGAACAAAGCACATACAGCAGCTGAGACGCCTGAGGTATTAGATGTAAAACTCACCGGGCCGGAAAAAGTGAAGCCGGGAGAGAATGCTGCTTATGAAGCGGCGGTTTCTTACGGAGATGAAGCGGTGACAGATGCTGATGAAGTGGAATTTGAGGTATGGAAAGACGGAGAAAAAAACGACAGCAAGATGTTTAAAGCCAAACAGGAGGATGGCGTATACCGATTTGAGACGGAGTTTAAGAAAGATGGCGTATACACTGTACAATCTCATGTAACTGCAAAAAAACAGCACAGCATGCCGACCTTAAAAGTCCAAGTCGGAGACGCCGATGCTGCCATCAAGAAACCTGAAGAAAATCAATCACACCATCATTGACCTTTTGGATCTGAACCGGGAGCATTTTCTTCTTGAGGAGGGTCAATCGTGTGCTTTACATTATAGGCTTTTACAGTCGTCCAAACGCTTACGAGCAAAACAGCCAGCACAATCAGAATACTTATCGTGATGAGAAGCGTCATGAACTCCACCTCCCATTTTCAATAATTGTAACATAGTGGAAGACATTGTGTCAGACGGGTAAAATAAAGGTTTTAGCGTACGATATGAAGGGTATACACCTAATATAAACAAGGAGGACGATAATATGTCAGAACAATTAATTCAAGCCGTGAACAAACAAGTAGCCAACTGGACAGTCATGTATGTGAAACTACATAATTATCACTGGTATGTAAAAGGAAAAGATTTCTTTACACTTCATGAAAAATTTGAGGAGCTTTATAACGAGACTGCAACTTATATTGATGATTTGGCAGAGCGTCTTTTGGCTTTGAACGGAAAACCGATCGCGACAATGAAAGAATCTTTGGAAACAGCTTCAGTAAAAGAAGCGAACGGAAACGAAACAGCAGAACAAATGGTTCAGAGTGTGTATGATGATTTTACAGTTATCGCGGAAGAACTGAAAAGCGGCATGGACTTAGCCGATGAGGTCGGAGACGAAACAACAGGGGACATGCTTCTTGCAATTCATCAAAATATTGAAAAACATAACTGGATGCTGAAAGCTTACCTTGGATAATAGAAAAGAAAGGCCGGATATCTTATGAAGATATCCGGTTTTTGTTTTGCTCGCAAAAATAGGCGACAACTAGTCCATTTTTCTGAAAAATCCAATCCGTTCGGCATGCTTTCCATAGAATATGGTAAGGCCGTTTCTGTGAAAGGATGTTGGGATAAATGGATAGAGACTTTGGCATCTTTTCGTTAATTGCAGTCAGCGTTTCAGCAGCGGGGTTTTTCTTCGGAGGTTTTCAGTACTCATTCCTCATATTGCTGTCTCTTATGGCAATTGAATTTATCAGTACGACCTTGAAGGAAACAATTATTCACAAACTGGTGTTAAAGAAGGTTTTTGCCCGTTTTGTCAAAAAATTAGTTACGTTGGCTCTGATCTCTGTCTGCCACTTTTTTGACCAGCTGCTAAATACACAGGGATCGATACGTGACTTGGCCATTATGTTTTATATTCTTTATGAATCTGTGCAAATTGTCGTGACAGCCAGCTCTCTCGGTATACCCGTTCCGGAAATGCTTGTGGATCTATTAGAAACGTTAAAAAATAAATTCAGACGCAAACCGTAACTTTTAACTGTTCGCGGGTCATAATAAAGCCCAGAGCGTCAGTCATTTACACATTTTAACAAGAGATGGGGCCGAAAGCTGTACGAGCTGGTCTAACGTTTCAGATCCGGATGGCGCGCTGGGTTTCCCTTATTTTTTGATAAAAAGCTACCGAAGAAACGTAACTGTGGTATGATGTATGGAAGATAGCTAGGAACGGATTTGAGGGATAAACATGTACGAGTTTAAAGATTATTATCAGAATACTGTTCAGCTCTCCTTTGACAATCAGCCCTTTTCGGACAGCCCGAAGCATGTCTGGGTCATCTGCCGTTTTGGTGACAAATGGCTTTTGACAGAACATGAGGACAGAGGCTTTGAGTTTCCGGGCGGGAAAGTGGAACCGATGGAGTGCGCGGAAGAGGCGGCGCTTCGAGAAGTAAAGGAAGAAACAGGGGCGAGAGTGAAAAGCCTCAAGTATCTTGGACAGTATAAAGTTCTCGGAAAAGAAAAGGTTATTGTGAAAAATATATATTTTGCAGATATAGAGAAGCTTGAAAAGCAAACCGATTACTTTGAAACGAAAGGACCGGTTCTGTTTCAAAAACTTCCGGAAAACCTGCCCCGTAATAAAAAATTCAGCTTTATTATGAAGGATTCTGTGCTTCCCATCAGTTTGAAAAAACTGAAAGAAGCGGGATGGATCAACTAAAAACCCGGCTATCTGCCGGGTTTTTATGTTCTGCCCTTCGTCCATTTCTTTTCTAACAGTTCTACGCACTGATACATCAGAGTGGCAATTATAGCAATAATCAACAAGCTTAAGAAGACGAGTGTAAAATTGAAGACTTGGAATCCGTAAATAATCATGTATCCTAAGCCGACCTTTGAAACAAGAAATTCGCCTACGATGACACCGACCCACGATAAACCGACGTTTACCTTCAGTGTTGAAATAATAGCGGGAGAAGATGCGGGAAGAATCGCTTCTTTAAAAATAACCCACTTGTTTGCGCCGAATGTTTTCATTACTTTAATATAGTTCTCATCAACCTCTTGAAAGGCGGTATAAACGACGATGGTTGTAATAATGACGCTAATGACCGCACCCATCGCGATAATGCTGACAAAGCCGGGACCGAGCGCGACAATCAGGATAGGTCCGAGCGCCACTTTCGGCATAGCATTTAAAATGACCAGATATGGATCTAATATCCTGGCAAGCCGATTGGACCACCATAACAACGCGGCAAGACACGTGCCCAGGAAAGTCCCCAGCAAAAAGCCAAGCACCGTCTCAAATAAAGTAACGCCGATATGCGACAGCAGTGAGCCGTCAGCAAGCTTTTCAATCAGTAAACGCCACACGGCTGACGGCGAGCTGAAGATCAGAGGATCAATCCAGCCCTGTCTGCTTGCGATTTCCCATCCGGAGAAAAAGAGGATAAATATCGCAAGCTGAAAAGAATGCACATTCCATTTCTCTTTTTTCTGTTTGAATTGAAATTGCTCATGAAGCAGATCAATTGTTTCTTTGCTGTTTCTCAAGAGAATTCAGCTCCTTCCATATCGTTTGAAACAGCGTCTGGAAGGATGGCTCCTGACGTGCGTCAAAAGGCATCATCGCAGCCAATTCTCTAGGGATTGTAAAAATTTGATGAATGGTGCCCGGCTGATTAGAAAATAAAAAGATAGTATCACTCATCGCAATCGCTTCCCCTATATCATGAGTGACAAGCACCGCTGTTTTTTGATACTCCTTTAATGTGCGGAAAACGAGGTTTTCCAAAGACAGCTTCGTCTGAAAATCAAGCGCGGAAAATGGCTCATCAAGCAAAAGCAGACTTGGATTTGGGGCAAGAGTTCTTGCTAGAGCAGCCCGCTGCCTCATCCCGCCTGACAGCTCCTTAGGGTATTTCTTTTCAACATCAACGAGACCCAGCTCCGGCAAAAGACCGAGTGCTGCGGCCTTGTTTTCTTCAGTAAGTGTGTCGGCGATTTTCAAACCGAGGAGCACATTTTCCTCAATGGATTTCCAGGGAAATAAGTAATCCTGCTGAAGCATGTAGCCAATGTTATGTTCTTTTTGATTCGGCTCACGGCCTTCAATCAGAACTCTGCCTTCCGAAGGTTCAATCAGGCCTGCAATTATGGAAAGCAGTGTTGTTTTTCCGCAGCCGCTCGGACCGAGAAATGAGATGAAATCGCCTTTTTCGGCATCGAAATGAATGTCCTGTACGGCCGTCGTTTTTTCTTTCATAGAAAAATAAGTATGGGTTACATGGTCGACATGTAAAAAAGACATAGATGGCGCCTCCTATTTTTCTGAGGTGACTTTTTCGGCGATTTGTTTGTTCACAAGTTCACTGTATGGAATATGCTTTGGCAGTTCACCTGACTGATCCATAATCGTTTGGAGCAGTTCCCATTCTTTTTCGTTGAGAAGCGGGTCTGGAGAATACGAATGTTGTTTTTTGTAGCGTTCGATGGACATTTCGATGACATCTGGATCCGTATCGTCAAATTCATTTTTAATCGCTTCTGTAATGTCCTTTGCTGAGTGTTTACCTATCCACTGCTGCGCTTTATAAATAGCTCTCGTAAATTTGACGGCTGTATCCTCGTTTTTCTTTAAATAGCTTTGTTTTGCCATAAATGTCGTATAAGGAACCTGGCCTGATTCTTCTCCGAACGAAGCAACGATGTGGCCGATGCCTTCTTTCTCAAAGAGTGAAGCAGTTGGCTCAAAAAGCTGGACATAATCACCGGTTCCAGAAGCAAAGGCATTGGATATATTGGCGAAGTCTATGTTTTGGATAAGGTTAATATCCTTATGCGGGTCAATGTGATGTTGATTCAGCACATACTCGCCGACCATTTGCGGCATACCGCCTTTCCGCTGGCCGAGAAACGTCTTCCCTTTCAGCTGGTCCCAGTTGAAATTTTCGGCATCTTCCCTTGCGACAAGGAACGTTCCGTCTGTCTGTGTCAGCTGTGCGAAGTTAATGACAGGGTCTTTAGCTCCTTGCGCTTTGACATAAATGGATGTTTCTGATCCGACAAGCGCAATGTCCGAGCCGTTTGAAAGAAGTGAAGTCATCGTTTTATCGCCGCCCCAGGTCGTATTGACGTCGACATCAAGGCCCTCATCCTTGAAAAAGCCTTTAGATTCTGCAACATATAAAGGTGCATAAAAAATGGAATGGGTCACTTCGGCTACTTTTACTTTCGTGAGTTTTTCTTCCTGCTTGCAAGCACTCAGGGCAATAATGAGAAACACACTGCAAACGCAGAAACAGCCCAGCCTTAACCATTTGTTCACATGACAACCTCCTTATTTAGCATCAAGTTAATATCCTTTTTTGCTTTACATATCGTATGATGGGTATAAAAATGTGTGAATGCCTAATCCGGCGTACAGGATTTATTTTTAAAGACAGGAAAGAATAAAGAAAAAGGAGGCGGGAGAATTGATTGTTGAGAAAAGAAGATTTCCGTCGCCGAGCCAGCATGTGCGCTTGTATTCCATCTGCTACCTATCAAATGGCTTAAAAGTGAAAGGGCTGCTGGCGGAACCGGCGGCACCTGGGCGATATGATGGATTTTTATATTTACGCGGCGGCATTAAGAGCGTTGGAATGGTCAGACCGGGCCGAATTATCCAGTTTGCGTCCCAAGGATTTGTTGTATTTGCCCCCTTTTACAGGGGGAACCAGGGAGGAGAAGGCAACGAGGATTTTGCAGGAGAAGACAGAGAGGATGCTTTTTCTGCTTTTCGCCTGCTTCAGCAGCATCCTCAAGTCAAAAAGGGCAGAATTCATATCTTCGGTTTCTCCCGAGGCGGCATAATGGGAATGCTTACTGCGATTGAAATGGGAGGAGATGCGGCTTCATTCGTTTCGTGGGGAGGCGTCAGTGATATGAATCTTACATATGAGGAGCGTCAGGATTTGCGCAGAATGATGAAAAGAGTAATTGGGGGAACGCCGAAAAAGGTGCCTGACGAATACAAATGGCGAACGCCTTTTGACCAAGTGAACAAAATTGAAGCACCCGTTTTATTAATTCACGGAGAAAAAGATCAAAACGTTTCCATTCAGCATTCCTATTTATTTGAGGAGAAATTAAAACAGCTGCACAAGCCTGTAGAGACGTGGTATTACAGTACATTCACACATTATTTTCCGCCGAAGGAAAACCGGCGTATTGTGCGGCAGCTCACGCAGTGGATGAAAAACCGCTGACGTGAAATATGTTATGATATAGAAAAAAGAGAACGAAAGGGGATTTCAATTTGGGAATGCCTGTGGAATTTAATACATTAATTGTGACAAAAGGAAAAGAAGTTCGCATAGATGAAAATATATTCAGATTAGAGAAAGACGGGTATCGCATTTATCCGATGGAGATTCCGATGGATGTGAGCAAAACAAAGTTTGGTGAAAAGTCAGGCACAGCTGAAGTGCAGAAGCTTGAATGGACAGACGGGCGGACAATCATTACGTACAAGCTGACTTCCTTGCATACAGTCAATTAAAACAAGCCAAGAGCTTAATTGCTCTTGGCTTTTGCTTTTTAAACGAGAGGCCCGCCTGCTTGCGCAATGGCATCTGTATTTGTGAACTTTTTGAAGTTTTCTTTGAATTCGTTTGCCAGATATGCAGCCTTTTCTCTGTATTCCTCTTTGTTATTCCACGTGTTTTCCGGCTGAAGGATGTGATCGGGAACACCTGGAACATGAACCGGGATGTGCAGGCCGAAAATATCGTCAGTGGTCATTTGCACATTTTCTAATTTGCCTTCAATCGCTGCTTTTACCATTGCCCGTGTGTATGAAAGCTTCATGCGTTCCCCTGTGCCATAGCCGCCGCCGGTCCAGCCTGTGTTGACAAGGTAAACGTCTGCGCCGTGTTCGTCGATCTTTTTGCCGAGCATTTCCGCATATACATGAGCCGGTAGCGGAAGGAACGGTGAACCGAAGCATGTGGAGAATGTCGTCTCAGGAGACGTGACGCCGCGTTCGGTTCCGGCTAGTTTACTCGTATAACCGCTTAAGAAGTGGTACATCGCCTGCTCCTTTGTCAGCTTGCTGATTGGCGGCAGAACGCCGAATGCATCAGCCGTCAAAAATACAATCGCTGACGGGTGGCCCGCAATGCTTGGAGACACAATGTTGTCGATCATATGAATCGGGTAAGCGGCACGTGTGTTTTCTGTATAGAAGGAATCATCGTAATTAGCTTCACGCGTATCTTCATCTACAACAACATTTTCGAGAACGGATCCAAACCGAATAGCTTTAAAAATCTGCGGTTCTTTTTCTTCGCTTAAATGAATGCACTTGGCATAGCACCCGCCTTCGATATTGAAGACACCAGTGTCCGACCAGCCGTGTTCATCATCACCGATCAGTTTCCGGTCAGCATCCGCCGAAAGGGTAGTCTTTCCTGTTCCCGACAGTCCGAAGAAAAGCGCGACATCGCCTTTTTCACCGACATTGGCAGAGCAATGCATGGATAAAATATCTCGTTCAGGCAGCAGGAAATTCATGATGGAGAAAATCGATTTTTTCATTTCTCCGGCATACTCGGTTCCGCCGATTAAAATCGTCCGCTTTTCGAAAGAAACAATAATAAAGGTTTCTGAATGTGTGCCGTCTGTTTTTGGGTCTGCTTTGAAATGCGGAGCGGAAAGAATGGTAAACGGCTGTTCGACTGTTTTTTTATCATTGTCTTCAGGACGGATAAACAGCTGTCTGGCAAATAAATTGTGCCATGCAAATTCATTAACGACCGTGATCGGCAGTCTGTATTTTTCATCAGCACCGGCAAATCCTTCGAAAACAAACAGCTCATCTCGTTGTTTCAGATAGCTGACAACTTTCGTGTACAGTTGGTCAAATGCTTCCTCGGAAATAGGCTGATTCACCGGACCCCAATCGATCTTACTCTTTGTGCTTGCTTCTTCTACAATGAATTTATCTTTCGGTGAACGTCCAGTATAAGCGCCTGTGGTCGCCCGGACAGCACCCGTGGATGTCAAAATGCCTTCGTTACGGGAAAGTACTTTTTCTGTAAGCTGAGCTGCAGATAAATTATGCTGCACATTAGGACTTGTTAATAAGGCTTGCAAATCAGCGGTTAAATCAACTGAGTTCATAAGAAACCTTCCTTTATCATTTTATTTGTGTGTTGCTAATTGTGAATTAGTATAACATATATTTTCAAATAGTCTATACTATTTATCGTTTTTTGTGTGTGCATTTCCATTGTTTTCCGCAATAAAGGCGTCTATTTCTCCTGATTCATATTGACATTGCAAACCCTTTTACGATAAGATATTTCATTGAGCGGATACTCTTATCCCGAGCTGGCGGAGGGACAGGCCCTATGAAGCCCAGCAACCGGTTTCTCTATTATTCATTATGTTCAAACTGCGTGAGACAACCAAGGTGCTAACCTGATGCAAGGTTGAATGATTCCTTGAGCGATAAGAGTGAAAGGCACAAAGACCAAACCCTTTCCTCGAACGGAAAAGGTTTTTTTATTTCATAAATATGCCAATTAACATCTCTAATATAAACGTAACATTGTATAAGAGGGAGCGAGTTCCGTATCATATATATAAGGTCTTTCGGGAGGCCTTGTGCAGGAGGAAGCAAATCATGAGTAAAAATCGTCGTTTATTTACATCAGAATCTGTTACGGAGGGGCATCCGGATAAAATCTGTGACCAGATTTCTGACAGCATTTTAGATGAAATTTTAAAGAAAGACCCTAACGCGCGTGTTGCTTGTGAAACGTCTGTGACAACTGGGTTGGTTCTTGTCAGCGGAGAAATCACAACTTCTACGTATGTTGACATTCCAAAAACGGTTCGTGAAACGATTAAAGAAATCGGATACACACGTGCAAAATACGGATTTGATGCGGAAACATGTGCGGTCCTGACATCAATTGACGAGCAGTCTGCTGATATTGCAATGGGTGTAGACCAAGCGCTTGAAGCACGTGAAGGCACAATGAGCGACGAAGAAATCGAAGCAATCGGAGCGGGTGACCAAGGTTTAATGTTTGGTTATGCGTGCAACGAAACGAAAGAGCTTATGCCTCTTCCGATTTCACTTGCTCATAAACTAGCCCGCCGCTTGAGTGAAGTGCGTAAAGAAGATGTTCTTCCTTACCTTCGCCCTGACGGCAAAACACAGGTAACGGTTGAGTATGATGAAAATAACAAACCTGTCCGCATTGACGCGATTGTTATTTCAACTCAGCACCATCCTGAAATTGCGCTTGAGCAAATTCAGCGCAACATTAAAGAACATGTCATCAATCCGGTAGTTCCTGAAGAATTAATTGATGAAGAAACAAAATACTTCATTAACCCTACAGGCCGTTTCGTAATCGGAGGACCTCAAGGGGATGCAGGGCTTACAGGACGTAAAATCATCGTTGATACGTACGGCGGCTACGCACGTCACGGCGGCGGCGCGTTTTCTGGTAAAGATGCGACGAAAGTAGACCGTTCAGCTGCTTATGCTGCAAGATACGTTGCGAAAAACATCGTTGCGGCTGAGCTTGCAGATTCATGTGAAGTGCAGCTTGCATACGCGATCGGTGTTGCGCAGCCTGTGTCCATCTCAATCAATACATTTGGTTCCGGAAAAGCTTCAGAGGAAAAACTGATTGAAGTTGTTCGCAATAACTTTGATTTACGACCTGCCGGCATTATCAAAATGCTTGATTTACGCCGTCCGATCTACAAACAGACTGCTGCGTACGGCCACTTTGGACGCCACGATGTTGACCTTCCGTGGGAGCGTACAGACAAAGCGGAACAGCTGCGTAAAGAAGCGTTAGGAGAATAATTTTATAGCCGCTTACTGGTTAAGCGGCTTTCCCTTTTTTATCGATGTATCCATGTTTATTTTTTTACATAACTGTGAAACCAAATACTGTTCACAGCGTCTATAAATAGGGGTTCAATGATGACAATTTTAAATATGGAGGCAATACTATGTGTGGATTTGTCGGGGTTTTTAACAAGCATCCGTTAACTCAAACCGCTGATCAAGAAGAACTAATTAAACAAATGAACCAAATGATCGTTCACCGCGGTCCTGACAGTGATGGATATTACCATGATGAGCACGTTGGATTCGGATTCAGACGGCTCAGCATTATTGATGTGGAAAATGGCGGACAGCCTTTATCATATGAAGATGAGAAATATTGGATTATTTTTAACGGGGAAATCTATAACTATATCGAATTGAGAGAAGAGCTTGAAGCAAAGGGATATACTTTCAACACAGATTCGGACACAGAGGTTCTTCTTGCGACTTACCGTCACTATAAAGAAGAAGCGGCTTCCAAGCTGCGCGGCATGTTTGCCTTTCTGATTTGGAATAAAAACGATCATGTGCTTTATGGAGCAAGAGATCCATTCGGCATTAAGCCGTTGTATTACACAACGATCAATGATCAGGTTTATTTTGCCTCAGAGAGAAAAAGTTTAATGGCAGCTCAAAATGATATTGAAATAGATAAAAAAGCATTACAGCAGTATATGTCTTTCCAATTTGTTCCTGAGCCAAGCACGCTTGATATTGATGTGAAAAAAGTAGAGCCGGGTTCTCAGTTTACAATCCGCCCTGACGGCGATATCACATTTAAAACGTATTTCAAGGCGCGTTTTCAGCCTGTTCAGACGGAAGAAGATAAACTTGTCAAAGAAGTCAGAGACGCTATCTATGACTCTGTAAAAGTTCATATGAGAAGTGATGTGCCTGTCGGTTCATTCCTTTCAGGCGGAATCGATTCTTCGTTTATTGTATCCGTTGCGAAAGAATTTCATCCAAGCTTAAAAACATTTTCAGTCGGATTTGAACAGCAGGGCTTCAGTGAAGTTGATGTAGCGAAAGAAACTGCCGCTGCACTGGGCATTGAAAATATCAGCAAAGTCATTTCTCCGGAAGAATATATGAACGAGCTTCCTAAAATCGTATGGCACTTTGATGATCCGCTTGCAGACCCGGCTGCAATTCCATTGTATTTCGTGGCGAAAGAAGCGAAAAAACACGTAACAGTTGCGTTATCTGGCGAAGGTGCGGACGAGCTGTTTGGCGGATACAACATCTACCGCGAACCGCTTTCTCTTAAACCGTTTGAACGCATTCCGTCCGGCTTGAAAAAGATGCTTCTGCACGTAGCGGCGGTTATGCCTGAGGGAATGAGAGGAAAGAGCCTGCTTGAGCGCGGCTGCACTCCGCTTCCGGAGCGTTATATCGGCAACGCGAAAATCTTTGAAGAATCCGTGAAGAAACAGCTGCTGAAGCACTATGATTCTAGCCTTTCGTATCGCGATGTGACGAAGCCTTACTTTACAGAAAGCAGCTCATACAGCGATATTAACAAAATGCAGTATGTCGATATCCACACTTGGATGCGAGGCGACATTTTGCTAAAAGCGGATAAAATGACAATGGCGAATTCATTGGAATTGCGTGTGCCGTTCCTTGATAAAGTCGTATTTGACGTTGCTTCTAAAATTCCTGATGAATTGAAAACAAAGAATGGTACGACGAAGTATCTCCTTCGCAAAGCTGCTGAAGGAATTGTGCCGGATCACGTATTGAACCGCAAAAAGCTCGGTTTCCCTGTACCGATCCGTCATTGGCTGAAAAACGAAATGAACGAATGGGTGCGCAGCATTATTCAAGAAAGCCAAACGGACGCTTATATCCATAAGGATTACGTTCTTCAGCTTCTTGAAGACCATTGTGCCGACAAGGCTGATAACAGCCGTAAAATTTGGACAGTGCTCATCTTTATGATCTGGCACAGCATCAATATCGAAAAACGGTATATGCCTGAAGAGCTGAGCCATCAGCCTAAAGAAGTCATCTTTGTTTAACAGATAAGGCTTTCGATTCGTCGAAAGCCTTGTTATTATACCAGTATTTCTCCATCATCATTGATTACCCTGCACATTCGTGCAAAATATTCAGAAGAATGATTTAATGATATTTTTTTCTAGGGGAGAAGGGAACATGCAAAAACAAAAACAAGAATTGCATCGCGGTCTTGAAAAAAGGCATATTTCTTTAATGTCGTTAGGGGCTGCCATAGGAGTGGGACTCTTCCTTGGCTCCGCATCAGCTATCCAATTAGCAGGTCCGGGTATTTTGGTGGCATATGCCTGCAGCGGTCTGGTTATGTTTTTTATTATGAGGGCTCTTGGGGAAATGGCGATTCAAAAGCCGGTCGCGGGCTCCTTCAGCAGGTATGCACGTGACTACTTAGGCCCGCTCGCAGGCTACTTAACCGGGTGGAATTACTGGTTCTTATGGGTTGTAACCTGTATGGCGGAAATCACAGCTGTCGGAATTTATATGGGATACTGGTTTCCGGATGTGCCAAATTGGATTTGGGCATTGTCGGCGCTGGTGATTATGACTGGTGTCAATTTCCTGGCCGTGAAGGCGTATGGAGAGCTGGAGTTTTGGTTCGCTTTGATTAAAATTGTCGCAATCCTTTCTATGATTGCTGTCGGTTTATTAATGATCATTGCAGGCGTCGGCAATGGAGGCATTGCTACAGGCATCAGTAATTTGTGGAGCAACGGCGGATTTTTTCCTCATGGAATAAAAGGGGTCTTATTGTCACTTCAAATGGTGATGTTCGCGTATTTGGGCATTGAGATGATAGGGGTGACGGCCGGCGAAGTCAAAAACCCGCAAAAATCATTAGCGAAAGCGATTGATACGGTATTTTGGCGTATCCTGATTTTTTACGTCGGTGCTTTATTTGTGATCATGTCCATTTATCCGTGGCAGGAAATTGGCTCACAAGGAAGCCCTTTTGTACTCACGTTTGAAAAAGTGGGGATTCCATATGCGGCAGGCATCATTAACTTTGTCGTTCTGACGGCGGCGCTGTCTTCTTGCAACAGCGGCATATTCAGCACAGGACGCATGCTTTTTAACTTAGCGGAGCAGAGCGAGGCGCCAAAAGCATACGGTAAGCTGACCAAAGGCGGCATTCCGGGTAAGGCCGTACTGGCTTCTGCGGGTGCGTTATTAGTCGGTGTGCTGTTAAACTATATTGTGCCTGCGAAGGTATTTACTTGGGTCACAAGCATTGCCACGTTCGGGGCGATTTGGACATGGGCGATCATCTTGCTTTCCCAGATCAAATACCGTAAAGGCATGCAGCCAAAGGATCAAAAACAATTAAAATATAAAATGCCTTTTTACCCATTCACGTCATATTTATCATTGGCCTTTTTAGCATTTGTCATTATCCTGATGGCTTATAGTCCGGAAACAAGAGTCGCCGTTATTGTCGGTCCGATTTGGTTTCTGATTTTGATAGCCGTTTATTATGGCAAAGGCTTTCATAAGAAAAACGCATCTGTGTCAACTGAACAACAGATCAGCTGACAAAGAGAGCTCCCGGCGGGCTCTTTTTTGTTTAAGTAAAGCTACTCATAGAGAGAGCAGAGAATAGGAATAAGTTTTTTGCAGAGACTGCTTACAGTGGCGTCTCATTTTTTATGATAAGATAAAAGTCACACGTTTGTTTTGATATGTGAACGTTTTATGGAAAATTAAAAACCCGAACTGCTATTTGGTTCGGGTCAGCGATGGTTATCGCTTAAATAATATTTTGAAAAATGGTAAAGTAAAACGAAGCTGGTCTTACATTTGCTGAAGTGATTTATAATATTGGCCCTTTGTTACATATTCAGACCGTATTCTTTGCATGTCTTTTCGGTCTTCATCCGTCAAAGGACGGATGACTTTTGCTGGGCGGCCGAAGGCAAGATGGCCTGGCGGAATGATTTTTCCCGGCGGAACAAGGCTGCCGGCACCAATAAAGGCGCCTTCACCGATTTCGGCTCCATCTAAGATGATTGAACCCATGCCGATTAAGGCGTTCTTGCGGATCACGGCGCTATGGAGTGTAACCTGATGGCCTATCGTGGCGTCATCTTCAATGAGAAGCGTCCGGTTCGGGCTTTGATGGAGGCAGCTTAAATCTTGGATATTGACTCTGTTACCGATTCTGGTCGGGGCTACATCTCCTCTTATGACCACTGAGAACCAAATGCTGGATTGTTCTCCGATGACCACATCACCGGTAATTGTTGCATTATCGGCTACAAAAGCCGTTGGGTGGATTTTTGGCGTGTATTCCTTATAAGGGTAAATCATATATCTTTCATCCTTCTTTCTCTATTTAATTTTTGTATGAGGTGAACCGCATGTGGACCTGGAAAGCAGACAGACCTGTGGCAGTGATTGTTATAATCCACGGGGCAAGTGAACATCATGGACGGTATAAATGGCTGAGTGAAATGTGGAGATCTTCGGGTTATCACGTTGTAATGGGTGATCTGCCGGGACAAGGGACAACCACCCGGGCCAGGGGTCATATTCACTCATTTCAAGAATACATTGATGAAGTAGATACTTGGATAGATAAAGCACGAACCTTTGAACTGCCTGTTTTCCTTCTCGGCCACAGCATGGGCGGCCTGATCGCGATTGAATGGTTTAAACAGCAGAGAAACCCCCGCATTACGGGAATTATTTTATCATCACCGTGTCTCGGGCTGCAAATTAAAGTCAATAAAGTGCTTGATCTTGCATCAAAGGGGCTGAATGTCATTGCTCCGTCGCTTAAAGTTGATTCAGGATTATCGATTGATATGGCGACACGGAATGAAGATGTCATCGAAGCAGGCCAGAACGATCCCCTCTTTGTCACAAAGGTTTCTGTCAGATGGTACAGAGAGCTGTTAAAAACTATCGAGTCTGCCATGGTGCCGACAGAGGCTTTTCTGAGGGTGCCGATTCTAGTCATGCAGGCCGGAGATGACAAGCTGGTCGACAAAACGAAGGTCATCAAGTGGTTTTCAGGGGTTGCTTCCCACAATAAGTCATATAGGGAATGGGAAGGGCTTTATCATGAAATATTTAATGAACCGGAAAGAGAAGACGTTTTTAAAGCCGCAAGAGCATTTACTGATCAATATATTTGAACTGGGGGGTGCATGTGTTGACAGTACCGGAACATCCTTTTGGACTGATGGCAAAAGTATATCGTGATATTTTTCCGCTCGTTCATCAAGAGCTGAACATATGGAAGCAAAAATCAGAAGCAATTAAAAACAGTGAATTAAAAGCACAGGCAACCGCGAGTATTCGAGATAAAACGTTTCACTGTGAAGGCGGCGGCATATTGGCCTTATTGTCAGGGAGTCATAAGCAGAAATGTGTTGAGTTCATCATCGCATACCAAACGATCAGCGACTACCTGGACAATTTGTGCGACCGCAGCACCTCACTTGACCCGGAAGATTTCCGAATGCTTCACACCTCTATGCAGGACGCGTTGACAGTGGGAGCTGAACCGCAAAATTATTATCAATTCAGGGACGAGCAGGATGACAGCGGATATTTGCAGGAATTGGTGAAAACGTGCCAGCGTGTCCTCGGTTCTATTGAACACTACGACATGATTAAACCTTATTTGCTTGAGCTTTGCGGCTATTATTGCGATTTGCAGGTGCATAAGCACGTTGTAGAGCATGAGCGCGTCCCGCGCCTAGAAAAGTGGTTTACCCAATATGAATCAGAGCTTCCTGAGATGGAATGGTATGAATTCTCAGCTTGTGCAGGCTCCACGCTAGGCATTTTCTGTCTTGTCGCATATTCGTTTCAGCCTGATTTTACTGAAAGCACCGCAAAAAAAATCCGCAACAGTTATTTTCCTTACATACAAGGTCTTCATATTCTGCTTGATTATTTGATTGACCAGGAGGAGGACTTGCTTGAAGGGGACTTGAATTTCTGCTCGTATTATCAGTCGCATGAAGAAATGATGAATCGGCTGCAGCACTTTATTCAGAAAGCCGATGAACATCTGCACGGCATTCCGCACGAAAACTTCCACCGCTTAATCAACCGCGGCTTGCTGGGTGTCTATTTGTCTGATGATAAAGTAGCGGGCCAAAAGGAAATGGGCCGGCTCGCGAAGAAGCTGATCAAAGCAAGTGGAAAAACCTCCTTTTTCTTTTATATCAACGGCAGAGCCTACAGAAAGTTTCAAAAAATGGCCTGGATGAAAAACTCAAAGAAAAAAGCTCAAATCATTTGCTGATTTGAGCTTTTTTTTCGATCGCAATAATAAACGGCGGGTCATTTTGCTGATTGATAAATCCGTATGTTAAGACACGGGCTTCTTGCTGATCTAAGTCCCGGCAAAAGTCGAGCACGTCGTTTTTTTCAGTTTTGCCTTCCGGGTGACCATGATAGACGACCAGAACAATCAGGCCCTCATCTTTCATGATGCTGAGAAGCTGTTCAATCGCTTTGATCGTTGAACTGCCGTTCGTCGTAATCGATTTGTCCCCGCCCGGCAGATAGCCGAGGTTAAACACAGCGGCCGCTACTTTCCCGTGTGTTTCCTGCGGAAGTGATTCAGCAATTTTGTCATGGCTTTTATGAAATAAAGTTGTCCGGTTTTGATAGGTGTCACCGAGCCGCTCCTTCGTATTGGCCACTGCTGATTCTTGTATATCAAATGCGTATACATGGCCGTTTTCACCGACAAGTTCAGCTAAAAACAGGGTGTCGTGCCCGTTCCCCATTGTGGCGTCAACAACGATGTCTCCGTTCCCTGCGGCCATTTTCAGCAGCTCTTTACTGTAGGGAAGAATCTTTTTCAGAATCATAAGGCTGATTCCTCCTGAAGACGCTGAAAGAACTTACCTTGGTAGCTGCCGCGGTTTTCAAGTTCTTTATTGATAGCGCCGAGCACTTCCCATTTGTTCACACTCCACATTGGCCCAACCATCAATTCAATCGGCCCGTCACCAGTGATACGGTGTACGATCATTTCTGGCGGGATGATTTCAAGCTGGTCACAGACGAGCTGCACATATTCGTCTTGAGAGAGAAATTCCAGCTTTCCCTTTTCGTATTGTTTCACCATCGGCGTGCCCTTCAGCAGGTGCAGCAAATGGATTTTAATACCCTGTACGTCCAAATTTGCCACTGCTTTTGCCGTTTCCATCATCATGTCCCGGTCTTCCAGAGGAAGTCCATTGATAATATGCGAGCAGACGCGTATGCCGTGTTTTCTTAGCTTATTCACACCTTCAACGTAGCAGTCAAAGTCATGTGCCCGATTGATCAGAAGAGCTGTCCGTTCGTGAACTGTCTGAAGCCCGAGCTCCACCCAAAGATACGTGCGTTCATTCAGTTCTGCCAAATACTCAACAACGTCATCCGGCAGGCAGTCCGGCCGTGTGGCGATTGAAATGCCGACCACATCGTCGAGCGCGAGAACAGACTCGAATTTCTCTCGAAGCACGTCAACTGGAGCATGCGTATTGGTGAAAGCCTGGAAATAAGCGATATATTTCCCGTCCTTCCATTTTTCGTGCATGCGGTTTTTAATGTCGTGGAATTGCGTCATTAAATCATCGGCCCGGTTTCCCGCAAAATCACCGGAGCCCGCGGCGCTGCAAAAGGTACAGCCGCCGTGAGCGACAGTGCCGTCCCGGTTCGGGCAGTCAAAGCCGCCGTCAAGCGCTACTTTAAATACCTTATGCCCAAAATGATCTCTGAGATGATAATTTAATGTATGATAGCGTTTTTCCGTATTTGAATAAGGAAAAGGATTGTTCTGAATCACGATTAATGTGCCTCCTTGCGTACGATTGCATCCTAAAATTGTAGCACGCATTTCATATGAGAACAAATGAATATCGACCATAAATTTCTTTATTGAATCATGTCTGATGAGGCTACACTATGGATGATGGATTGTTTCCATTACCAAGAGGAGGGGTTACTGTGGCAACAAGACAATCAGTAGATGAACATCTCCAACAATGTATGCAGGCGTATGATTATGCTGAAGAACAGCTGAAAATCGCTTCTAAACAAGAGCATTATAACGACCAAGAATACAGCGATGCGCAAATGCAGATTGAAAATGCGGTAAATGCCTTGAATAAACTATGGCTGTCATCAAATGATCAGCAGAGAGAACAGCTGTACAGAATGAGACTTCAGCTTCAAGCTTTGCAAAATAATATGATCTTGCAGCACCCTCTTGATGTGTAAGAAACGGACCCTTTTGATAAGGGTCCGTTTTTTTGTAAAAAAAGGATTGACTTTGCACTGCAAAGTATTTATTGTATTAAGTGTACTAATTGAAGTAATACACTATAGACACTAATAAAAAAGTCATTTATATATTGAAATTAAGGGAGGCAGTTATGAAACATAAAAAACAAAACAAGCGTAACGTGCCAATGCTGATCGCGGCATCTATGATTGCTTGTTCTTTTTTTCTTGTCCTTGTGATGATCGGTTTTGAATGGCAAAAAAGTATAATTGATTCGTTTTATTTATGAAAGGTTCAGATCGTATAGAAAGTAGGGAAGTAAATGATTCAAATCGATCCAAGAAGCTCAACGCCCATTTACGAACAAATTATTCAGCAAATGAAAGAGCTTTGTTTGAAAGGGATCATGAAGCCTGGTGATAAGCTTCCTTCTGTCAGAGAATTGGCGACGATCATTATTGCGAATCCGAATACTGTCAGCAAAGCGTACAAAGAGCTTGAGCGAGAGGGTATTATTGAAACGCTGCGGGGCAGAGGGACCTATATATCGGAAAATGCAAAAACGACACTGGTTGAAGGGAAGATGACGATGATTAAAGAGCAACTCAAACAGCTCATCATCGATGCACATTATGCGGGGGTTGAGCTGGAGAAACTGCAAGAATGGATAAAGGAAATCAGCGCTGATGTGAAAGGGGGCAAGAGCGATGATTGAATTAAGACAGCTGTCTAAGACGATTGACGGCAATCAAGTATTAAAAGATGTTTCATTAACAATTGAAAAAGGAGAAATCTTCGGGCTGCTCGGCCGCAATGGGTCAGGCAAAACGACAATGCTTCGCTTAATCCAGCAAATCATTTTCGCCGACAGCGGGACGATTTTATTTGATGGCGTAGAAATCAAAAAGCATCCGAAGGTCAAACAGAATATCATCTTCATGCCTGTTCAAAATCCTTTTTATGACAAGTATACATACAAGCAGCTTGTTGACATCCTGAGAAGGATTTATCCGAAGTTTGATGTCACCTACGCGAATGAGCTGATGAACAGGTACGAAATTCCGGAAACGAAAAAGTACCGTGAGCTGTCGACGGGCTTGAAAAAACAGCTGTCACTCGTTCTATCGTTTGCGGCGAGACCGGCGCTGATTCTTCTTGATGAGCCGACGGACGGAATAGATGCAGTGACAAGGCATGATGTACTGCAGCTGATGGTCGATGAAGTGGCTGAGCGTGATACGAGCATCCTGATCACCTCCCATCGCCTTGAGGATATTGAACGGATGTGCAACCGAATTGGTTTTCTCGAAGATAACAGACTGACCAACGTCATGGATCTTGATGAATTAAAAGAAGAATACATTAAAATTCAAATGGCCTTCGATACAGATGTCAATTTGGCCATCAGAGAGCAAAACATTCCGATGCTCGATCAGGCCGGTGTGTTTTACACGGTGCTGATCCCGAAAAGCGATGAGAAGAACAAGAGCTTTTTAAGAGAGCTGAAGCCAAAAGTGTGGAATGAGCTTCCTGTCAACCTGGAAGAAGTGTTCATTGCGAAGTTTGGAGGGAAGCGGAGATGGTAGACCGAGGTCTCCTCTATCGAGAGTGGAAGCAGAATCAAGTGGTGATTTTGTTAAGTATTGTGTTTTTAGTGTTTGCAAATCCGCTTTCTATCGTTAATACGTATTTATCTTATCAAGGATGCCTTGATCGGCAAGACCCGCAATATTGTGATTTTATTGTAAATTATTCCATAAGCAATCTGATAGATATCAACTGGGTGCCGGGTGTCATTTTGGCGGTCTGCTTCCTGGGCATGGAACGTTCGAAAGGCACGATGGGTTTTATATTAAGCCTCCCATATAGCAGAAGCCACATTTTTCAGACGAAATTTTGGTTAGGCGGTTTTGTGATTGTACTGTCTCAATTGATTGGCTTTTTCCTTGCATGGCTGCTAATTCTTGTTTATAGCCCTGAACACGTCTACTATTTTGAGCACAGCAGCGTTGGGGTGATCGTGATTAGCTTTATGACTTACTCTCTGGTGATGGCCGCCGGAGCGTTAACTGGTAATGCTTTTGCCCAGCTGCTAACGGCGTTTTCTGCAGCTATATTGCCGTATTTAATTATTGCTTTGCCGGTAGGAAACTTTGAAGTTGTTTTTGGCGTGAGTATATGGGAACTATTCCCTTCCCCTGAGGCTTATTTTTCTCTAACGAGCAATTTATCATATCTAGTGCCTATTGGTTACGTTGCAAATGGATGGCTGTCTGACAGTAGATATATTTTATTAATTCCAGCCGTAATGAGCATGCTATTTTACTTGATTGGCTTTATAAGCTTCAAAAAGCTTCCAAGTGAACGAAACGGATACTTTTTCTTATGGAACAAATTAGATCGTCCGGTGCAAATTCTGGTTATGGCTTTCGGCATCCTTGGATTTGGTTTATTTGGATACTATACCGGACATTCCATTATTGGTTATATTTTGGGGATGATGATTGGAGCTGTAGCTGGATTTTTTGTGAGCTACTTCTCTATTTACAAGAAAACAAAAGTGTAATGAAATGCCTTAGGTTTGGGGGGAGTGAGTTGCCGGATTCCGGACTGCTTTACAAAGAGTGGCGGCAGAATAAAGTCGCCTTAGTTATCACCATTTTGGTTTTTATATTGGGTAATCCTTTATCAATTTTAAATATGTATCTCATCTATCAAGGCTGTGTCACTGGAAAAGAAAATTGGGTCGGCCCCTGCGTATTCAGCGTTGATTATTTAAACAGCACATTTATCTCAGTATTTTGGATTTGGGGAGTCGTTTTGGCGGTCAGCCAGCTTGGGATTGAACGAAGCAAGGGCTACTTTGACTTTACATTAAGCCTTCCTTATACACGAGGGCAGATATTTAACGCGAAGTTCTTGACTGGCGGAATGGTGATTGTGATACCGCAACTCATAGGTTATGCTTTGTCTGTTTTGCTGATTTTGTTTTTGAAGCCTGATCAGGCCTTTTATTTTCACAACTACAGCTTGGGAATGATCATTGTTAGCATGCTGGCTTATTCTTTGGTTATGGCTGGAGGAACTTTGACAGGCAATACCTTCGCACAGCTTTTAGTCTCATTTACCGTGGCCATTTCGCCGTTTTTACTCATCAGCCTGCCTGCGATCAACATCGAGATCCTTTTAGGAGTGTCAATCGATTTTATCCATGGTCCAGTACCCAAATGGGCACAGTATTTGGTCCCGATAATCTATATAGACTCGAAATGGGTTGAGGATTCTCCATATTATTTAGTGATTCCGGCCATCATGACGATCATCTTTTACATCATCGGCTACATCAGTTTTGTCAAACTGTCTAATGAACGGAACGGATATTTCTTTTTGTGGAAACCGCTAGACCGCCCGGTACAGGTCATTGTCATTATCATTGGAATCATGGGCTTCGGGTATTTTGGATTTGCCGCAACGGAAAGCTTCGCCGGCTACATATTTGGCATGACTGCTGGCGCCGTGATTGGTTTTCTTATCAGCTATTTTGCGATTTATAAAAAAACAAAACATTTATAAGGGAGAGAGAAAAGATGATTGATGTTCAGCATATTAACCATTCTTTCACGATTGGAAAAAAGGGCCGTGAGAATGAAGTGCCTGTCTTAAAAGATGTCTCGTTGACTGTTGCGAAAGGAGAAATCGCCTGTATCGTCGGACGAAGCGGATCAGGTAAATCAACGCTTCTGAATTTGATATCAGGCTACATCACACCGACAAAAGGTCGTATTGTGATTAACGGAACTGATGTCACGGGGTTTAATGAAAAGGAATGGGCTCAGTTCCGCCTTGAACACTTTGGGTTTATTTTTCAAAGCTTTCAGCTCATCCCGGGCTTAACGACGTATGAGAATGTTGAAATGCCGCTGGCGCTAAAAGGGATTAAACCGTCTGAGCGCAAGAAAAAGGTACAGGACATGCTGAAACGCGTCGGTCTTGAAAACCATGCTGCTCACTACCCTAATGAACTGTCAGGCGGCCAACAGCAGCGTGTCAGCATTGCGAGAGCGCTGATTTTAAATCCGTCGATTATTTTAGCGGATGAGCCGACGGGAAGCCTTGATTCAGAAACGGAACAGGAAGTGCTTGAATTGATCCAACAGCTGAACCGTGAGCGGGGCATTACATTTGTGATTATTACCCATGATGATGAAGTGGCTTCAATCGGACACTCAAAATTCCAGCTGCATGACGGTGTGTTAAAAGGGGGTATTACCGTTGAGATTTAAGGATCAGGTTCATTTTATCAGAAGAAATATGAAGAAAAACAGGCTCCGCGTCTTTATGACAATTCTTGCGACAACAATGGCGTGTGCGTTTTTGGTTGTGCTATCATCCGTAGGATTTGGGATTCAAAAGACAATCACAGATATGACGATGAGCCAGCAAATTGTGACTAAAGTCAGTGTAATGGGCAAGGAAGGGGATAAGCCTTTTAAAAAAGCTGATTTAGAGAAGTATGATCATGTAAGGTCAGTTGTAGAACGAACGCAAGTGTATGAGCCAAACAAAGCAACTTTAGGCAATCGCACAAATGAAAGCTCTAATCTCATCTTTACCAATATGAACGATGAATTAAAAGCCAATATGGAATTAGAAAAAGGAAGAGTCGCTAAGTCGGAAAATGAAATTGTAGTAGGATACGACTTTGCAAAGAGATTATTGACGAAAAAAGAATCTGAAGAATATAACAAAAAAATCGAAGAAGCAAAAGGAAACACCGAAGATATAGAAGAACCAAAGGGCTACACGAAAGACATCCTGAACAAAACGATTGAATTAAGTGTATCAAAAACAGATCCTAAAACAGGGGATGTTAAGAAAACAAAAACGTATGACTTTAAAATTGTCGGTATTACAAAAAAACCATCTCAAGATTGGATGGAGGATTCAAACATCTTTATCAGTGATCAATTCAAGAAAGACTTTTCGGAATTTTTAGATTTCAAAGGCGGGAATGTTGAAAAAAACGTTGGCGTTTATGCTGATAAATTTGAGAATGTGGAACAGCTGACAAACGATCTAACAGATGACGGATACTATGTCACATCAGTTACTACCGAGCTTGAAGGAGCCAACACCTTCTTCATGGTCTTCAAAATCGGCCTGATCTTTGTCGGATGTATCGCGGTTATCATTTCAGCCATTGGAATATTTAACACGATGACGATGGCGGTTACAGAAAGAACGCAGGAGATCGGCATTATGAAAGCGATTGGGGCAAGCCCGTCTATCATTCGCCGAATGTTCTTGATGGAAAGTGCGTATATCGGAATTTTAGGCTGTGTGATCGGGATTATCATTTCTTACGGCGTGAGTTACCTTGTCAATCTGGCCGTTCCGATGATTCTCGCGGCGACAAGCGGAGGTGAAGCGGGCGATCTGAATTACACGTTTTCTTATATTCCGCTCAGCCTTGTCATCATTGCGGTTGTGATTTGCGGCGGTGTCGCTGTGATTTCGGGTATGAACCCAGCCCGAAAAGCAACAAAAACCAACGTGCTGACAGCATTAAGAAGAGAGTTGTAATCAAAGAAAGCCGGCTGAACCAGCCGGCTTTTTCTGTATAGCGCATGAACAAGATTTGCTATACACTTGACATAAAAAAAGGAAAAAGTGCGGTGAGTCCATTGTTTAAACTTTTGCTGATAGAAGATGATAAATCGCTGTTTCATGAAATCAAGGAGCGTTTAACGGGATGGTCCTATGATGTATACGGCATTCAGGATTTCAGCCAAGTGATGCAGGAATTTGCGTCAATCAAACCCGATTGCGTCATTATTGATGTTCAGCTCCCTAAATTTGACGGGTTTCATTGGTGCCGGCTGATCCGCTCCCGGTCAAATGTTCCGATTCTCTTTTTATCCTCCCGAGATCATCCTGCTGATATGGTGATGTCCATGCAGCTTGGGGCGGATGACTTTATTCAAAAGCCGTTTCATTTTGATGTGCTGATAGCGAAAATCCAGGCGATTTTCAGGCGTATACATCATTATAATACAGAGCCAAGCGCGATCAAAACGTGGTGCGGAGCTGCCATAGACGCGGAGCAGAACCTCGTCAGCAATGACAAAGGCTCTGTTGAACTGACCAAAAATGAAATGTTCATTCTCAAACAATTAATAGAACAAAAAAACAAGATCGTCAGCCGTGAGGAGTTAATCAGAAGCCTGTGGAATGATGAGCGTTTTGTCAGTGACAATACGCTGACCGTCAATGTCAATCGCCTGCGAAAAAAACTGGATGCCCTGCAGCTTGGCGCATATATCGAGACGAAGGTCGGCCAAGGCTACATGGCGAAGGAAGAGGATCATTTCTATGATTAAAGCATTCCTCATCGAAAGACGAAGCTGGATTGCCGCATTTTTGCTGCAGCAAATTCTGATTTTGTTGATTGCCTATGTTGATCCGTCTATTCCATTTAAAAATGTTCTTTATATTGTTTATTTGTGTGTCCTGATCTTTGTTGTGTTTGTTATTATCCGTTTTCGGAAAGAAACCGCATTCTATAAATGCCTCGAAGAATGGGAAAATAATCTTGATGTCACCGCCATAAGTGAACCGGAGACGCCGTTTGAAGAGTTGATTGAAAAAAGCATCACCGGACAAACGGAACAATTGAAGCAATCTGCATTGCGGAATCGCTTGGCATTAGAAAATGAAAAAGATGAACTGATGGCGTGGATACATGAGGTCAAAACACCATTAACAGCACTGCATTTAATCATCGATCGGATGGAAGACCCATCTTTAAAATCCCAGCTATCGTATGAGTGGCTACGCATCCATCTGCTTCTTGATCAGCAGCTTCATCAAAAGCGCATATCCTTTATTGAAAATGATCTGTCTTTAGAGATGATCAAGCTTAAGCCCTTGATTATTAAAGAGATCAGAGACTTGCAATCGTGGTGTATACAGAAAGGAATCGGTTTTGATATTCAGCTGGAGGCAGAGGAAGTCTTGAGCGATGCGAAATGGCTGGCCTTTATCATCAGGCAGCTGCTGACCAACGCCGTAAAATACAGTGAAGCAGCTGATATTGTGATCAACAGCTATGAAAAAGAAGAGCGGAAGGTTCTTGAGGTAAAAGATTTTGGAAGGGGCATAGACAGAAAAGACGTCTCACGAATTTTTGATAAAGGGTTTACATCTACAACCGATCATCATAATCAGTCTTCTACGGGCATGGGGCTTTATCTGACAAAGAGAGCCGCAGAACCGTTGCTGATCGATATCGATGTGCATTCAAAGCTTGGAGCTGGAACAACCTTTACCTTAACCTTTCCGAAACGAAATCAATTCGAACGTGTCATTAGCGTGTGACGAAAATGTCACATGCTTTTCTTTTTTGTTCGCCTAATCGAAGGAAAAGCCCGTCGATCCTTTTTATAATAACAGTATCCAATATAAAGGAGACTACGGACATGATGATTTTAGAAGCGAATAAAATTCGAAAAAGCTATGGTAACAAGCTAAATAAACAGGAAGTGCTGAAGGGCATCGATATTCACATTGAAAAGGGCGAATTCGTCAGCATTATGGGTGCTTCAGGGTCGGGCAAAACCACTTTGCTTAACGTTCTGTCCTCGATAGATAAGGTCAGTCACGGAACGATCAACATTAACGGAAACGAAATGACGTCCTTGAAGGAAAAGCAGCTGGCTGAATTTAGAAAACAGCACTTAGGCTTTATCTTTCAGGATTACAATTTGCTAGACACATTAACAGTGAAAGAAAATATCCTTCTGCCGTTATCGATCACGAAAATATCAAAAAAGGAAGCACACCGCAAGTTTGAGGAAGTGGCGAAGGAATTGGGAATTTATGAATTGCGGGATAAGTACCCGAATGAAATTTCCGGCGGCCAGAAGCAGAGAACATCTGCCGCAAGAGCGTTTATTCATGACCCGAGCATTATATTCGCTGATGAGCCGACCGGCGCGCTCGATTCGAAATCAGCCTCTGACCTATTAAACAAGCTGAGCCAGCTCAATCAAAAACGCTGCGCCACAATTATTATGGTTACCCATGATCCCGTTGCAGCGAGCTACTGCGGCAGAGTCATTTTTATTAAGGATGGTTTAATGTATACGCAGCTGAATAAAGGGGGCCAAGACAGGCAGACGTTTTTCCAGGATATCATGAAAACACAAGGCGTGTTAGGCGGGGTTCAGCATGAACATTAATCAGCTCATTCTGCGAAATCTGAAAAAGAATATCAGGAATTATTACCTCTATGTGTTTGCCTTAATCTTTAGTGTGGCGCTTTATTTCGCATTTGTCACACTCCAATATGACCCGTCCATTAATGAAGTAAAAGCTTCTATTAAAGGCGCCGCGGCTATTAAAACCGCTTCAATTTTGCTTGTGGCTGTTGTATCAATCTTTATTTTGTATGCCAATACCATTTTTATTAAAAGACGGAGTAAAGAGATCGGGCTGTTTCAACTAATAGGAATGACAAAGCACAAAATCTTTCGTATCTTAAGTGCGGAAAATATCATGCTGTATTTCGGCTCGTTAGCCATCGGGGTTTTTGCCGGATTTTCAATATCAAAGCTTGTGCTTATGATCTTGTTCAAAATCGTCGATGTCAAAGCTGATGCGAAACTGCATTTTTCTGAGCAAGCCTTGGTTCAAACAATCATTGTGTTCTGCGGCATTTACCTTTTGATTATGATCATGAATTATACGTTTATCAAAAAACAAAGTATCTTATCTTTGTTTAAAGTAACGTCTTCCACTGAGGATAAAGTGAAGAGAATCTCTTTTTTCCAGATGCTGATCGGGGCACTGGGCATCGTGTTGATTTTAACGGGATACTACGTGTCTTCCGAGCTGTTTAGCGGAAAATTCAAGACCATAAACGAACTGTTTTTCGCCATGAGTTTTATCTTAGGGTCCGTCATTATCGGGACGTTTCTCTTTTATAAAGGATCGGTTACGTTTATCTCGAACATCATTCGGAAAAGCAAGGGCGGCTACTTGAATATCTCAGAGGTTCTGTCACTGTCATCGATTATGTTCAGAATGAAATCGAACGCGTTGCTGCTGACGATTATCACAACCGTTTCAGCGCTCGCCATCGGGCTGTTATCCCTTGCTTATATTTCGTATTACTCGGCAGAAAAGACTGCTGAACAAAATGTAGCGGCGGATTTTTCATTCATGAATGAGAAAGATGCCAAACGATTTGAAAGCAGTTTGAGTGAAAATGACATCTCGTACGTCAAAAAAGAAATGCCTGTCCTGCAATCGTCTTTTGATCTCACAAATATCATGGATGGAACTTCGAAAGAGATGCAGGGCGATCCCGGCAACACACAGCTGGCTGTTGTTAGCGATAAAGATGTAAAAGGAGTCGATGTGTCAGCTGGGGAAGCGGTTTTCTCAGGATACACTGATTTGCTGCAAAAAATAATGGTTTTAAAAGACTCCGGCAGCATTAAAGTCAAAAGCAAGAATGAGACAGAATCATTACACTATAAAGGATTAAGAGAAGAGTTTCTTGTATCCTACACGTTTACAAGCGGGGGAATGCCTGCAGTCATAGTAGATGACAACCTGTTTAAACGGCTGAACAAAGATAAAGACCCTCGCATTCAGCTGGCGCAATCTGAATTTATCGGCATCAATATGAAACATGGAGATCAGCTTGAAAAAGCAAATGAGCTTTTTCAGAAGGTGAACAAGAAAGATCTACATTTATCAAGGCTGGATACAAGTATTGCGCAAAAATCTCTTTTTGGTATGGTCATGTTCATCGTTGGTTTCTTAGGATTAACATTTCTCATCACCTCGGGGTGCATCCTTTACTTTAAACAAATGGGTGAAAGTGAAGAAGAAAAACCGAATTATACCATCCTAAGAAAACTCGGTTTTACACAGGGCGACCTGCTGAAGGGGATACGCATCAAACAAATGTATAACTTCGGCATTCCATTGGTGATCGGCCTCTTTCACAGTTACTTTGCCGTACAATCCGGCTGGTTCTTATTCGGATCAGAGGTATGGTCGCCGATGATTATGGTGATGGTGTTATATACTGCACTCTATTCTATTTTCGGTATTCTGTCGGTTCTTTATTATAAAAAGGTGATTAAGTCGGCATTGTAAAACAGTAAAAGCTCCAGAGAACTGGAGCTTTTTTGTTTATCGTTTCGGCGCCCGATACCCGGCTGCCTCAGCCTCTTCCACTGAACAAAACATGTCAGCAGGGTCTGTCGTCCGGTCATAGTATGTACTGCCCGGCGTATGATAAATGCCGTTTTTGCTGCCTTTGATAAGACAGCCTTCTGCTGTATCAGCAGTGTTGGTTTCGTTGCTTTTATTTGTGCTGGTTGAAGATTGTTCGCTGTTTTCTTTCGTGCTGGCTGTTCGGTTTTGCGCCTCTTTTAATTGCTTTTCAAGCTTTGTTTTATCCTGTTGAAGGGTTTCATTTTCAGCCTTTGCTGTTTTGGTATCTTCTTTGAGCTGTTTTTGTTTTTCTTGAAGTTCTTTATTTTCTGCTTTTAATGATTTCTGAGTCTTTTTTAATTCACTATTTTCTTTCTCCAGCTGCTTGAGCTTGTCTTGATCTTTTGTATTGTCTTTCAGTTTCTTTGCTTCAGAGCTGATGGCTTCATACTCTTTCTCAAGTGCTTCATGCTCTTTTTTAAGACTTTTATATTCAGTGTTTAGAGCTGAATATTTTTTATCAGCATTTGTTGCGGCAGCGTCAGGTTCTGACAAAGCTGCTCCGGTGAAGAGCAGAATGAGGCCTCCAATGAAAAGCGGCCAAAAGAGTTTTTTAGAGAACCGTTTTTCCTTTTTCAGCACATATCTGACGAGGTGATACAATCCATAGCCAAGCGAAAAGAGAAATGCGAAAAAACCGAGGAATGCGAATGCCATTTCCAAGAAATTCACTCCTTTTTCTATTTATTTTACAATTTTCGAACAATATTTGTTAGATTTTTTCACACTCATCTGTTGAAAAATATGAGACAGACAGATAGAATGAATGTGCTATGATAACTGGATTCGTACGGAGCCTTTTGAGGTTTCCGTTTTTTCATGAGCTTTTATAGATAAGAAAGGGGGATCAGTATGCCGCGCGCATTGAAAATTTTAGTGATAGGGATGTTTATTAATGTGACAGGGGCATCCTTTTTATGGCCGCTTAACACGATCTATATTCATAATCATTTAGGAAAGTCGTTAACGGTCGCGGGCATTGTCCTTATGCTGAATTCCGGCGCCAGTGTGGCAGGGAATTTATGCGGCGGGTTTTTGTTTGATAAAATCGGCGGGTTCAAATCCATCATGCTCGGAATTGCGATTACGTTAGCAAGTTTGGTGGGTCTCGTCTTTTTTCATGATTGGCCGTTTTATATTGTGTTGCTTACAATTGTAGGGTTTGGTTCGGGTGTTGTTTTTCCGGCCAGTTACGCAATGGCTGGATCAGTGTGGCCAGAAGGGGGAAGAAGGGCATTTAATGCGATTTATGTCGCACAAAACGCAGGCGTTGCCGTCGGTTCTGCGCTTGGCGGCGTAGTGGCGTCTTTCTCGTTTTCATACGTATTTTTGGCGAATGCCGCGTTGTATGTGGTTTTTTTCTTTATCGTATATTTCGGATTTCGAAACATTCAGACGAAGGATGTGTCTCAAACGTCTGTGCTTGATTATGATGCTGTAAGCAGCAAAGCGAAATTTACGGCTCTGGTCATATTGAGCAGCGGATATGTGCTCGGGTGGCTGGCATATTCTCAATGGTCTACCACCATTGCCTCGTACACGCAAAGTATCGGGATGTCTCTTTCTTTGTATAGTGTGCTGTGGACGATTAACGGAATTTTAATTGTGGTTGGACAGCCGCTTGTCAGCTTTTTTGTGAAAAAATGGGCTGAGTCGTTAAAAGCGCAAATGATCATTGGTTTTGTCATTTTTATTGTGTCTTACAGCATGTTGCTGACTGCGAAGCAATTTCCAATGTTTTTGGCTGCCATGGTGATCTTGACCATCGGAGAAATGCTTGTTTGGCCTGCGGTGCCAACGATTGCCAACAAGCTTGCGCCTAAAGGGAAAGAAGGATTTTATCAAGGGTTTGTGAACAGCGCTGCGACAGGTGGCAGAATGATAGGGCCTTTGTTCGGAGGAGTGCTCGTCGATCATTCCGGCATTCATGCTCTCGTTTTATCTCTTTTGGTTTTGCTTATGATCAGCATAGCCACGACCGTTTTATACGACAAACGGTTAAAATCAGCTGATAAAGCGAATAAGCAAGCTTCAGTTTCTTCATAAGAAAGATCCCGCCGGATGAGCGGGATCTTTTTACATAATCGGGAGCACGTTAACAGCATCCTTTACATTAGAATATGTTTTCAGCGATGAAAAATTAGCATCCAGTTTATTCATCTTCATGGCCAATTCGGGCTTTATGCCCGTAATGATTAATTCTGTTCCGGTCAATTTCAGCAAATGGCTCAGCTTGAAAATCTGGTCGGCGGTTTGTTCATTTACTTGGGCCAATCCTGATAAATCAATAATCAAATAATCATCTTTGGATGTTGATAAAATATTCGTCAATGTACTGACGATGGAATTAAATCGCTCCTCTGTCAGGTTGCCGACTAGCGGAAGAGCCGAAATGCCGTTGCGAATCGGCACAATAGGAGTTGAAAGTGCAGTAATTTCTGTGAGGGAATCCTCGAGAAGCTGTTCATACTCTTTTTGCTTGGTAATGTCTTTTTGAATTCCGACAAAATAGGTTTTGTCTTCTATTTCCAGCGGATCAATATTTAACTCATTCCAGAACATCGTCCCGTCTTTTTTGTAGTTTTGGATCTGAACTGTAACCGGCTCTTTATTTTGTAAACCGGCTCTGATGTTGCCCACTTCACCAGCGTCTGTATCTTTTCCCTGTAAGAAGCGGCAGTTATTTCCTAAAATTTCCTCGGCCTCATAGCCGGTCATTTGAACAAAGCCTTGGTTTACGTAGACAATCGGATTATCTTCAAGTGCAGGATCTGTAATCACTACACCGACTCGCGCGTGATCAAGCGCTTTTATGATGACGTCCAGCTGTCCTTTTATTCCGAATGATTGAAAACTAGCCATATAATTCCCCCTTAGGCCGCCAGCTTGCTGTGCGAAAGCCTGATATTCCCCTTTTTTTAATGAATTCTACAGTAACCGTAGCACAACACATGTTCTGATTCAAGCAAGCGCAGTTTGTTGTTTGTCATTCGGGCTTGTCCTCGTATACACTAAAAATAAGAACAGAGTTTGAACATATGAACGGAAAGGTTACTAGATGCTAAATAGATGACTAGGTAAATGTCACTGGGTGAAAAATGAATCTAATGCATCAAGCTTACCGATCATGTGTTCACATATAATGGAAGAAACAAGCTTTTTCAGATTTGCCAGTATGTAGATATCGAAAATCATCGGAATCGTTTAAGGGGGCTGGATGGCCTGAAGTCGCTTTACGAAATAAGGGCTTTAGGAAGGTGATGATGAAGATGCTGCATCAGGTATTAATTGCTTGTGTAATTGGAGGAATCATGGGGATTCTCGGTCATGTGAAAAAGAGAGGCAGACTGGAGAAACCCAGGATGACAAAGCGGTTTATCTATCTTGGATTTTTGGAAGATTGGTTTATCGGCATGACGGCTTCCATTTTACTTGTACTATCCGCTGACCCCGATTCAGGAATTCAACTTGTCATCTTATCCATTATCTCAGGCTACGGCGGTGAAGCTGTTCTCAGAAGCTTTGATTTTGTAAGAGAAATGAACAGCGGCGGCGAACCGGCCGAGTCGAAACGTCAAACCAAAACTCCACCAGAATAATTGTCCTCAATCTTCGCCCGTTCAGGGTACATTCCCATTGTATACAAACCTGCTTGCACTTATGAACAGAATTCTATAAAATACAGTTAAGATTACGGTTGCGAAAAGAACAATGAAGAGGAGCAGTAAGAAGCAGATATTGTTTCAGAGAGTTGACGGCTGGTGAAAGTCAATCAAGTTTGTTTCCGAACTCACCTCAGAGTTGCAGCGGTGAAAAGCCGCTGACGCATAACTGCGTTAAAAGTATCAAGTGAGTGCGGCGTCTGCCGCGCTAACGAGGGTGGTACCGCGGGAAAACGAAAGTCTCTCGTCCCTTTTAGGGATGAGGGAGTTTTTTTTAGTTTGGGAATATTCTGAATATAATCCTCCCTGTCCCGTCAATACTTGAACATAAAACGCCGTATTCAATCAGAAGGAGGTTTTTACTTTGAGTTTTCAGCACAAAGAGATAGAAAAGAAATGGCAAAATTATTGGCTGGAAAACAAAACATTTGCCACTCTTGATCATAATGAGAAACAAAAATTTTACGCGCTGGACATGTTTCCTTATCCGTCTGGAGCGGGTCTTCACGTCGGACACCCTGAGGGCTATACAGCGACGGATATCCTCTCTCGCATGAAGCGCATGCAGGGGTATGACGTTCTTCATCCGATGGGCTGGGACGCATTCGGTCTGCCGGCTGAGCAATACGCCCTCGACACCGGGAATGATCCGGCAGTGTTTACGAAGCAGAATATCGATAATTTCCGCCGCCAAATCCAGGCGCTCGGTTTTTCATATGATTGGGATCGTGAAATCAACACGACAGATCCTGAATATTATAAATGGACACAATGGATTTTCTTAAAGCTATACGAAAAGGGCCTTGCTTACGTTGATGAGGTGCCGGTAAACTGGTGCCCCGCACTCGGTACGGTTCTAGCCAACGAAGAAGTCATTGACGGAAAGAGTGAACGCGGCGGCCACCCGGTCGAAAGACGCCCGATGAAGCAGTGGATGCTGAAAATCACAGCTTATGCGGACAGGCTTCTTGATGACTTGGAAGAGCTTGATTGGCCGGAAAGCATTAAAGACATGCAGCGCAACTGGATCGGCCGTTCTGAAGGTGCGCACGTTCATTTTGGCATAGATGGACATGATGAATCATTTACGGTGTTTACAACAAGACCAGATACATTGTTCGGCGCTACATACACTGTCCTTGCTCCGGAGCATGCTTTGGTAGAAAAAATCACAGCTGCTGGGCAAAAAGAAGCTGTAGAAGCTTATATCAAAGAAATTCAATCAAAGAGTGACCTTGAACGCACGGATCTCACGAAAACAAAGACAGGCGTCTTCACGGGAGCTTATGCAATCAATCCTGTAAACGGTGAAAAACTGCCGATCTGGATCGCAGATTACGTTCTTGCTTCATACGGAACAGGTGCAGTCATGGCGGTTCCCGGTCACGATGAGCGTGATTTTGAATTCGCCAACACATTCAGCCTTCCAGTCAAGGAAGTCGTGAAAGGCGGAAACGTGGAAGAAGAAGCGTACACAGGCGACGGAGAGCACGTAAACTCTGACTTCCTGAACGGACTTAATAAACAGGAAGCGATTGAAAAAATGATCGCTTGGCTGGAAGAAACGAAAAACGGCGAAAAGAAAGTCACTTACCGTCTGCGCGACTGGCTCTTCAGCCGCCAGCGCTACTGGGGCGAGCCGATTCCGATCATTCATTGGGAGGACGGAACGTCAACAGCTGTGCCAGAGGAAGAACTGCCGCTGATTCTGCCGAAAACAAACGAAATCAAACCGAGCGGCACCGGCGAATCACCGCTTGCGAACATTAAAGAGTGGGTTGAAGTCACAGATCCTGAAACAGGGAAAAAAGGAAGAAGAGAAACGAATACAATGCCGCAATGGGCGGGAAGCTGCTGGTATTTCTTGCGCTACATTGATCCGCACAATCCGGATCAGCTGGCATCACCTGAGAAAATGGAAAAATGGCTTCCGGTTGATATGTATATCGGCGGCGCGGAGCATGCTGTGCTTCACCTTCTGTATGCCCGTTTCTGGCACAAGTTCCTATACGATATCGGTGTAGTGCCGACGAAAGAACCGTTCCAAAAGCTGTATAACCAAGGAATGATTCTTGGTGAAAACAACGAGAAAATGAGTAAATCAAAAGGGAACGTTGTCAACCCTGATGAAATCGTTGCATCTCACGGCGCTGATACGCTGAGATTGTACGAAATGTTCATGGGACCGCTTGATGCTTCAATTGCCTGGTCTGAATCAGGCCTAGACGGCGCACGCCGCTTCCTTGACCGCGTATGGCGTCTGTTTGTTGAAGACAGCGGAGAGCTAAATGGCAAAATCGTTGAAGGCGCTGGTGAAACATTGGAGCGCGTCTATCATGAAACAGTCATGAAAGTGACAGATCACTATGAGGGCCTGCGTTTTAACACAGGGATTTCTCAGCTGATGGTCTTTATCAACGAGGCCTATAAAGCGTCAGAGCTGCCGAAGGAATATATGGAAGGCTTTGTGAAGCTCCTATCTCCTATCGCGCCTCACCTCGCGGAAGAGCTGTGGGAGAAATTGGGCCATAGCGGTACGATTGCATATGAGGCTTGGCCTGTATATGATGAAGCTAAACTTGTTGACGACGAAGTTGAAATTGTTGTTCAGCTGAACGGAAAAGTGAAAGCGAAACTACAGGTTCCTGCAGATGCGACGAGGGAACAGCTGGAACAGCTTGCTCAAGCAGATGAAAAGGTCAAAGAGCAGCTTGAAGGCAAAACCATTCGAAAAATTATCGCGGTGCCTGGCAAGCTTGTCAATATTGTGGCAAACTAATCCTGAAAAAATCCCCTTGGTCAAAAAGGGGATTTTTTCATCATTCTCTTAATAGAAATTGACTGACGGACTTTGGTATACTTAAAGTCATCATCGTGAATAGGAGTGTTATCGGTTGAAAATAAATGAAATCAGCACTGCCGATCTGAAAGAAAAAATCGAGGCGGATGAAGAATTGTATTTGATTGATGTCAGAGAAGATGAAGAGGTTGCGGAAGGCATGATCCCGCAAGCGGTTCATATTCGCATGGGAGATATTCCTGAAAAAATGGAAACCCTCGATAAAGACAAAGAGTACACTTTTATCTGCCGCTCAGGAATGCGCAGCATGAATGTCTGCAAGTATTTGGATGAGCAAGGCTTTAAAACAGTCAACGTAGAAGGCGGCATGATGGCCTGGGAAGGCGAAACGAAACCGAAAAACTAGGGGAGAGATTACCCCTAGTTTTTTTTTATTTGTATGCTGGAAGCCAATCGCCGTGCGCTTCAAATAAATCATCACACATCGAAATAATGTCATTGATGGACAGCTCTGCACTTGTATGCGGGTCAAGCATAGCTGCCTGGTAGACAGCTTCTTTTTTCCGTGTAACAGCAGCTTCAATGGTCATCAGCTGTGTGTTGATATTCGTTCTGTTTAACGCTGCGAGCTGCTCAGGCAGTTCTCCTGCAAAGCATGGGGTTATTTTTTTTCTGTCGGCGACGCATGTCACTTCAACGACCGCTTTGGAAGGAAGGTTTGTGATAAGCCCGGTATTTAACACGTTTCCTCCGAAGGTGAATGGCTGATTCGTTTCCATCGCTTCTATTATTCTTGAGCCATATTCTTTTGAACGTTTATGGGTGAGGTTTTTATTGTTAACAATGTCATCCCTCATTTTCTCCCAATCTTCTATCTGTTTCACGCATCTTCTTGGATATTCGTCTAGCGGGATCTGCAGCTCGTTGATCAATTCAGGATAGTTTCGCTTGATAAAATAAGGATGGTATTCTGCGTTGTGCTCTGATGATTCCGTGACGTAATAACCGAACTTATCCATCAATTCAAATCGCACCATATCTTGATGCTTTGTTTTTTGCTTTTCTCTCGCTCTCTTTTTGATTTCGGGATATAAATCAACGCCGTCCTTTTTCACTTCCAACAGCCATGCCATATGATTGATGCCTGCAATTCGTTCTTCAATCCCGTCGTGTTCCATACCGAGAGATCTAAATAAATCTCTTGTACACACTTGAACGCTGTGGCACAGCCCGATCGTTTTCACATCCGTATAGCGAAGCATAGCGCCAGTCAGGGAGGCCATTGGGTTTGTATAGTTTAAAAACCAGGCGTCGGGGCACATTTCCTCAATATCTTTTGCGATATCAAATAACACGGGGATTGTCCTGAGTGATCTGAATATCCCGCCGATGCCCACCGTGTCGGCAATTGTCTGCCGTAATCCGTATCGTTTAGGAATCTCAAAATCGATGACTGTGCTTGGTTTATAGCCTCCGACCTGAATGGCATTAATCACATAGCCCGCATGCTGCAAAGCCAGTTTTCTGTCATCATAGCTGTTGATAACGACGCTTGGATTATAGCGGTCTCTCAAATTTTCGAGCATAAGCTGAGATTCCTGCAAGCGTTTTGGATCAATGTCGTAAAGCGCAAATTCAAACCCATTTAACGCCTCCGTTAACAAGCAGTCTCCTAAAACATTTTTTGCGAAAATTGTGCTCCCTGCACCGATAAATGTGATTTTTTTCATGTCGGTTCCTCCTTTAATTCATTATCCTTTTACCGCTCCTGATGACAGCCCGGCAATAAAGTATTTTTGCAACGCCAGAAACAGAATGACCATCGGCAGCATCGCCATGATGGCAGCTGCGGCGACCAAATGCAGATTGTTGGCGTTTTCTCCGAAAAACCCGGCCATTGCGACAGTAAGTGTCTGCACCTTCTGATCCTGTAAAAAGAAAATCGCAAATTGATAGTCATTCCATATAAAGACACAGGAAATAATACAGATGGTGGCAGTGATCGGCTTCAGCAAAGGAAATACGATCGTAAAAAAGATTTTCAGCATTCCCGCTCCATCCATTCTTGCCGCTTCTTCAAGCTCTTTTGGAATGGTTGAACGGATAAAGCCGGAATACAAAAACACGGTTAACGGCATATACGCCGCTGTATTGATCAAAATGGCGACTGCGTGTGTATTGACCATACCGGCGTCCACGACCATTCTGTATAAAGGCACCATGGACGTTAACGGAGGGATGATCATAATGGAAATCAGCAGCGCGAAAACGGCTTTATTCAGTTTGGTTTCCCGCCTGGCAAGAGGGTAGGCGGCCAGTGAGCCGAATATGATTAATAACAATGCCGAAACGCCTGTGATGATGATTGTGTTGATAAACGAGTTGCCAAGTGAAGCACGCTCCCATGCCTCAGTAAAATTTTGAAAGGAAATATCAGCTGGAAACAGCCATTTGGAACTGTAATCGCCTTTTGCTTTCAATGAAGTGGTCAGCAGAATATAAAAAGGAATGAAATGCGCACAGGCTACAATGGCAGCGAGAAGTGTAATCAACCGCAGTTTGTTTGAGCGGACGGCTCTCATGACATTTCCGTCTCCTTTCTTTTAAAGTACGCAAGCGCGCAAAAGCTGATGATCAAAATGACAAATGCCATAAATATGCCTTGTGTCGCAGCGTAACCCGCATCCTGCCGTTTAAAATACAGGTCATACATAAACGTCGACATCGATTGCGACGCGTTTCCGGGTCCGCCTGCAGTAAGCGCGATGATCACGTCAAACAGCTTTAAGCCCCCAATAATGTTAATGACCATATTGATCGTAATCGATGGCATTAGCAGGGGCAGGGTGATGCCGAAAAACTGCTGGCCCCGTGTTGCGCCATCCATTTCCGCTGCTTCGTAGTAATCTTTTGGAATGCTTTGCAGGCCTGCCAAATAGACAATCATGGCGATGCCGACATATTGGTACGTGTTAATCATGACGATGATCCATGGGTTCGAAGACGGACTGGCAAGCGCGTTGATCGGGCTGATACCGAAAACGCCAAGCAGGTCATTAAGCGCGCCTCCGTCATAAGAAAAGAAGAAGTACCAAATGTAGCCCATAATGAGCGGACTGATCATAACCGGCAAATACACAATTGTTCTTGTTATCGCTTTCATTTTTATGCTTTGATTCAATAGCAGGGCGTATAGAAGCCCTATGACGTTTTGAAAAAAGGTGCTGCCGAGTCCGTATAGCAGCGTGTTTTTTAAGATATGCCATGTGTCCGGATCAGCAAACAGCCTTTCATACTGAGAGAAACCGACCCACTGATAAACCTGAGAAAATCCGTTCCAGTTTGTGAAGGTGATAAAAGCGCCTTTTATAAACGGATAAATCATGAAGATCAAAACGGAGAGCAGAGCCGGAATATACATCCACCAAAGTGAGGACTGTTTATTCGGCTTGACCTGTTTCACATGTGCGTCTCTGGCGATCTCACTCATTGTTTTCAGCTCCCTGTGTTTCAGATTGCTCCCGGAGTCGTTTATATTCTCTTCCCAGCTTTTTAGAAATTTCGTTGGGTGTCAAAATGTCTGCCGCAAGCTCCTGGCCGACCGTTCCCATCACATCCCACATCCCGTTCGGCAAGTACAATCGGTCGAAGTAAGGTTCGACTTTCATATTCTGATATTGCTGATAGTCTTTGGCATAGAAAATGTTAGCTTTTACATTGGTCAGCCCTGAAGGAAGCGAGGTGGCTTCAGCCATTTCTTTCGCATGGGCGGGACGAGCCATAAAGGCGATAAATTGCGTTGCTTCCTTTAAATGAGGCGAGTCTTTCCATGCTGCCAGTGTATAGCGCTCGCCTCCAATCCATATCGGGTCATCACCGGAGTGTATAGCTGGTGTCGGGATAATCCCAACCTTTACATTCGGGTTAATTTGGGCGACGTCTTGACCAAGAGTGCCGCCCTGCATGGTAAAAGCGATTTTATTTTGGGCCATTAATTCAATGAGCTGTGATTTTTTTGCTGTTACGGCATCGATATTGATGAGTTTTTCTTTCTGCATTTGTTTGAGGGCATCTGATAGATAAGTAAATTTGCTCCAATTGAAGGTGCCGTCAATGAGCTGTTTCTTTTCATTATGGGCAGGGTCTGTGATGAGAAGAGGTGTTGCGAATTGGTCATAATATTGGGCGAAAGAGCTTTTGTCATATCCGGCGAACCAGAAAGGAACGATTTCTCCATTGCCTTTTTCTTTAATCGTTCTCAATGCTTTTATAAAAGCATCCATCGTTTCGGGCGGATCAATGCCGAAACGGTCTAATATATTGCGGTTGTATGCCAGACCGTCCTTTGCCTGATTGATCGGATATGCGTATACCTTTCCGCTCTTGTTTTTAAGGATGCTGTTTAAATTCGGGTCAAGTTTCTGAGTCCAGTCCATATCCCGGAGATCGGCTGTATACTCCCCGTACCTGATTTTCCCCCAGCCATGAGTATCAAAGAGGTCAGGCAGATCATTGGCGGCCATTCTGACACGCATCATATTTTCATAGTCATTGCCTGGGAAATGAATGCTGACGCGAATGCCGCTTTCCTTTTCGAACGCTGCGGCTAGTTTTCTGAATGTGTTTCTTTCACTGTCCGTTGACATCGTAGAATAAATGGTTAACGTCTTTTTGCCCGTATCTGCAGTGCTTTCTTCAGGTGAGCAGCCCGGCAAAATCAGCAGAATAAGAGAGAGAAATAAAACAAATATGTGTTTCATCTTTTCCTCCTTATGATCTTGATGAACGTTTTTCTTGCGTCACCTCCTTAGCTGTGTATCCGCAGCTTTGCCTGATGATCAGCGTTGTCGGCAGGGTGACTTGATGAGGAATTGTTCGGCCGTTAAAGCGGTCGAGAAGCTGTTTTACACCTGTGCGGCCCATTTCCTCTGTATACACTTTCACCGTGGTTAAAGGTGTGCTGGCAAACTCGGCCTCTTCAATGCCGTTAAAACTGACAATGGCTGTATCCCGCGGCACATGCAGATCGGCTTCCCGAAGTGCTTTTAATGCCCCGATAGCCATAGAATCACTTGCGATAAAAAAGGCTTCCGGCAGATTGCCTTGAGTGATGGCTTTTTTCATCAGACGATAGCCCTCGCGCATGCTGTAATCGCCGACCAAGACGTGTTCAGGCTGAGGATTGGCGGACTGCAAAAAGGCAGTCTGGCGTTTGTCTTCAATTGTTCTGCGAATGCTTTGGCCGTCCCTCAGTGTATGCTCCTTCTCCTGCCCGCCGATATAGCCTAAACGTTTGTAACCTAAATCGAAAAGGTGATCAATTGCCTGGCGTGCGGCGGCTTCAAAATCAATCCCAATCGAGTCGTATATCTGCGGATCTGGAGAATGATTGATAAACACGGCATGCTCTAATCGGCCGCTGATATGTTGAACGGCTTCGTCATGGACACGGCCGATCACAATGATGCCGTCTAATTCCCGAAAAATATGCTCCTGGAAGGAACCGAGATGGATGGAGTTTGTAATGAAAATTTCCTGTTCAAAGCATTCTTTTTCAATTCCTTTGCGAATAGAAGAAAAATAAGGATCCTGCCGTTCTTCATCGGGAGATAAGCAGCTCAACACCCCGATAAGCGGCTGCGCGCGCTGTTTTTGTCCGCGGGCTTTTCGGCGTTTAGCGACAGTTTGATAGCCTAGCTCTTCAGCGATACTGATTACTCTTTGCCTCGTTTCACCTGCAACAGAAAGCGAATGATCTTCATTTAAAATTCTCGAAACAGTAGCACTTGAAACGTTGGCTTTTAAGGCGATATCTTTTATCCGAACCATGGTTACTCCCTTTCATGTGATGAGATTTACTAAAACGCAAGACATATTTTACTCATGCGTTTTTGATAAATTGATACTATCATAGGAAAGTAAGCGGTTACAATAATGAATTTCAGAATATTTTGTTATATTTAGTAAAAGTTTAGTAAACCACGATTTTTGTTTCTATATGCTGTGTGAAAAATAAAGGGAAAAACAAATCTGTCTCGTACATTGAAGATAAGCGAAGAGGAAGGGTGATGGGATGAGTAACGAAAAAAGAGAGCTGCTGTTTCGATTGCTTGGTGATTTGCCTGATCGGAAGGATACGGGTGCGGAAACGCTGCGTATTGAGGAAAAAGAGGGATATATGATTGAAACGCTGCTGCTTGATATAAATGGGCTTGAAAAGGTGCCTGCATATTTTGTGAAGCCGAAAGCGGCAAAAGGACGGTGCCCGGTTATATTCTTTCAGCATTCACATGGAGGGCAGTATGACCGGGGAAAAAGTGAACTGCTTGAGGGAGCGGATTATTTGAAGGCGCCCTCGTTTGCTCGGGAGCTGACTTCTCTCGGATATGCGGTATTGGCAATCGACCATTGGGGATTTGGAGACAGACGGGGAAAAACAGAAAGCGAGATTTTTAAAGAAATGCTTCTCACAGGAAGGGTGATGTGGGGCATGATGATTTACGACAGTATAAGAGCCATTGATTATGTGCAGAGCCGTCCTGATATTCAGCCTGACAGAATCGGAACGATCGGCATGTCTATGGGGGGCTTGATGGCATGGTGGACAGCGGCGTTTGATGAACGGATTAAGGCATGTGTGGATTTATGCAGTCAGGTTGATCATCATGTACTGATTGAAACACAGAACCTTGACCGGCATGGCTTTTATTATTACGTTCCGGCGCTTGCAAAGCACTTTTCTGCATCAGATATCCAAAGCCTGATCGCACCGCGCCCGCACCTTAGTCTTGTCGGCATACATGATCGGTTAACACCCGTTGAGGGTGTGAACAAAATCGAAAAAGAATTAACAGCTTTGTATGCTGAGAAAGGGGCTTCTGATCGTTACCGTATGGTACGCTCCGCTTCAGGGCATTTTGAGACAGCTATGATGAGACATGAAGCCCTTCGGTTTTTGAAAAAGTGGCTGTGACAGTGAAATAGGGCAGGTTTAAGTGTTTGTCTGAAATGATTCTATACAGGTGAGGAGGCGAGCGTCTGCCCGTCTCTTCTTTTTCTAGTGGATTAATACAGGTATCAGGAATATACATGATAAATAGATATTGAATGGCGTTCTGATATTGACAGAATTGTATATACATAATAGTATTCTATTTGTTAACCTTAATTAATAAATTGTTAACAAATAGTTTGCTTTCTTCTGTAATCAAAGCTGAAAGGGCGAGAAGGTATGCAAGAAGAACCATTTTACAGTGTCAGAATGAGAGCTTCTATGAATGGGTCTCACGAAGATGGTGGAAAGCATATATCCGGCGGAGAACGGCTTATCACGTTCGATAATATGAAACGTACGGTGAATGCCTTACTAGAAAAAGGTTTATCCCACTCAAGAGGAAAACCGGATTTTATGCAAATTCAATTTGAAGAGGTTCATGAGCCGGTAAAGACGATTCACCCATTACCAATCAAGACAAATGAAGTGGAATCCCCAGATGAGGGACAAAGTCTTGCCCGCTTCTTATTGGAGAGAGCGGGTGTTCCAAAAAAAGTGATTGAAAAAGCATACCAACAAATTTCTGAATGGCGGGGTATCAGGGGAGCGGTGGTATTTGATATTCACACTGGCAAACGAATTGATCAAACATTAGAAAAAGGTGTGCGGGTGTCCAGATTGGATTGGCCGGACGCCAATTTTGAAAATTGGGCGATCCGCAATCACATGCCGTCCAATTCAAGAATAAAAGAGGCCCTTGCACTTGCTTCAAAGGTGAGTGATCATCCGGCAGCTGTTGCAGAATTATGCTGGTCGGATGACCCTGATTACATCACAGGCTATGTTGCAAGTCATAAACTGGGCTATCAGCGTATTACAGCAATGAAAGAATACGGGAATGAAGAGGGCTGCCGCATCTTTTTTGCTGACGGCTCTGAAGATGTAAACACATACATAAATGATCTCGAGAAGCAGCCTATTTTAATAGAGTGGGAGGAAGATGATGACTCAAGATTTGATAGAAAAAAGTAAAAAGCATCTTTGGCTGCCTTTTACTCAAATGAAAGACTATGATGAACATCCCTTGATCATAGAGAGCGGCAACGGAATCAAAGTAAAAGACATAAACGGCAAGGAATATTATGACGGCTTTTCTTCCGTTTGGCTTAATGTGCACGGGCACCGCAAAAAGGAATTAGATGAGGCCATCATAAAACAGCTTGGAAAAATTGCTCACTCCACATTATTAGGCATGACCAACGTTCCGGCGACCGAACTTGCCGAGACATTAATTGAGATCAGTCCGAAGAAGCTGACGCGTGTTTTTTATTCAGACAGCGGTGCAGAAGCGATGGAAATTGCTCTTAAAATGGCGTTTCAATATTGGAAGAACATCGGGAAGCCTGAAAAACAAAAATTTATCGCAATGAAAAATGGATATCACGGCGATACGATTGGTGCCGTCAGTGTCGGTTCTATTGAACTGTTCCACCACGTCTATGGTCCGTTAATGTTTGACAGTTATAAAGCTCCGATCCCTTATGTATACCGCTCTGAAAGCGGTGATCCTGTGCAGAGCCGTGATGAGTGTCTCTATGCGCTTGAACAGCTGCTAAAGGAACACCATCGCGAAATTGCAGCGCTTTCTATTGAATCAATGGTTCAAGGAGCATCCGGAATGATTGTGATGCCGGAAGGATACTTGTCAGGGGTGCGCCAGCTTTGTACAGCTTACGATGTCTTAATGATTGTTGATGAAGTTGCCACTGGTTTTGGCCGGACGGGGAAAATGTTTGCATGTGAGCACGAAAATGTTCAGCCTGATCTAATGGCTGCCGGAAAAGGCATTACAGGAGGCTATTTGCCGATAGCTGTCACCTTTGCCACCGAAGACATCTACCATGCTTTCTACGATGATTACAAAGAACAAAAAACCTTTTTCCACGGTCACTCCTATACAGGAAATCAGCTTGGCTGTGCGGTTGCTCTTGAAAACCTGAGATTATTTGAATCTGAGTACATCGTTGAACAAGTCGCGCAAAAAAGTGAAAAGCTCCATTTGCTTCTTCAAGACTTGCATGCTCTTCCTCACGTTGGGGATATTCGGCAGCTCGGCTTTATGTGCGGTGCAGAGCTTGTTCAATCAAAGGAAACTAAACAGCCTTATCCTGCTGATCGGCGTGTGGGGTACAAAGTTTCTTTAAAAATGAGAGAGCTGGGGATGCTGACGAGACCGCTCGGCGATGTGATTGCATTTCTGCCTCCGCTTGCCAGTACAGCTGAAGAGCTAGAAGCAATGGTGTCTATTATGAAAGAAGCGATCCAAGAGGTAACCAGCCTTGAGCATTGACAGCTGGTTAAGCAGCCGGTTAGACAAAGCGAAGGGAGCCGGCGTATACCGTACACTCAGAACAATGAACGGGCCTCCAATTCCAGAGGTAACAATTAATGGCGAAAATCAAACGGTCTGGTCGTCAAACAATTATTTAGGTCTGGCAAACCATAACCGTTTGATCTCTGCAGCCCAAGCAGCACTGCAGCAATTTGGAGCAGGAAGCAGCGGCTCACGTTTAACGACGGGCAATTCGATCTGGCATGAAAAACTCGAAAAAAAGCTTGCCGGCTTTAAACGGACAGAAGCGGCTTTACTGTTTTCGAGCGGCTATTTAGCCAATGTCGGTGTCCTTTCTTCGTTACCTGAAAAAGGGGATGTCATTTTAAGTGATCAGTTAAATCATGCAAGTATCATCGATGGCTGCCGCCTGTCTAAGGCTGATACGGCCATTTATCGCCATATCGAAATGACTGATTTAGAAGAAAAACTGAAAGAAACACAGCGGTACCAACGCCGTTTTATCGTAACAGACGGGGTATTCAGCATGGATGGCACGATCGCCCCTCTTCATCAGATTATCGACCTTGCTAAACGCTATCATGCTTACGTCATTGTTGATGATGCGCATGCAACAGGTGTTTTGGGTGAATTAGGAGGAGGGACGAGTGACCATTTCGGTGTGTGTCCTGACATTGTCATCGGCACGCTAAGCAAAGCTGCCGGAGTGGAAGGAGGTTTTGCTGCAGGTTCAGCGGTAATCATCGACTTTCTGCTGAACCATGCCAGAACGTTTATCTTTCAAACCGCTATTCCGCCGGCAAGCTGTGCAGCTGCCCATGAGGCGTTAGACATCATTGAAGCCAGCAAGGAAAAACGGCAGCTTTTATTTTCTTATATCCAGATGATCAAAACGAATCTGAAGCACATGGGCTATGCGGTGAAGGGGCATCATACACCGATTATTCCGGTGGTCATCGGCGATACCCGAAAAACGGTCACATTTGCTGAAAAACTGCAGGACAAGGGAATCTATGCCCCTGCCATTCGGCCGCCGACCGTAGCGCCAGGAGAAAGCCGTATCCGATTAACCATCACAGCTGGGCACAGTATAAGGGATATTGATCATTTACTGGAAGCATTTCGTTCAATTGGAAAGGAGCTGAACATCATTCCATGAGAGGTTTTTTTGTAACAGGAACAGATACAGAAGTAGGGAAAACGGTGATATCCAGCGGTCTTGCAGCTTTATTGCGAGAAAATAAGATGGATGTCGGAGTATTTAAACCATTTTTAAGCGGGATTTCTCGTCATCATCCGAATAGTGACACAAGCCTGCTGAAAGAGATGTCACAAACGAGTCTCTCATATGAAGAGATTACGCCTTTTGCATTCAAAGAGCCGCTAGCTCCATACGTTGCAGGAAAGCTGGAGGGAAAGGCTGTCAAAATGCAAGAAGTCTTACGCCATTGGGAGCGGATAAGAGAAAAACATGAATGCTTCATCGTAGAAGGTGCGGGCGGAATTTCTGTGCCATTGGGAGAGGATTATTTAGTCAGTCATGTCATAAAAGCGTTGCAGCTTCCCCTGATCATTGTGGCACGTCCTCATCTCGGAACAATTAATCATACCTTTTTAACTGTCCAATATGCGAAAAGGATGAGTCTTCCAATCGCCGGAATTGTCATCAATGGGATCAGTGATTCTCCTGATCATGATGAAAAAACCAATCCTGAGATGATTGAGCGTTTATGCGGTGTGCCGATTTTAGGGGTAACGCCTAAGCTTGCCAACGTGACGAAAGAAACGGTTCTTCATATGGTAAAAGACCATATCGATCTATCATTACTGATGAATCAAGTGGGGGTAGGAGAATGAATCAATGGATGGAACTCGCAGACAGGGTGCTGGGCGGAGCAGAGGTGACCAACGAAGAGGCGCTTTCTATTTTAAACTGTCCAGATGAAGACATCTTGCTTTTGATGCATGGAGCTTTTCACATCAGAAAACGATTTTATGGAAAAAAAGTGAAGCTCAATATGATTATGAATGCAAAATCAGGGCTTTGTCCGGAGAATTGCGGCTATTGTTCTCAGTCTGCGATTTCGAAAGCGCCGATTGAGACTTACCGGATGGTGAAAAAGGAAACCCTTCTGGAAGGCGCAAAGCGGGCGCATGATTTGAACATAGGTACATACTGTATCGTGGCAAGCGGCAGGGGGCCGTCCAACAGAGAGGTCGATCAGGTCGTAGAAGCAGTACAGGAAATAAAAGAGACGTATGGGCTGAAAGTTTGTGCGTGTCTTGGACTGCTAAAGCCGGAGCAGGCGAAACGGCTGAAAGAAGCCGGAGTAGACCGCTATAATCATAATGTCAATACATCTCAGAGAAATCATTCAAACATTACCACGTCACATACGTACGAGGACAGGGTCAATACGGTTGAAATTGCAAAAACCTCCGGCATGTCTCCATGTTCAGGCGCCATTATCGGGATGAAGGAAACGAAACAGGATGTCATCGATATCGCACAAAGCTTGAAGGCCCTTGACGCTGATTCCATTCCGGTGAATTTTTTGCATGCGATTGACGGCACACCATTAGAAGGCGTAAATGAATTAAACCCGCTGTATTGTTTAAAAGTGCTGGCGCTGTTCCGTTACATCAATCCGTCAAAAGAAATCCGCATTTCTGGTGGCAGAGAGGTCAATCTCCGCTCATTGCAGCCATTGGGGCTGTACGCCGCCAACTCCATCTTTGTCGGAGATTATTTAACGACTTCCGGACAGGAGGAGACGGAGGATCATAAAATGCTGAGTGATTTAGGATTTGAAGTAGAATCGGTCGAAGAAATGAAAGCCAGTTTACGTGCAAACAGCTGAAAGCAAGAATAGAAGCAATCGGTGTCATGTCGATTGCTTTTATTTTTATAGAGTCAAAATGATGATGTCAGAATCATGAAAGGGAGCATATGACAATTCCAATTTCACTTACACCTTCTGCGTTTTTTAAAAACCCTTATCCTTATTACGACACATTACGTTCTGCACACCCTTTATATAAAGGGAATGTTTTAAAGTATCCAGGCTGGTATGTCACGGGATATGAGGAAGCGGCAGCAATTCTGAAAGATACCAGATTCAAAACACGTGTCCCGCTGCCCGAGACATCTATGAAATATAAGGATCTAAATCATGTCCAGAAGCAGATGATGCTGTTTCAGAATCAGCCTGACCATAGGCGACTGCGTATACCGGTCAGCGGGGTATTTACTCCGAGAATGACAGAGTGCTATCGCCCATTTATAAATGAAACTGTCCATCATTTGCTTGATCAAGTGCAAGGTGAAAAAAAGATGGAGCTGATTTCTGACTTTGCTTTTCCTTTGGCAAGCTGCATTATTGCTAAAATCATAGGTGTGCCGGCAGAAGAAAGGGATCAGTGTAAAGAGTGGGCGTCAAGCCTCGTTCAAACAATTGATTTAACCCGATCAAGAAAGGTGTTAACAGACGGCAATCAGATCACAGTAAAGATGAAGGAGTATTTTAGAGAGCTCATTCAAAAACGGAAACAAAATCCGCAGCATGACGTGATCAGCATGCTGCTGAAGGAAGAGCAGGCTGATAAGCTGACGGAAGAGGAAGTGGCATCAACGTGTATATTGCTGGCGATCGCCGGACATGAGACAACAGTGAATCTCATCAGCAACTCAATTCTTTGTCTGCTGCAGCATCGAGAACAGCTTTTGCAGCTCAAAGAAAACCCAGCTCTGATTCATACCGCAGTTGAGGAATGCTTACGCTATGAAAGCCCCACACAAATGACAGCCCGTGTTGCGTCAGAAGAGATTGAAATGAATGGCGTAACGATTCGTCAAGGGGAGCATGTCTATGTTCTGCTGGGGGCTGCCAATCGAGATCCAAAAGTATTCGCGCATGCCAATGAGTTCGATATCACCAGAAGCCCTAATCCCCATCTTTCATTCGGGCAGGGCCACCATATTTGTATAGGTTCTTCGCTGGCACGGTTAGAAGCACAAATTGCAATCAACACTCTTCTGCAGCGCATGCCAGGCCTGCAGCTCGCTGTTTCTGAAGTGCGATACCGGAAGCTAATTGGTTTTAGAGCGCTTATGGAGCTGCCAGTTACTTTTTAATGAAGGCTAAAGGAAGTCATGTGAATGCTCAAAAAGTGTCATCCCCTGAGAAAATGGGCAATCTATAAAAAAGGGGAGTGAACATATGAGAAAAGTGCTGATCGCTGGCGGAAATGGTGTGATTGGGAGGATATTGGCTGAAGGGCTTATGTCTGAGTACGAGGTGACGGTGCTGGATAAAGACCGTTACGATGGCATAACACACGCTATTCAGGCAGACGCGTCAAACTATGAAGATCTATTGAAGAAGATTCCGAGAGATACAGATGTGATCGTGAATTTACTCGCTGTCAAAATCAAATATGATGTCATGGATGTAGCTGAATTTGAAAAAATGACGGATATTTTTTATAGAGCAAGCTACTATTTGTGCCGAGTGGCAGCAGAGCTCGGCATTCCAAAGGTTGTTTTCGCCAGCAGCAATCATGTGACAGATGTGTACGAAAAGGACGGGTATTCACTCTTAGGGCGGGAAATCACAACCGACGACTATCCGCTGTCAAAGAATCTCTACGGCGTCCTAAAGCTGACCTCGGAACATATCGGCCACCTGTTTTATCTGGAAAATAAGCTTTCTGTTATCAACCTTCGAATCGGAACTGTCGTTAGAGATGAAATGGATACACTGCATGAGAAAGACCGGACGAAAAAAACGCTTCTTTCCCATCCAGACCTGCTGTCAATTTTTAAAGCAGCCATTGAGACGAATATCCGTTACGGCACTTATTACGCCGTCTCTGACAATCCCGGCAGGCCGTGGTCAATAGAATCCGCGGTTCAGGAGCTCGGGTTTACACCTCAAATCAATACGGCCGAACTTCTGAAAGAGGAAGAAGAGAACGGCAATAACAGAGCATAATCATTTTCTAAGATTATGCTCTTTTTCTTTTATGATCGGTTTCAAGCCAATTTCGATGCCGCTGGGCAAGGGACAGTGTTCAAATGATTATAGACATGGCAATCACACATTTGCTACATTTTAGACACGATATCGTCACACGCTGCAGCTCGTTTTAACAAAATGACAACGCTTACAAAGAAGGTGGGAACGATCGCACATTCACTGAAAAATCGCCTGTTTGATATTTTGATTTACGGATTTTTGCTGATGTTCGCTTTAATATGCGTACTTCCGTTTATTCACGTTATTGCGGCATCCTTTGCCACAGTAGAGGAAGTCGTTTCGAAAAAATTCATTTTAATACCGACCACTTTTTCGCTCGATGCCTATCGTTACATTTTTTCGACAGATATCATTTATAAAAGCTTGCTCGTTTCTGTGTTTGTGACAGTTGTAGGCACGGCGGTCAGCATGTTTCTTTCTTCACTGATGGCTTACGGTTTATCCCGCCGCGACTTAATTGGGCGGCAGCCGCTCATGTTTCTCGTCGTATTTACGATGCTCTTCAGCGGCGGAATGATTCCAACTTTCCTGGTGGTCAAATCGCTTGGATTGCTTGATTCTTACTGGGCCCTTATTTTGCCGACAGCGATTAATGCCTTTAACTTGATCATTCTGAAAAACTTCTTTCAAAACATCCCGGAGAGCCTGGAAGAGTCCGCAAAAATTGACGGCTGCAATGACTTGGGCATTTTCTTCAAAATTGTGCTGCCGCTGTCTCTTCCAGCAATCGCAACGATTTCACTGTTTTATGCGGTGACGTACTGGAATACGTATATGACGGCGATCTTGTACTTAAATGATTCAGCTAAGTGGCCGATTCAGGTGCTTTTGCGCCAAATCGTTATTGTATCAAGCGGGGTACAAGGGGATATGTCGGAAATGGGCTCGGGCAGCCCACCGCCTGAGCAAACGATCAAAATGGCAGTAATAGTCGTAGCGACCATTCCGGTTCTGCTGGTCTATCCATTTATTCAAAAGCATTTTGCAAAAGGCGCTTTACTGGGTTCTGTCAAAGGATAAAAAATATGAAACGGAGGGATATGATGGGAAACAAATGGAGGGTGCTTCTGATTGTACTTGTATTTGCTCTCGGAGGAGTGCTGGCGGGCTGTAAAGGGCGGGCTGACCAATCATCAGCTGAAGGCAAGACGGACTCGGATTCAAAGGTAAAGCTGTCTATGATGGCGATTTTGTATCACCAGCAGCCGCCGAAAGACAGGGCGATCAAAGAAATTGAGAAGCTGACAAATACCGAACTGGACATCACGTGGGTTCCTGATGCGGTGAAAGAAGACAGACTGAATGCGGCGCTTGCAGCAGGCAATCTCCCGCAAATCGTGACGATTCAAGATATTAAAAATTCGTCTGTCATGAATGCCTTCAGATCGGGAATGTTCTGGGAAATCGGCGATTATATCAAAGATTATCCGAATTTAAACAAGATGAATAAACTCATTAATAAAAATGTCACAATCGATGGCAAGCTTTACGGGATATACAGAGAGCGTCCCCTCTCGAGACAAGGCATCGTCATACGGAAGGACTGGCTGGACAATTTGAATTTGAAGACGCCGGAAACGCTGGATGATCTTTATGAGGTTGCCAAAGCGTTTACAGAGAAAGACCCGGACAAGGATGGAAAAGATGATACATTCGGATTGACTGACCGAAATGATCTAATTTACGGCGCTTTTAAGACGCTTGGCTCATATGAAGGCATGCCGACAGACTGGAAGGAATCAAATGGCAAATTTACGCCTGATTTCATGACGAAAGAATACAAAGACACAATGGATTACATGAAAAAACTGCGTGATAACGGCTACATGAATAAAGACTTTCCAGTCACAAGCAAAACCCAGCAGCAGGAGCTGTTTTCTCAAGGAAAGGCCGGCATCTATATCGGGAATATGGTGGACGCTGTTAATTTGCGTGACAATGCCTCTGATAAATCAATGGAGCTGGAGATCATTAACCGCATAAAAGGCCCTGACGGAAAAGAGCGTGTATGGGCGTCAGGAGGGCATAACGGGGTATTTGCTTTCCCGAAAACGAGTGTGAAATCAGAAGCCGAGCTGAAACGAATTTTAGCGTTCTTCGACCGAATAGCCGAAGAGGACGTCTACAGTCTGATGACTTACGGCATTGACGGGGTCCATTACAATAAAGGAAAAGACAAAACATTCACAAGAAAAGAAAGCCAGGTAAAAGATTGGCAGACTGATATTCAGCCGCTGTCCGCCTTAATCGCCATTGATAAAGCTTACTTAAAAAACACCGGTGATCCGCTGCGGACAGCGTACGAGGAGCTGACGGAAGACAATGAAAACATCATCGTCTCCAATCCGGCAGAGAGCTTGTATTCCGCCGCGGAGTCTGAACGCGGAGATGAACTGAAAAAAATGATAGACGATGCCACCTATAAATATATGATTGGAGAAATCACAGAAAGCGAGTTTGATAAAGAAGTTGAAAAATGGGAATCAAGCGGAGGAAAGCAGATTATTCAGGAATACGAGGAAGCATTTAAAAAAACAAAGTAATAGTGAAAAAACCCAAAACGTGCAAGCGGTTTTGGGTTTTTATATGCTTCTTTTTTGCTGGCGGTAGTTGCCGGGTGTGATGCCTTCTAGCTTTTTAAAGGATCTGATAAAGTTTTGCGAGTTTTTGTATTTGAGCTTTTCCGCTATGTCTTTCACCGCCATGTCGGATTCAGCCAGCCAGCTTTTTGCCATATGGTGGCGGTAATTTGAGACATACTCGCTGAATGAAATGCCCATTTCTTTTTTGAAAATGCTGCTTAAGTAGTTCGGATTGTAGTGCAGCCTGCGGGCAATTTCGTCCAGCGTTAAATCGGATTCAAACTCATGGTGGATGATATGGATAATGTTGTCGGAAATATTTTTATACTGTGCATCGGCCCGGGCATTTACTTTATCTGTCATTGGATCAATGAACTCTTGCTTCAGCCAGTTTTCGGTATCCTCGAATGTCTTCAGCTCAAAAATTTGGTCATACAGCATTTTGTTTTCTTCAAGCTCGAATAGTTCAATTCCGAGCACATGCATCAGCTCAATGACATGGTTCAAAAAACGGGCGATTGCGATCTGAAATTGGTACGGGTTGGTGTTGTGTGTAAAAATCGACTGTAAAATCGCGTGCAGGCATTTGTCTGCTTTCTCCTTGTCACCGGCTTTTACAGCATCGAACAGCTCATGCTGAAGCTGCTTCGGAAAATGGGTTTTGAACGTTTTTTTCTGATCCAGATCTTCATAAAAGATAATCGATTTGTTTTCTGCTTTCAGCCGGTATTTTAACGCTTCTGAGCCTTCCGCATAAGCGTTTTTGGCCATAGCTAATGCACCAAACGGCTGGCTGACGCCGATGCTGACAGACAGGTGCAGCTCAGCTTCAACTGTATCCTGAATCATCCTGGCAGTATCATTCAGCTCAGCTATAAATTCCTCTTTTGTCCCGCTTTCATTCATCAATATGGTTGCCTGCTGTTTATCAACTACCGCTGGTGCAAGACGTTTTTCCGCCGGGATGTTCCGCTCAATCAGGCTGTTGACGGCAAACAACAGAAGATCCATATCTTTTTTCTCATACGGTGTCTGATTCAGCGTGTCAATTTGGAGCACCAGCAAGGCGAGGTGACGCCAATTTTGTTTTAAGCCGAGGCTTTCAAAGCGGTTATTGACCTCCTCATCCGTCAGCTTTCCAAGCATAAGCCTGACCATAAAATATTGCTGAAGATGAGTGGCCTGCTGCCTCATTGTTTCTTCAAGGTCGTCATTTCTGTTTTTGAGCTGCTTGAAGCTTTGCTCGATTAATTCAAACTCATTTTGATGAGCCTGTTTTTCTGGGAAGGCGCCGTGCCGCGCAAATGATTCATAAAGCAGCCGGATCGGCTTATAAAAATGTCGGGAGCCCAGCCAAGAAAACAACAATGAAAGCGTTAACAAAACAGAGCATACCGTAAAGGTGATCCAGCCGATTGACTTGGCTTCTTTTTTTAGTTCGGGCAGGGAAACGAGAGAAAAATAAGTCCATGTGTTATAGTCTGATTTTTGATAGGTCACTTTATATTGAATGCGGTCAATGACTGTTTCAAACTGCCCGCTTTTGGAGTTTTGCGCCAGCATTTTTCTGACAAAGTCGTCGTTCTGAAGAGAATCGCCTATATCAGACATGTTGTTGTGAAGGATGATACGGCCTTTTTCATCAATGATAAACACGCTGTTTGCGCTTGAATAATCAGGCATATTTTTAACGAGTGAACAGCTTGGGATGCTTGCGGCTGCCAGTCCCTTCGTGTTTGTGCTGTTCAGCGGGAGCTGCTTAATCAAATTGATATTATATCGGCAGTTTTCTGAAGCGCCTTCCTTTGTGGAGATCAAACGGTTGTTTTTTTCCAGCTTCCAATAGGACCGGCTCGCTTTGTTTTTCGAATACGCTTCGGCTGCTTCATGAAGGGAGTCCGTATTCATGCGGTATAAACCGGAATTGTTCATGTACCAGTTTTTCATATAGCTAACAAGCGTCATGTTGGACAAATCGGTATCAAAGCTTTGCAAATAGTTGAGCTCTTGGTTCACTTGGTCATAAATTTGAAATTGGTCAGAGTGCAAAGGCTCGGACAGTGTGCGGAGGAGAGGCGGCGAACTCACATAGTGGGTTAAAGAATGATCGACGGTTTTTAGGATGTGCTCGATGCTTAGCTGGGTCTGCTGGAGTGTGTCGAGTTTTTCCTCCGAAACGTTGGAGATGGCCGTTTTCTGAGAGTGCTCGTACGAAAACAAACCGACCAAAATGACGGGAATGGTGCTGAGTAAACAAAAAAACGTGATGAGTTTGTAATAAAACTTGTATTGACTTCTTTTCATAAAACCCCCCATTTCATAACACCTTAATACAATTAATCCAAAGATTGATAGATATTGTCAATAATCATTTTCTAATATCGGTGTCTTTTTTTCAGGTAGAGAGGAGGAACCCTTGATGACAAAGGGCTCAGGCAGAATGTGATCATATGATTGTAGACGGACTTTTACAGGCTGAGCTACAGTGAAAACAAGAACCCATGAAAGGAGGCTTTGAAAAGATGAAAACAGCAGAAGCGCAAGCGCCGGCTGTTGACGCAGTCATGTTTAAAAAAGAAAAAAGAAAGCGCTTACTAAATAAGCTGATGCAGCAAAAGTATTTGTACTTTATGATTTTGCCGGGATGTATTTATTTTTTGCTTTTTAAATATGTTCCAATGTGGGGAATCGTGATTGCGTTTCAGGATTACCAGCCGTTTCTCGGCATTTGGGGCAGTGAGTGGGTCGGGCTGAAGCATTTTATCAGGCTGTTTACTGAGCCTACATTTTTTGTCCTGTTAAAAAATACGCTCGTGCTCTTTGCCTTGAACCTGGTCATCTTTTTTCCGGTGCCGATTTTATTAGCGCTTCTTCTAAACGAAGTGCGGATCGCACTCTTTAAAAAATTCGTTCAGACGCTGATTTATATTCCGCATTTTATGTCCTGGGTCATTGTTGTATCGCTGTCATTTGTACTTTTGACAGTAGACGGAGGCCTGATTAATGAACTGATTACGTTTTTTGGCGGCGAAAAAATCAATTTTCTGCTGAATGAAGAATGGTTCCGTCCGCTGTATATTCTGCAGGTCATCTGGAGAGAAGCGGGCTGGTCAACGATCATCTACTTGGCTGCAATGACAGCGGTTGATCCCCAGCTTTATGAAGCGGCAAAAATGGACGGAGCGGGACGGCTGCGGCAAATGTGGCATATTACGCTGCCGGCTATCAAAAGCGTCATCGTCGTTTTGCTGATTTTGAAAATCGGGGACACGCTGGAGCTCGGCTTTGAGCATGTATATTTGCTGTTAAACGCCACAAACAGAGAAGTTGCGGAAATTTTTGATACGTACGTTTATACTGCAGGGCTGAAACAGGGCCAATTCAGCTACAGTACAGCGGTCGGCGTATTTAAAGCGGCAGTCGGGCTGATTTTGGTCATGCTTGCGAATCGTTTGGCAAAGAAATTCGGCGAGGAAGGAATCTATTAAGAAAGGGATGGGATCAATGGATCGATCAATCGCTGTACAATCGCCTCTTACGTACGCGGAGGCATTGGCAAAAACCATTATGAACACGTACACAGTGGAGGAGCTGCCGCCTGCAAACCGCTGGCACTACCATCAAGGTGTTTTCTTATGCGGTGTATTACGGCTGTGGGAAGCAACCGGACAAAAGCGATATTTTGAGTATGCGAAAGCCTATGCGGATCTCTTAATTGATGATTATGGCAATCTATTATTCAGAAGAGATGAGCTGGACGCCATTCAAGCTGGTCTTATTCTTTTTCCATTATACGAACATACGAGTGATGAGCGGTATGTAAACGCCGCAAAAAGGCTGCGAGGACTATATGGAACGCTGAACCGGACGTCTGAGCAGGGGTTCTGGCATAAGGACGGCTATCCTTATCAGATGTGGCTTGACGGCTTATATATGGGCGGGCCGTTTGCGCTGAAATATGCCAATTTGAAGCAGGAGCCAGAGCTGTTTGATCAGGTCGTGCTGCAGGAATCACTGATGAGGAAGCATACGAAGGACTCAAAAACCGGACTCTATTATCACGCCTGGGATGAAGCGAAAAAAATGCCTTGGGCGAATGAAGAAACAGGCTGTTCGCCAGAATTCTGGGCGCGTTCTATCGGCTGGTACGTCTTGTCTCTCGCTGACATGATTGAAGAGCTGCCGAAGAAGCATCCAAACCGCCGCGTATGGGAAAAAACGCTTCAGGACATGATTGAAAGCATTTGCCGCTATCAAGACAAGGAGACGGGGTTATGGTACCAGATCGTTGATAAGGGCAACAGGTCCGATAACTGGCTGGAAAGCTCAGGATCCTGCCTGTACATGTACGCAATCGCAAAAGGAATCAATAAAGGATATCTTGACAGAGCTTACGAAACAACACTGTTAAAGGCGTATCAAGGCTTGATTCAGCATAAAACTGAAACAACAGAAGACGGTGCGTTTCTCGTCAAAGATATATGTGTCGGAACGTCTGCCGGTTTCTATGACTATTATGTCAGCCGCGAAAGAAGCACAAACGATTTGCACGGTGCCGGTGCGTTTATTTTGGCCATGACAGAGACGGAGACTCTTTTTAGGACAGTAGAAAAATGACGACAGGTTTACGTACGGCTTTCTGTGTGATCGTCTCAGTGCTCTTTTTGGCATCATGCTCAAGCAGGCCGGACGGATTGCATGTCATCCTCTTTTCTGATCTCCAGGCAGGCGTACAAGAAAAAATAAAAGAGGCAGCTGGACAGGGGACCGGAAAGGTGGATATCTTTCCCGCTTTGCCGGAAAAGCTGCTGACTGAAGTTACGGCTCACGAGGGTGACGTCTTTATCGTGCCTGAAGACTTGTTTGCAGCATACGATGATCCGGAAAATTTTCAGCCGTTAGACGAATTGCCAGTGGAAAAAACATCTCCTTATACAGCCGTAAATCAAAAAACGGGAGAAAAAACAGTCTATGCTGTTCGAATTGAGAAAGGGGAAAAACAGCTGAACGGCTATTCTTTTCGGCTGAATCGAAATATGGCGGCGTTTATCCCTGTATACTCCGAAAAAACAGAGGAAGCGCTGCAGCTGATTTCCCAATTAACAGAAGTCCGATAGGGGTGGGGACCATTGAAAAGCATCGTCATTTGCGGATTAAGCAGCAGAGCCCTCAGCATGTTTATCAAACCGCTGCTCAAACAGTTTTCAACCATTTATGAAATTACGGGATTACTGGATGCCGATCCGAAACGATTCGCCGTCTGCAAAGAGGCATTTCCGGAGCTTGCACACGTACCGGAGTATAAAGAAGAAGATTTTGACAGTATGATGAGCGTTTCGAAGCCAGACATTGTGATTGTGACAGGAAGGGATGACACCCATGTCACCTATATATTGAGAAGCCTTCAGTGGGATACGGATGTCATAACGGAAAAACCGATGGTAACGACGGTGCAGGATGCAAAGCGGGTGCTTGAGGCAGAAGCGAAAAGCAAAGGGAAGGTTACTGTCGCGTTTAATTACCGCTACAGCCCGTATCATCGGAAAATCAAAGAGATGATTTTAGAAGGAAAAATAGGAAGGGTCACCTCTGTGGATTTGAATTGGTATATTGATACCTATCACGGCGCCAGCTATTTTAAACGCTGGAACCGATCCAGGCAATTTTCCGGCGGTCTTTCTGTCCATAAATCCACTCATCATTTCGATCTGGTGAATTGGTGGCTCGGCCAAAACCCGGCGGAGGTATTTGCTTACGGCGAGTTGAATTACTACGGGCCGGACAGTGAATGGAATCCGCTACCGGAAGAAGATGGGCGTTTTTGCGGCACATGCCGGGTCAAAGAGAAATGCCATTACTATGCAAGATGGCACCCCCGTGCTTCTAAAGCTTCTGTAAAGGATGATCATCTCAAGGCGGATGCAGACCAGTCAAGCTTATATACCGCATATCGCCCTGACGCGTGCATTTTTGACGATGAGATCGACATTGAGGATACGTATGTGGCGGCTGTCAAATATGACGGCGGTGCGCTGTTAAGCTACTCGATCATATTTTCCGCTCCATACGAAGGCTATCGCCTTACGATAAACGGCACAAAAGGACGTATCGAATCAAATGAATTCCATGAGCCTTCCAGAATTCCGTTTGCTTTTCCCGAGCAGACGATTGAGTATTATCCGCTTTTTGAATCGAAGCAAACCATTCAAGTCGTCAAAAATGAGGGAGGGCACGGCGGAGGCGATCCGCTTTTGCTTGCTGATCTATTTATAGGCAAAGATCCGCTGCGCCAGTATGACATTTTGGCCGGAGCCGAAGCCGGAGCCTATTCTATCGCGGTCGGTGAGGGAATGTGGCGCTCCGTTGTTGAAAAGAAACCAATTGATATTAAACAGCTTTTCCACATGCAAAATGTATAAAAGCGAAAAGGAGGGGCTTTCGTGGAGCATGACGGATCAATGGCACGGGTGCTGCGTTTTTGTGAATGGATCATGAGGTTTGCGTATACCAATTTGCTTTGGCTGCTTTTTACAATCATCGGTCTCGGAGTGTTCGGTGTCATGCCCGCGACTGCTGCTTTATTCGCTGTCATGCGAAAATGGATTCAGGGTCAGGATCACATTCCGGTGCTGCCGACATTTTGGCGGGAATACAAAGCTGAGTTTCTCCGTTCGAATTTGATCGGTGCTGTATTGGTGTTAATCGGTTTGATCATTTATATCGATTTGGCCTTTATTTACCCGAGCCACTTCTTATTGCATATCCTGCGCTTTGCCATTATGATATTTGGCTTTCTGTTTGTATCAATGCTTTTTTATGTGTTTCCGCTGCTCGTCCACTTTGATTGGAAAAAGCGCCTGTATTTTAAGTTTTCCCTCTTACTGAGTGTGGCGTACTTACAATATACGCTCGTCATGCTTGCGCTGACTGTTGCGCTCTTTTTCCTGCTTGCTTATCTGCCGGGAATTGTCCCTTTTTTCAGCGTCAGTCTCATCGGCTACTGCCACATGAGGATTGCTTATACCGTCTTAGTGAAGCTGGAGCAGCAGGACCATGAACCGGCAAAGAAACATCCTACACCAGAAGCTTTATATCCGGAGACGAGATAAACATTTCTCTATCATATATTGATTCCAAACGGAATAGAGTGATAGAGAAAGGAGAGCGGATAAATGCTGAAGGTGGCAGTGTTTGATGAAGAGCATGAAAAAGATTTACAAACGGAAATCAATTCGTTTTTAAAAGGAATATCGGAAGAGCAGCTGGTTGATATCAAATATACGGTTTCAGCGGCGTGCGACCCTGAAGGCGAGCAGCTCTACTGTTTTTCCGCACTCATTCTATATCGAAAATAAAAAAAGATCTTCCCGCGGACTGCGGAAAGATCTTTTTTATGGTTAAGCCTTTTTCACTCTTGGGCTTCTCGGTTTCTGGAATTTCTCTGCTGCTCTGATTTCTCTTCGTTCTCTTGCCAATGCTTTATAAAGAGCAGCAATCATGAGCAGGATAACAATTGAAAACGGCAGTGCCGCCAAAATCGCTGTGTTTTGCAAAGCAGCAAGTCCACCGGAATACAAGAGCGCAGCTGCCATAGCAGACTGAATGATACCCCAGCTGAATTTGACTGAGTTAGCCGGGTTTAATGAACCGTATGTCGTCTGCATACCAAGGACAAATGTCGCTGAATCAGCTGATGTAATAAAGAACACGGCGATCAGGATCAATGCCAGGATAGACGTGATCATTGTCAGTGGATAGTGATCCAGTGTTCCGAACAGCATCGTTTCGGAAGATAGCTTCGCCACATTAAAGACCTCTTTTTGCTGAAGGTCCATTGCGGAAACACCGAAAATGGAGAACCATAGGAAAGCCAAAATACATGGTGTCACCAGGACGCCGATCAAAAATTCACGGATTGTCCGGCCTCGGGATACACGTGCGATGAAAATGCCGACAAATGGAGACCAGGAAATCCACCATGCCCAGTAGAAAATCGTCCAGCCGTTGATCCATTCACGTTTGCCGGGATCGTTCGGCGCCAGTCTGAAGCTCATTTGAACAATGTTTTGAATATACTGCCCAATTGAATCTGTAAATGAGTTCATGATCAAAACGGTAGGTCCGACAACCAGCATAAACAGCATCAGTAATCCGGCTAGCACCATATTGGTGTTGCTTAAATACTTAATTCCTTTTCCGAGTCCGCTCCAAGCCGATAGTAAAAAGAGCACTGTTACAATGACAATCAAAATCAATTGAACGATAAAATGATTCGGAATTCCGAATAGGTAATTCAATCCGCCGTTAATTTGAGTTGCACCGATACCCAGACTCGTTGCAACGCCGACAACTGTTGCAAAAACAGCAATACAGTCAATCAGTTTACCGATCGGGCCGTTTACTTTATCGCCTAGAATTGGAGTCAGTGTGCTGCTGATTAACCCAGGCGCGTCTTTGCGGAATTGAAAATATGCGATACATAATGCCACGACGGCATAAATGGCCCAAGCGTGCAGTCCCCAGTGGAAAAACGTGTACCGGAGCGCATCTCTGAAGGCTTGGGGGGTTTCTGTTTCACCTGATGGAGAGCTAATTGCGTAATGGCTGATCGGTTCAGCCGCACCATAGAACACTAAGCCGATTCCCATGCCTGCACTGAACAGCATGGCAAACCAAGATAATAACCCGAATTCCGGTTTTTCATCCGGTTTTCCCAGTTTAATTTTACCGATCGGGCTGACAATTAAAAAGAGACAGAACCCGACAAACAAAGAGACGACTAATAGATAATACCAACCAAATGAATTTGTTATAAACGATTGTGCCGATTGTGACACGTTTTGCAGGCTGTCCGGAGAAATAACGCCCCACAAAACCGCAGCGGCTGTGATGACAATCACAATCCAAAATACACTAGAAATATTCTTCAAACATTCTCACCCTCTGACTTTTTTGTGTACGCCTATATCTTCCTCGCAGGCTTAGTATGGTCGTACGATGGCAGATCATTCCTTCCTGTAAATTACCCCGCAATCAGGTGAAACAAAACAAATCTCACCCTATCATTTTTGCGGGAAATTTTCAAATGCCCGGCATGCTGTAAATGTTTGGAAAATCTCGTATTTAAGTAAGGGAAAATCGTCCGGCATTCAGTCCGGCAAGTCTGCCCGTGACGAGTGCAGATGTAATATTGTATCCGCCTGTATAACCGTGAATATCTAAGATTTCGCCGCAAAAATACAGGCCGTCCATTTTTTTAGACGCCATCTTTTTCGGGTCAATCTCCTTCACCGATACACCGCCTCCTGTGACAAACGCTTTGTCAAGTGACAGCGTGCCGTTTGCGAGAACGGTAAATTGCTTGCAGTCTTTGACAAATTGTCTGAAAGGCTCCTTCGGCAGCTCAGAAAATGATATGTTTGGCGAAATGCCGTTTTTTTCGAGCAGGAAAAGAAGGTAGCGCTCCTGCATCCAAGGCTTCAGCACATTTTTTAACGCTTTTTTCGGCGCATCCTTCAGCTCCTTGTGCATCTTTTGGAATAACGTTTCTTCATTGATATCCGGAAACAAATCAATTCTGACGGGCACTTCCGGCTGTTTTTTCAGCTCTTTCACGATAAACTGGCTGCACCTGAGGATGGCGGGGCCTGATAGGCCGAAATGAGTAAACAGCATGTCCATCTTATGTGTGACAATGGCTTTGCCCTTTTTGTTTAACACACTGACGGCGACATCTCTGAGCGATAAACCCTGCAGTGTTTTTTTCTTAATAAACGGCTCGGCAGATGTGACGGGCACCTCTGTCGGGAACAGCTCTGTTATTGTGTGGCCTGCGGCTTCGGCCCATTCATAGCCGTCACCCGTGCTGCCGGTATGGGGAACGCTTTTTCCGCCAACCGCGATAATGACTGCCTTACTATGAATCAATTCGCCATTATTCGTCACAATGCCTGCCGCATGTCCATCTTCATATGTAACAGATTTGATTTTTTCGTTCGTTCTAATCGTCACACGCAGCTGTTTCAGCCTGTTTAACAGCGCGTCGACAACACTTTGCGCTTTGTCTGTCACCGGAAACATCCGGCCGTGATCCTCTTCCTTCAGTTTGATCCCGAGATTTTCAAAAAACTTGATAATATCTTCATTATTAAATTCGGAAAACGCACTGTATAAAAAACGGCCGTTGCCGGGGATGTGCTTAATAATTTCTTCGACAGGAAGGCGGTTCGTCACATTGCAGCGGCCGCCACCGGATATGGCAAGTTTGCGGCCTAACTTGTTTCCTTTATCTATTAACAAGACGTCAGCGCCCTGTTCCCCGGCTGCAATGGCAGCCATCAGACCTGAAGGGCCTCCGCCGATTACAATTACGTCATACTGATTCATCTTTATCATCAACTTTCTTTTTACATTTCGTGTGCGGAACGCTGTCCGCAGTACTATTATAGCGAAAGACAGGTTCTGCTTAAACGTATTTTGCCGCAAACTTGTATTCTTCCCTGAGATTGCTTTTGTATTTATTACCGTCTATATGCCCATTTGTGGTAAAATAGAAAAGTTGAATCTTCGTAGAAAATGGTGATGAGGAAACATGTCAAGCAAACTGTTAAGAGGCACGTTTGTGTTAACGCTCGGTACATATATTTCACGGATACTGGGAATGGTTTATTTAATTCCTTTCAGCATCATGGTCGGAGCGACAGGCGGTGCGTTATTTCAATACGGATACAATCAATATACTTTATTTTTGAACATTGCCACAATGGGCTTTCCAGCCGCCGTTTCTAAATTTGTTTCCAAATATAATTCCAAAGGGGATTATGAAACAAGCAGAAAAATGCTGAAGGCGGGCATGTCGGTTATGCTTGTAACGGGTATGATTGCCTTTTTCATATTATATTTATCTGCTCCGTTTTTTGCCGAAATATCACTTGGGGGCAAAGATAATAACGGTTTGACGATTGATCATGTCGTATATGTCATCCGCATGGTCAGCTTAGCGCTTTTAGTTGTGCCGATTATGAGTCTTGTGCGCGGATTTTTCCAAGGTCATCAAATGATGGGGCCGACGGCTGTCTCTCAAGTTGTTGAGCAGATTGTCCGTATTATCTTCTTATTGAGTGCTACCTTCTTGATTTTGAAAGTCATAAACGGCGGCCTTGTGATCGCTGTCGGTTATGCAACCTTCGCAGCGCTGATCGGTGCCTTCGGCGGGCTGATCGTATTGTATATTTATTGGAACAAGCGAAAAGGCAATCTGCTGGCGATGATGCCGAATACGGGACCTACAGCAGATTTAAGCTACAAGAAAATGTTTTTCGAGCTCTTCAGCTATGCTGCTCCCTACGTGTTTGTTGGACTAGCCATCCCTTTGTATAACTATATTGATACAAATACCTTTAACAAAGCGATGATTGAAGCGGGGCATCAAGCGATCAGTCAGGACATGATGGCCATTCTTACACTTTACGTGCAGAAGCTCGTGATGATCCCGGTTTCTCTTGCGACGGCATTCGGACTGACCTTAATTCCGACGATCACAGAATCGTTTACAAGCAGAAACTACAAGCTGTTAAATCAGCAGATCAACCAGTCGATGCAGACGATCCTGTTTTTAATTATTCCTGCTGTTGTCGGCATATCGGTATTAGCAGGTCCTGTGTATACGTTCTTTTACGGATCAGAGAGCCTTCATCCTGAATTGGGGAAAGACATCCTGTTTTGGTATTCGCCGGTTGCGATCATGTTCTCTTTGTTTACTGTCAACGCCGCCATTTTGCAAGGCATCAATAAGCAAAAATTTGCGGTTGTCAGTCTGGTGATCGGTGTCGTGATCAAACTTGTGCTGAATGTCCCGCTGATTAAGCTGATGCAGGCTGACGGCGCTATTTTAGCTACGGCACTCGGATATACTGCCTCACTGATATACGGATTTATCATGATCAAACGGCATGCCGGCTATTCGTACAAAATATTAGTGAAACGGGGCGTTCTGATGCTGCTCTTGTCAGCAGTGATGGGGATAGCCGTTAAAGTCGTCCAGTGGGTGTTAAGCTTTTTCATCTCCTACGAGGATGGCCAGCTGCACGCTGCGATCGTCGTGCTGATTGCGGCTGTGATCGGCGGAGCTGTCTACCTGTATTGCGCTTATCGTTTAGGGTTTTTACAGAAAATATTCGGCCGCCGTTTACCGGGGTTCTTAAAGAAAGGCAGACATGCCGCTGAGTAACAGAATATGTTGAAACGAGAGGGCTCGCTTGATGCGGGCTTTCTTTTATAGAAAGGAGAGATGGGCATGAGACTAGATAAGCTGCTTGCCAACAGCGGGTATGGCTCGAGAAAAGAGGTCAAATTGATTGTAAAAGCGGGAGCCGTCATGGTCGACGGAAAGCCGGCAAAAGATGTCAAGGCACACGTGGACCCTGATGCACAGGAGGTGACCGTTTATGGCGAGCCGATTGATTACCGCGAGTTTATTTATATCATGATGAATAAACCGCAGGGCGTGCTGTCAGCGACTGAGGACAGCCGGCAAAAGACAGTGGTCGATTTGCTGACGCCGGATGAACTTAGATTTGAGCCGTTTCCTGCCGGCCGGCTTGATAAGGATACAGAAGGATTTGTTTTGCTGACAAATGATGGTCAGCTTGCTCACAGGCTGCTATCGCCGAAAAAGCATGTTCCGAAAACGTATGAAGTCCACTTAAAGTCACAAATTTCGCCAGAAGATATCACCAGCTTAGAGAATGGGGTATATATTGAAGGCGGCTACAAAACAAAACCGGCACAAGCAGAAATAAAGGCAAACGACAAAGAGCATACCGTGATATATCTGACGATAACAGAAGGGAAATTTCATCAAGTCAAACAGATGGCAAATGCTGTCGGCAATGAAGTCATTTATCTGAAGCGGCTCTCAATGGGACGCGTAGACTTGGATCCTGCTCTGGCGCCGGGAGAATATCGTGAGCTTACAGAAGAAGAACTTGAAAGGCTGAACGAGCCACAAGCATGAAAAAATCCCGCATCTCACATGCGGGATTTTTATTATATATAAGCATACAAAAACAAGGCTGAGAACGTCCTCGCCCTGTATCTATCAGGCCGCTCACAGGGCGGCCCTATGTAATTTTTAATGTTATGAGGTAATCTTTACTTTCTTTCTCGTTGTCTCCCATTTGCCACGGCTTGGACTATGAACAAGATCATTATATGCTAACACATTTAAGTCTCTTTGAATCGTTCTAGGTGTAATGCCGAATTCGTCAACCAGTTCCTGTGTTGTCACAAGACCTTTTTCTTGGATAAACATGTAAACTGATTTAATTCGAGTTAGCATACGGTTTGTTGAAGGTTTCAAAAAACCACTCCCTATCATAAGATCGGATGGACTTGACTAACCACAACTCACGAAATCAACTGCGTACGAATAGCAACTAAGGCAGACATCTGTAATGTTTAAATAATTTGCCTTCATTATACACGATTTCGCCGCAGTGAATCTAGGAATAAGTATGATAAATTTTTTCCAATTTGAGTTTGGCCGCCATCCTTGTTGGATTACTATGTACTTCAGCACAATATTATTATGGTTAAAGAAACTTTTTTTATTCTGTTCCGTATGTGATTTAGGGGGTGAGTGAGAGTGAGAATGTTGTTGGAAGCATCGATAGAGCAAGCAGGGTATACAAGCCGAAAAAAAGTACTCACCGATGTTTTATTGGAAGTCAGAGAAGGGGAGCTTGTCGGATTAATTGGAGCGAACGGAGCTGGGAAAAGTACAGCCATCAAGGCGATACTCGGCCTCTCGCAAGAACTTAAAGGGACTATCGCTTGGAATGATTGCTCGTTTGCTTATATTCCGGAGCACCCGTCCTTTTATGAGGAATTAACGCTGTGGGAGCATCTCGATCTGATCAGCACTTTGCACGGCATTGATCAGAGTGAATTCGAATATCGGGCTCAAAGTCTTCTTGAAACCTTTTCGCTTGATCATGTCATGCATGAGCTGCCGGTGACGTTTTCAAAGGGCATGCAGCAAAAGCTGATGCTGATTCAGGCCTTTCTTTCTAAGCCTGATATGTATGTGATTGATGAACCGTTTATCGGCCTTGACCCGATTTCGACAAAACGCTTTGTGGACATGCTGAAGGCTGAGAAAGAAAGGGGAGCTGGCATTCTCATGTGCACACACGTACTTGATACCGCTGAAAAAATCTGCGACAGGTTTTACATGATTGATAAAGGTTCTTTGTTTCTTCATGGAACTTTAAAGGATATTCAAGCGCAGACAGGGTTAGACGGGCAGTCATTGCTTGACTGTTTTTATACGGCGATTCAAGGAGGAAAGGCATGAACGGGCGGTCTCTCTTTATTCGAAGGTGGCTGGATTTTTACCGATATCAGTTTAAGGTGCTGCATGCTGTCATTGATTGGACGGTTGCGCTCTACATTGTCCTGCCGGCGCTTGCTTTTGTGATTTATCAGTATGTGGAGTGGACGAACGGAAGCGGCCTTCTTTTCGTGTGGTCTGAGAGGGTCGAATGGAGATGGTTATACGCTGTCGGTATACTGATTGTGTGTACAGGCTCCATACATACGTTTTTACTGGAAGCGGACCAAGTGTTTTTACTGCAAAAGAAAGCGATGATACGCCAGATGAAACAATACGCATTGGTGTATTCCTTATTGTTTACGCTCGCCAAATGGCTCCTGCTCTTTTTTCTTTTACTTCCCTTTATCAATGATTCTGTTCGCGTCACGATTTCAGAAAGCGCTTCTCTATTGATCTATGCATTCGGTCTTCATACGGTCTTTCTATCCTTGAAGCAGGAAAGGATCAGAAAACCAAGATCTATTTGGAGGCAGATCACGGACTTTTTTCTCAAGGCTGTGCTTTTTGCGTGTTCGTTTCTCATGATTACCTTTACTGAGTGGCACTTGCTTTCGCTTGTCGGTGTTTTGTTTTTGATTTTTGCTTACATACGCAGTTTTAAAAAGACGGCTTCGTTTTCGGCTTTTGAGGCTGAGGTGCTTGAGGAGAGAAAAATCAGGCTCACTCTTGCAGGTCTTATAATGATGACAAGCCAGGATGTGAGAATGCCGAGAGTAAAGGACAGGATGAGGAGAAAACCACTATTATTCCGGAATTCAAAAAGGATATTTAAGAAACGGACAACGTATACAATCTATAAAGAATTGTTTTTTAAAGTCATGCTGAGGAATGGGGAGTATGCGAGGCATCTGTATATGCTTTTGTCGGCTTTTGCGATTTTAACGATCGTTTCCCCCATCTTTCTTAAGGTGGTTGCGCTGCTGGTTTATACAGGTGTTTGCCGTTACGTGCTTTCGCTAATCTTTGATAAAGTAATGGATGCGCCGATCTTAATTGGGGCTGATAAGGAAAGTGATGAATATTACCGGGCCAGAAAAAGCTGTGTGAACACGCTGCACTATGCTTGTGTTTCCTGCTGCTTTTTAGCAGCCGTTATCTCTTTTTTGATGAAATAAAAACCCAAACGGATGCCGTTTGGGTTTTCTGTATGTTATAGAATAAATAGCTGGATGAAAAACAGAACGGCAAAAACAAGGACGAGCGGATGAATGTCTCTCCATTTTCCCCGTGCTGCTTTCACAATCGGATAAGAAATAAAGCCAAGGGCAATTCCTGTGGAAATGCTTGATGTAAGAGGCATGGTCAGAACAACGAGAAATGCCGGAAATGCCTCGTCCATCTCCTTCCAGTTAATATTCGACACCGAACCCATCATCAGGCTGCCGACAATAATCAAAGCCGGTGAGGTGATGGCGGATATGCCGGATAAGGCGCTAACAAGCGGACTGAAAAACATCGAAGCTGCAAACAATACCGCGACAGTGAAAGACGTAAGACCTGTTCTTCCCCCGGCTGCGACGCCAGCTGAAGATTCGATAAACGCGGTTGTCGGACTTGTGCCGAAAACAGCACCGACTGTGGTTGCCGTTGAATCAGCCAGCAGCGCTTTTCGCGCGTTCGGGAGCTTGTTGTTTTTCATCAATCCGGCCTGCTCGGCCACACCGATCATTGTACCGGTCGTATCAAAAATTGTTACCAGCAGAAATGAAAACACGACAGCGTACAGGCCGTGATGAATCACATCGCCAAAAGCGGAGAACGGATTTGAAATAATCAATCCATCAGGCAAATGCGGAAAAGACATAAAGCCTTTAGGAAAATGCAACTGGCCGGTAAAAAATGCAATCAAAGCGGTAGCCGCCATTCCGATAAATAACGCTCCGCTTACATTCAGCAACATCAAGATCACACTGATCAATAAGCCGATCAGCGTCAAGATAACCGCTGGCGAATGAAGGTTGCCGAGTGTGACCAGATTTGATTTATCAGCCGTAATAATTCCCACCTGCCGTAAACCGATAAACGCAATAAAAAGCCCGATCCCTGTTGTGATGCCGTATTTTAAATTGTTTGGAATCGCTTCTATCAGTTGTTTTCTCAAAGGCGTTAACGATAGAATAATGAAGAGGACCCCTGCTGTGAATACTGCGCTGAAAGCTGTTACATACGTGATGCCGCCGCCGCTTGCGCCTACAACGTGATAGGCTAAGTAAGCGTTTAAGCCCATGCCGGGTGCAATGGCAATCGGATAATTTGCAGCCAGGGCCATCCACAGCGTTCCGACAATGGAGGCGATAATCGTTGCGGTAAAGACCTGGTCAAAAGGAACTCCGGCATTAGCTAAAATAACCGGATTCACCACTACAATATAGACCATTGTGAAAAAGGTCGTCAGTCCAGCTATGATTTCTTGTTTGATCGATGTTTGCTGCTCTTTTAGATGAAACATAGTATCCTCCAATTACGAACGTTTTAACAAAACACCATTAATATTATTCGTTTTATTTAGTTTTTGCAAGTGATTTATTGCAGAAAGGGGATCGTTATGAACTGGGAAGTCGAAGTGATCAGAAAAAAAGATGATTTGATTCGCGATACGCAGGAATTCTTGAGAATCAACAGTGTAATGGACGAGTCAACAGCCGGTCCCGGCAAACCATTTGGAGAAGGGGTAAATGCCAGCTTGACCTCTTTGCTTGAGCTTGGAGAAAAAGAAGGATTTACCACAAAAAATCTTGACGGGTTCGCCGGTCATATCGAATGGGGCGAGGGTGAAGACATTGTCGGCGTTCTATGCCATGTTGATGTTGTACCGCCCGGAGACGGATGGACAAGTGATCCGTTTTCAGCGGACATCCGAAACGGACGGATTTATGCAAGGGGCGCCATTGACGACAAAGGTCCGACGATGGCTGCGTTCTACGCGCTGAAAATCGTCAAAGACATGAATCTGCCGCTGTCCAAACGTGTCAGAATCATTATCGGAACAGATGAAGAAAGTGATTGGAGATGCGTGGAGCATTATTTCAAGCACGAAGAAATGCCGACTCTCGGTTTTGCGCCAGATGCTGACTTCCCGATTATAAACGCGGAAAAAGGGATTATTGATGCTTCACTGCTGATCCCGCACCATACAAATAAAGCCGCTTCAGAAACAGTTCTTGCCTCGTTTACATCAGGTCTTCGCTTAAACATGGTGCCAGACGCTGCGGAAGCCGTTCTCGAAGGAGCAAAAATAGAAGAGGTTCTTGCCTCATTTCAAGACATGCTCCGCGCGACGGATCAAAAAGGTGCAGCTGAGATTGAGAACGGTCAGCTGATATTGCGCATGCACGGACTTTCCTGCCATGCGATGGAACCGAACAATGGAGTGAATGCCGGCATCAAACTGGCAGAATTTTTGCGCCAAACGGAGCTGGATGAAGCAGGACAGCGTTTTGTTCAAGTCGTGACAGATAAATTCTCAGATGATACAAGAGGAAAGAAACTGAATATCGCCTGTGAGGATGACATTAGCGGAGAGCTGACATTAAATGTCGGAACACTGCGCTATACAGAAGGGCAAGGAGGCGAGCTCGGAATCAATATCCGCTATCCTGTAACAGCGGAAAGCAACATGATCCGCGATGCATTTGAAAGCGCAAGTGAATTTGAGCTTCGAGAATTTAAAGACAGCAAGCCCCATCATGTATCAGCAGACCATCCGCTAGTCAAAACGCTGCAAAAGGTATATGAAGGCCAATTGGGCAAAAAAGCTGATTTAATTTCAATCGGCGGGGGAACTTACGCGAGATCTTTGGAGGCCGGCGTTGCATTCGGACCGCTGTTCCCTGGACGTCCCGACAGTGCGCATCAAAAGGACGAATATATTGAAATTGATGACCTCCTCAGAGCGACTGCTTTATATGCGCAGGCCATTTACGAACTTGCAAAATAAAAGGACCGGCTTCTTCTGAAGCCAGTCCTTTTTTTACACAAATGACCATAAATCAGTTGATAAATAGCGTTCTCCGGTATCAGCTGTCATACAGACAACAACTTGATCAGGAGAGAGACGTTTGGCTGCTTCAATCGCTGCATAGCAGGCAGCGCCTGAAGAAGGCCCGACGAGAATTCCTTCCTCCGCAGCAAGGCGTCTGGTTGTCGTATACGCATCCTCATCAGTGATTTTGATAATTTCATCATACACATTTTGATTTAAAACGGGAGGAATGAAGCCTGGGCTTGTCCCTACCAGCTTATGCGCACCCGGTTTTCCGCCTGATAATACCGGGGACCCCGCAGGCTCGACAACATGAACCAAAATATCTGGAAACAGTTCTTTTAGCGCTTCACCGGTTCCTGTAATGGTTCCGCCAGTACCGGAAGAAGCTACAAAAGCGCCTAGCGGTTTTCCGATTTCTTTTATTGCCCGGGCAATTTCAAGAGCAGTTGTTTTACGATGCGCGTCAGGATTAGCAGTATTATCAAACTGCATTGGAATGAAGCTGTTCGGAATTTGTTCGGCAAGCTCTTTTGCTTTTTTTATGCTGCCGGGCATTCGTTCCGATCCGGGAGTTAACACAACCTCTGCACCATAGGCTTTGAGGAGGTTGATCCGCTCCTTTGTCATTGTATCAGGCATTACTAAAATCGCTTTATAGCCGCGGGCCGCGGCATTCATGGCGAGTCCGATTCCGGTATTTCCGCTGGTCGGCTCAATGATAACTGAGCCAGGCTTGAGTAAGCCGTTTTGTTCTGCTTCTATGATCATATTGTAAGCGGCTCTGTCTTTCACACTGCCGCTTGGATTGAAAAATTCAAGTTTTAAATAGACTTGTGCTGCGTTTTCCGGCTGAAGCCGATTCAATTTCACAAGCGGAGTATCTCCTATAAGATCAGAAGTGTTTTCAACGATTTTCAACATTGTCATTCCTTTCTGAATAAAACAAGTGTCATATAATATCCTAACATAATAAACGTTTGCGCGAGAGTGTTTTCATATGCGGTTCCTCTATTCGCGCAGCCTCTTTATTGATAAAATAATAGCAGTCAAAGAAGGGAGTGTCAGACGGATGTCAGATATCCGGCCTCATTATTTCATCGGCGTGCCCATTCCGCCGGAAATTTCAAATCCGATTTACCAGGCTGCAAAAAACGAGCCAGCGCTCACATTTCAAAAATGGGTGCACCCGCTTGACTACCATATCACGTTAATTTTTCTGGGTGCGGCGGATGAAGCTCAAATCAATCAGCTTGAAGGCTCGCTTGCCGAGATCGCTTTAGATGCCAATCCGTTTACAATTGAATTTGACAGAATAGATGTGTTCGGAGACCGAAGGCAGCCGCGCGTATTGCATTTGGAGCCGAAGAAGAATACAGCGCTCGAAACACTGAGGGAGCATACAAAACAAGCTGTTCTTCAAGCAGGCTTTAAAGTGGAAAAGAGAGCGTATCATCCCCATATGACGCTGGCAAGAAAATGGACAGGCCACGAGGGATTTCCGGCGCATGTCCCGTTTAAAAGCGGTGAAGTTTCAACGGCTATTGAACGATTTTCACTATTTCAGATACACTTAAATCAATCACCAAAATATGAAGAAAAATTCAAATTTCATTTAACCTAATTCATGCGGAGTGGAGAAACAAAATGGCACAAATCATCAAAATATATGATTATATATCGAGATACGAACTTGATCCGTACCATTATATGAATCAGTTTATACGGCTGAAAAAAGAGCGCTGGCTTTCACTATTAGAAGCAGCGGAGCGCCAGCATGAAGAAAGACAAGCCAATGCTGAACAGCCGGAACCGGTGCAGAAACGGAAGAAATTTTCATTGAAAAGAAAAAAAGAAGAGATAGAAGCCGATATACAAGAAGAGAGACACCAATGGTTTGAGGAAGAAGACGATCTAAATGTAAGGCTGCCGAAAAGCAGGATGGCGCTTGCTTCCTTTTACAAAAGACATTTATATGAATTTCAGCTCAAATGGGCAAGCTCTACAATTTCCGAGATGTCAAATCTGTCAAACCAGGTGAAGCAGGACCGCATTTTGCTTTTTCTGGCCCAGCAGCTTCCAGATTCTTATTTTATTATGTATAAGCCTGTGCTCAAAATTCAGCAGGCGGCAGTAGAATTAAGCATAGTGATCATTTCACCTCTTGACATTTACTGCGTTTCTTTTATAGATGCAGAGGAAGACAGTGTGTACATAGGATCTAAACATCGTTTTTGGGAGAAGAAAACAGGCTCTCAGACTGAATCGGTATTAAATCCGGCGTTGAGTCTGTTTCGGACGGGATCTGTTGTGTCGAAGATCGTCAAGGAAAAAGGCGCTGATATTCCGGTATCGAAATTACTCCTGAGCAGAACGTCATACATCGATTACCCCGAACCGCCGTACGGTCTGGAAATAGTGGACAAACGGGGCTTGGCGGAATGGATGGAGAAGCAGAAGAAAAACACTGCTCCGATAAAACATCATCAATTAAAGGCTGCAAAGGCTTTGTTGTCTTATTGCATGTCAGACTCCTATCGCAGACAAGAGTGGCTGGAGTAAAGCAGAACGATTTGAGCGGTTTTCTCATAACATAAGCAGGTGAGAAAGATGAGCCAATGGTTTTTTATTATTAATCCGGCAGCAGGGCACCGAAAAGGCCTGCGTGTTTGGAAGGCGATACAAAAGGAATTACTGAAACGAAAGATTGAGCACCGCTCATTTTTAACTGAGCATCCGGGACACGCCGAGGTTCTCGCCCGGCAAATTTCAACGATGCAGGAATATAAGCTGAAACGCCTGATTGTTATTGGCGGAGACGGAACGATGCACGAAGTCGTCAACGGACTGAAAGATGTTGATGATATCGAACTGAGTTTTGTGCCGGCTGGCGCGTACAATGATTTTTCCAGAGGGTTCTCCATTAAGAAAATAGACCTGATTCAGGAAATCAGACAGCTGAAGCGTCCGTTAACGCGAACGTTTCACTTAGGAAGCGTTAATTTGCTTCAGGATAAATCGCAGGTTCTTTATTTTTTGAATCATATCGGAATCGGCTTTGACGCATACGTCAATAAAAAGGCATTGGAATTTCCATTAAAACGGGCGATCCATTTTCTGCGCCTCCGCTTTCTTGTCTATCCGCTTTCCCATTTGTACGCGTCGGCTACCTTTAAGCCGTTTTCGTTGGCTTGTACAATTGAAGGAGAGACACAGGAATTTCATCATGTCTGGTTTGCGGTCGTCTCCAATCATCCGTTTTACGGAGGCGGCATGAAGGCGGCCCCGCTTGCGAATCCGCGCGAACAGGCATTTGATATCATCATTGTTGAGAATCTGTCGTTTTTGAAGAAGTATTGGTTTTTAGGCTTGATGACATTTGGAAAACACACCAAAATGGACGGCGTGACGATGTTTAAAGCGAAAGACATTACGTTTTACACGAAGGACAAAATTCCGTTCCATGCTGACGGAGAAATCATGGGTACAACCCCATTCCGTCTGGCATCGAGTCCCTCACCGTTACGGATCAAAACATAAACGTTTTTGGAGGAGAGAGATTCTGATGGTCAGTATCCAACGCCGCTTTGAAGCGTATTTTGATGAAATGAATATCATTACGGTTCTGATCCCTGCTGATCAAGAAGATTCCTTTACGCCGCCTTTTCAGCTAGAGACAGATACAGGGGAAATTCCTCTGACAGTCACTCAGGAATGGAAAATAGAAGGGAAATACAAGTATGTATGTGTAGCTGAGCAGCCGGTCACTTTCGGGAAAACGCATTATGTCAAAGCATCCTGTGGCGGAAAAACGGATCTCCAAATCGGGGCGGTGATCAGGACGGATCCGTTTGATGCTGCATTTTATTATGACGGAGAGCTCGGAGCTGTTTACACTTCGGATGATACTGAATTTAGAGTATGGGCTCCTGCTGCGACGTCAGCTGCCGTCAAGCTGTCACATCCCGAAAAAAGCGGGCATACGTTCCAAATGACAAGAATGGAAAATGGAGTATACGCCGTTACAGTGGCTGGAGATCTGCACGGTTATGAGTATGTGTACCGGATCTGCAACAATTTAGAATGGACAGAAACGGTGGATCCGTATGCAAAAGCTGTGACGGTCAACGGAGAGAAGGGGGTCGTGCTACGCCCTGATCAAGCAAATTCGGCTCCTTCGCTTACATCATTTTCAGACCCCGTTGATGCCATTATTTATGAGATGCACATCCGTGACTTCTCCATTCATGAAAACAGCGGTATGAAGAACAAGGGGGAATATGCGGCGCTTGCTGAAACTGGCACTCAAACGAAAAATGGCAGTTCTACAGGACTTTCTTATTTAAAAGAGCTTGGCGTTACCCATATCGAGCTTTTGCCGGTAAACGATTATGCCGGAGTTGATGAAGAAAACCCGCTTGCCGCCTACAATTGGGGCTATAATCCGCTTCATTTTTTCGCCCCGGAGGGAAGCTATGCCTCCAATCCTCACGACCCTCAGACAAGAAACACAGAAGTAAAACAAATGATTCACACCCTGCATCAGCATGGCCTGCGTGTCATCCTGGATGTTGTTTATAACCATGTATACCAAAGAGAGTACTCGCCCTTTGAAAAAACGGTGCCCGGTTATTTCTTCCGGCATGATCAATTCGGGATGCCTTCAAATGGCACCGGCGTCGGGAATGACATCGCCTCAGAAAGGCGGATGGCGAGTAAATTCATTACGGATTGCGTCATGTATTGGCTCAAGGAATACGATGTCGACGGCTTCCGCTTTGATCTGCTCGGCATTTTAGATATCGAAACGGTTCTTCATATACAAGAAAAAGCATCTGAGGTAAAGCCAGGAATCCTTCTCTTTGGGGAAGGCTGGGATTTGGCAACACCGCTGCCGCCTGATCAGAAAGCGACATTGGCGAATGCCTCAAAAATGCCGGGCGTCGGTTTTTTTAATGATTCGTTTCGCGACGCTGTTAAAGGGAATACCTTTCAAATCGCGGCGGCGGGTTTTGCCCTTGGGAACGGCGAAAAAGCGGAAACAGTCATGCATGGGATTGCCGGATCTTCCGGATGGAAAGAGACAGCTCCGCTTGTGTCTGCGCCGAGCCAATCTATCAATTATGTCGAGTCGCATGACAACCACACATTTTGGGATAAAATGAGTCTCGCGCTTCCACAAGAAAGTGACAGCCGAAAGAGAAGCCGGCAAAAGCTGGCGACTGCAATCATTCTGCTGGCCCAGGGAGTTCCGTTTATTCACAGCGGACAGGAATTTTTCCGGACGAAGCAGGGGGTTGAAAACAGCTATCAATCCAGTGACAGCATCAACCAGCTGGACTGGTCGCGGCGTGAAACATTCAAGCAAGATGCTGATTATGTCCGCAGGCTGATTTCGCTCAGAAAAGCGCATCCGGCATTCCGGCTTACGTCATCAGCGGATATTCAGCGCAGCCTTGAATGCCTGGCTCTCAAAGAGCACCTTATTGTATACCGGCTGTTTGGCCTCGGCGCGATCGACGAATGGGAAGAAATCATTGTCATCCATCATGCCAGCCCTGATTCTGTTACATGGCAGCTGCCGAAAGATAAGGCTTACCGGCTTCTATGTGATACTGACGGGTTTTGCGCTGATCCGGGAGAAATCAAGAAAGCGGTTGCTGTAAACGGCATCGGAACGGTTATCTTATATTTAGCATGAGATCTTACGAGTTTTGCTTGACGAAGTTTGTGCTATAGCGCTAAAATTTAAAAGACGGCTATTGATTAGCATATGAGACTCTCAATAGCTGTCTTTTTTATTTTTCATACGATTCTTACGAAAAAGGCATTCGCTGGATACACTGAAGACGAATAGGCCTTATTCTAAAATATTTTAAGAAATGATGGGTTGAACATTGATATGAACTGGTTGGGACAATTACTAGGTAGCGATTGGGAGATCTTCCCCGCCGGAGGAGCTACAGGAGATGCATATTATGCGAAACATAACGGGCAGCAGCTTTTTTTAAAACGTAATAGCTCACCTTTTTTAGCTGTTTTATCCGCCGAAGGCATTGTTCCTAAGCTGGTTTGGACAAAACGGATGGAGAATGGGGACGTCATTACGGCCCAGCACTGGATGACCGGCAGAGAGCTGAAGCCGAAAGACATGAGCGGACGGTCCGTTGCTGAATTGCTTCGTAAAATACACACATCAAAGGCCTTGCTGGACATGCTGAAGAGACTTGGAAAGGAACCGCTGAATCCAGGGGCTCTGCTGTCTCAGCTTAAACAGGCTGTATTTGCTGTGCAGCAAACTTCGCCGCTGATTCAAGAAGGGATTACGTATTTAGAAGATCATCTGCATGAAGTGCATTTCGGTGAGAAAGTCGTTTGCCATTGTGATGTCAATCATAATAACTGGCTATTGTCTGAAGACAACCAGCTGTATTTAATTGACTGGGACGGCGCCATGATCGCTGACCCGGCGATGGATCTAGGGCCATTGCTGTACCATTACGTTGAAAAGCCAGCTTGGGAGAGCTGGCTGGGCATGTACGGCATTGAGTTAACGGAAGGCCTTCGGTTAAGAATGGCATGGTATGTGCTATCTGAAACAATCACTTACATTGCCTGGCATAAATCCAAAGGAAACGATAAAGAATTCCATGATGCAATGGAAGAACTGCATATGCTGATGAAGCGAATTGTTCAATAATCAGGAATATGAATCCATTTCCTCTACCCATTGAGACAAGCTGTTCTGATGCTCTTGTATGTGTGAGTCGATGGATTTGGACGATATTCCTGATTGGCTGTATCGGTACACATCTTCCAGCACGTTTTTTAAGTGTGAATCGATCTCGGTGTTTGCCATCAGCGATTTAATCACACGTTCAAGCTGTTCGTACTCGGCGACGGTTCCGCAGCAGTCTAATTGATGGTCAGTCAAAATGTCCTTCAATAGATCAACTTGATTCTCGTAATTTAAACCCATAAAACGGTACACATCCCTTCAGTATCTTACGGGTTAAATTGTTCAAAACAGGATGGTTTTATGCATGAGACACGAGTGTTCCGACAGACGGGAACCTCTTTTTTTATGTGAAGGCACACCTTTAAAAACAAGCTTGCGGGTCTTTTTAATTCATGGTATGTTGTTAGTCGAAATAATAGATAGAGGTGTCAATCATATGAGAATGCGCCACAAGCCTTGGGCTGATGACTTTTTGGCTGAAAACGCAGATATTGCCATCAGCAATCCTGCTGATTATAAAGGAAAATGGAATACAGTGTTTGGCAACGACAATCCGATCCATATCGAGGTCGGTACAGGAAAAGGGCAATTTATTTCCGGAATGGCCAAACAAAATCCCGACATTAATTATATTGGCATTGAGTTATTTAAAAGCGTCATTGTAACTGCTGTCCAGAAAGTAAAAGATAGCGAAGCGCCGAATGTGAAGCTTTTGAATATAGACGCGGACACGCTGACAGACGTGTTTGAGCCGGGTGAAGTCAAAAGGGTGTACTTGAACTTTTCTGATCCTTGGCCGAAAAACCGCCACGAAAAACGCCGTCTGACGTATTCCCATTTTCTTAAGAAATATGAAGAAGTGATGGGGAAAGGCGGAGCGATTCATTTTAAAACAGACAACCGCGGCCTGTTTGAGTACTCGCTGAAAAGCTTCTCGGAATACGGATTGCTGCTGACATATGTCAGTCTTGATCTGCATAACAGCGATATGGAAGATAACATCATGACAGAATATGAAGAAAAATTCTCAGCACTCGGCCAGCCGATTTATCGGGCTGAAGTTGAATGGAGAGCGTAAAACAGACTCTGACGCAGGAGTCTGTTTTTTTTATGCGCTGTTTGCTACGATGATGACAGGGGGGATGAAAATGGAAACGATGAAAATTGGAAACACGACGTTAACATGGCTTGACGGAGGGGTGACTCACATGGACGGAGGAGCCATGTTCGGTGTTGTTCCAAAGCCGTTATGGGCAAAAAAATATCCAGTCAATGAAAAAAACCAGATTGAACTAAGGACAGATCCGATTCTTATTCAAAAGAACGGGAAAAACGTGATCGTCGATGCCGGTATCGGGTCCGGCAAGCTGACTGAAAAACAAAAAAGAAACTACGGTGTGACTCAAGAATCCAATGTAAAAACATCATTAGCAGCGCTCGGATTAACAGTTGAAGATATTCACGTGATCGCCATGACACACCTTCATTTTGATCATGCGTGCGGATTGACGGAATATGAAGACGATAAACTGGTTCCGGTTTTTCCAAATGCCGTTATTTATGCTTCATCTGTTGAATGGTATGAAATGCGCCATCCGAATATCAGATCGAAAAATACCTACTGGAAAGAAAACTGGGAGGCTGTTGCCGGCCAAGTGAAAACCTTTGAAAACACCTGCACCATAACAGAGGGGGTTACACTGCATCATACCGGGGGCCACAGTGACGGCCACTGTGTTCTTGTATGTGAGGATGCGGGTGAAACCGCGGTACATATGGCGGATTTGATGCCGACACACGCCCACCGCAATCCATTATGGGTGCTGGCTTATGATGATTATCCGATGACCTCTATACCGCAAAAGCAAAAGTGGCAGGCGTATGCAGCGGAAAAAGACGCATGGTTTATTTTTTATCATGATGCCGAATATCGCGCACTGAAATGGGATGGGGACGAAAGGATTACAGAATCACTCAAACGTAAGAAACAATAGCATATTTTCATGTTTACCCTGCATGATTTCCGGCTAATAAAGCAAACCTAGTACTAATTATGCTCAGAAAGGAAGAGGCAGGGTGAAACAATTCGAAGTAACGAACGAAGGAGAAATTCAGACAACATTAAGAGGCCTTGAAGTACTCTCTGTTCCTTTTTTGAACAAAGGAGTAGCTTTTACAAAGGAGGAAAGAAAAGCGCTCGGATTAAATGGCTTTTTGCCGCCGAAGGTATTGACCATTGATGAACAGGCAAAAAGAGCGTACGAACAGTTTTCCTCACAGCCGGATGATTTAAGTAAAAATGTTTATTTGACAGCACTGCACGATCGAAATGAAACGCTGTTTTACCGTTTGTTAAATGATCACTTAGGGGAAATGCTCCCGATTGTATACACACCGACAGTAGGTACGGCCATTCAGAGATACAGCCATGAATACAGGAAGCCGAGAGGGCTCTATCTGTCAATCGATGATCCGGAAGGCATGAGAGAGGCCTTTAAACAGTTTAAAGATAAAAGTGATGCCATTGATTTAATTGTCGCAACCGATGCGGAAGGGATTTTAGGAATCGGAGACTGGGGAGTAGGCGGTATCGCGATATCAATTGGCAAGCTTGCAGTATACACGGCAGCTGCGGGAATTGATCCAAGCAGAGTGCTGGCTGTCGTTTTGGATGCGGGCACAAATCAAGAGAGTCTCCTGAACGATCCGCTTTATGTCGGCAACCAGCATTCCAGAGTCCGCGGTGAACGCTATGACCAATTTATTGATGAATATGTCTCACTTGCGAGAGAGACATTCCCGAATGCATTGCTTCACTGGGAGGATTTCGGAGCGAAAAATGCACGCAGCATCCTGAAACGCTATAAAGATAAAGTATGTACGTTTAATGATGATATCCAAGGGACAGGCGCTGTCTCACTTGCGGCAGTTTTATCCTGTGCAAAAGCATCAAAAGTGCCGCTGAAGGATCACAGAGTCGTGATATTCGGAGCGGGTACGGCCGGAATCGGAATTGCTGAACAGCTGCGTGAAGCATTGGTGCGCGAGGGGCTTAGTGAGGAAGAATCGTACCAGCGCTTTTGGTGCATAGACCGGAACGGGCTGTTAACAGATGATATGGATCAGCTTCTTGATTTTCAAAAGTCTTATGCCCGTCAGGCTGATGAGGTGAAAGATTATCAGCGAAACGGAGAAGGCGGAGGTATTGATCTCCTTGAGGTGGTCCGTCAGGCGAAACCGACGATTCTCATCGGTACATCAACAGTTTCCGGTGCATTTACTGAAGAAATTGTAAAAGAAATGGCTTCACACGTAAAACGGCCGGCGATTTTGCCAATGTCGAATCCGACGACTCTTTCTGAAGCAAAACCGCAAGATTTAATTGAATGGACGGAAGGCCGTGCGCTTATCACGACAGGGAGTCCGTTCCCGCCTGTGGATTATAACGGCGTGACGTATCATATCGGACAGGCCAACAACGCACTTGTCTTCCCGGGGCTTGGGCTTGGAACAATTGTCACCAAATCAAAATTGATTACAGACAGCATGTTTGAAGCGTGTGCCCGTGCGATCGCAAGTATGGTCAATGTTGGAGTGCCTGGCGCACCGATGCTTCCGAAGGTGGAGGATTTACGGACTGTATCGGCAACGGTTGCAGTTGAAGTTGCTAAAACCGCCATTAAGGAAGGCGTGGCCACTGAAGAGCCTGAGGACATCATTCAGGCTGTGCAGGACGCGATGTGGTATCCGGTATACAAACCGATTCGAGCGATATAATATAAAGAGCCGCTGCATGGGCAGCGGCTCCTCTCTTTTACGCTTGTCCGGTGTTAAGACGCGATTGTATCAATGACATCTACAATTCTCCCCGTTTTCGCATCCACCATCACTTCATATTGCTCTAGTTCTCCAAAAGCTGACCGTGTAACACCGGTCTTGTACACCTGCACGGTTTCCCCATTCACATTGTAGGGCTCCGGCTGGGTGTAGATCCATGATCCATCAATCGGCCCCCGCTGTTTAAAAGCGGATTTTACGATACGAAGCGCTCTTTCTGAAGAAATATAAGGCTTCATCACATATTGTTTCACAACAACAGCCGTACAAATTCCAAGTCCTGCTCCTAAAAGAAGATGACGCAATTTCAAAATAAAGCACCTCCTGATTGATCGTACTTTCATTATACAGAAACCGCCAAATCCTGTTAAGCGATACGCGGCTCATTGAGCAGATTCAATCAGAGTGCTTGGAAAACAGAATTTTTTCTAATAAAATAAAAGAACTACATAGAAATGAGGGGAAAACATGAATCAAGAAACGAAAGCGCTTTTCCAAACACTGACGCAGCTTCCCGGAGCGCCGGGCAATGAGCATCAGGTCCGTGCGTTTATGAAGCAGGAGCTTGCCAAATATGCCGATGATATCGTTCAGGACAGACTGGGAAGTGTTTTCGGAGTCAGAAAAGGCGGAGAGGACGCGCCGAAAATCATGGTGGCTGGACATATGGATGAAGTCGGATTTATGGTGACATCCATTACAGATAACGGATTACTGAGGTTCCAAACGCTCGGCGGCTGGTGGAGTCAGGTATTGCTGGCGCAAAGAGTGGAAATACAAACGGATAACGGCCCGGTTCCGGGGGTTATTTCAAGCATACCGCCGCATCTGTTAACAGATGCTCAGCGAAACCGTCCGATGGATATCAAAAATATGATGATTGATATCGGAGCAGATGATAAGGAAGACGCCATCAAAATCGGTATTAAACCGGGCCAGCAGGTCGTCCCTGTATGCCCGTTTACCATTATGGCCAATGAAAAGAAAATATTATCAAAAGCGTGGGATAACCGGTACGGCTGCGGATTGAGCATTGAATTGCTGAAGGAATTGCAAGGAAAAGAATTGCCGAATACGCTTTACGCTGGCGCAACCGTTCAGGAAGAAGTCGGCTTAAGAGGCGCGCAGACAGCGTCTCATATGATCAAACCGGATTTGTTCTTCGCGCTTGATGCCAGTCCGGCAAACGACATGAGCGGCGATAAACAGCAGTTTGGGCAGCTTGGGAAGGGCTTCTTGCTGCGCATCCTTGACAGAACAACTGTTATGCACCGAGGAATGAGAGAATTTGTTCTGGATATGGCTGAAACGCATCAGATTCCATATCAATACTTTGTTTCCGGCGGCGGAACAGATGCAGGCAGAGTGCATATTTCAAACAGCGGCGTTCCGTCAGCAGTTATCGGAGTCTGCTCCCGCTACATTCATACAAATGCGTCTATTATTCATATTGATGACTACGCTGCCGCTAAAGAAATGCTGATAAAGCTCGTAACTGCCTGTGACAAACAGACGGTTGAAGCGATTAAAGAAAATATGTAAAACCTGCAAAAAAAGCTTGTCCAACATGGCTGTAAGCCTGTCGGCAAGCTTTTTTCTTATTTTGTTTCAAATACATAGGAAAGTGCTTTAATCGCTTGGTTCACCGTTTCAACGGTAATATTCGCTTTGTTTGAAAGCTCTTTTAATGGGTGATGGAGCGAGTCAGGACGAATGATGATCAGGGGTTTACCTTTTGCGATAGCATAGGAAGCATCCATTGCTGTGTTCCATTGTTTGTACTTTTCGCCAAACAAGGCAATCACAAAGTCTGCTTTATTCATCAAGACAGCCGTTCTGAAATTATTGATATCAGAAGCCTTGTCGTCCTTATAGACTGCGTTTGGCTGAGCGCCCATGATTTCTTCTCCGATATTGTCCGAACGGTCGTGGTGCTCCATCGGGCCGACAAACGTAATCGGAAGCTTCAGTGATTTCGTTTTCTCCTTGATTTCCTCACGCCAATTGCTGTGGATTTCCCCGGCTAAATAGACGATAAACTCCAAACGGGATCCCTCCTTATGTATGTCCATTTGTCAATTTTACCCTCATGTACAAAATGTTAAACGAAACGTGCTTGATAATGCAAATAAAATATGATATTGATAATGGGAAAGCTTATCTTACATATTCATTCGTTGCATATAAGTGGTTTTGCCGCAAGCAGTTTGGTATGATCCAAATGGACGAGTATCGATAAATTAACATGTAAGAACTTAAACAACTGGAGGGATATGTGATGAAAAAAATTGAGACAACGCAAGAACTGGAAAAAGCGGTAAAGGATGATTGGGCAGTATTTATGTTTTCTGCCGACTGGTGCCCGGACTGCCGTTTTGTAGAGCCTTTTCTACCCGAATTGGAAGCGGATTTTCCTGAATTCACTTACTACTATGTAGACCGCGACAAATTTATTGATACATGCGCAGAGTGGGAGATTTACGGCATTCCAAGCTTTGTTGTGTTTAATGAAGGAAAAGAAGTGAATCGTTTTGTGAGCAAAGACCGTAAAACAAAAGAAGAAATTGAACAGTTTTTAACTGACTCTCTCGCAAAAGCGTAAAGGAGGATATCCGGTTTGAAAATGACCTCAAGGAAGCTGTCAGACATATTGAAACAGCGCCTTCAGCACGAGAATCGCTCCTTTTTATTTGACAGAGAAAAAGACACCCTCCGTGTTGAGGATGAAACAACTAAAAAAGGAATTACGCTTGACCTGCCGCCGATTATTGCAAAATGGGAACTGAAAAAAGACGAAGCCATTGACGAGATCGTTTATTATGTATCAGAAGCCATGGCAGCTATGGAAGGAAAGTCGCAGGAAATAACCGGGAAGGAAAGCCGTATTTATCCGGTCATCCGCTCAACCTCTTTTCCGGACAAGTCTAGCGAAGAGATTCCGCTTATTTATGACGAGCATACCGCAGAAACAAGAATTTATTACGCTCTTGATCTGGGCAAAACCTATCGTTTAATTGATCAGCGCATGCTGGAGAAAGAAAACTGGACGAAGGAGCGTATCAGAGAAACGGCTGCGTTTAACCTCCGCTCCCTGCCGACGGTTGTCAAAGAGGATACAGTTGCCGGTAATCTCTTTTACTTCTTCAGAGCAAACGACGGTTACGACGCCAGCCGGATTCTGAACGAAGCGATTTTAAATGAGTATAAACAAAATGCTAAAGGTGAGCTAGCGATCTCTGTTCCGCATCAGGACGTTCTGATACTTGCTGACATTCGGAATGAATCAGGGTATGATATTTTAGGACAAATGTCGATGAGCTTCTTTGCAGGCGGCACCGTTCCGATTACGGCGCTTTCTTTCCTATATAATGAAGGAAAGCTGGAGCCGGTGTTTATCTTGGCAAAAAGCCGTCCGAAAAAGGATTAGAAAGGATTTTTTACTTATGAACGCTTTTTATAATAAAGAAGGTGTGGGAGATACACTTCTGATCTCTCTAAAAGACGTAACGCGCGAGCAAGTAGGCTATGAAAAATACGGCGACGTCGTCAAAATTTTCAATAGCGAAACAAATGAAACGACGGGTTTTAACATCTTTAACGCGTCTTCATACTTAACCATTGATGAAAACGGCCCTGTTGCCCTTTCAGAAGCATTCGTTCAAGATGTGAATGAAACGTTAAACAGAAACGGCATTGTAGAAACATTAGTCGTTGATTTATCGCCAAAGTTTGTCGTCGGATATGTTGAATCAAAAGAAAAACATCCGAATGCTGATAAACTAAGCGTTTGTAAAGTCAATGTAGGGGACGAAACACTTCAGATCGTTTGCGGCGCGCCTAATGTTGACCAAGGCCAAAAAGTTGTTGTTGCTAAAGTCGGCGCTGTGATGCCGAGCGGGCTTGTCATCAAGGATGCTGAGCTTCGAGGCGTACCGTCCAGCGGAATGATCTGCTCCGCAAAAGAGCTTGCATTGCCTGACGCTCCTGCTGAAAAAGGAATCCTTGTGTTAGAAGGAGACCATGAGGCTGGAGACGCATTTCAATTTTAGACTCCCATAAATATGCCGAAATAATCGAATCATGTAAAAAAAGCCGCTAAGCTCTTGTTTAGCGGCTTTGTTTTGCTGAAAGCTTAATCTTTTCTGGGCCGACAAGCAGTGGTATACTAAAAATCGTCCCAGAAAACTATAAGGGAGTTAGAGATGACTTATGAGTTGGCTTCATAAATTTTTTGATTTGTTTTTAGGAGAGAGTGAAGAGGATGCTGAACGGGAGACAAAACCCGCTCAAGTTCCGAAACAGCAAGAATCGCATCACTCCGAAGGACAATTAAAACGATTGGAAGATCCTAAAATATATTACGAATATCCAAAAGGCAAGTTCCGTTTTCCGGTTGTGCCTGACGGATACCAAAAAAATGATTTGAGAAGGCGCCGCCCGCCATCGGAGGAACCACAAGCCGCGCCTCGTTCGGGAGCTGCTCAGCACAGAGACCGCACAAATAATGAAAAAGAGCACCGTACATATGAAAAATCAGAGCCGGCCAAGAAACCGTTTAAACCGACAAATATCCCTTCGCCTGTATATGGATTTAATCAAAAACCATCTGTGAAAAAGGACATGCCGAAACAATCTGCGGAAAAAAAAGGTGAGCAAAAAAAGCCGGAACCTGTAGAAGAGAAGGTAACACTGCTTTCAGAAGAAATCGAACGCGAACGCAGCTATTCGATGCCGGACCGGCCGCAGCAGCAACAGAAGGAACCCCTCTTTTCACATGATCGATTGGATGAAGAGCCTTCTGGCGTCCAAAAAAGTACGAATGAAACAATGGCAAAGCACTCAGCAGAGGAGCTGTCAGACAAAAAAGGAACCGCTGGAGAAAAAATGGCTCCAAAAGCTGCTGAGATGCCGTCAGAAGAAACAGAGCAAATGACTGATCAGCAGGAAGAATCTTTCTTGCACAAAGAAACATCTTGGGAAGAGACTGTGACAGGTGCCGGAATGGAGGCAGAAACGCTGTCAGCCAACGGTGGAAATGCCCATGAAGAAGCTGTACTAGAAACTGCTGACACCGTCTCAACTAAACAAACAACTGAAAAGGAAGAGCATTTCTTGCCCGATGAGCGGTATGGGGAAGAGACTGTGACAGGTGCTGGAACTGAGGAAGAAGAGCCGTCAGCCAACGAAGGCAACGTTCGTGAAAAGGTTGATCCAGAAACTGCTGACACCTTGTCAGACCCAGCAGAACAAATGGAAATCCATGAGCATGAAAAGCCTCTTGTGCATAATGAACGATACGAGGAAGAGGCTGTGCCAGAAGCCCTGCAAGAAGCAGAGGAACAGTCAGACAGCGATACAGCTGTTCACGAAGAAAGCATTCCGGAAGCTGCATCAGCTCAAATGATAGAGGAAAACAACCAGCCTGAAGCATCCGTGGCCCAGTTAGAAGTTGATTCACAACCGGAACATAGCACAGAAGAGGGTTCTCCATCCTATTCTGCGGCGAATGAAAACCCTGCGGCAGAAAGACGCACGGCTACAGCAGAACAGCAGAACAGAGCAAAGAAGTCTGGTGACAATCCTAAACGAAGTCCGGCACTTCAGAAGGGACCGTCTGTTCCTTTTAATGTTATGATGCTGAAAAGCGATACGCATAAACAGCAAAAAGCAGGGGAGCGCCGCGGAAGCTATGTGTTCCCGAATGTCTCACTGCTTGATGTGCCGCCAGCACAAGTTCAGGACGATGCTGCGTGGATAGAAGAGCAGCGTCAGCTCCTTGATTTAACTTTGAAAAACTTTAACGTTCGGGCCAATGTGGTTCATGTAACGCAAGGGCCGTCAGTCACAAGATTTGAAGTACACCCTGAACCGGGTGTAAAGGTAAATAAAATCACCAATCTGTCTGATGACATTAAACTCAGCCTGTCCGCAAAAGATATTCGAATTGAGGCGCCGATTCCGGGGAAAAACACGATCGGAATTGAAGTGCCGAACCGTACGAGCAAGGTGGTTGATTTGCGCCAGATGATTCGCAGTTCCGCTTTCAGGACGAGCACATCACCGCTTACGTCAGCACTCGGATTGGATATTTCGGGGAATCCTGTTGTCATTGATCTGAAAAAAATGCCGCACGGTCTTATCGCCGGAGCTACAGGATCGGGAAAAAGCGTGTGCATCAATACTATTTTAGTGAGTCTGCTTTATAAAGCTGATCCGAGTGAAGTGAAGGTGCTGCTGATTGATCCGAAAATGGTGGAGCTTGCGCCTTACAACAAGATTCCTCACCTCGTCAGCCCTGTCATTACAGACGCCAAAGCGGCCACAGCTGCTTTAAAATGGGTTGTTGAGGAAATGGAGCGGCGCTATGAACTGTTTGCCCATTCCGGTGTTCGCGATATTGACCGTTTTAATCAATTAACCTCAGATCACCAAACGGGCGAAAAACTGCCGTATTTAGTTGTGGTCATTGACGAGCTTGCGGATCTGATGATGGTAGCTCCAAATGATGTAGAAGAAAGCATTGCCCGGATTGCTCAAAAAGCAAGAGCCTGCGGAATCCATTTGCTTGTCGCGACTCAGCGTCCGTCAGTCGATGTCATTACCGGTCTGATAAAAGCGAATATCCCGACGAGAATTGCGTTTTCTGTCTCCAGCCAGGTTGATTCCCGAACAATCATTGACATGGCTGGTGCGGAAAAACTTCTCGGTAAAGGAGACATGCTCTTTTTAGAGAACGGTTCTGGAAAACCGGTCCGTCTTCAAGGCAACTTTGTATCGGACCGAGAAATTGACCGTGTTGTTTCCCATGTCAGAAACCAGCTGCCGCCAGCTTATTTGTTTGAACAAGAAGAATTGGTCAGACAAGGCTCTGCCTTAAAGGAAGAGGATGAACTGTTTTATGAGGCGTGTGAATTTGTTGTTGAGCAAAACAGTGCAAGCACGTCAAGCCTGCAAAGAAGATTCAGAATCGGATATAATCGGGCTGCAAGGCTGATTGATATGATGGAAGCAGAAGGTATGATCTCTGAAGCGAAAGGAAGCAAGCCTCGAGAGGTGCTGATCACTGCAAGTGATTTAATAAACGAATAATATAGGTTCATTTTCACAGCAAACATGGTATGATAATGGATAGATCATTAAACACCTATGCCGCTTTACAGCAGATGGGCATAGAAATTGTGACATTCAGGTTTAATCGGAAAGAAATAACCGGATACTGAACATAACAAAAAATATAAGGATACGCCGCAGGCGGCTTTTCAGCCGCCGCGGTCGCAAATTGAAATGAACGTCATATACTGGGGAACAGATAGACGTTTGTTGGAGGTACAATTATGACTGTTTATCATTTTGTTGGAATAAAAGGGACGGGTATGAGTCCGCTTGCCCAAATACTTCATGATAATGGATATACTGTCCAAGGATCGGATATCGAAAAATTCATTTTCACACAAACGGCGCTTGAAAAGAGAAACATCACCGTTCTTCCTTTTAGCGCGGATAACATCAAACCCGGCATGACAGTTATCGCTGGAAACGCATTCCCAGACACGCATCCTGAGATTGAAAAAGCGCTGTCTGACGGAATTCCGGTGATTCGTTATCATAAGTTTTTAGGTGACTATATGAAAAAGTTCACCAGTGTCGCGGTTACTGGTGCGCACGGCAAAACGTCAACTACGGGGCTGCTGGCTCACGTCATCCAAAACGCAAAGCCAACGTCTTTCTTAATCGGGGACGGAACAGGCGCAGGAAATGAAAACAGCGAATACTTCGTATTTGAAGCGTGTGAATACCGCCGTCATTTCTTAAGCTATCAGCCTGACTATGCAATTATGACGAATATTGATTTTGATCATCCTGATTACTTCTCAAATATTGACGATGTGTTTGACGCTTTTCAGGAGATGGCTCTTCAAGTTAACAAAGGCATTATTGCCTGCGGTGACGATGAGTATCTGCCGAAAATCCATGCAAACGTGCCTGTCGTTTATTACGGCACGGGAGAAGAAAATGATTTTCAAGCGAGAAACATCGTAAAAAGTACAGAAGGGACAACTTTCGATGTCTTTGTCCGCAATACATTCTATGACACATTTTATATTCCTGCGTACGGCCATCATAATGTATTGAACTCATTGGCGGTCATCGCGTTGTGCCATTATGAAGAAATTGACGCCAGTGTTATTAAGCATGGCCTCAAATCATTTGGCGGCGTGAAACGCAGATTCAATGAGAAACAGCTCGGAAACCAAGTGTTAATTGATGACTACGCTCACCATCCGACAGAAATAAAAGTGACGATTGAGGCGGCAAGACAGAAATATCCTGATCGTGAAATCGTTGCGGTATTCCAGCCTCATACATTTACGCGGACACAGCAATTCCTTGATGAATTTGCAGATAGCCTGAGTGCGGCAGACTGTGTGTATTTATGCGATATCTTCGGGTCAGCCCGGGAAAACGCAGGGAAGCTGACGATTGGCGACCTGCAGGGAAAAATTAATAATGCCAAGCTGATTGAAGAAGATGATACATCTGTTTTAAAAGCTCATGATAAAGCCGTTCTTATCTTTATGGGAGCAGGAGATATTCAAAAATATATGAGAGCCTACGAAAACGTCATGGCATAATAAAAAGCAGTGATCTCACTGCTTTTTATTTATCTGAAGAGAAATCCTCTTAAAGGATTTTCAACTGGAATGGAGAATAATATGTATACAGCCCAACACATATGTTTATGATTTTACAAAACGGGTAAACAGCAGTATATCCTGCAGCAAGGAGGCCTAAGATGATAATCATTCTTTATTTAAGCGTTGCATTAATCGCTGTAGCATTTCTTGTCTTAGTGATCTATTTGTCTAAAACATTAAAGTCACTGCAGCTGACATTAAAACATGTCGCATCCACGCTCGAAGGGCTGGAGGGACAAATGAAAGGCATTACCACTGAAACTGCCGAGCTTTTACATAAGACCAACCGCTTGGCTGAAGACATTCAGGAAAAATCAGAAAAGCTGAACACGGTCGTTCATGCTGTTCAAGGGGTGGGAACCTCTGTACAGCAGTTCAATACATCAATGAAGCAGGCGGCTGGTTCTGTATCGGCATCAGTGAGAGAAAACCAAGATAAAATCAATCAGGTTGTTACCTGGAGCCAAGCAGCGATGGAAATTTGGGAGAAGTGGAAGCAAAAGAAAAAATCAGCTCTTTAAGAGAGAAAAACACTTTGAGGAGGAATAATGATGAGCAAAGATGGAATTAATAGTAAAGATTTTTTAATCGGTACTTTAATCGGAGGAATCATCGGAGCCACCACTGCGCTTTTCCTAGCACCTAAATCTGGGAAAGAACTTCGCGACGATCTCGGAAATCAAGCTGTCGCTCTGCGGGATAAAACAGATAAAATGACGGCAGATGCAAAAGAAAAAGGCACTCAATATGTCAGCATTGCAAAAGACAAAACATCTAACATCACGCAGCTTGTTGCAGATCAGTCAGGACAAATCATGAACAAGGTCAAAGATTTAAGAGACCGTTCAAATTCTGCCAATACCGAGTCATCAGCTGCTATGCAAGATATGAAAAACGAAGCGAAGCAGGCGGCTGACGAAGCAAAAGATCAAGTCCTCCAAACGAAAGAAGACGTAAAAGACGAGCTGAAAGATGCACAAAAACAGGCCGAGCACATCAACCGCTGAGCCCGGAAGGAGCAGACTTGACTAATGGCAAAACAGCTAATCCAATCTGAGGAAGAGTTTAAACGTATTGCAGAAAAGGAAGGCACTTTCTTGTTCTTTAAGCACAGCTTAACATGCCCGATCAGCCAAGCCGCATTTCACGAATTTGATGCCTTTGCAAATCAGCATGAAGAAGTGCCGGCTTACTATCTGCAAGTACAAGAGGCACGGCCTCTATCAAATTTCATCGCAGAAACATACGGAGTCAAGCACGAAAGCCCTCAAGTTTTCGTGATCCAAAACGGTGAAGTAAAGTGGCATACCTCACATTCACAAATTACAGAAGCGGCGATTGAGCAGCATCTGTCCTAGAAAAAAAGCGTCCAGATATGATCTGGCGCTTTTTTTTTTTGAAAAAACTATTGATCATTTTCGTCACATCATGTACGATAGCATCATACATTACTTTATCACTTAAAAGCGTTTGGGTAATAAAGTAGACTTTTTTAAAAATTTTGTATTTCAGTATTTCCATTTGGTTTTACTTATAGTAAGATGCATGTTAACTACAAAATAAAAAATGAATGTGCAGGGAAAGGATGAAAAAAATGAGCAACACAGAGTTAGAGCTTCTAAGGCAGCAGGCAGACGAATTAAATTTGCAAATATTAAAATTAATCAACCAGCGCGGAAATGTTGTGAAAGAGATCGGTAAAGCGAAAGAAGCGCAGGGTGTCAATCGCTTTGATCCTGTCAGAGAACGTAAAATGTTAAATAAAATCATTGAAAACAATGACGGACCGTTCGAAAATTCTACTATCCAGCACATTTTTAAAGAAATCTTTAAAGCAGGTTTAGAGCTTCAGGAGGAAGACCACAGCAAAGCGTTGCTTGTTTCCCGTAAGAAAAAACCTGAAGATACAATCGTTGATATTAAAGGTGAAAAAGTCGGAGATGGCCAGCAAAGATTTATCGTCGGACCATGTGCGGTTGAGAGCTATGAGCAGGTGGCAGAAGTGGCTGCGGCTGCTAAAAAACAAGGGATTAAAATTCTTCGCGGAGGAGCCTTTAAGCCTCGTACGAGCCCATACGATTTCCAGGGCCTCGGTGTAGAAGGACTCCAAATCTTAAAACGTGTAGCGGACGAATTTGATCTGGCTGTTATCAGTGAAATCGTAACTCCGGCGCATATTGAAGAAGCGCTTAATTATATTGATGTGATTCAGATCGGTGCGCGTAATATGCAGAACTTTGAATTGCTCAAAGCTGCAGGTTCCGTGAAAAAACCTGTCCTACTGAAACGCGGACTTGCTGCAACGATCTCGGAATTCATCAATGCAGCTGAATACATTATGGCACAAGGCAATGATCAAATTATTCTTTGTGAGCGCGGTATCAGAACATACGAAACAGCGACGAGAAATACGCTCGATATTTCAGCTGTGCCAATTCTGAAACAGGAAACACATTTGCCGGTCTTTGTTGATGTGACACATTCAACAGGCCGCCGTGACCTCCTTCTTCCGACAGCTAAAGCCGCTTTAGCGATCGGTGCTGACGGCGTTATGGCAGAGGTTCACCCTGATCCATCAGTCGCACTTTCTGACTCTGCTCAGCAAATGGCAATCCCTGAATTTGAAAAATGGCTAAATGAACTGAAACCAATGGTGAAAGTCAACGCCTAATGGAATGAGATCAATACAAAAGGCCGCATATGCGGCCTTTTTTTGCGCTTTCTCGTTTATTTAATTATAAAACTCAAGTATACGTTTTCATCATCTATAAAAACGTGTATAATTTCATGAGAAGTAATTAAATTTGATGAATAATGAAAAATAATGTACACTACTGACTTACGCTTACAAATCATAAACGACATAAATTCGGACATTATGACATTTCTCTACATAAAGTGTTTATGCTATAGATAAGGATAAGTGTATCCAGTAAAAGGAGTGGTTTTAGGATGAGCAATATTACGATCTACGATGTAGCGAGAGAAGCTAATGTAAGCATGGCAACCGTTTCCCGTGTCGTGAACGGCAACCCGAATGTAAAACCGACAACGCGAAAAAAAGTCTTGGAAGCCATTGACCGTCTCGGCTACCGTCCAAACGCGGTGGCAAGAGGGCTTGCAAGCAAAAAAACAACAACTGTAGGTGTCATCATTCCTGATATCTCAAGCATTTTCTATTCAGAGCTTGCGCGAGGAATTGAAGATATCGCGACAATGTATAAATATAACATCATTTTGAGCAACTCTGACCAAAACTTGGAGAAAGAGCTGCACTTATTAAACACAATGCTCGGCAAACAGGTCGACGGCATCGTATTTATGGGCGGAAACATTACGGACGAGCATGTAGCGGAATTTAAGCGTTCCCCAGTGCCGATTGTGCTTGCTGCTTCTGTTGAGGAACAAGGTGAAACACCATCAGTCGCCATTGATTACGAGCAGGCGATTTATGACGCGGTGAAGCTTTTGGTTGATAAGGGGCACACTGATATTGCATTTGTTTCTGGCCCGATGACAGAACCGATCAACCGCTCAAAGAAACTGCAAGGCTACAAACGGGCGCTTGAAGAGGCGAATCTTCCGTTTAATGAACAATTTGTTGCTGAAGGTGATTACACGTATGATTCCGGACTTGAGGCGCTTCAGCATCTCATGAGCCTGGACAAAAAGCCGACAGCGATTCTTTCTGCAACTGATGAAATGGCGCTCGGCATTATACATGCCGCACAGGATCAAGGCTTATCCATTCCTGAGGATCTCGACATTATCGGCTTTGATAATACGAGATTAAGCTTGATGGTTCGACCGCAGCTTTCAACAGTAGTTCAGCCGACGTATGATATTGGCGCGGTTGCGATGAGACTGCTGACAAAGCTCATGAATAAAGAGCCGGTGGAAGAGCATATTGTCGAATTGCCGCATCGTATAGAGTTAAGACAGTCAACCAAGTCATAAGAAAAACAAGAAAGCAAGCTTCACCTCTAAGGTGAATTCTTGCTTTTTTCGTATGAGTGAGGAGAAATGATGAAACGTTTTGATTATCTTACACCTGTTGGTTTTGTGTTAGGAACGATTATTATTGTAATTGGAATTATTTCCGGATCGGGAGTAAGCGGTTTCCGCTCTTTTCTAGATCTGACTTCTTTCTTTATCGTAACAGGAGGGCTTTGCGCCGCTGTTTTTATCAGTTTTCCGCCGAGGGAGCTAAAAAAAACGCCAACTGTGTTAAAGCAGGCATTTATCCGCCAGGAAGACAATGTAAAGGACCTTGTGAAAACCTTCGTTTCCCTTTCCGACCATGCGCGAAAACATGGGCTTTTATCATTGGATGACCACGCCAGAGAAATCAGAGACCCATTCTTGAAAAAAGGGCTGCTTCTGGCGGTTGACGGCTGGGATGAAGAAACGATTCGGCTTGTCATGGATTCAGAAATTGCAGCAATGGAGGAACGGCACCGCAAAGGGCGCCGCGTTTTTGAAAAAGCGGGAGAATTCGCTCCGGCATGGGGCATGATTGGGACACTAGTCGGGCTGGTGCTGATGCTCAAAAATTTAAATGACCCTGATATGCTTGGACCCAATATGGCCGTTGCACTTTTGACGACCTTATACGGTTCATTGTTGGCAAACATGGTATTTAATCCGATTGCGGCTAAGCTTGAAGAAAAAACAGAGAGTGAAATTTTCATCAAACAGGTAATGGTGGAAGGCATCATCGGGATACAATCCGGAAAAAATCCGCGCAATCTGGAAAGCCAGCTCGTCGTTTTCAGCTCTCGGGAAGAATGGCGGAAGCAGCCTAATCAAGTCAAGACAAAAAAGGGATCTGTACATGAAGCTTAGAAGAGAGCGCTTTGTACGAAGGAATGGAAGCAGGAAAAACAATCAGTCATCCTCCGGCTGGATGGTAACCTTTACAGATCTGATTACGCTGATTCTTGTGTTCTTTATTTTACTTTTTTCGATGTCGCAGATTGATCTGCAAAAATTTAAAGCAGCGGTGAACTCGATCCAAAAGGATGGCAGCGGGCTTCAGCCAGACCAAACAGCCATCGATCAAAAAGACACGCCGTCAGCCAATGCGAAAAAGCAAGAGAATCAGCAGGATCAACTGCTGCAAAAAGTAAATACATACATTCGAGAGCATCAGTTAAAGTCAAAAATGACAGCAAAGCGGGATGAACGAGGGGTTGTGCTCGTTCTTCAGGAAGCGGTGCTATTTGATTCGGGTGAGGCTGACGTGTTGAATAATGCCGAAACGCTTCTTCACCAAATTGCAGTTCTTCTTCAGTCTATTCCAAATGATATTCAAGTGGAGGGCCATACAGACAGCCGAAATATCTCAACGTACAGGTATCCGTCCAACTGGGAGCTATCTGCAGCACGGGCAAGCGGGGTCATTCAATACTTCACATCAAAAGAGAAACTCCCGTCGAAACGGTTTATCGCTGTTGGATATGCAGATACAAAGCCTGTAAAGGATAACAAAACAAATGAACATATGAAGGAAAACCGGCGTGTGGAAATCGTCATCAAAAAATCAAAAACGACCTCTTCGTGAAGGTCGTTTTTTTATTTTGTTTTTTCCTGACGCTCTGATCGTATCGCATATAACGCTTTGCTGACCGTTTGGGCATTTTTTTCTGTAATTTCTGGCTTGCGTGGAATCGGCGGATATAAATCGGCGGGGTCGCTCCAGCTGGACGGAAGGGTGACTGGGCATTGCTTTTGCCATTTTGCGATCCATTCAGGTGGTATGTCATGTCCCGGATCGATTCCTTTCATTTCAAGCCATACTCGGGCCCAGGCACGGGGCACCACACGCCAAATATCATATCCGCCTCCTCCGACGGCGATCCATCTTCCGCCGCAATATTGATGCGCTAGTGCGTGAGCAAGCCGCGGAATTTCATTGTAAATGGAAATCGTTGCCGACAAATGAGTCAGCGGATCGTAGTAATGGGCATCAGCGCCATTTTGGCTGATAATCACATCCGGCTGAAAATAAGCGGCGATTTCTGAAGCTGCTGTCTGGTAAGCCTCAATAAATGAATCATCCTCCGTAAAAGCATCAAGCGGGATATTAAAGGAATATCCGTAGCCTTTTCCGCTTCCTTTTTCCTGAATCTGACCGGTTCCTGGGAATAAATACCGTCCCGTTTCATGAAGGGACAGGGTGCAGACGTTGGGGTTATCATAAAATGCAAATTGCACACCGTCTCCGTGATGGGCGTCCGTATCAATATACAGCACCCTGGCTTGATATTTTTTCTGAATATATTGAATCGCTACAGCGCTGTCGTTATATATGCAAAATCCTGAAGCCCTTCCGCGAAACCCATGGTGCAAGCCTCCCCCAAGGTTGGCAGCATGCAGTGCTTGCCCTGACATGACATAATCCGCAGCCGTTAAGGTGCCGCCGACTAATAGTGAGGCCGCTTCATGCATGCCTGCAAAGACAGGTGTATCTTCCGTACCGAGCCCATAGCTTTCCCCTTCTTCGGCTGGAAGTTTTCCGGCGCCGGCAAGCTTTACTGCCTGAATATAATCGTCCGTATGAACGAGAGCCAGCTCATCTTCCGCCGCAAGCCGCGGACTGACGATATCTCCCTCGTCAAAGGCATCCATTGATTTGAGCAAATCATATGTCAGGAGAACACGTTGCTGATTAAAGGGGTGCTCCTGGTGAAACATATAGGTCTGATAAGAGGGAGAATAAATGAACACACTGTCCCTCATAGCTGATCCCTATGCTCTGACGGCCATACGATGAGATGCCCGTTTTTTTGCAATTCCTGCAAAAACGGCAGCGGATTCATCGTCTTGACACGGAATACAAGCACCTTTGCGCCGGAATCGTCATGAGGATAGACAAGAACGCTCAGTATTTTTACCTGAAGTCTTTGGCAGAGGCTGCTGATATCGGCGAGGCTCTTTGTGATGTCATTTACTTTTATCTCAATCTGCGATCCGGGCTGGTCAGCGCCTGTCAGCTTTACAAAAGTCCGCAGCAAATCGGTTTTTGTCAGAATGCCGATTAATTTTTGATGCTGCACGACAGGAAGGCAGCCAATGCCATGCTCGTAGAAGACTGCTGATATTTCTTCAACAAAATCAAGCGGATGGGCGCATACTACGTCTTTTTTCATAATTGATTCAACGCTTCGTGTGAGAAAACGGCTGCGTTTGCTTTCTTCAAAAATGCTGGGGCTAGCCTGTTTCATATCTCTGTCTGTAATCATCCCAATTACATGGCGGTCTTCGTTAATAACAGGCAAATGCCTGATATGAAATTCCTTCAGCTTGTGTATTGCTGTTTCAAGCGTATCCGTTTTCGTTAATGTGATGACATCCTTTTCCATGATTTGCTCAACAATCATTATCTTTTCCCCTTTGTCAGTGTCAGTTAATACATATAACGGTGATAAAAACGGAGCCTGTCAAATTGTTCAATTGATTTCTGGCTGACGTTTTTTCCGATGCGCGCCATCAGGCAGTTCGCAGGATGGGAGCTGATCTCGGGCTCATCGGTTGCAAACCAGACCAATCCGCCTGCGTTCATCATTTTCTCCATGATCTTTCTGTACTCCCACACATCTTTTTTCATCCCTTTTAAATCCCAATGCCAGTAGTACTCTGTCGTCATCACAATGTAGTTCTCCATTTGTTCGTCCATCATACTGACGGTCAGAAGCGTTTTTCCGACAGAACATCCCCGGTATGCCGGCGCCACCTCAATGGCTCCGAGCTCAAGCAAATCCTCCATATTTCCTTCTGACCACCTTTCGAGCGGATCAGGGTATAAATACGTCACATAGCCGACAATGGTTTGGCCGTCTCTGGCAATGATAATGCGTCCCTCAGGAAGGCCAGCAATATCGACTAATGCTTCATGCTGTTCCCGGGGCGGCCGAAATGCGGTCAAATCCTTATGAAACTCATAACCTGCCAATTCCTCTGGAGAGACAGGGCCTTCTATCAGTAAGGAGCCGGTTGCTGTTTTGATGTTTGCAGAGTGATATGTTTTATGATGTTCCACTGATTCACCGTCCCATCAATTTCTATAAAAAATACATGCCTCCTTTAAGAATAACAAATTATAAAGCGTTTTCAACATGGTTTATATTTTAAAAATTGAGAAGAGTATGAATATATACTATAATAAATGTGACAACTTCAGCAAAGGGGGATGTTTGGACATGAATTTGAAAGCGTTGCCAGCAATAGAGGGGGATCATAATTTAAAAAACTATGAAGAAACGTATCGGCAATTTGATTGGTCCGAAGCAGAGAAACATTTCTCTTGGCATAAGACAGGGAAATTGAATGCGGCTTATGAAACGATAGACCGTCATGCCGAATCTTTTCGAAAAAACAAAGTTGCGCTTTATTATAAGGACGCAAAGCGGGATGAAAAATACACATTTAAAGAAATGAAAGAAGAAACAAACAGAGCCGGGAATGTGCTGAGACGGTATGGAAATGTGGAAAAAGGGGACCGCGTTTTTATTTTTATGCCGAGATCACCCGAGCTTTATTTTATTATGCTAGGTGCCATCAAAATCGGCGCAATCGCCGGGCCGTTATTTGAAGCGTTTATGGAGGGGGCTGTTAAGGACCGGCTTCAAAACAGCGAGGCAAAGGTTGTTGTCACGACGCCTGAGCTTTTGGAAAGGATTCCGGTTGACAAGCTGCCTGATTTACAGCGTATATTCATAGTCGGCGGCCGGGCTGAAAAGAGCGGAGCAAACATCATTGATTATGATGAAGCGGCTAAACATGAGAGCACAAGACTGGACATTGAATGGATGGACAAAAAAGACGGCTATTTGCTTCACTATACATCAGGATCTACGGGTACGCCAAAGGGTGTGCTTCATGTCCATGAGGCGATGATTCAGCAGTATCAGACAGGAAAATGGGTCCTTGATTTAAAGGAAGAGGACATTTACTGGTGCACGGCTGACCCAGGCTGGGTGACTGGAACGGTGTACGGGATTTTTGCGCCGTGGCTGAACGGAGCGACAAATGTCATAGTCGGCGGACGATTCAGCCCGGAAAGCTGGTATGGCACGATTGAGCAGCTTGGCGTAAACGTCTGGTACAGCGCGCCGACTGCCTTTCGAATGCTGATGGGAGCCGGAGATGATATGGCTGCCAAATATGATCTGACTTCACTCCGCCATGTGCTGAGTGTCGGTGAACCTTTAAATCCGGAAGTGATCAGATGGGGGCATAAAGTCTTTAATCAACGGATTCATGATACATGGTGGATGACAGAAACGGGCGGGCAGCTGATCTGCAACTATCCTTGCATGGACATAAAACCAGGCTCGATGGGAAAACCGATTCCCGGTGTAGAAGCAGCAATCGTTGACAATCAGGGGAACGAGCTTCCTCCGTATCGAATGGGGAACCTTGCTATTAAAAAGGGCTGGCCATCTATGATGCACACGATTTGGAACAACCCTGAAAAATACGACTCTTATTTTATGCCGGGCGGATGGTATGTGTCGGGCGATTCTGCCTACATGGATGATGAAGGGTACTTTTGGTTCCAAGGCAGAGTGGACGATGTCATCATGACCTCCGGTGAGCGAGTCGGGCCATTTGAAGTGGAAAGCAAGCTTGTCGAACATCCGGCAATTGCGGAGGCGGGTGTCATTGGAAAACCTGATCCGGTGCGCGGGGAAATCATTAAAGCCTTTATCGCTCTCAGAGAAGGGTTTGAACCGTCTGATAAACTGAAAGAAGACATTCGCCAATTTGTCAAACAAGGCCTTGCAGCCCATGCCGCTCCGCGTGAAATTGAATTTAAGGATAAGCTTCCAAAAACACGGAGCGGTAAGATCATGAGGCGTGTGCTGAAGGCGTGGGAGTTGAATCTTCCGGCCGGAGACCTGTCAACGATGGAGGATTAAAAGGTGCCGTTGACACGGGATTTTATTTATGTTAAAAATGATATAGCTTCATATGAAAAGGTAAAGATTGAGACAAGTAGAATATCCCTACGTTCCAGAGAGCTGATGGCCGGTGAAAATCAGCACAGACGGATATATCGAATACACTCATGAACCGCTTTTGCAAACAAAGCCGCCTCAGGCTTTCAGTAGTGAAAGAACGGACCTGATCCGTTATCAGGCAAAGTGATAAGAGCAAAAAGCTGTATGTATGCTCTTATTAGTAGGGTGGTACCGCGATAATCAATCGTCCCTTCGTTTACACGAAGGGGCGTTTTTATTTTATTAAAAAAGGAGCTTTATCTCATGACAAACTTACTTGAAGACTTATCCTTCCGCGGATTGATTCAGCAAATGACGGATGAAGAAGGACTAAATAAACAGCTGAACGAAGAAAAAATCCGCCTGTACTCAGGCTTTGATCCAACAGCAGATAGCTTGCATATCGGGCACCTGCTGCCAATTTTAACACTCCGCCGTTTTCAGCTTGCGGGGCACCATCCGATTGCGCTTGTTGGCGGCGCGACTGGTTTAATCGGCGATCCGAGCGGAAAAAAAGCAGAGCGTACGTTAAACACGGCAGATATCGTTGTCGAATGGTCGCAAAAAATCAAACATCAGCTTTCAAGATTTCTTGATTTTGATTCAGCGGAAAACCCGGCTGTTATGGCAAACAACTACGACTGGATCGGAAACATGAATGTGATTGACTTCCTTCGTGACGTCGGCAAAAACTTCGGCATCAACTACATGCTGGCAAAAGATACAGTCAGCTCCAGAATCGAATCCGGCATCTCTTACACAGAATTCAGCTACATGATTCTTCAATCTTATGATTTCTTAAACCTGTACAGAGAGAAAAACTGTAAGCTGCAAATCGGCGGAAGCGATCAATGGGGCAACATTACAGCTGGCCTTGAGCTGATCAGAAAATCTGAAGAAGAAGGAGCAAAAGCGTTTGGTCTTACCATTCCGCTTGTAACGAAAGCGGACGGCACAAAATTCGGAAAAACCGAAGGCGGCGCAATTTGGCTAGATAAAGAAAAAACGTCTCCATATGAATTCTACCAATTCTGGATCAATACAGATGACCGTGATGTTGTGAAATACTTAAAATACTTTACGTTCCTTTCAAAAGAAGAAATCGAAGAATACGCTGAAAAAACTGAAACAGCGCCTGAAAAGCGTGAAGCGCAAAAACGCCTGGCGGAAGAAGTGACAGCGCTCGTTCACGGACGCGAGGCACTGGAGCAAGCGATTAATATTTCCCAAGCATTGTTCAGCGGCAATATTAAAGAGCTTTCTGCCCAAGACGTAAAAATCGGTTTTAAAGATGTGCCTTCTCTAGAAAAAGACAGCGCTGAAGAACTGTCACTCGTAGATGTGCTGGTTGAATCGAAACTGTCACCGTCTAAACGACAAGCCCGTGAAGATATTAAAAACGGAGCCGTTTACATTAACGGTGAACGCCAGACAGAAATTGACTATATCTTATCTGCTGAAGACCGCATTGAAGATCAGTTTACTGTGCTTCGCCGCGGGAAGAAAAAATACTTCCTTGTCACGTATAAATAAGAAAAAAACATCCTTTGCTTAATTGGCAAAGGATGTTTTTGGTTTAGTGCATAGGAATTTGAGGGAAAGAGTATATTAGATAGGGCAAACACGACCATTCACCACCTTTTCAATAGGAGGGAGAGCTCACCGTGAATCTCATGTGTACGATCGCCAAAGAAAGAATGCAGCGGGATTATTGGGAGCAGCAGGCCAAAGAAAGTGTTGTCCAGCAGGAAACAGTAGAAGAAGCAGACGAAAAAAACCCCCCGACCGCATAGCGGCAGGGGGGTTTTTAAACGATTAACGAGAGTAGAACTCAACGATAAGCGCTTCGTTAATTTCCGGAGCAAGTTCAGAACGCTCTGGAAGACGAGTGAATGTACCTTCAAGCTTTTCAGCATCGAAAGTAAGGTATTCAGGAACGAAGTTGTTTACTTCAACTGATTCTTTGATGATTGAAAGGTTTCTTGATTTTTCGCGAACACCGATTGTTTGACCAGCTTTTACTTGGTAAGACGGGATGTCAACGCGGCTTCCGTCTACAGTAATGTGACCGTGGTTAACCAATTGGCGAGCTTGACGGCGAGTACGCGCTAAACCTAGCTTGTACACAACGTTATCAAGACGAGAATCTAAAAGAATCATGAAGTTTTCACCGTGTTTACCAGCTAGTTTGCCAGCTTTGTCAAACAGTGTGCGGAATTGGCGTTCGTTTACACCGTACATGTGACGAAGCTTTTGCTTTTCTTGCAATTGCAAACCGTATTCTGATAATTTTTTACGTTGTCCTGGGCCGTGTGGACCTGGAGCGTAAGGGCGTTTTTCTAATTCTTTTCCTGTTCCGCTAAGAGAGATTCCTAGACGGCGGGACAGTTTCCAAGATGGACCTGTATAGCGAGCCATAATGTGACTCCTCCTTTGGTTTTATTTTGTGGAAAATAAAAACCGTCTGTTCTATTCGACCATGCACATTTTGTTTTCATGTATCCTCGCTCCAGCAGCAGAGAGTTACACGATACACCTTATTGATAAGGAACAAAATGAAAACATAGAAGCTGAACAAAAAGGCTGCAATATTTCACACAAAGGTCATTATATAATTTATTTGTTTTGAAGTCAACCATTCATTCATTATTGCTTCGCTGTTTGTGATATAATAAACAAAAATTAGTGGTAAACTTTTTAGGTGATAAAACATGATAGAAGAAACAAAAGATCAATTACCCGCCTTTCGTTATCATATGCTCGATTTTTTATTAGCCAAATCTGAAAAGGTCTCATTCAACGACTCTCTTTTATGGCTGACTTCGGCTATTCAAACATATTTTCCATCACTTTGCGTATCCCTTTTACCTTCTCCATCTGATCACATGGCACAAATGGCACAGGATGAAGTGCATTTTTCTGCAATGAAAATAAATGCCTCATTATTTGTTATTGAAGATCATGTCACCGGCAGGAGCTTTCATTTCACATGCAGGCAGGACGGAGTGTTTCCGGAAGAGCTTCCCGATTTGATTTCTTCTTTTTTGAATCAGTCAATGAAACAGGAAAGACTTTATATCAAAACAATCTATCAAAAAAAGATATACAAGATGACCGAACTGTTCCATTCGCTGCTCGATCAGACGGAAGTGCTGAAGAAGCTTCTTGAAAGCTTACACACCACGTTTCCCCTGTTTCAATTTTCTCTGTTTATTTCCCATGATCAGGACCAATGTTTAGGTGTTCCTGCAACAGAGCTGTATATGGAAGGGGAAGATGCCGATTCCTTTGCGCTTAAAGTCTATCTATCCGGGGACATTTTGCGGAAAAATGAAACGACCGCTTACATTCCAATTAAAGGGCAGCAGGGAACGTACGGCGTTCTGATGGCAGATGGGGCGGGAGACAGCCCTCTTACCGACGCGTACCTTGATGAAATGTCACTGATAGCAAATGCGGCGGGAAAGGCGTTCGAAAATGCCCAGCTCTATGAACAATCCAAAACAAGTATTGCAAACTTGGAATTAATTAATGAAACAACGCGCCGTCTTAACCAGCGGCTGACGCTAACGGATACGATGAACGATCTTGCTGTGAGAATGGCTGAATCCTTTCATGCTGAAGAAGTGGGTTTTTTCCATATTGACCATTTTGAACAGCAGACACTGCTTCCCGGGAGCACAGCATTTTTTAAAGAAACGAAGACGTCTGATATATATAATGAAATAAAGGAAAAACTGTACGAAGGAGAAAAGGGTGTTTTTATCGGAAATGGACAGTCTGTTTTCGGAAAAGCCGGATACGGTTCGCTTATGGCTGTTCCGATGATTGAGAATGACCAGCTTCTGGGATTTGCCGTTTTGCTAAAAAAGGAAATGTACGCTTTTACCTTTGAAATGTACAAGCTGTTCCAAGCGCTGATTCATCACGCTACGCTGGCTGTGACCAATTCGATGCTTCGCGACCGCCTTGAGCATCTTGTGAAAACGGATCAGCTGACAGAGCTGTATTCAAGAGTCTATTTAGATGAAAAAATCCAATACAGCATGAAAATTCATCAAAAAGGCGTGTTTATTCTTGTTGATATTGATAATTTTAAAAATGTAAATGATACATACGGACATCAGACAGGGGACGAGATTTTAATACAGGTCGCTTCCGTCATCAAAAGCAATATCCGAAAACATGATGTTGGCGCCCGTTGGGGGGGCGAGGAGCTGGCAGTTTACCTTCCGAATGTGACAGTAGCCGTCGGGAAACGGATTACCGAAAGGCTTGTTTGTGCAGTGAGAAAAAGCACAAAGCCTGAGGTGACGATTTCATGCGGGATCTCTTGCTGGGATTCAGCATCGAAAAAGTCCTTGAAGGAACTTGTTCACGAGGCCGACGAAGCGCTTTACACCGCAAAACGCAGCGGGAAAAACCGTTTGATGATTCACGAGTCGATAATAAAATGAAAAAAGCCCAAAACGCTACATGTTTTGGGCTTTTGTTGTATGCATTACACTAAAGCTTTTTCAAGGGTTTTTACAAATTGTGAAAGATACTTTTCATCGATCTCATCAAATCTGTTCTTGACAGGGCTGTCAATGTCCAAGACGCCGACTAGGTTCCCGTCTACATGAATCGGAAGCACAATTTCTGATTGAGATGCTGCATCACAGGCAATATGTCCCGGAAATGCGTTTACATCCGCAACTCGCTCCACTTTTCCGTTTGTATATGCTGTTCCGCAAACGCCTTTACCGAAAGGAATACGGACACATGCCGGCAGACCTTGAAACGGCCCTAACACAAGCTGTCCTTCCCCTTCCTTAGCAAAATAGAAACCGGCCCAGTTGACCTCGGGCAACGAATGATAAAGCAGTGCTGACGCATTTGCATAGTTTGCAATTTGATCTGTTTCATCTTCTGTTATGGCTTCGAGCTGTTTTAGAAGAAGCTGATAGTCTTTTTCTTTATCTCCGGATTGTTGTTCGACATGAAACATGGAAAACCCTCACTTTTTCTATAATATAAAACAAAATCCCGGCTTTTCTGCCGGCATTTGTCGATAAGTTCTTACAGGAACAGCCGGTCTTCTCCTTGAATGTGTAACAAGAGGAAGGAGTGAGCCGGTATGAAAGTAAGCACCAAAGACAAAATTATTGAATCTGCTGTCATGCTCTTTAACCAAAAAGGATTTTCTGGCACATCTGTCCGTGAAATCGCAAAGTCAGCTGATGTAAATGTTGCGCACATCTCCTACTATTTTAAAGGCAAAGGAGGCTTGATGGAATACTTAGTTTCAGAGTTTTACGAAGGCTACAATAAAACACTTGAAACAGCGGTAGGCAACATCTCTTTTCAAAGCACGCAGGAGCAGCTTCTCCAATTGGTTTTCGATATTTTATCCTATCAGCATAACAATCGTCAATTAACTCGGTTTGTTTACCGGGAAGTCACCATTGATTCGACTTTAATAAGAGAGATTATGTCGACGTACCTGATGAAGGAAAAGTATATCTTCCAGCTGATTATTGAGGAAGGAGAAAAACAGCGAGAACATTTAACGCTGCCGCTGCCTCATTTTATTCTTCAATTAAAATCTCTCTTGATGATGCCCTATCTCCAGCCTCAATACATTTCAGAAGTGCTCTATATGCAGCCGCACGAGCCGTACTTTTATAAAATGTATTTTGAAGAAATCAAGATTTGGATCAGAAGCGTATTCCGGACAGGAGACATGCGGTCACAAATTAGCGCAGTTCAGTAAACTTCACATACGCGTATCCGACATCACCCGCTTGATGGGCATCAGACCCGAACACAAGCGGGATGTTTTTTTGCTTCGCCGCCTCAATCATCCAGTCCTCCAAATAAATATCCCCCGCGTATGTTTTTCTCAGACCTGATGTATTAAAGTCAAGCTCCATTCCATTTTCCTCGACAGCGTTCAGGCACTCAGATACAAGCCTCTGAATATGATCGGACATTTTATAAGGAAACAGCCTGATGAATTTTTTGACGAGTGTGATGTGACCGACTCTTTTTGGCTTATAGGTGCCCAGAGATGCTACAATAGAAGAATAAATGCTGCGGTAATACAGTTCATATACAGCTTCGATGCTTCCGCACTCTGAGATCAGCTCTTTAAATGTATGCTCATCATAGTCGAGGCACAGATAGGACGAGCCCGTGCGCAAAAAATGAACGGATAAGATGCTGTCATCTAAAAATGGGCCGTATGCATCCAGAAACGATTTGATTTCACCTTCGTATTCAGCGATATAGTCGACCTCGAGCCCGGTCCGTATGTCAAGCTGTCCGCGATATTCTCTTTTTAAACCGGAAATTTCATTAATATAGTGTTCCAAAGAGGCTTGCGCCATCGCGCTGTCTTTTTGCGGTGTCGGGTCGGTAAAAGAGGGAGGCAAAGGAGCGTGCTCTGTAAACGTAATCGATTGAAAGCCTTTTTTTATCGCTTCCTCCGCATATTGCCTGAGTGTGTCTGTTGTTCCGTGAGGGCAAAATGGTGTGTGAATATGTCCGTCTCGCTTTAGCATTGGTGTCACCCCGTGAAAAAATAGTCAAATCCTGCCGATTTTGCACAAAAAGTTTTTGATTTCTGCTCAAAAAATGTTGGTTACATGGTATCATAATAACAATGAAAACGACAGTTTTTCTCAATACATATCCTGAAATCTTTCTGAATAAATAAAACACCCTGACAGATTAAGGTTAACAGCAAGGGGGCTCATTATGGAGTTTGTCATTGGATTATTAATTGTACTGCTCGCGCTGTTTGCAGCGGGCTACTTTTTCAGGAAAAAAATCTACACGGAAATTGATCGTTTGGAATCTTGGAAGATTGAAATTCTCAATCGTTCGATAGTGGAAGAAATGTCCAAAATTAAACATCTGAAAATGACGGGGCAGACAGAAGAGTTCTTTGAGAAATGGCGTGAAGAATGGGATGAGATTGTCACTGCCCATATGCCGAAAGTTGAAGAGCTCCTTTATGATGCCGAAGAATGCGCGGACAAATACCGGTTTAAAAAAGCCAATCAAGTGCTCGTTCATATCGACGATCTCCTGACAGCGGCGGAATCGAACATTGAAAAGATACTCCGGGAAATCAGCAATCTCGTCACAAGTGAAGAAAAGAGCCGCGAAGAGATTGAACAGGTAAGAGAACGCTACTCAAAGTCCCGAAAAAACCTGCTGGCATACAGCCACCTTTACGGAGAGCTTTATGACAGCCTTGAAGCAGATCTTGACGAGATCTGGAGCGGGATCAAACAGTTTGAAGAAGAGACAGAGGGCGGGAATTACATTACTGCAAGAAAAGTTCTTCTTGAGCAGGATCGCAATCTTGAACGGCTTCAGTCGTACATAGATGATGTGCCGAAACTGTTAGCCGACTGCAAGCAGACGTTGCCGGGCCAGATTGCAAAGCTCAAAGACGGATATCGCGAAATGAAAGAGAAAGGGTATAAGCTTGAGCATATCCAGATTGATAAGGAACTGGAAAACCTGTCAAATCAGCTGAAACGGGCAGAACATGTTTTGATGACTGAGCTGGATATTGATGAAGCATCTGCCATACTGCAGCTCATAGACGAAAATATTCAATCTGTTTACCAGCAGCTCGAGGGTGAAGTTGAAGCAGGCCAATCTGTGTTAAGCAAAATGCCTGAGCTGATCATTGCTTACGATAAGCTGAAAGAAGAGAAGGAGCAGACAAAGGCTGAAACTGAACTGGTGAAGGAAAGCTACAGACTGACAGCAGGTGAGCTAGGCAAACAGCAGGCCTTTGAAAAGCGCATTGATGAAGTCGGCAAGCTGCTTGCGTCGGTAAAAGATAAGCTGGATGCAGAGCATGTCGCCTACTCTCTTTTAGTTGAAGAGGTCGCATCAATTGAGAAGCAAATCGAAGAAGTGAAAAAAGACCATGCGGATTATCGTGAAAAGCTGCAGGCTCTTAGAAAAGAAGAACTGCAGGCGAGAGAGACGCTCAGCAATCTGAAAAAAACCATTTCTGAAACTGCAAGACTGCTGAAGATAAGCAACATCCCGGGCATCCCGAGCCATATTCAAGAGATGCTGGAAAACGCGCATCATCACATTCAAGAGACGGTCAATCAATTAAACGAAATTCCTTTAAATATGGAAGAAGCCGGAGCCCATCTGAAAGAAGCGGAAGATATCGTGAACAGGGCGAGCCGGGAATCAGAGGAATTGGTAGAGCAGGTTATGCTGATTGAAAAAATCATTCAGTTCGGAAACCGATTCAGAAGCCAGAACCACATTTTATCTGAACAGCTGAAAGAAGCGGAAAGACGGTTTTACGCTTATGATTATGAACAGTCCTATGAAATTGCGGCTGCAGCTGTAGAGAAAGCTGCGCCAGGTGCTGTAAAAAAAATAAAAGCTGATGTATCCGCTTAACATTCAGATCGTAAAAAGAGCCCGCAGTTGATGAGCGGGCTCTTTTTTATTAAAAAAACGCCTGCGCAGTAACGCAGGCGACCATGACCTTAACTTATTTCTTTAAGCTGTTGTTTGGGTGTACCGATGAAAAAGGTAAGAATATAGCCGATAATCGCTCCGATAATCCCAGGAATCACCCACCCGATACCAAGGCTGTATAGCGGGAGATTCTCATTTAAAAACGTATTTAGAGCTCCGAGCGAAAAACCGGCTGCTTTAATACCGTCTAAAATACTGAATAATCCTGTGCCGATTAAGCATGCAATGTAAACTTCACGTCTTTCTTTAAAGAGCTTATCAATAAATGAAAGAACGATAATGACAATGGCAAGAGGATAAATAGCTGATAAAATAGGAACTGAAAAAGCGATAATTTGAGCAAGCCCGAAATTAGAGATAATCAGGCTGAATAAAGTGACAATGGTAACGACAACTTTATATGATAGCGCAGGGATAAGCTTTGAAAAATACGTGCCGCAGGAAGTGACAAGCCCAACGCTTGTAGTTAAACACGCGACTGTGATAGCTGACCCAAGTACGATATTTCCCAATGAACCGAATAAATAATGGGACGACGCTGATAGTATTTTAGCTCCTTCACCAACAGGTCCGATTGCGTTTGTGCTTGTTGCACCTAGGTAAGCCAGAGAAACATAAATGAATGTCAGCCCTAATGCAGCAATTATTCCGGCTTTAATACAGGCTGCGGCAAGAGCTTTTGATTGTGTAACGCCTCTGCTTTTCACAGCATTTACAACGACAACACCAAATACGATGGAAGCAAGCGCGTCCATTGTTTTGTAGCCTTCCAAAAATCCTTTAAATACCGGTGTACCTGTATATGCTTCTGTAACTGCGCCCAAACCGCCCATTGGCGTGATAATTGCTTTGAGAACAATCACTAAGATAATTGTAAATTTAATAGGCGTGAGAATTTTTCCAATTCGATCCACGACTTTGGTTGGGTTTAGCGCTAAATAATAAGTAATGCCGAAAAAGATAAGTGTAAAAATTAATAAAGACAGTCTTTCAGGAACGCCAGTCAGAAACGGAACTGCACCAATTTCATAAGAAACGGTTCCTGTTCTTGGGATGGCGAATAATGGTCCGATTGATAAATAAAGCACAACGGTAAATACTGTTCCGAATGCAGGGTGAGCTTTATCAGCAAGTCCTTTAGCATCCTTACCGGTTAATGCAATAGCAATAATTCCGAGAAGAGGCAGGCCTACCCCGGTCAGTAAAAATCCGCCGATGGCTTTCCAGACATTGTGTCCGGCTGCTTGTCCAAGTTCCGGCGGATAAATCATATTTCCTGCTCCAAAGAATAGCGCAAATAGCATGAAACCAATAATAATGGTATCTTTGACAGGCAGTGAGTGTTTCATGAAAATCCTCCTAGTAATTATGTTAAAATATTCTGTCAATTAATTGTCAGATAATATGACGAAACGAACAAATCTTATTATATGGTAAAATATTTAGAAGTCAATACTAGCTTTTTGTAATTTTCTATTAAATTTTGTTATGGTAACATAAATATCATACCTTGTACCGCTTTCATAAAGGAGTAAAAAAAGATGATATATTTAGATAATAGTTCAACGACCAAACCTTATCATGAAGTCTTGAACGTTTATGAACAGACTAGCAGCCGATATTTTGGCAATCCTTCATCTTTGCACCGATATGGAGCCGAAACAGAACAGCTGCTTCAGGCAGCCAAAAATCAAATAAAAAGAGCCTTGGGCCTAAAGAATTATGATATTGTATTTACGTCAGGTGCTACAGAAGCTAATAATGTGGCTTTAAAAGGAGCCGCTTTGTCAAAGATAAAAACAGGCAAACATATCATTGCCACTTCTATTGAACATCCGTCCGTTACTGAATCTTTGGAGCAGCTGACAGAGCTATTCGGGTTTGAAGTAACTTATCTTTCAGTAAATGAAGAAGGATTTGTTTCCATTAAGGAGCTGAAAGATGCGATTCGGCCGGATACCGTGCTTGTCAGCATGATGCATGTAAACAATGAAGTTGGCTCCGTGCAGCCCATTGAAGAGGCCGGGGAAGTGCTGAAGCAGTATCCGAACATTCTGTTTCACGTTGATTATGTGCAAGGCATCTTTAAAGTTCCCTTGGCGATCGAGAATGCCGGCATTGATCTTTGTTCAATATCCGGCCATAAATTCCACGGACTGAAGGGGACAGGTGCACTTTTTGTAAAGGAAGGAACGCGTCTTATTCCGCTGATAACAGGCGGCACTCAGCAAAAAGGCATACGTGCAGGAACCGAGCATACAGCAGGTGCGGTTTCACTGGCCAAAGCCATCAATCTTGCGTCTGATGATTATCATCATCACCTTGAAAGAATGGTGGCCGCAAAGGAATTGTTTATGAAAAAGCTGAGTGACTCAGACGGTGTTGTCTTAAATACTCCTCAAAGCAATAGCGCCCCGCATATCATTAATTTTTCTGTGCCGGGCATAAAAGCGGAGGTGCTTTTGCACATGCTGGAGGAAAAGGATATATTCGTTTCCACGACATCAGCCTGCTCGGCAAAGGAACATAAACCGAGCAAAGTCCTGTTACAGATGGGCAAGGGAGAGCAGATCGCCGGAAGCAGCATCAGAATCAGCTTAAACTACAGCCAGACAAGCGATGTGACAGAGCCATTTATGAACGCGCTTGTGCCTGGCATCAAAAAACTAAAAAAAATGATGAGGTAGAATATGAATTACGATCATATATTAATTCGTTTTGGGGAGATATCAACCAAAGGAAAAAACAGAAAAAGCTTTATTGAACGTTTAAAGCAAAACGTCAGGCTTGTCCTGAAAGACTATCCAACATTAAAATACTTTTCTAATCGGGATCGTATGACGATTACTTTAAATGGAGTGGACCCTGAGGCTCTTTTTCCTCACTTGAAACAAGTGTTTGGCATTCAAAGCTTCAGCCTGGCTATTAAGTGTGAGAGCCGTCTTGATGATATTAAGACAACTGCCCTGCAGGCGATCAAGGATCAATATCAGCCTGGAGATACATTTAAAGTCGCGACAAAGAGAGCGCATAAACAGTTTGAATTAGATACAAATGAAATGAACGCTGAAATCGGCGGCCATATTTTGCGAAATACAGAAGGGCTGACAGTTGATGTCCGCAATCCAGACATTCCGCTCAGAATTGAAATCAGGGAGGAAGCAACCTTTTTGACGATTCGCAATGAAAAAGGCGCCGGCGGTCTTCCGGTCGGTTCAGCGGGGAAAGCAATGCTGATGCTTTCCGGCGGCTTTGACAGCCCGGTAGCCGGTTTTTACGCTATGAAAAGAGGACTCTCAGTAGAAGCTGTCCATTTCTTCAGCCCGCCATACACAAGCGAACGTGCGAAACAAAAAGTGATGGACTTAGCGAAGTGTCTGTCTCGCTTCGGGGGAAGCATGACGCTTCATATCGTCCCGTTTACAAAGACGCAAGAGCTGATCCAAAAACAAATTCCTGAAAACTATACGATGACGGCAACCCGCCGCTTAATGCTACAAATTGCCGACAGAATCAGAGAAAAAAGAAACGGGCTCGCGATTATTACGGGGGAAAGCCTCGGGCAGGTAGCGAGCCAGACGCTTGAAAGCATGTACGCGATTAATGCGGTAACGTCTACACCGATTCTGCGTCCGTTAATCGCCATGGATAAAACAGAAATCATCGAGAAATCACGAGAAATCGGCACATACGAAACAAGCATCCAGCCATTTGAAGATTGCTGCACGATCTTTACGCCGCCAAGCCCGAAAACACGCCCGAAAAAAGAAAAAATCGAACACTTTGAGAGCTTTGTGGATTTTGAACCGTTGATTCAAGAGGCGGTTGATCACATTGAAACGATGACATTATATAGCGAACAAGAAGCAAACGATAAATTCGCAGAACTCTTTTAACTAAGAGCCGGCTCTGTATACAATTACCAAAGATTTTCTGTATGAAGCCATGTGTTTTGACACATTCTATACTCACAAGGAGGTGAGACACATGGCACAAAACAGTCAAAACGGTAACAGCAGTAACCAACTCCTAGTACCAGGAGCTGCTCAAGCCATCGACCAAATGAAATTAGAAATCGCTTCTGAATTCGGTGTAAACCTTGGAGCAGAAACAACTTCTCGCGCTAACGGTTCTGTTGGAGGAGAGATCACAAAACGTCTTGTATCTTTTGCTCAACAAAACATGGGCGGAGGACAATTCTAATTGACAATTTCACATAATGGCTTAAGAGTGGGGCTTTTCCCCACTCTTTTTCGTTTTTTTATAAAAAAGGACCAGCGGCCTATAAAAACCTATGTTTATAGAGCTTGTTTTTAGGCATATCCTTACGGAAACGGCATGTATTTATGTATAATGGGTGGAGAAAGTGAGGAGTTGTTCGTGTTGAAACGAGAAGATTTAATTGCCCCAATGGAATACAATTTAGTTAATGAAATCGAAAAGTTCAGTGCAACTGGACAAAAAACCGCCCTATTATGGGAGGATGAATCAGGCAAACAAAACGCATGGTCGTATGAAAAGCTTATGGAAGAAACAAATAAAATCGGTGCGGCTCTGGCGGATCTTGGATTTAAAAAAGGAGACAAGCTGATTGTAATGGTGCCGCGTGTGCTCGAAGCCTATGCCGTTTATCTGGCTATCCTGAAATCGGGGATGGTCGTGATTCCTTGTTCAGAAATGCTTCGCGCGAAAGATCTTGAGTATCGGATTGAACACGCTGAGGTAAAAGGTGCAATCGTGTATTCAGAATTTATTGGCGCTTTTCGTGATGTCAGTACTGCAGACCGCCTGATTAAGCTGTCTATTGGCGAAAATGATGCCGGATGGAAAAATCTATTAACGATTGATGCGGATGGAAGGCGTTTTCAAACTGCTGATACAACAAGAGAAGATATGGCGTTCTTGTCTTATACTTCCGGAACAACGGGACAGCCGAAAGGTGTTGTACATACACATGGATGGGCATTTGCTCATTTAAAAACATCAGCCGGCGCTTGGCTTGATATTTCTGAACAGGATACCGTATGGGCGACTGCTGCGCCAGGCTGGCAAAAATGGGTGTGGAGTCCGTTGTTGGCGGTACTCGGAAGCGGAGCAACAGGTTTTGTGTATCAAGGCAGATTCAAAGCCGAAAAATATTTAGAACTTTTAAACCGCTACAAAATCAATGTCTTCTGCTGTACGCCGACGGAATACCGCTTAATGGCGAAGGTTGAAGGCTTGGACCGCTATGATCTTTCTGCCCTTCACAGTGCCGTTTCCGCAGGCGAGCCGCTCAACCGTGAAGTCATTGATGTTTTTCAAAAGCACTTCGGCATTAAGGTGCGGGACGGATACGGCCAAACAGAAAGCACGCTTTTAGTCGGTGTCTTAAAGGATATGGATATTAAACCGGGAAGCATGGGAAAACCGACACCGGGAAATCAAGTGGAGATCATCAATGAAGACGGTGAAATCTGCAAAACGGGTGAGGTTGGCGATATCGCCGTTCACCTCAGCACTCCGGCGCTCTTTAAAGAATATTTTAAAGATCCGGAAAGAATGAAAACACAAATTCGCGGCGATTATTTCCTAACAGGAGACAGAGCAAGAAAAGATGAGGATGGTTACTTCTGGTTTGAAAGCCGAAATGACGATATCATTATCAGCTCTGGCTACACGATCGGGCCATTCGAAGTGGAGGACGCGCTCGTGAAGCACCCTGAAGTCAAAGAATGTGCTGTCGTCGCAAGCCCGGATGAAATCAGGGGCTCCATCGTTAAAGCATACGTTGTTCTGCAAGATCACGGAAAACAGAGTGATGAGCTTGTCAAAGTTCTGCAAAATCATGTGAAGACCATAACTGCTCCATACAAATATCCAAGAGAGATTGAATTTGTGGAAAGCCTGCCGAAAACGGCTTCTGCAAAAATCAGACGAGTGGAATTAAGAAAACGTGAAGAACAGCTCAAAGCCAATAAAAAGGCGTAAAGAAAGAGAGTGAACGTGAATGAAGGCGATATGGCACGGCGGTTTCATTTATACGATGCTCGAAGAAGGCCACCAAACGGAGGCTGTTTATGTAGAGGATGGTGTCATTAAAGGCACCGGCAGCTATGAGAGTCTGAAGAATAAATACAGTTCACCGGAAACACAAGACATCAGTTTGAATGGAGCAGTCATGTTTCCGGGGTTTGTGGACAGCCATTTGCATCTGATCGGGCACGGAGAAAAACAGCTCCAGCTTGATTTATCTTCTTATACATCTAAAGAAGCTGTGCTGCAGGCTGCGAAGGCAAGAGAAGAGAGCTTGTCTGAAGACGATTGGCTCATTGGAGAGGGCTGGAATGAAAATCAATTCGAGAAGCCGGCTTATTTGACAAAGCATGACCTTGATCTTTTATTCCCAGACAGGCCCGTCTTGCTCAAGCGGGTATGCAGGCATGCAATAGCGGTTAATTCTGCGGCGCTGCAAGCCGCAGGGATTTCAAAAGCCACTCCTGATCCCGATGGCGGCGTGATTGAAAGAGATGCAGACGGCGAGCCGACGGGGCTTCTGTTTGATAAGGCACAGGATCTGATCCTGCAAGCCGTTCCGCCTGTATCTCAGCACTATGTTGATCAGGCGCTTACAGCGGCCATTCAGGATTGTTGGACAAAAGGCCTGACAGGCGGCCATTCGGAAGATTTGTCCTATTACGGCGATGTGTCCGTTCCGATGAAAGCTTATGAGACGGCCGCGGCAAGCGGGAAGTATCCGTTTCGCTGTCATTTGCTCGTTCATCATGAAGCGGTTGATCGGTGGGAGCAAATGAAGAAGCCGTCTGGCCCGTACGTTGAATTCGGTGCCATGAAAATATTTTCTGATGGAGCGCTTGGCGGGAGAACAGCTTTGTTAAAAGAGCCGTATCATGACGATCCTTCCACAAACGGTGTTCAAGTTCATGATGATGAAACACTCAGCCGCCTCGTTCAAAAAGCGAGAGAGAAAGGAATGGAGGTTGCCGTTCATGCCATCGGCGACCTTGCCTTTGAAAAAGTGCTGCAGGCTGTCGAGCAGCATCCGCCAAAAAGTGGCCGGCATGATCGTCTGATTCATGCTCAGGTGCTGAATGATGAGTTGATTGAAAAAGCAGCAAGGATGCCGATCGCTCTTGATCTTCAGCCTCATTTCGTCGCCAGTGATTTTCCGTGGGTGATTGACCGTCTTGGAGAAGCCCGGATGAAAACAGCCTTCGCTTGGAAAACACTGATCTCTAAAGGCATTTTATGTGCGGGGGGTTCTGATGCTCCGATTGAGCCTGTTGAGCCGCTTCTCGGCATTCAGTCTGCGGTGCTCCGGACAAGCAGCCGCGAACAAAACGGCCCGACCTATAACAAAAGCGAGTGTTTAACAGTATATGAAGCTATCAGGCTTTATACAGCAGGAAGTGCTGAGATCATATACAAAGAGCAGACACGGGGGAAAATAGCAGAAGGGTATGACGCGGATTTTACCATTCTCAGCGAAGATCCGTTTACAACTGACCCGAAACAGCTTCACCTTTTAAAGATAGAAAAAACCGTTATCAACGGTCAGATTGTATATGAGAATCACCAATAAAAAAGGACAGGGGAATAGCCTGTCCTTTTCATTTTCTATAAAAATGTCCGTTTTACTTTCTCCCAAAAAGAATTGTCCTTTAGTTTCACTGTTTTTATTTTTTTATCAGACAGCTTGATTTCAATCGTTTTCACGTTTCTTGTGCTGAGTGCTTCATTGTCCAAACCGATAATCGGGTGTTCATTTCCGGCTTGCACCACACGAAGCGTCAGCTTTCGCTCAGAGCTGAGGACAAACGGAGAGCCTAGAGTGCGGTAGGTATTATTGTTCAGTGAAGCAAGCTCCGTCACCTGCATGCAGGGAAGCAGCGGATCAACGACGGCTCCGGCCACAGACTTATTATAAGCTGTGCTGCCTGTAGGCGTGGAAATAATCATTCCGTCTCCTCTGAATGTTTCGAAGTGCAGATCGTCAATCAGCACATCCATCACAAAGGTTTTAATAATGCTCGATCGAATGGAAACTTCGTTTAAACAATGAAAAGGACTGGTGTGATCCACTGTCACTTCAATCAGCGGGTATTTTCTGACCTCAATTTGCTCAAATGTCATCATATCCACCATTTTTTCATGCTCATCACTGTTAAAATCACAGTATAAATGAGCTTTCCCCTTTTTGGTGATGCCAACGTATAAGCAGTCGTCACGGAAATTCGTCTTTCTGACCGCCTGCAAAAATGTACCGTCTCCGCCTACACTGGCAATAATATTGGCGTCAGAAGGCTGATTGACAACAGTAAATCCGTTCTCTTCAGCCAATTGTGTTAAGGAACTGACTTGTTTGTTTGTTTCCTGGTCCTGTTTGTGAAAAAAATAAACATTACGGCGATGATCGGTCATATCCCATTTCCCCTTTGCTGTCATATTTAAGTTTTTCTGCCATCCAGTATTTGTGATAAAATACCTTTGGTCATAAGTGTACCATGTTTGCCGGCAGCCCGTTAAGCCGGAGCTTTCTCATTAATGAAACATTTTCTCATTTCAATCGTATAATGAGAGAGTTTGGGGAAAAGGAGGAGAAAAAATGAATGCAAAAAGATGGATCGCATTAGTGATCGCCCTTGGAATTTTTGGCGTGTCCATCATCGTCAGTATCTCAATGAGTTTCTTTGAAAGTGTTAAGGGTGCTCAAACAGACCTTACGTCACTGACAGATGAATCCCAGGAAGTGACGCTTGAAAACGGAAGCCTTTCCAGCAAAATCGCTGTTTTGGAGGTCAGCGGCACCATTCAGGATAATGGTGATTCAAGCAGTCTGCTCGGTTCAGAAGGGTATAACCATCGAACATTCTTGAAAAACCTTGAGCAGGCAAAAGAGGATGATGCGGTTAAAGGGATCGTACTCAAGGTAAACTCTCCGGGAGGCGGAGTGTATGAAAGTGCCGAAATACATAAAAAACTGGAAGAAGTAAAAAAAGAAACAAAAAAACCAATCTATGTGTCAATGGGATCGATGGCAGCTTCCGGCGGGTATTATATCTCAACAGCTGCGGATAAAATTTTTGCGACACCGGAAACCCTGACAGGATCTCTTGGGGTTATCATGGAAAGCGTGAATTACTCAAAGCTGGCTGATAAGCTCGGCATCTCTTTTGAGACCATTAAAAGCGGGGCTCACAAGGATATTATGTCTCCTTCCCGTGAGATGACAAAAGAAGAAAAAAATATCATGCAATCTATGGTTGATAACTCTTATGAAGGCTTTGTCGATGTCATTTCAGAAGGCCGCGGCCTATCGAAAACACAGGTAAAGAAAATCGCGGACGGACGCGTGTATGACGGGCGGCAGGCGAAAAAACTGAACCTTGTGGATGAACTTGGATTTTATGATGATACAATTGCGGCCATGAAGAAGGACCATAAAAACTTGAAAAACGCTTCTGTCGTCTCTTACGAGGAAAGCTTCGGATTAGGCTCTCTGTTTTCCATGGGAGCGAACAAGATGTTTAAAAGTGAAATTGATTTTCTGAATATGAGAGAAGTTCTTTCACAATCCGGTTCGCCGAGAATGATGTATCTCTATGCGAAGTAGGAGGGATCAATAATGGATGCGACATATGAAGAGTTAGAGCGCAGCGACATTGCAGGCCCGGATCAAACGGAACAGCTCACACACGCATATGCGGGCTTTTGGGTCCGTTTTTGGGCTTTCCTGCTTGATTGGCTCGTTGTGTGGGGGTTAAACCATTTAATCGTTTCTCCCATCTTTACTTTACTGGATCTGCCGAAAACGTCCGGCGTGTTTACCATCTCAGCCTACAGTATCACAACGCTTTTCGTTTATCTGGCATATTTTGCGCTGATGACCAAATACTTCAGGCAAACGCTCGGAAAAATGGTGTTCGGCCTCAAAGTAATTTCTGTCAAGCAGGGCCATAAGCTGACATGGAGCACTGTGATTTTCCGTGAAGTGGTCGGGCGGTATATTGATAAAATTTGGATTTTATATATCGTCATCGCTTTTTCCCCTAAAAAACAGGGGATTCATGATTATATTGCTGATACAACTGTGGTGCACGAAAAATTATATCGTAAATAACAGATAAACCCGGACCCCGTCCGGGTTTATTTTTTGCTGAATGGGCGATAATGCTTCCTAGAGGAAGTGAAGAATATGGTATATGTGCTGTCAGCCATTCTTATTCTTATAGGTATCGTGCTGCTTCTCAGAATGAAAATTTATGTTGCCGCGGAGTATCTTCATGCTGATGATAATGACAAAATGACCTTGAAAATTACTGCGCTGTTTGGCCTGGTTCGGATTAAAAAAACAATTCCGGCGATTAAGGTGAACAAAGATGACGGAACAGTCGATATCAGACAGAACACAAAATCGAAAGTGAAAAAAAGCAGCAGTAAGAAAAAAATCACGTTTGATGATGTGCAGCAGAGCATCAATAAAATTGAAATGTTTCTGCATCATGTCACTAAGTTAAGGAAAATCAGCGCTTCTTTTATGGCGCATTTGCATATCACAAAACTCGAATGGATCACAGTCGTCGGGATTCATGACGCCGCGGTGACAGGTGTGTTAACAGGTGCCGTATGGGGAGTCAAAGGCGGTATCGCAGCTATGCTTCATGACCATTTAGACTTTGTGAATAAGCCTGTTTATGACGTGATTCCATCGTTTCAAGTCCCTGTTTCCAAGACCCATTTTCAGTGTATATTCTTTTTTCGCTTTGGACATGCTATGCTTGCAGCTTTCAAATTCGTTAAGTACGGACGGGAGCTTTCTGTATTAAAGAAGAATCCGTCAGCTCGAATGACTTCAAAGAAAGATTCATCAGTTTAAGGAGGAAGCGTATATGGCAGACCATCCCATCCAAGGTTTAATGAAAACAGCAATGGAAAACTTGAAGGAAATGATTGATGTTAACACGATCATCGGAGATCCGGTTGAAACACCGGATGGAAGCGTGATTTTAACCGTTTCTAAAGTTGGATTCGGATTCGCCGCAGGCGGCAGTGAGTTTGGCGGCAAACCGGCTGTGAAAAAATCGGAAGACGATGAAACAAGAGAGCAGAAATTACCCTTCGGAGGCGGAAGCGGAGGCGGTGTGTCCATTACGCCGATCGCGTTTTTAATTGTCGGTTCGACTGGCATCAGAATGCTTCATTTAGATGAAAATACTCATTTGATTGAGAAAATTCTAGACGCAGCCCCTCAAACACTGGAGCGCATACAGCAAATGTTTAAGAAAAATAACAAGAATCAAAACCAAGGCCAAAATCAAAACCAAATGAACAATATGAATTACTAAAGAAGGGTTAACTGCGGCGGCCGCAGTTAACTTTTTTTTGGCATAAACTTTGCAGTTTGCAAGAAACTTTACTATGATAGAGACATACATACAAAAGGGAGGAATTATTATGGCTGAAATTACATTCAAAGGCGGTCCGGTTACGCTTGTCGGACAAGAAGTGAAAGTAGGAGATCAAGCCCCTGATTTCACAGTGCTGACTAACAGCCTTGAAGAAAAATCGTTAGCTGACATGAAAGGAAAAGTAACGATTATTTCTGTTATCCCTTCAATTGACACAGGCGTTTGCGATGCGCAAACCCGCCGCTTTAACGAAGAGGCTGCAAAGCTTGGGGAAGTCAATGTTTATACAATCAGTGCAGACCTTCCATTTGCACAGGCGCGCTGGTGCGGAGCAAACGGAATTGACAAAGTGGAAACTCTGTCAGACCACAAAGACATGTCATTTGGCGAAGCGTTCGGTGTATATATAAAAGAACTTCGTCTGCTTGCGCGTTCCGTATTTGTGCTTGATGAGAACGGAAAAGTCGTTTACGCTGAATATGTAAGCGAAGCAACGAACCACCCGAATTATGAAGAGCCGATTGAGGCTGCCAAGGCATTATTGAAGTAAGCAGGTGAAAAAAGCTCCAGGCTGCCGCCGGAGCTTTTTTCATGGCAAGGAGGAACACATTATGCAAAACGATCATGTAGGTGCGGTATACGAGCTGCTGGATGATGCGGCGATTATCATAAAAAATGAATTGCAGATTTCATATATAGAAGCGCTTGCCGAAGCGGGAGAGATGTATTTTCTTCAAAAAACGGATCAGCTGAAGCTGCCGAATGAGAAGGCTGAAAAGCTTAAAGCACAGCTTGAAAAAGCCAAATTTGACACATATGAGCACGAGTGGGTGCGAAAAGCATTCCAGCTTGCCGTCTTAAAGGGATTAAAGGATATATCCCATCCAAACAGACAAATGACGCCGGACACAATCGGACTTTTTATCAGTTACTTGGTAAATAAGTTTATGGCAGGGAAAAAGGATGTAACACTTCTTGATCCGGCTGTCGGAACGGGAAATCTTCTGTTCACCGTGTTAAACCAGCTGTCAGAGAATACGGCGAAAAGCTATGGCGTAGAGATAGATGACGTGCTTTTGAAAATTGCCTATGACCAGGCGAACCTTCTGAAAAAAGAGCTGGAACTATTCCATCAGGACAGCCTCGAGCCGCTGTTTATCGATCCGGTTGACACAGTGATATGCGATCTGCCGGTTGGCTATTATCCGAATGACGAGGGGGCAAAAGCCTTTGAACTGAAAGCGGATGAAGGCCATTCCTTCGCTCATCATTTGTTTATTGAGCAAAGCGTCAAGCATACAAAACCCGGCGGCTACCTGTTCTTTATGATCCCGAATCATTTGTTTGAAAGCTCTCAAAGCGACAAGCTGAAGCAGTTTTTCAAGGACAAGGTTCATATTAATGCACTATTGCAGCTGCCAAAATCAATGTTTAAAGACGAAGCCCATGCCAAAAGTATTCTTGTGCTTCAGAAAACAGGTGAAGACACAAAAGCGCCGAACCAAATTCTGTTTGCAAATCTGCCGTCCTTCTCCAATCAGAAGGCGATGCTCGACATGATGGCACAAATAGATGCGTGGTTTACAAAGGAAAAATAGAAAAATGAAAACAGTTTGAGCTCCGTCATATGAGGAAGCTTAAGCTGTTTTTTTGTATGAACATCAAAGGAAAGATAGACGAATTGATTAAGGGTTCAACACACAAAATACAAAAGGAGAAACTGCAGGATGAAAGCGTTAATCAATGTTTAGCGCATAGGTAATGTGTCTGAAAATAACGACTTCTTTTTGTAAGCGTTATCAATACGCAAGTTGACTTGAAAAGCCGACATGACAATGTTTAAATGGAAAAGTCAGATATTTTTCGGGAGAAATTGATGATTTCACCGGGAAAAAAGTACGAAAAACGAAGATGTTGATACAGAGTAAAAAGGAGCGTCAATCATGTCCAAAATTATTGCAATTAACGCAGGAAGCTCGTCTTTGAAATTTCAGCTTTTCGAAATGCCTTCAGAAAAAGTTTTAACGAAGGGCTTAGTTGAACGAATCGGTATCGCCGACAGTGTGTTCACAATTTCTGTAAACGGCGAAAAAAATACAGAAGTAACTGATATACCTGATCATGCGGTAGCGGTTAAAATGCTGCTGAATAAGCTGACAGAATTCGGCATTATCAAAAATTTAAATGAAATTGACGGAATTGGACACCGCGTGGTACACGGCGGAGAAAAATTCAGCGATTCCGTTTTATTAACGGACGAAACCATTCAGGAGATCGAAGATATTTCTGAATTGGCGCCGCTGCACAACCCGGCAAATATCGTCGGAATTAAAGCCTTCAAAGAAGTGCTTCCAAATGTTCCTGCGGTTGCTGTTTTTGATACGGCATTCCACCAAACAATGCCTGAGCAGTCTTACCTGTACAGCCTGCCATATGAATACTATGAAAAATTCGGTATCCGTAAATACGGCTTCCATGGCACATCACATAAATATGTGACGGAGCGTGCGGCAGAGCTTCTCGGCCGTCCGTTAAAAGATTTACGCCTGATTTCTTGCCACCTTGGCAACGGTGCAAGTATTGCGGCTGTTGAAGGCGGAAAATCAATTGATACATCTATGGGCTTCACGCCGCTTGCGGGTGTGGCAATGGGTACACGCTCTGGAAACATCGACCCTGCCCTGATCCCATACATTATGGAGAAAACGGGCCAAACCGCTGACGAAGTACTGAATACATTAAACAAAAAAAGCGGACTGCTTGGCATCTCCGGTTTCTCAAGCGATCTTCGTGACATCGTTGAAGCAACGAAACAAGGAAATGAGCGCGCGGAAACTGCGCTTGAAGTCTTCGCGAGCCGAATCCACAAATACATCGGTTCTTACGCTGCCAGAATGAGCGGTGTTGATGCGATCATCTTTACTGCCGGTATCGGTGAAAACAGCGTAGAAGTCAGAGAACGCGTTCTTCGCGGTCTGGAATTTATGGGCGTATACTGGGATCCTGCGCTTAATAACGTACGCGGTGAGGAAGCGTTCATCAGCTACCCTCATTCTCCAGTAAAAGTTATGATCATTCCGACTGATGAAGAAGTCATGATTGCACGCGACGTTGTTCGTTTAGCTAAATAATGCAAAAAAGCACATTCTCTTGAATGTGCTTTTTTGTTGAAGCATGATAAAGGTAGACAAATATACAAAGAGGTGAGCCAATGAGTGTTCAAGAGCATAAACAAGAGGCACCCGATATTGTCCGGTGCAAAGTGATTACTGTCAGTGATACGAGAACGGAAGAAACGGATAAAAGCGGCAGGCTGATGATCTCATTTTTAGAAGAAGCCGGCCATCAGATTGCTGCATATGAAATTGTAAAAGACGAAAAGGATGCCCTGCAGCGGTCTGTCTTAGCGGGATGCATGGATGATCAGACGGACGCGGTTCTCTTAAACGGAGGGACAGGCATAGCAATTCGGGACGTCACCATTGAAGCCATTACGCCGCTGTTTTCGAAAGAGCTGCCCGGCTTTGGAGAAATATTCAGGATGCTCAGTTATACAGAAGACATCGGCTCCAGTGCAATCATGTCGAGAGCCACAGCCGGCGTTATCCAACATACAGCCGTTTTTTCAACGCCAGGCTCCAGCGGTGCGGTAAAGCTGGCAATGAATAAGCTGATTATTCCGGAGCTCGCCCATGTGGTCAGAGAAATCAGAAAAGACAAGTAAATGAATAAATACTACGAAACTTCACCTGAAAAATGGGTGAAGTTTTTTTAATAAAAGGCTTGAAAAAAAGGAGCTTACTTGTTAAAGTGTATACATACAAAATGTATTTTTATTAAATATAATTTATTTTTATACAAAAGAAACAGGGTTGAGAGGAGATTTTTATGATGGCAGAACAGAAAAAAGTCGTATTAGCATACTCAGGGGGTCTCGATACTTCCGTCGCGATAAAATGGCTTCAAGAGCAAGGGTATAATGTTATCGCCTGCTGCCTGGACGTCGGCGAAGGCAAGGATTTGGCGTTTGTTCAGCAAAAAGCGCTGGAAGTCGGCGCAACAAATTCTTACGTAATCGATGCAAAAGAAGAATTCGCCCAGGATTACGCGCTGTTATCTTTGCAGGCTCACACGATGTATGAAGGAAAATATCCGCTCGTGTCCGCATTGTCTCGTCCGCTTATTGCAAAAAAATTAGTCGAGATCGCAGAAAAAGAAGAGGCACAGGCGATTGCGCACGGATGCACAGGAAAAGGAAATGACCAGGTGCGTTTTGAGGTATCAATTAAATCTTTGAATCCTGACCTTGAAGTCATCGCCCCAGTTCGGGAATGGCAATGGTCTCGTGAAGAAGAAATCGAATATGCGGCAAGCCGCGGCATTCCGATTCCGATCAATCTTGACAGCCCGTATTCCATTGACCAAAATCTTTGGGGACGCGCAAATGAGTGCGGCATTTTAGAAGATCCGTGGGCCGCTCCGCCAGAAGGAGCATATGACCTTACAGCGCCGCTGGAAAAAACACCGGATACACCGGAAATCATTGAAATCGCATTTGAACAAGGTGTGCCTGTATCCATCGACGGCGTCTCTTACTCCCTTTCTGAATTAATTTTAAAACTGAACGAAATTGCAGGCGCGCATGGTGTCGGACGTATCGATCACGTGGAAAACCGCCTTGTCGGCATTAAATCCCGTGAAGTATACGAATGCCCGGGTGCGATAACACTTATCAAAGCGCACAAGGAACTGGAAGATTTGACATTAGTGAAAGAGGTCGCGCACTTTAAACCGGCCATCGAACAAAAGCTGTCAGAAATCATTTACAACGGCTTATGGTTCTCGCCTTTAAAAGACGCGCTGCACGCTTTCTTAAAAGAAACGCAAAAACACGTTACAGGCATCGTTCGCGTGAAGCTGTTTAAAGGCCATGCCATTGTAGAGGGGCGTAAATCAGAATACTCTCTATATGATGAAAAGCTTGCAACATATACAAAAGACGATGCGTTTGATCACCATGCGGCAATCGGATTTATCGAGCTTTGGGGACTTCCGACAAAAGTGAACAGCATCGTGAAAAAGAAGGAGCAGATTAAAGCATGAAGAAGCTTTGGGGAGGCCGATTCCAAAAAACACCTGAAAAATGGGTCGACGAATTCGGCGCGTCCATATCATTTGACCAACATTTAGTCACTGAAGACATTACAGGGTCTCTCGCACATGCTGCCATGCTGAAAAAATGCGGTATCCTGACAGAAGAAGAAGAGTTGAAAATCCGTGAGGGACTGAAAACCCTTTTGCAAAAAGCAGAAGACGGGTCATTAGAGTTCTCAGTTGATTATGAAGATATTCATTTAAACATTGAGAAAATGCTCATTGACGAAATCGGCCCTCTCGGCGGCAAGCTGCATACCGGAAGAAGCCGGAATGACCAGGTGGCAACTGACATGCATTTGTACCTGAAAAACCATGTCCCTCACATTATCGAGCTGATAGAGGCATTCCAAGGCGCGCTCATTGATAAAGCAGAAGCAAATGTTGAAACCATTCTGCCGGGCTACACTCATCTTCAGCGCGCCCAGCCGATTTCATTCGCTCACCATCTGCTTGCGTATTTCTGGATGCTGGAGCGCGACAAGGAACGTTTTCAGGATTCAATGAAGCGGATCAACAAATCTCCGCTCGGCTGCGGAGCGCTCGCGGGTACCACCTTCCCGATCGATCGTGAGTATTCAGCAGAGCTGCTCGGCTTTGATTCCATTTATGAGAACAGCCTCGACGGCGTCAGCGACAGAGATTTCATTTTGGAATTTTTAAGCAACAGCAGCATGCTGATGATGCACCTTTCCCGTTTCTCTGAAGAAATCATTCTGTGGTGCTCCCAGGAGTTTAAATTCATCGAGCTAGACGATACGTACGCAACAGGAAGCAGCATGATGCCGCAGAAGAAAAACCCGGATATGGCTGAGCTGATTCGGGGCAAAACCGGGCGCGTATACGGTGACATGATGGGGCTCTTTACGATCATGAAAGGCCTTCCGCTCGCTTATAACAAAGACCTGCAGGAAGACAAAGAAGGCATGTTTGACACGGTGAAAACGGTTGAAGGCAGCCTGCAAATCTTCACAGGTATGATTCAAACAATGACTGTTAACAAAGACGTCATGAAGCAAGCGACAAAACAAGACTTTTCAAATGCGACAGAACTGGCTGATTATTTAGCGAAGAAAGGAATGCCATTCAGAGAAGCGCATGAAGTGGTCGGAAAGCTTGTGTACACATGCATCGAAAAAGGAATCTATTTAAGTGACATGCCGTTTGACGATTTTCAGAAGGCGAGCGATCTCTTCGAGGATGATATATACACTGTTTTGGACCCTTATCATGCGGTCGAGAAAAGAATGAGCGCAGGAGGCACGGGCTTCAAACAAGTAGAGCAGGCACTTGTAAAAGCGAAAGCTTGCGTGGCAGCCGGAGTTTGTTAAAATTTCCTTTATAAAATCCCGTCATAACAGCCAACCTACCTCTATAATGATGGGAGGCAGAAGGATGAAAAAAGAACCGGAACGCTATATTTATGATGAACAAGAAAGTCAGGAGACAACAAGGCTCATTTCCGAAGCATATCAAAGCGGTTATGTGGATATCCCGGATCAAGAGCCTTCATCTTCTGCGGAATAAGCTGTCTGTTAAAGACAGCTTTTTTTTGTATGGCAAAGTGTAAAAAGTGATATTGACGGCCTTTTATAGTAAAGTAGAAGAAGAAACACTTTATTGAAAAGCGGCGACGTTGCCTTGGGAGGTATTGATGTGCGACATGCTTTAATTACTGCCGGTTCGAAGGGATTAGGCCGCAAAGTGACTGAAACATTGCTTGCAAAGGGGTATTCAGTAACAGTGAATTACAGGCAGGATGAAGAGGCTGTCAGCCGCCTGAAGGAAGCCTGTCCTGATTATCTTGACCGGCTGCAATTTGTAAAAGGTGATGTCACCAAAAAAGAGGATTTGATGCGCATAGCAGACGCTGCCTTGGACCGTTTCGGGAGAATCGACTTTTTGATTAACAACGCGGGGCCATACATATTTGAACGAAAAAAGTTAGCTGATTATACCGATGACGAATGGTACGGTATGCTGGAAGGGAATTTAAGCGCTGTCTTTCATTTATTCAAAGCAGTTATTCCGGTCATGAGAAAACAGCAATTCGGGCGTATCATCACGTACGGATTTCAAGGCGCGGCACACGCACCGGGCTGGCTTCACCGCTCCGCTTTCGGCGCCGCAAAAGTGGGATTGGCTTCTTTAACAAAAACAATTGCGATCGAAGAAGCTGAATCGGGCATAACCGCTAATATGGTTTGCCCGGGCGACATTGTCGGCGACATGAAGGAAGCGTCAATAGAGGAAGCCAGACAGCGTATCGGCAAAGAAAAAACGCCGATAGGAAGATCCGGCACTGGTGAAGATATTGCCAGAATCATTGCCTTTTTGTGCGAAGAGAACTCAGACCTGGTGACAGGCACTGTGATTGAAGCAACCGGGGGCCTCAATGTCATTAACAAGAATCAATCCACATAAGTTTTTCAGCATCTTAAAAAGGGAAAATGAAATCACCAAATACAAAGTGACGAGGTGAAGGAAATGAAAGTAACGTATCACGGACATTCTGTAGTTGCAGTAGAAACGAATGATCATCATATTTTATTTGACCCGTTTTTGACAGGAAATTCGTTAACCGATTTAAAGCCTGAGGATGCAAAAGCGGACGCTATCTTATTGACTCACGGCCACAATGACCACGTGGGCGACACTGAGCAAATCGCAAAGCAAAATAACGCACTGGTTGTGGCACCGAATGAGCTGGCTGTATATTTGGGATGGAAAGGGTTAAATGTTCACCCCATGCACATCGGCGGCTCCCATCAGTTTGATTTTGGGAAAGTGAAGCTTACACAGGCCTTTCATGGATCTGCCATCACTGACGAAGAAAATAAAACGATCACCTACACAGGCATGCCATCCGGTATTCTGCTGACTGTTGAGGGCAAAACGATCTTCCACGCCGGCGATACGGCTCTTTTCTCTGACATGAAGCTGATCGGGGAACTGAACCATATTGATCTTGCCTTTTTGCCGATTGGCGACAACTTTACGATGGGGCCTGAAGACGCCAAGCTAGCTGCAGAATGGCTGCGGGCAAAACAAGTTGTACCGGTTCATTACAATACATTCCCGGTCATCGAGCAAGACCCGGAAGCATTTGCAGACAGCCTGCCGGGCGGAGTCGGAAAAGTCATGGCCGTCGGTGAAACGATTGAGCTTTAAACGCTGAAAGCATCTCCTGAAAATCAGGAGATGCTTTTTATTTTCCTGCCTCATTGCGAATCAATCATCCGAGCCCTTATAATAAAAGCAGAAGACTGTCCCTTAGAGGTGAAAGGTTTGGCAACTAAGCATGAACAAATTTTAACATATATTGATTCGCTGCCTGTCGGTGAAAAGATCTCTGTGCGGAGAATCGCAAAGGAAATGAAAGTAAGCGAAGGCACGGCGTACAGAGCGATCAAGGAAGCAGAGAATAAAGGCTTTGTCAGTACGATTGAACGTGTCGGAACAATCAGAATTGAACAAAAGAAAAAAGAAAATATCGAAAAGCTTACATATGCAGAGGTTGTAAATGTCATAGACGGACAAGTGCTTGGAGGCCGGGCGGGGCTCCATAAGACATTGAATAAATTTGTCATAGGCGCAATGGAGCTGGACGCGATGATGCGGTACACGGCAGCCGGGAATCTTTTGATTGTCGGAAATCGAATCAATGCACACAGACAGGCACTTGAGGCAGGCGCCGCTGTACTTGTAACGGGCGGATTTAACACAGATGACAGCATCGTGCAGCTGGCAGATGAGCTTGAGCTGCCGATTTTATCCACGAGCTATGATACCTTTACAGTCGCCGCTATGATTAACCGGGCGATTTATGACCAGCTGATCAAAAAAGAAATCGTTCTGGTGGAGGACATTTTAACGCCCGCTGACCGTACGATATATCTTTCACCTAAGGATAAACTTGAAAAATGGTACGAGAAAAATTTTGAAACGGGCCATGGGCGGTTCCCGGTTGTCGACGAACAAATGAAAATCCACGGGATCTTGACTTCGAAAGATATCGCAGGTCACGACCGGAATGCACCCATTGAAAAAGTCATGACAAAAAATCCGGTTACGGTTATTGGAAAAACGTCTGTCGCCTCAGCGGCGCAAATGATGGTATGGGAAGGGATCGAAGTGCTCCCCGTCACTGACGGACACCAAAAGCTGATTGGCATGATCAGCCGCCAAGACGTGCTGAAAGCTCTTCAAATGATTCAAAAGCAGCCTCAAGTCGGGGAAAAGCTTGATGATATCGTCTCAAGAGGGTTTAAAGATGAGGATGATGATAAACAGGATCAGACGGTTTATCAGTATGAAGTAACACCGCAAATGACAAATCAGCTGGGGACGATTTCTTATGGCGTGTTTACGACCATTTTGACGCAAGCGGCCAATCGGTTTTTGCGCTCGAAAAAACGCGGCGAACTAGTGATAGAAAGCATCACCATTTTCTTTTTGAAGCCTGTGCAGATGGAGTCGGTCATCGAAGTCAAGCCGCGCATTTTAGAGGCTGGAAGAAAGTTCGGAAAAATGGAAGTTGAAGTGCACAGCCAAGGCCATATCGTGTCTAAAGCAATGCTGATGGTTCAGCTGATGGAAAGAAGCTAAGGGACGTCTCAGGCGCCCCTTACGCGTGATCTCTTTCAGCTTCTTTGGCGTGAAGGGGATTGTAATGGCTGTAGGCTTTATAACCTGCCCATGCGCTTCCGGCTCCGATGACGATAAAGATCCCGCCGATTACTAACGTTAAAACTGAATGGAATAATATCATTTGATTGAGTCCGTAAAACAGCACCAGCGATCCTAATGCCATGCTGGATTTTGCTGAAAAGATTTCTTTTTCCAAAGATTGCTTTGTCCGTACGCCTTTTACTTTATAGTACACATAAAAGCAGGCTGAAAGCCCAATCAAAAAAACAAGAACCAGCATAAATGAAATCCTCCATCGTAAAAGTTTACAAACCCATTCTATACAAAAACGGGCTTGGTTTTGACGTTATTTTTCTTTTCCGTCGGCAGAGAATGTGATTTAATGAAAAAAAACAATAAAGGAGTATCAAATGAAAACAGAATTGATCAGAACCATATCATTATATGACACGATTATCTTACATAGACATGTGCGCCCTGACCCGGATGCCTACGGATCTCAGTGCGGACTTACGGAAATCCTGCGTGAAACGTATCCAGAAAAAAATATTTTTGCGGTCGGCACGCCAGAACCGTCCCTTTCTTTCTTATATACCCTCGATGAGGTGGACGATGAAACATATAAAGGCGCCCTTGTGATCGTCTGCGATACGGCAAATCAGGAAAGAGTCGACGATCAGCGTTATTTATCAGGCGCCAAACTAATGAAAATCGACCACCATCCGAACGAAGATCCTTACGGTGATCTTCTGTGGGTCGATACGAATGCCAGCTCAGTAAGTGAAATGATTTACGAGCTGTATTTAGAAGGAAAAGAGCACGGCTGGAAACTGAATACAAAAGCCGCAGAGCTGATCTATGCCGGCATTGTCGGTGATACCGGACGCTTCTTATTTCCTAACACAACGGAAAAAACATTAAAATATGCAGGTGAACTCATTAAGTATCCGTTCTCTTCTTCAGAGCTGTTTAATCAATTGTATGAAACAAAACTGAATGTGGTGAAGCTTAACGGCTATATCTTTCAAAATGTGTCTTTGTCTGAAAATGGCGCTGCTTCTGTTTTTATCAAAAAGGACACTCTGGAAATGTTCAACACAACGGCTTCTGAAGCGTCGCAGCTTGTCGGAACGCTTGGAAATATCTCAGGCATTCGCGCATGGGTGTTTTTCGTAGAAGAAGACGATCAAATCAGAGTCAGATTCCGTTCAAAGGGGCCTGTCATTAACGGACTCGCCCGGAAATATAACGGCGGAGGGCATCCTCTGGCTTCAGGCGCCTCCATTTACAGCTGGGATGAAGCGGAACAGATTTTAACTGATCTTGAGACGTTATGTAAAGAACACAAGTAGAGGGGAGACCCTCTCTCTTAGTGTTCATCTGTGACGGGGATGAACCAGCAGCCGAACTCAGTAAGGTCCTCGTAGACTTGGAGATTATGAGATTGAAGTTCTTTTTTGATGAGGGAAGCGAGTGAGTTTGTTTCGGCATATGCAGAAAAACCTTGTCTGAGTCGGGCTGCTTGATCTTTTGCTAATTGACGGTCACTGTAAACCTCCATTTCCCTTCCTCCTCCTTTCGCTATTAAGCCTCATTTATAGTTTATAAAAAAGAATGGGAAAAAGCGACAGGAGTTTGAAAAATTTAAGAAATTTCCATATTTACGTCGCGAATGATATTTCGATTTCTACCGAAAGCCTTGTGTAAATAATTAATTCCTTGACAGCTGCCTCATATTTTTTTTCATTGATTGTATAGACTTTATTTTCAATTGTCCGTTTTAAAAGCTCCTTCGTTTTATAGACGCTTTCTATATCCTTTGTTATGACCTCTGAAATATCATCCTTCACATGCTCCTCGAATTTTGTTTTATCCGGCTGCGAGATTTTGTATTTTTCTCCATTTAGTAATTTCACATCGACGCTTTGAATAAGCAGTTTTCTTTTATTGTCTTCATTTAGTTTGTGGAGGTCTTCCTGATAGATAGAAATTTGGTTGTTCAAGTCTTTGACATGCTCTTTTTGTTTTTCGATGAGGGAAACCTGCTCCTCTTGGAATGTTCCGTATGTAAACAGGAAAAAAAACCAGCTGATCACGGCTCCGCACATCATACCAGCAAAAAAACGCTGCCATCCCGGTTTTTTGTAATGCTGCGGCACCCTCATGAAGAAATATGCTCCTGCGTCAGCCATGAAATAATAAGCCAGCCGCTTTGCGCCCCGCCCATGGCCGAGATAATGAGAAGAATTTGCTTGAATAAATCTCTCGTATTGCCTTCAAGAATACCCCGTTCAAAGCTGTATACCGCATCAAATGTACCTCCGATAGCGGCGACCAGGGCCCAAATTTTTAATCTGTTCGCAAGCTTTGAAATAACCGTAAGCGGGGCTTCGCCTGCCAAATATGCTCCAAGGCCTCCGATGAGTGCGCCTCCGATCAGCACCCCTAATGCAATAAAATAACTGTTGATGAAATTTACCATAAAGCCAGCTTCCTGATCCATCTTAATCACCTCACCTTTTATATCATATTGTGCTTTCGGGACAAGTATGATGAGGACACGAAAAAGAACATTTGTTTCTTTTGAAAACCCGACTTATAATGAAGAAAGAAATGGATCGTAATGGAGAAAGAGGTGATAGCATGTCTTTTGTTCACCTGCAAGTGCATAGCGGGTACAGCCTGCTAAACAGCGCCGCGGCTGTGGAAGAGCTCGTCAGTGAAGCTGACAGGCTCGGATATGGGTCTTTGGCGCTGACAGATGATCATGTCATGTACGGAGCTATTCAATTTTATAAAGCATGCAAGGCGAGGGGGATCAACCCGATTATCGGCTTGACGGCTTCTGTTTTCACAGATGATGACGAGCTCGAAGCCTACCCGCTCGTCCTGCTGGCAAAATCAAATACAGGCTATCAAAACCTGCTGAAAATCAGCAGCGTCCTGCAATCGAAATCAAAAAACGGCCTGAAGCCAAAATGGCTTAATAGCTATCGCGAAGGCATTATCGCAATCACCCCTGGCGAAAAGGGCTATATTGAAATGCTGCTTGAAGGAGGGCTGTTTGACCAGGCCGCTCAAGTAGCACTTCATTTCCAGTCTATATTCGGAAAAGGCGCTTTTTATTTATCCTTTCAGCCGTTTAAAGAAAATAAATTCTTATCTGAGCAAATCCTCCGGCTGTCTGAAGAAACGGAAATTCCGGTCACGGCGACAGGCGATGTTCATTACATTAGGAAAGAAGATCAGGCTGCCTATCGCTGTTTGAAAGCGATAAAGTCAGGTGAAAAACTCACTGAGGCATCAAACGAAGAGATGCCGGATCTCGATTTGAAATCCATTGATGAAATGCGTGTGATATATCAAGAGCATCCTGAGGCATTGCAAGCATCTGTTGAGATTGCAGAACAATGCCGGGTTGACGTCAGCCTCGGACAGACCCGACTGCCGTCATTTCCGACTCCAGACGGTACATCCGCGGATGATTATTTGACGGATGTTTGTATGACAGGGCTCCGCAGCCGCTTTGATACACCTGATGAACGGTATATTCGACGTCTTCAATATGAGCTTGATGTCATCAAGCGAATGAAGTTCAGCGATTATTTTCTGATCGTATGGGATTTTATGAAGCACGCCCACGAAAAAGGGATTGTGACAGGACCGGGAAGGGGTTCTGCGGCGGGATCGCTCGTGGCTTATGTTCTCTATATCACGGACGTTGACCCGATCAAGCATCACCTGTTATTTGAGAGGTTTTTAAACCCGGAGCGAATCAGTATGCCGGATATTGATATCGACTTTCCGGATACAAGAAGGGACGAGGTCATTCAGTACGTTCAGCAGAAATATGGCGCAATGCACGTCGCCCAGATTATTACCTTCGGGACGCTGGCGGCAAAAGCAGCGCTTCGGGACGTCGGAAGGGTATACGGTGTAAGCCCGAAGGAAGCGGATCAGCTTGCGAAGCTCATTCCTTCAAGGCCGGGCATGACCTTGGATGATGCGAGAAAACAATCGCCGGAGCTGAATAAGCGGCTCAGTGAGTCAAGTCTGCTTCAGCAAGTCTTTACGATTGCCAGAAAAATAGAAGGTCTTCCGAGGCATACGTCAACCCACGCGGCCGGCGTTGTCCTGAGTGAGGAACCGTTAACAGATGTTGTCCCGCTTCAGGAAGGACATGAAGGGATCTATTTAACGCAATACGCGATGGATCACCTCGAAGATCTGGGCCTTTTGAAAATGGATTTCTTAGGCTTGCGCAACCTGACACTCATCGAGTCCATCACTTCAATGATTGAAAAAGAAAAAAATATGAAAATAAATCTTTCGAGTATTTCTTATCAAGACGAAAAAACATTCTCCCTGCTGTCAAAAGGGGATACGACAGGGATTTTTCAGCTTGAATCCTCAGGAATGAGAAGCGTTCTGAAAAGGCTTAAGCCCTCAGGCTTAGAAGATATTGTCGCGGTAAACGCGCTGTATCGGCCCGGCCCGATGGAAAATATTCCGTTATTTATCGACCGTAAGCATGGGCGCGTGCCGGTCCATTTTCCCCACGAAGATTTAAGAGAGATATTGGAAGATACGTATGGCGTCATCGTTTATCAAGAGCAAATTATGGTGATTGCGTCACGTATGGCAGGATTTTCTTTAGGTGAGGCGGACCTGCTCAGACGTGCAGTCAGCAAAAAAAAGAAAGACATTCTTGACCGAGAGCGAAGCCATTTTGTTGAAGGGTGCTTAAAAAAGGAGTATTCTGTAGACACTGCAAATGAAGTCTACGATTTAATCGTCAAATTTGCAAACTATGGCTTCAACAGAAGCCATGCGGTGGCATACAGCATGATCGGCTGCCAGCTTGCTTATTTGAAGGCTCATTATCCTTTATATTTTATGTGCGGATTGCTTACAAGCGTCATTGGCAATGAGGACAAAATAGCTCAATATCTATACGAAGCGAAGGGGAGCGGGATTCGTATCCTTCCTCCGTCAGTGAACAAAAGCAGTTATCCGTTTACAGTTGAAGACGGAGCTGTCAGGTACAGCCTCCGTGCGATAAAAAGTGTAGGCGTCTCAGCAGTCAAAGATATATATAAAGCCAGAAAAGAGAAACCATTCGAAGATCTTTTCGACTTCTGCTTTCGTGTGCCGTCAAAAAGCGTAAACCGCAAAACGCTTGAAGCACTCATATTTTCTGGTGCAATGGATGAATTCGCTCAAAACCGGGCCACGCTGCTCGCATCGATTGACGTTGCGTTAGAGCATGCCGAGCTTTTCGCCGCGGACGATGACCAAATGGGATTGTTTTTAGATGAATCGTTTTCCATTAAACCGAAGTATGTGGAGACCGAGGAGCTCCCGCTTGTGGATATTCTTGCATTTGAAAAAGAAACGCTCGGTATTTATTTTTCAAATCATCCGCTCTCTGCCTTCCGAAACCAGCTGACAGCGCGCGGAGCGGTATCCATTCAGCTGGCTCAGCAGACTGTTAAAAAGCAGGTTTCACTCGGTGTCCTGCTGACGAAAATCAAAACGATTCGGACAAAAACAGGTCAAAACATGGCGTTTTTAACGTTAAGCGATGAGACTGGTGAAATGGAAGCCGTTGTGTTCCCTGAACAATTCAGACAGCTTTCTCCCGTTTTAAGAGAGGGCGCTCTATTGTTCACAGCAGGGAAATGTGAAATCAGGCAGGAAAAAGCCCAGTTTATTATGTCCAGAGCGGAATTGCTGGAAAATATGAATGCTGAAAAAGCGCCATCGGTTTATATAAAAATAGAAAGCAGTCAGCACAGTCAGGAGATCCTGACAAAGATTAAGCGCATTTTGCTGGAGCATAAGGGGGAAACCGGCGTTTATCTCTATTATGAAAGGCAAAAACAGACGATAAAGCTTCCTGAGGAGTTCCATATCGAGGCGGATCACCAGGTGTTATACCGCTTAAAAGAGCTGTTAGGTCAAAAAAACGTCGTTTTAAAACAGTGGTAACCATTCTCTTTTTGTTATACAATTGGAGCAATTATGTTACTCTGTTTAAATATTCTGATAGATCAACTCCGCAGAATGCAGCAATCAATGCAGCAGCATACGAATCAAAAAATTTCATTAAGGAGTGTTTAGGAGAATGTCATTAAGAGAAGAAGCATTACATCTGCATAAAGTGAACCAGGGGAAACTCGAATCCAAATCTAAAGTAGAGGTCAAAAATGCAAAAGATTTAAGCCTTGCTTATTCCCCGGGTGTAGCAGAACCATGTAAGGATATTCATGAAGACATTAACAAAGTATATGATTATACAATGAAGGGGAACATGGTAGCAGTTGTGACAGACGGTACAGCTGTGCTCGGCCTTGGAAATATCGGCCCTGAAGCCGCACTCCCTGTAATGGAAGGTAAAGCCGTTCTTTTCAAAAGCTTTGCCGGCGTAGACGCGTTCCCAATTGCTTTGGGCACAAATGATGTTGATAAAATCGTTGAAACTGTTAAATTGCTTGAACCGACATTTGGCGGTGTCAACCTTGAAGATATTGCGGCGCCAAACTGCTTCATTATTGAAGAGCGTCTGAAAAAAGAAACGAACATCCCGGTTTTCCATGACGATCAGCACGGCACAGCGATTGTAACAGTAGCGGGCCTTGTAAACGCGCTGAAATTGTCTGGAAAATCCATGTCTTCCATTAAAGTTGTGGCTAACGGCGCCGGTGCTGCAGGTATTGCGATCATCAAGCTTCTTTACCATTTCGGCGTGCGAGACATCGTGATGTGCGATTCAAAAGGAGCCATTTATGAAGGGCGTCCGAACGGTATGAACGATGTTAAAAACGAAGTGGCGAAATTCACAAACCAAGACCGTAAAGACGGCTCTTTGGAAGATGTAATCGCTGGTGCTGACGTATTTATCGGTGTGTCTGTCGAAGGTGCGCTAACAAAAGAAATGGTACAAAGCATGGCGAAAGATCCGATCATTTTTGCAATGGCAAACCCGAATCCGGAAATTATGCCGGAAGATGCGCGTGAAGCTGGTGCGAGCGTTATCGGAACAGGCCGTTCAGATTTCCCGAACCAAGTAAACAATGTGCTTGCCTTCCCGGGCATTTTCCGCGGAGCGCTTGACGTGCGCGCCACACATATTAACGAAGAAATGAAAATTGCAGCGGTTGAAGCCATTGCTTCACTCGTATCAGAAGATGAGCTTAGCCCTGAGTACGTCATCCCTGCACCGTTTGATAAACGTGTTGCGCCTGCTGTGGCTAAGGCTGTGGCAAAAGCGGCGATGGAAACAGGAGTGGCAAGAATTACTGTAGATCCTGAAGAAGTTGCAGAAAAAACCAGGAAACTTACGATTATTGGCGAATAATTTTAATTCATTCCAAAAATGGCAGCGCGTTGGCGGAGACTGGCGCGCTGTTCTCAAGTTAAACTTGCGGCTGAAATTTTTTTGGGGTCAGCTCTTAAAAAAATTTCAGCCGAGTTTAACATGAATTTTGAATACGTTACCAACCTTGCTGTTTCAACGACTTCTTAGGTTTATCATGAGCTGTTCGCACATCTCTGCCGATAGAAAGTTGTCGAATTGAGGATGACAGCGTTTGACAAAAAAAGTACAATAGTTTCGGTAAAGTATTAGCAAGTCTATCTGTCTGGATGGCATGCGGTGAAGAGAACCCTTCACAAAAGGGAGGTAATCATTTGTTAAAGGATATATTCACTAAAAAGAAAAAGTATGCTTCCGTACCGTCAGAACAAGCGAAGCACGATGTTCCGGAAGGCATTATGACAAAATGTCCTAAGTGTAAAAAAATCATGCTCACTAAAGAGTTGGATAAAAATATGCGTGTATGCATGAACTGCGATTATCATTTCCCGATGAACGCAAAACAGCGTATCGAAAGCTTGATGGATGAAAAGTCCTTTGAAGAATTCAATCAGGGGATGTTATCGGAAAACCCGCTCGGTTTCCCGGGATATCTGGAAAAGCTTGAAAAGGATCGCGAGAAAACATCCTTAAACGAGGCTGTTGTGACAGGCAAGGGCACGATCGGTGGATTTCCTGCTGTTGTTGCGGTAATGGATTCTACATTCCGAATGGGCAGCATGGGCTCTGTCGTCGGCGAAAAAATCACGCTTGCGATTGAAAAAGCAAAAGCCGATAAAGTCCCGTTTATTATTTTTACTGCTTCCGGCGGTGCAAGGATGCAGGAAGGCATATTAAGCCTTATGCAAATGGCAAAGACAAGCTCTGCCTTAAAATTATTCAGTGAGGAACAGGGTCTCATTATCTCAGTCATGACGCACCCGACTACCGGCGGGGTATCTGCAAGCTTTGCTTCTCTTGGCGATTATAATTTCGCGGAGCCTGGCGCGCTGATCGGTTTTGCCGGAAGAAGGATTATCGAACAGACAATAGGCGAAAAACTGCCGGAGGACTTCCAAACAGCGGAATTCTTATTAAAACATGGACAGCTTGATGCGGTTATTCACCGCGACGACATGAAAAAAACGTTAGAAAATCTGCTGGATATGCATCAAACAGGAGGTGACATTGAGTGGCTGCAAGATTAGAATTTGAAAAACCGGTGATTGAGTTGCAAACCAAAATCGCCGAATTGAAGAAATTCACCCAGGATTCGGAAATGGATCTGAGTGCAGAAATCGAACGGCTTGAAGACCGTCTAGCTAAGCTTCAGGATGATATTTATAAAAATCTGAAGCCTTGGGACCGGGTTCAAATCGCACGTCTGCCGGACCGTCCGACAACACTTGATTATATTCAATACCTGTTTACAGACTTTTTTGAATGTCACGGAGACAGAGCGTACGGAGACGATGAAGCCATTGTGGGCGGTATTGCCAAGTTTCACGGCCTGCCTGTGACAGTTATCGGTCATCAGCGCGGGAAAGACACGAAGGAAAACCTTGTCCGCAACTTTGGAATGCCTCATCCTGAGGGCTATCGTAAAGCGCTTCGTCTGATGAAACAGGCCGATAAATTTAACAGGCCGATTATCTGTTTTATTGACACGAAGGGGGCATACCCTGGACGAGCAGCTGAAGAAAGAGGACAAAGCGAAGCAATTGCCAAAAACCTCTTTGAAATGGCCGGCCTTAGAGTGCCTGTTATTTGTATCGTCATCGGCGAAGGCGGAAGCGGCGGAGCTCTGGGTTTAGGTGTGGGCAACCACTTGCATATGCTGGAAAACTCTACTTATTCTGTTATTTCTCCTGAAGGTGCTGCGGCACTCTTATGGAAGGACTCCAGTCTTGCCAAAAAAGCGGCGGAAACAATGAAAATCACTGCGCCTGACTTAAAAGAATTAGGTATTATAGATCATATGATAAAAGAAGTAAAAGGCGGAGCGCACCACGATATTAAGCTGCAGGCAAGCTACATGGATGAAACCCTTAAACAATCGTTAAAGACTTTGCTGAAGCTGAATGAAGAAGAATTAATTCAGCAGCGCTATGAAAAATACAAAGCAATTGGAAAAGTATCGATTGAAGATCAATATATCGGGGTAAACTAAATAAACGTGAAGCCTTTGGCTCACGTTTATTTTTTGTGACATTCCTTAAATTTTATTTAAAAACAATTTATTTAATTGTATAATAGGTAAGGTTTCATAGGGAGGATGGAGATCCCTTTTCATTGTTTTTAGGGCAATGATCATGTTATGTTTTAATCATATATGTTTGCTGAGGTGAATGGAGAATGAAACGTATAGGGGTATTAACGAGCGGCGGGGATTCCCCGGGAATGAATGCAGCAGTTCGCGCAGTTGTCAGAAAAGCGATTTATCATGACGTTGAAGTTTACGGCATTTATAACGGATACTCAGGATTGATCAACGGAAAGATTGAAAAGCTAGAGCTCGGTTCTGTAGGTGATATTATTCATCGCGGAGGAACAAAGCTTTATACAGCAAGATGTCCTGAATTCAAAACGGTTGAAGGCCGTGAAAAAGGGATAGAAAACTTGAAGAAGCTTGGTATCGAAGGGCTTGTCGTTATCGGCGGAGACGGCTCATACATGGGTGCGAAAAAATTAACGGAGCACGGGTTTCCATGTGTAGGTGTACCGGGTACAATTGATAATGACATTCCGGGTACTGATTTTACAATCGGTTTCGACACAGCTTTAAATACAGTAATTGACGCAATTGATAAGATTCGCGATACAGCGACTTCTCATGAACGTACATATGTGATCGAAGTAATGGGCCGCCACGCCGGAGATATTGCATTATGGGCCGGACTTGCAGGCGGTGCGGAATCAATCTTGATTCCTGAGGCTGATTACGACATGCACGAAATCATTGCCCGACTAAAACGCGGTCATGAGCGCGGGAAGAAACACAGTATTATTATCGTTGCCGAAGGGGTAGGCAGCGGTGTTGAATTCGGGAAACGCATTGAAGAGGAAACAAATCTTGAAACTAGGGTATCGGTATTAGGCCATATCCAGCGCGGGGGTTCTCCAAGTGCTGCTGACCGTGTTCTGGCAAGCCGACTTGGCGCGTATGCGGTTGAACTGCTGCTTAAAGGAAAAGGCGGACGCTGTGTAGGTATACAAAACAATAAGCTTGTAGACCATGATATTATAGAAATACTGGATAAAAAACACACAGTTGAGCAAAACATGTATCAGCTTTCAAAAGAACTGTCTATTTAAGACTGCAGCAGAAGGCTGAAGATTTTAGAAGGAAGTGAACGAATTGAGAAAAACAAAAATTGTTTGTACCATCGGTCCGGCAAGTGAAAGTATTGAAATGCTTACGAAATTAATGGAGTCAGGAATGAATGTGGCTCGTTTGAATTTTTCTCACGGAGATTTTGAGGAGCACGGAGCACGTATTAAAAATATCCGCGAAGCGAGCAAAAAGCTCGGCAAAAACGTCGGAATCCTGCTTGATACAAAAGGCCCTGAAATCCGTACACATACAATGGAAAACGGTGCTATTGAGCTTGAAACAGGCAAAGAGCTTATCGTTTCAATGGACGAGGTAATTGGAACAACTGATAAAATTTCAGTGACGTATGAAGGTTTAGTAGAGGATGTTGAAAAAGGCTCAACGATTCTTTTAGATGACGGACTTATCGGTCTTGAGGTACTTGAAGTGAATGCCGCTAAACGCGAAATCAAAACACAAGTACTAAACAACGGAACACTGAAAAACAAAAAAGGCGTTAACGTACCGGGTGTCAGCGTCAACCTTCCTGGTATTACTGAGAAAGACGCGAGAGATATCGTTTTCGGTATTGAGCAAGGGGTAGATTTCATCGCTGCGTCTTTTGTACGCCGTTCTACTGACGTGCTTGAAATCCGTGAACTTCTTGAGGAGCATAACGCTCAGGATATTCAAATTATCCCTAAAATTGAAAACCAAGAGGGCGTAGACAACATCGATTCTATTCTCGAAGTGTCTGACGGCTTAATGGTTGCGCGCGGAGACTTAGGTGTGGAGATTCCGGCTGAAGAAGTGCCGCTCGTGCAAAAAGATTTGATCAAAAAATGCAACGCACTGGGTAAACCGGTTATTACAGCGACACAAATGCTTGATAGCATGCAGCGCAACCCGCGTCCGACTCGTGCGGAAGCGAGTGACGTCGCAAACGCAATTTTCGACGGCACAGATGCAATCATGCTTTCTGGTGAAACAGCTGCCGGAAACTATCCGGTTGAAGCGGTTCAAACGATGCACAATATCGCATCCCGTTCTGAAGAGGCGCTAAATTACAAAGAGATTCTTTCAAAACGCAGAGACCAAGTAGGCATGACGATTACTGATGCAATTGGCCAATCTGTTGCACATACAGCCATTAACTTGAATGCTACTGCGATTGTGACTCCGACTGAAAGCGGCCATACAGCGCGTATGATTGCTAAATACCGCCCGCAGGCACCGATTGTCGCTGTGACTGTAAATGAGTCTGTTTCCAGAAAGCTCGCGCTTGTATCCGGCGTTTTCGCAGAAAGCGGTCAAAATGCAAGCTCAACTGATGAGATGCTGGAAGATGCTGTGCAAAAATCATTACACAGCGGAATTGTGAAAAATGGTGATCTGATCGTCATTACAGCAGGCACTGTCGGTGAGTCAGGAACAACGAATTTGATGAAAGTTCATACTGTCGGCAATATCATCGCTAAAGGCCAAGGTATCGGCCGCAAATCAGCTTACGGTCCGGTTGTCATTGCGCAAAACGCGAAAGAAGCCGAAAAAAAAATGACTGACGGCGCGGTTTTGGTTACAACTAGCACTGACCGTGACATGATCGCGTCTCTTGAAAAAGCGTCTGCTCTTATTACAGAAGAGGGCGGCTTGACAAGCCATGCTGCAGTAGTCGGATTAAGCCTCGGCATTCCGGTTATTGTTGGTTTGGAAAAGGCGACATCCATTTTGACAGAAGGCCAGGATATTACGGTTGATGCTTCTAGAGGAGCAGTCTACCAAGGCCGTGCGAGTGTACTTTAATCACATCTGAAAAGGGAAGGGAGCGTATTCCCTTCCTTTTTCTCTATTTGGCACTATTTTTGAATGAAGGCGTTTTACACATGTGGGGGGCTGGAGATGAGGTTTTTATTTTTGCTTTTTATTGTGTTTCCGGCAATTGAAATCGGCATTTTTCTATTTTCGGGCAAGCTGATCGGCATTCTTCCGACGGTCCTTTTGATGATTCTGACCGGGATCATTGGGGCAGCAGCTGCCAAAAAACAAGGAACTGAAGTTTATTTCAAGGTTCAGCGTGACCTTCAATATGGCAAGATGCCTGGTGAAGCGATTGCTGACGGCCTGTGCATCTTTATTGGCGGCCTTTTGCTGATGCTTCCAGGCTTTTTATCAGACCTGGCCGGCGCATGCCTGCTTATCCCGTTCACCCGCAGCTGGTGTAAGCCGATCCTGTTCAAATGGCTGAGAGGCATGTCGAAGAATAAGCGGATCATTATAAAATGAAAACGGCAGCCTGCATCATGGGCTGCTGTTTTATTTTTGCTGGATCGTGATATAGGACCATATTTCTTTTAAGGCACCTGTTGTAATAAAAGCCTGGATGACAACGAGAACAGCAGGACCGGCAATCAGTCCTAAAAATCCGAACAATTTAAATCCGGCGAAGAGGGCAATGAGTGTTGCCAACGGGTCTATTCCGATTGATTTGCTTAATATTTTCGGCTCTGTCAGCTGACGCTGAACAAGTACAACAAGGTACAGAACACCAATTCCAATTGCTTGGGGAAGCTGGCCTGTAATTGATAAATACAAAATCCACGGCACGAAGACGGATCCTGCTCCTAAATACGGGAGAAGATCGACTAGTCCGATTAAAAAAGCAATCGTTGCTGCATGCTCAACCTTTAAGAGAGAAAGACCAAAGAATACAATGATCATTGTAAGGAGTACAAGAACAGCCTGCGCTTTAATAAAACCGGTCATTGCTTTTTTTAACTCGCTGCTGATCGCCTTTCCGTTTTCTGTTATTCGATTGGGCAGCACTGAAACGAGCATCGCTTTCAGTTTATGCCAATCCTTTGTCATGAAAAATGTAGCAAGAAGTGAAAATATCAAAACAGCCGCGGTATTCGGAAGCAGCGCGAAAAATTTCGGAATCATTTCCAGAATGTGAGACAGCAGCAGTCCAGCATTTTTGGCAGCGGAGTCTCCAAGTGCCTGAATGTGAGTGACAATGGAAGCCTGCTGGTTGGTCTCCAATTCATGAAATAAAACTGTCAGTTCGTGATAGAGCGGCTGGATATGAGTGGTAAACAGCTTTTCACAATAAGAGATAAAAGTGCTGATATGAGGCGGAAGGGTTTTTGCAAGATACGCAGTTCCTGTTACAATTTCTGCTACCACAATGGTCAGCACACCGAACGCTGCCAGCAGAAAAAAGGCAAGCACGCCGATGACATTTAATGTTCGCGGGAATCCCGTCACCTTGTCCAAGTAGTCTACAACAGGGTGAATGGCTGTTGAAAGAATAAGGGCAATGAGGAACGGATATGTTAACGGAAATGAATAATAAACAGCAGCTGCCGATCCTGCGGTAAGCGACACGACAAAGAGGGTTCGGAAAAAAATAGTGATATAGGATTGATTCACAAAAACGATCCTCCTCTCGTCAGCATGTCCTATTGTTATGTTTATTCACGGTCCGGCTGAATATGAATACATTCATTTTAAAGGAGGGATGACGCATGTTTACACAAGCGAATTTATTTTTAATATTACTCTTGGCTATTGCACTTATCGCAAAAAATCAATCACTGCTTTTTGCTGTATCCGTCCTTTTGATCATCAAAATCGTGGGACTTGACCAAAAATTTTTTCCAACTATCCAGTCAAAAGGCATCAACTGGGGCGTGACCGTTATCACAATAGCTGTTCTTGTACCAATCGCCACAGGAGAGATTGGATTTAAACAGCTTGGTGAGGCAATGCGTTCTTCTTATGCATGGATTGCATTGGGGGCGGGAATTGCCGTTGCGCTGATTGCCAAAAATGGCTTGACCCTGCTGGAAAATGACCCTCACATCACCACTGCTCTTGTCATCGGAACCATACTTGCAGTCGCGCTTTTTGGCGGAGTTGCAGTGGGTCCGCTGATCGGAGCGGGGATTGCTTATATTGCGATGCAGCTCGTAAAACTGTTCACTTCATGAAAAAAGCGGCTTGCTGCCGCTTTTTTTTTTATGCCGAAAACCCGCAAATAAAGGCGTTTTTTCGGGAAAATCATAAAATGAAAAAAAAAATTATAGGTAAACATTTAACAAATGTCTGATTATTGTTTATAATAGGAATAGGCGCAAACTTAAAAAAGCTTATAAGAATTTGTTATGTTCTTTCATAAGCAAAGGGTTTCAGCACCAGCAGGCTGTAAAATGTAAGCATTTTCTTTTGGGGGGAGAAATACTTACAACATGCTTTTTAAGTTAGCCTCATGTTTTTACAACACTCTTAAAGGGGAAATTTATTGAAAAGGAGATGTTATATATGACAGCGACACGCGGTCTTGAAGGGGTTGTAGCAACAACATCATCTGTTAGTTCAATTATTGATGATACCCTTACATATGTGGGGTATGATATCGATGATTTGACAGAGAATGCGAGTTTTGAAGAAATCATTTACTTACTTTGGCACTTAAGGCTGCCAAACAAAAAAGAGCTTGATGAGTTAAAACAGCAGTTAGCAAAAGAAGCTGCCGTTCCGCAAGAAATTATTGAGCACTTCAAATCTTATTCCCTCGAAAATGTTCATCCCATGGCTGCTCTTCGGACAGCGATTTCTTTACTAGGCCTGCTTGACAGCGAGGCTGATACCATGAACCCGGAAGCCAACTACAGAAAGGCGATCCGCCTTCAGGCAAAGGTGCCTGGTCTGGTTGCAGCGTTTTCCAGAATCCGCAAGGGTCTTGAACCCGTTGAGCCAAGAGAAGACTACGGCATTGCCGAGAATTTTCTCTACACATTAAATGGAGAAGAGCCTTCGCCGATTGAGGTCGAAGCCTTCAACAAAGCTTTGATTTTACATGCCGATCACGAGCTGAACGCGTCAACGTTTACAGCGAGGGTCTGTGTCGCAACACTTTCGGATATCTACTCAGGAATTACTGCAGCGATCGGCGCACTGAAGGGCCCGCTTCACGGCGGAGCAAACGAAGGCGTCATGAAAATGCTGACAGAGATTGGCGAAGTGGAGAATGTCGAGCCTTTCGTTCGCGCCAAGATGGAAAAGAAAGAAAAAATAATGGGCTTCGGCCATCGCGTTTATAAGCATGGCGATCCACGCGCCAAACATTTAAAAGAAATGAGTAAACGCCTGACCAACCTGACCGGCGAAAGCAAATGGTATGACATGTCGATTCGCATCGAAGAAATCGTGACATCAGAAAAAAAGCTTCCGCCTAACGTTGATTTTTATTCCGCTTCTGTTTATCACAGCCTCGGAATTGACCATGACCTGTTTACACCAATTTTTGCTGTAAGCAGAATGTCCGGCTGGCTCGCTCATATCCTTGAGCAGTATGACAATAACCGCCTGATCCGCCCGCGTGCAGATTACACAGGCCCTGACAAACAAACTTTTGTTCCGATTGAAGAAAGAGCCTAAAGAACCATGGGAGGCTGGCTTATGGTAATGAAGTTAGCCTCTTGTTCAGAACATCAAAGATGGTTTACACTTTAGAATGTTAAGAAAAATCATTTTGTTTTCTATATAAGAAAAATAAAATGTTTTCTAAATAAGAATTACATACTGGGAGGTTTTTATTGTGGCACAAGGTGAAAAAATTACAGTCTCTAATGGAGTATTAAACGTACCAAACAACCCGATTATCCCATTTATTGAAGGAGACGGAACCGGTCCTGATATTTGGAATGCGGCTTCAAAAGTTTTGGAAGCCGCAGTAGAAAAAGCATATAAAGGTGAAAAGAAAATTACGTGGAAAGAAGTTTATGCCGGAGAAAAGGCTTATAATAAAACAGGTGAGTGGCTTCCTGCTGAAACATTAGATGTCATCCGCGAATATTTCATCGCGATTAAAGGCCCGTTAACGACACCTGTCGGCGGCGGTATCCGTTCATTGAACGTAGCGCTAAGACAAGAGCTTGACCTATTCGTTTGCCTGAGACCGGTAAGATATTTTACTGGAGTGCCGTCCCCGGTAAAACGCCCTGAAGATACTGATATGGTCATCTTCCGTGAAAATACAGAAGATATTTACGCAGGCATCGAGTACGCAAAAGGCTCTGAAGAAGTGCAAAAGCTTATCAGTTTCCTGCAAAATGAATTGAATGTCAACAAAATTCGTTTCCCTGAAACGTCAGGTATCGGAATTAAGCCTGTTTCTGAAGAAGGAACAAGCCGTCTGGTCAGAGCGGCAATTGAGTATGCGATTGAGCACGGCCGCAAGTCTGTAACGCTTGTACACAAAGGAAACATCATGAAGTTCACGGAAGGCGCCTTCAAAAACTGGGGCTATGAGCTTGCAGAGAGAGAATATGGCGAAAAAGTCTTCACATGGGCTGAATATGACCGCATTGCTGAAAAAGACGGAAAAGACGCCGCTAATAAAGCGCAAAGCGAAGCAGAAGCAGCAGGCAAAATCATTATCAAAGACAGCATTGCTGATATTTTCCTTCAGCAGATTCTGACACGTCCAAGCGAATTTGATGTTGTTGCAACAATGAACCTTAATGGAGACTATATTTCTGACGCTCTTGCGGCGCAAGTAGGCGGAATCGGTATTGCTCCTGGTGCGAACATCAACTACGAAACAGGACATGCGATTTTCGAGGCGACACATGGAACGGCTCCTAAATACGCCGGACTTGATAAGGTAAACCCATCTTCAGTTATTCTTTCAGGTGTGCTGCTTCTTGAGCATTTAGGATGGAATGAAGCGGCTGATTTAATCATTACATCTATGGAAAAAACAATCGCTTCTAAAGTCGTAACTTACGATTTTGCCAGATTAATGGACGGCGCGACTGAAGTTAAATGTTCAGAGTTCGGAGAAGAATTAATTAAAAACATGGACTAAGCTAGGAAAAAGCCTAAAATTAGCCATAAAGGAGAAGAGAGACATGGGAAATACTCGTAAAAAAGTTTCTGTTATCGGAGCAGGTTTTACCGGAGCGACAACAGCTTTCTTAACCGCTCAAAAAGAGCTGGCGGACGTTGTTCTCGTTGATATCCCGCAATTGGAGAACCCGACGAAAGGAAAAGCCCTTGATATGCTGGAAGCCAGCCCGGTTCAAGGCTTTGACGCGAAAATTACGGGTACATCTAATTATGAGGATACCGCGGGTTCTGACATTGTTGTCATTACAGCCGGTATCGCAAGAAAACCTGGTATGAGCAGGGATGATCTAGTCTCTACAAATGAAAAAATTATGAGAAGCGTCACACGAGAAATCGTGAAATATTCTCCTGACTCTATCATTGTGGTTTTGACAAACCCTGTTGATGCAATGACATACGCAGTATATAAAGAGTCTGGCTTCCCGAAAGAGCGCGTAATCGGCCAATCAGGTGTGCTTGATACGGCAAGATTCAGAACGTTTGTGGCGGAGGAATTAAACTTGTCAGTGAAAGATGTGACTGGTTTTGTTCTCGGCGGACACGGTGACGATATGGTGCCGCTTGTACGTTATTCTTATGCTGGCGGTATCCCGCTTGAAACCCTTATTCCAAAAGACCGGATTGACGCCATTGTGGAGCGCACAAGAAAAGGCGGCGGCGAGATCGTGAATCTTTTAGGAAACGGAAGCGCGTATTATGCGCCTGCGGCTTCTCTGACAGAAATGATCGAAGCGATCTTAAAAGATCAGCGCCGCGTCCTTCCTACAATTGCTTATCTTGAAGGGGAATACGGCTATGAAGGCATCTACCTTGGTGTTCCGACAATTGTCGGCGGAAACGGACTTGAACAAATCATTGAGCTTGAATTGACAGAGTACGAAAAAGAACAGCTGAATAAATCAGTTGAATCTGTCAAAAATGTGATGAAAGTATTATCCTAAAATAAAAAGAGAAAGGCTGGTTTAATCGAAGCCTTTCTCTTTTTATTACAAATGAAAGCGCTTCCCTACATTCCTCAGCTGCCTCTTGTATTTTTCTTTTAAAATGATGTAAAAGGCGAATTGTCGGAATGTCCGGCTTTCGATAAAATAAAATCATGAAACATGGTAAGATGACATAAAATAGAGAAATAGGATGTCGGGGAATTAAGATACTGGAGGCACAGCATGAACAAGAAAATTTTAGTTGTGGATGATGAAGAATCTATCGTTACACTTTTGCAGTACAATTTGGAGCGATCAGGCTATGAGGTTATTACTGCTTCGGATGGAGAAGAAGCACTCAAAAGGGCGGAAACAGAAAATCCTGATTTAATTGTGCTTGATGTGATGCTTCCAAAGCTGGATGGAATCGAAGTATGCAAGCAGCTGAGACAGCAAAAACTCATGTTTCCTATTTTAATGCTGACAGCGAAGGATGAAGAATTTGACAAAGTATTAGGTCTTGAGCTTGGTGCTGATGATTATATGACCAAGCCTTTCAGCCCTCGAGAAGTCAATGCTAGAGTAAAAGCTATTTTAAGGCGTTCTGAAATGGCTGCACCCTCTAATGATATGAAAAACGAGGAAACCGAAGGACAAATTGTTATCGGCGATTTGAAGATCCTGCCCGATCACTATGAAGCTTATTTTAAAGAAAATCAGCTTGAGCTGACACCGAAAGAATTTGAGCTGTTATTGTATTTAGGCAGACATAAAGGCAGAGTGCTGACGAGAGATCTGCTTTTGAGCGCTGTCTGGAACTACGATTTTGCCGGAGATACGAGAATTGTTGATGTGCATATCAGCCATCTTCGAGACAAAATTGAAACGAATACAAAAAAACCGATCTATATTAAAACCATTAGGGGATTGGGGTATAAATTGGAGGAGCCAAAAATGAATGATTAAATATCGTGTGCGCCTTTTTTCTGTGCTCGTTGTCTGTATGATTGTGGTGTTTAGTGTACTCGGGCTGTTTTTACAGCAGCTCTTTGAATCTTCTGATCAAAAAAAATCGGAGGAACACATTGAAAAGGAAGCCAAATACATGGCATCGCTGCTTGATGCCGGCAATCTGAATGACCAAGCAAATGAGAAAGTCATTAAAGATGCAGGCAGTGCGCTTGATGTAGAAGCCTCCGTTATCGATACAGAAGGAAAGGTGCTGTACGGGTCTGACGGCGGCGCGGCGGATTCTTCGCAGGTGCAGGCGCTTGTCTCCGGACATGAGGGAGTTCTCGCGAAAGAGGAGAATATGCTTTATTATGGGCTTTCGCTTAGGAGCAAAGGCGAAAAAACGGGGTATGTACTGCTTACTTCCCGTGAAGAAAGCTCAGGTCTGAATGGCGAGATGTGGGGCATGCTGACAGCCAGTCTTTGTACCGCTTTTATTATTATCGTTTTCTTTTATTCTAATATGACCTCTCGCTATAAAAGATCTATTGAAGCAGCCACAAACATGGCAACAGAGCTGTCCAAGGGGAATTACGATGCCCGTACATACGGCGGTTATATCAGGCGTTCTGACAAGCTTGGCCGTGCCATGAACAGCCTTGCCGTTGATCTGATGGAAATGACGAGGACGCAGGAAATGCAGCGGGACCGTCTGCTGACTGTGATTGAAAACATCGGCTCCGGGCTGATTATGATTGATGGAAGAGGTTTTATCAATCTCGTCAACAGGTCTTACGCGAAGCAGTTTCATGTCAATCCAAATCAGATGCTGCGCCGTCTTTACCATGATGCATTTGAACATGAAGAAGTGATCCAGCTTGTCGAAGACATTTTTATGACTGAGACGAAGAAATGCAAGCTATTAAGACTTCCGATTAAAATTGAAAGGCGCTATTTTGAAGTGGACGGCGTTCCTATTATGGGGCCGGATGATGAATGGAAAGGGATCGTGCTCGTTTTTCATGACATGACGGAAACGAAAAAATTAGAGCAGATGAGAAAAGATTTTGTGGCCAACGTTTCTCACGAGCTGAAAACACCGATTACATCGATCAAAGGCTTTACGGAAACGCTATTAGACGGGGCGATGGAGGATAAAGAGGCGCTTTCAGAATTTCTCTCGATTATTTTAAAGGAAAGCAAAAGGCTTCAATCATTGGTGCAGGATTTGCTAGATCTTTCTAAGATTGAGCAGCAAAACTTTACGCTCAGCATCGAAACGTTCGATGCAGCGAAAATGCTGGCTGATATTGAGACACTGCTTAAGCATAAAGCGACGGAGAAAGGTATCTCTTTACAGCTGAACGTTCCGAAAGACCCTCTCTATGTAGCGGGCGACCCGTACAGGCTAAAACAGGTGTTTTTGAATCTCGTAAACAATGCATTAACCTATACACCGGAGAAGGGATCGGTAGCTATCAATGTCAAGCCGGGTGAAACAGAAATTCAGATTGAAGTTTCCGATACCGGGATCGGCATCCAGAAAGAAGAAATTCCCCGCATTTTTGAACGGTTTTACCGCGTTGATAAAGACAGAAGCAGAAACTCAGGAGGGACCGGTCTCGGTCTTGCGATTGTAAAGCATTTAATAGAGGCTCATGAAGGGAAAATCGATGTGACTAGCGAGCCGGGCCGCGGTACTGTGTTTACTGTGACGCTGAAGCGGGCTGCTGAAAAGTCTGTCTAATGTTTACAAAGCTTTAACAATATCTTCATGCACTGTTAAACCTACGCTGGTAGGATGTAGTAGAACCCCTTCATCCAAGGAGCCAATTTTGACGGCGGGAACCTTTTTGTGTTCCCGTCCTTTTTTGTGTGTTCTCATCGGTTCGCGTATTTTCCTTTCAAATTGAACTTTGTTAAAATAAGAGAAGCTATAGACTATTATTATGAGATGAATGGAAGCAGCTGTTGCTTCTTAGGAGGATATTGAATGACGGAACGAAAAAAATTAGTGCTTGTAGACGGAAACAGTCTGGCTTACCGGGCGTTTTTTGCATTGCCGCTGTTAAGCAATGATAAAGGAATTCATACAAATGCGGTTTACGGTTTTGCGATGATTTTGATGAAAATGCTTGAGGATGAAAAGCCGACGCATATGCTGGTTGCGTTTGATGCCGGGAAAACGACGTTTCGTCACGGCACATTTAAAGAGTATAAAGGCGGAAGACAGAAAACCCCGCCGGAGCTTTCAGAACAAATGCCGTTTATCCGAGAGCTGCTTGATGCCTATCAAATCAGCCGCTACGAACTGGAACAATACGAAGCTGACGACATTATCGGCACACTCGCGAAATCGGCTGAAAAGGAAGGCTTTGAGGTAAAGGTTTTCTCGGGAGATAAGGATTTAACACAGCTGGCAACAGATCAGACGACGGTTGCCATTACGAGAAAAGGAATTACCGATGTTGAGTTTTACACACCAGAGCACGTCCAGGAGAAATACGGACTCACGCCTGACCAAATTATTGATATGAAGGGTTTAATGGGGGATTCCTCTGACAACATCCCGGGTGTGCCTGGTGTCGGGGAGAAAACCGCGATTAAGCTGTTAAAGCAATTCCATTCTGTTGAAAAGCTGCTCGAATCAATTGATGAGGTAAGCGGAAAAAAACTCAAGGAAAAGCTCGAAGAATTTAAGGATCAGGCCTTGATGAGCAAGGAATTGGCGACGATTATGACCGATGCGCCGATTGAGGTATCCGTTTCGGGTCTGGAATATCAAGGCTTTAATCGTGAACAGGTCATTGCCATCTTTAAGGAACTTGGGTTCAATACGCTTCTTGAACGGCTCGGGGAAGACGGTGTAGAGGCGGAGCAGGATCAGTCCTTAGAAGAAATTGATGTTAAAACAGTCACCGATGTGACTAGCGATATATTGGTTTCTCCATCTTCATTTGTCGTTGAACAGATTGGCGATAATTATCATGAAGTGCCGATTCTCGGATTTTCGATAGTGAACGAAACGGGAGCCTATTTTATTCCCAAAGACGTTGCTGTCGAGTCTGATGTGTTTAAAGAATGGGTGGAAAATGACGATCAGAAAAAATGGGTCTTTGACAGCAAGCGGGCTGTCGTGGCTTTGCGCTGGCAGGGCATTGAGCTGAAAGGTGCGGAGTTTGATACGGTTCTTGCCGCTTATATCATTAATCCGGGCAATTCGTATGACGACGTTGCCAGTGTGGCTAAGGATTACGGTTTGCATATCGTTTCAAGTGATGAATCAGTTTACGGCAAGGGAGCAAAACGCGCTGTGCCGGCAGAAGGCGAACTGTCTGAGCACCTCGTCAGAAAGGCTTTAGCCATTCAAAGCCTCAGAGAAAAGCTCGTTCAGGAGCTGGAGAACAACGATCAGCTTGAGCTGTTTGAGGAGCTGGAAATGCCGCTGGCGCTTATTCTCGGAGAAATGGAATCAACAGGCGTTAAGGTTGATGTTGACCGCTTAAAACGAATGGGAGAAGAACTGAGCGCCAAGCTGAAGGAATATGAAGAAAAAATTCATGACATTGCGGGCGAACCGTTTAATATCAATTCTCCTAAACAGCTCGGCGTCATCCTGTTTGAAAAGATCGGCCTGCCAGTTGTGAAGAAAACGAAAACAGGCTATTCAACATCTGCTGATGTGCTTGAAAAGCTGGCTGACAAACATGATATTGTCGACTATATTTTGCAGTACAGACAAATCGGCAAGCTGCAATCGACATACATCGAAGGGCTTTTAAAGGTGACAAAAAAAGATACACACAAGGTGCATACACGCTTTAACCAAGCCTTAACGCAAACAGGGCGCCTCAGCTCGACCGATCCGAACCTGCAAAACATACCAATTAGGCTTGAGGAAGGGCGCAAGATTCGCCAGGCCTTTGTTCCGTCTGAAAAAGACTGGCTCATTTTTGCGGCTGATTACTCGCAAATCGAGCTGCGGGTGCTTGCCCACATTTCAAAGGATGAAAATTTGATCGAAGCCTTTACAAACGATATGGATATTCACACAAAAACAGCAATGGATGTGTTCCATGTCGCTGAGGATGAAGTGACATCGGCGATGAGACGCCAGGCGAAAGCGGTCAACTTCGGGATCGTATACGGCATCAGTGATTATGGGCTTTCACAAAATCTCGGCATTACGAGGAAAGAAGCCGGGGCATTCATCGACCGATATTTGGAAAGCTTCAAGGGCGTCAAAGCGTATATGGAGGACTCGGTGCAGGACGCGAAGCAAAAAGGCTACGTAACCACGCTGCTGCATCGCCGCCGCTATATCCCTGAACTGACGAGCCGAAACTTTAATATCCGCAGCTTTGCGGAGCGGACGGCAATGAATACACCAATTCAAGGAAGTGCCGCGGATATTATTAAAAAAGCCATGATTGATATGGCAGCCAAGCTGAAAGAAAAGCAGCTGAAGACAAGATTGCTGCTTCAAGTGCACGATGAACTGATTTTTGAAGCGCCGAAGGAAGAAATTGAAATACTTGAAAAGCTTGTTCCAGAAGTGATGGAGCATGCCCTTGCATTAGATGTGCCGTTAAAGGTGGACTTTGCTTCAGGCCCATCCTGGTACGATGCGAAATAAACAGAGATAAAGGAAGTGATGGATGTGCCGGAATTACCAGAGGTTGAAACCGTCCGGCGCACTCTGACCGGGCTTGTAAGAGGAAAAACAATCAAATCGGTAGAGATCAGATGGCCGAATATCATCAAACGGCCTGCCGAACCGGAGGAATTTGCGCGAAACTTAGCAGGAGAAACCATTAGGTCCATCGGAAGACGGGGAAAGTTTTTGCTGTTTAACTTGGATCATTATGTCATGGTCTCCCACCTGCGTATGGAAGGAAAGTACGGGCTTCACCAAGAGGAGGAGCCGGACGATAAACACGTGCATGTCATTTTTACGATGACGGACGGAACCCAGCTGCGTTACAGGGACGTTCGGAAATTCGGAACCATGCATTTATTTAAACCGGGAGAGGAAGCAGGGGAGCTGCCGCTTTCTCAGCTCGGACCCGAACCGGATGCAGAAGAATTTACGAGTGCGTATTTGAAAGCACGGCTCGCGAAAACAAACCGAGCTGTCAAAACCGCCCTTCTGGATCAGAAAACGGTCGTCGGACTCGGAAACATTTATGTGGACGAGGCTCTGTTCAGAGCGGGCATACACCCCGAGACAAAAGCAAACCAGCTGTCAGATCAAAACATCAAAAAACTTCATGCTGAAATTAAAAATACCCTTCAGGAAGCGATTGATGCCGGCGGAAGCACTGTCCGGTCGTATATCAATTCTCAAGGAGAAATCGGAATGTTTCAGCTGCAGCATTTTGTGTACGGAAAAAAAGATGAGCCCTGCAAAAATTGCGGAACAATGATTACAAAAATTGTCGTCGGAGGCAGAGGCACGCATTTTTGCGCCAAGTGCCAGAAAAAATAGAATAATGCTTCATCGTCCAAGCTGTCGGTGCATATATCAGTAGCTCAGTTATAGAGGAAGTGCCGTTTTTCGGAAACACAGATTTATCACTTTTCCATATACATGATTGTGATGAATCTCCGGGCATTTAACATCTGATACAAGAGCACCAACAGAAAGGAAGAAACGAATATGCAAATGGTTTCTATACTGCTGCTGGCGTTAGCTGTCAGCTTGGACAGTTTTTCAGTCGGATTTACGTATGGATTGCGAAAAATGAAGATACCGCTAAAAGCCATTATCGTCATTGCCTTCTGTTCCGGCACTGTTATGTTTATATCCATGCTGATCGGAAGCTTTCTCACCAAGTTTTTTCCCGTATATGTGACTGAAAAGCTCGGCGGGTTAATATTGGTTGGAATCGGTGTGTGGGTTTTATATCAATTTTTCAGGCCGGCAAAAGACAAAGACTACCTATTGCATGAAAAAACACTGCTTAATTTAGAGGTTCGGTCATTGGGCATTGTGATCCATATTTTGAGAAAACCGATGAGTGCGGATATCGACAAATCCGGTGTGATTACTGGAATTGAAGCGGTGTTATTGGGATTCGCCCTGTCGATTGATGCCTTCGGAGCAGGAATGGGAGCGGCCATTCTCGGTTTTTCTCCCATTGCGATGAGCATAACCGTTGCGATTATGAGTTCGCTGTTTGTGTCAGTCGGCATCAATGCCGGACATATACTGTCTAAATGGAGATGGATCGATAAAATGGCGTTTTTGCCGGGGCTTCTGCTGATCACGATCGGGCTCTGGAAATTGTAAAAAGGAGTGGATCTCTTGACCTTAGTCATTGGTTTAACGGGAGGAATAGCAAGCGGCAAAAGTACGGTTGCCAATATGCTGATAGATAAAGGAATCACTGTCATAGATGCGGATATTATTGCAAAACAAGCGGTAGAAAAAGGGATGCCGGCCTACCGGCAGATCATTGACGAATTTGGTCAAGACATTCTGCTCGAAAATGGTGATATAGACAGAAGAAAGCTTGGAGCGCTGGTCTTTACAAATGAACAGAAGCGTCTTGCTTTGAATTCAATTGTTCATCCTGCGGTCAGAGAGGAAATGCTCAAGCGGCGTGATGAGTCCATTGCAAATCAGGAGACATTTGTGGTATTAGATATCCCGCTATTGTTCGAAAGTAAATTGGAGTCTTTAGTTGATAAAATTATTGTGGTCAGTGTGACAAAAGAGCTTCAGCTTGAGCGTCTGATCAAGCGCAACCAATTGACGGAAGAAGAAGCGCTTAGCCGGATCCGCTCCCAAATGCCATTAGAGGAAAAAGTGTCAAGAGCGGATAACGTAATAGACAACAGCGGCACACTCAAAGAGACAAAACAGCAGCTTGAGGAAATTCTCAGCTGCTGGGCATAACAAAACACCGTTCATTGATGAACGGTGTTTTTGTGATTAAAAATCGAAATTGTCCGGATCAGGACCGACGCGCAGATTTTCATTCAACGCATCAATTCGGTTCATGTCTTCCTGTGATAATTCAAAATCAAATATGTTCGCGTTCGCTTTAATTCGATGTTCCTTTGTTGATTTAGGAATGGTGATGACGCCATGCTGTAAATCCCAGCGTAACATGATTTGCGCGACGGATTTGTTATAAGCTTGCGCGATGTCTGTCAGTTCGGGATGATCAAGCAATTGCCCCTGCATTAAAGGTGACCATGCTTCCATTTGTATGCCTTGCTTTTTGCAATAAGCCATCAGCTCTTTTTGCGTGAGACGCGGGTGGAATTCCACTTGGTTGATCATAGGCTTTATTTCAGCATCCTTCAGCAGATCCTCCAGGTGATGGATTTGGAAATTGCTCACACCGATCGCTTTGACACGGCCTTCTTTATACAATGTTTCAAGCGCTCTCCAAGCTTCTTTGTATTTGCCTTCCACAGGCCAGTGAATGAGGTATAGATCTAAATAGTCCAAACCGAGTTTTGACAGGCTTGTTTCAAATGCAGCCAATGTTTCCTCATACCCTAAATCTGCATTCCACACTTTTGATGTGACAAATAAATCCTCTCTGGTGATGCCGGCTGCTTCAATTCCTTGACGGAGACCTTCCCCGACTCCCGCTTCATTTCCATAGATAGCGGCAGTATCAATACTGCGGTAACCGTGAACAATGGCGGTTTTCACGGCATTAACGAGTTCTGACCCTTCTTCCACTTGGAATACACCGAGGCCGAACCACGGCATTTTCACCCCGTTATGAAGTGTTGCTGCTGCTTGTAAATGTGTTGTCATGTTTGTTTCCTCCTTATTGAAATGTTAGGCTGCCTGCCGATCCTGTTTTTCCAGAAGGCGGCTCCAGCCTGTTAAGATAACGGCTCCTGCTACCATTAAAGCTCCAATCCATGCGGTATGAATCAGTCCGATGGAATCAGTAATCACGCCTCCCAAAAATGATCCTAGGGCAATTCCTGCGTTAAATGCTGCAATATTAATCGCGGATGCTACGTCTACTGCGCTCGGTACAAAACGTTCAGCCAGCATGACGACATATACTTGTAGGCCGGGCACATTCATAAAGGCCAATAAGCCCATAAAGAGAATCGTAATGAGGCCAGCAATTTTATAAGGAGCCGTAAATGTTAACGTAAACAGGACGATCGCCTGAATAATAAACATATAAAACAGCGCGCCGATCGGATTTCGATTGGACAGCTTTCCGCCAATCATATTGCCGATGGCAATGGCAATTCCGTATACGAGCAGGATAATGGCTACAGTGCCGGCCTTAAAGCCTGTCACTTCCTGAAGCAGGGGAGACAGGTAAGTGAACACAACAAATGTCCCTCCGTATCCTAATGCTGTTATGACAAATAAAAGCAGTAAACGGCCATTTGCCACAAGCTTGAATTGATCCCGCATCGTTGTTTTCGTCCCTTTTCGTAAATTGGAAGGGACAAGAATGCCATTTGCAATGACAGCGATAATGCCGACGGCAATAATAACCATAAAGGCGAACCGCCAGCCGAGCTGCTGGCCGATAAACGTGCCGAAAGGAACACCGGTTACGGTTGCGACGGTAAGGCCTGTAAACATAATGGAAATCGCACTCGCCCTTTTATTTTCAGGGACAAGATCGGCTGCGATTGTCGAGCCGATCGACATAAACACACCGTGTGAAAAAGCGGATATCACACGTGCTGCTAATAGAACCTCGATGCTGGAGGCTGACGCGGCCATCGTATTTCCGGCGATAAAAATGATCATGATCCAAAGCAATAGCGTCTTTCGTGACATGCTTGAGGTCAATGAAGTTAAAATAGGCGCGCCGAACGTAACGCCAAGTGCGTATAGGGAGACGGTCAATCCCGCTGTTGTTACAGGAATGTGTAAATCATCAGAAATTAACGGCAAAAGGCCGACGCTGATAAATTCGGTTGTCCCTATCGCGAATGCACTAATGGCGAGAGCCAGAAGTGCAGGAATGCTGCTTTTATTGGCTGAAGTCATTCATGTTCCTCCTTTGCTGTTATGTGTTGTATGATTGAAATTCTGCCGAGCAAGCTATATAAATATAAAGAGCAGATTCAAATCAGCCGGCAAATGTGATTATGAAAGATATCGTCAAAAAAGAAAAGTACGTACTTTTAAGTGCTATAGTCACTTTTTGGTGCCTGTAAGGAGAGTGAACCGCATGGAGAGGAAAAAATATAACATTTCAGTTGAAGCGACTCTTGAAGTAATCGGCGGGAAATGGAAGTGTGTGATTTTATGCCACCTGACGCACGGAAAAAAACGAACAAGTGAGTTAAAACGGTTAATGCCGAATATTACGCAAAAAATGCTGACCCAGCAGCTGCGTGAGCTGGAAGCGGACGGTGTCATTAACCGGATCGTGTACAATCAGGTTCCTCCTAAAGTGGAATACGAACTGAGCGAATACGGCCGCAGCTTAGAAGGCATATTAGATATGCTCTGTGCTTGGGGAGCGAATCATATAAACAAGGTATACGGCGATACTTTCTCTGTATTAGAAGAAAGTGTGCTCAATGATAAATTGAAACAGGAATCATAAAAAAATAAAGCAGGCAGTGCGCAGCGCTGGCTGCTTTTTTTATTCTTCATCCTCATATTTTGTGCAAGAAAACGTACGATACATCATAAATTAGCGTTATAATCGTTGATTTTTATCAATATGTACTGGCGAATTCTTTTTAATGTGTTATACTAATTTTAGATGACAACAAATTAGAGTGACATAATTGATGAGGGGTGACCAACATGAAGGTAAAAGTAGCGATAAACGGGTTTGGAAGAATCGGAAGAATGGTCTTTAGAAAAGCAATGTTAGACGATCAAATTCAAGTAGTGGCTATTAACGCCAGCTATTCGGCTGAAACGCTGGCTCATTTAATAAAGTATGACACAAATCACGGACGGTACGAAAAAGAAGTTGAGGCTGGAGAAGACAGTCTGGTTGTGAATGGAAAAAAAGTCCTCTTGTTAAACAGCCGTGATCCGAAACAGCTGCCTTGGCGGGAATATGATATTGACATTGTCGTTGAAGCAACAGGGAAGTTTAATTCAAAAGAAAAAGCGATGGGACATATTGACGCGGGCGCGAAAAAAGTCATTCTGACCGCTCCGGGGAAAAATGAAGACGTTACCATTGTGATGGGTGTTAACGAAGACCAATTTGATGCTGAACGCCACGTGATTATTTCAAACGCGTCATGCACGACAAATTGCCTTGCACCGGTTGTGAAAGTGCTTGATGATGAATTTGGCATTGAGAGCGGTCTAATGACGACAGTGCACGCTTATACGAACGATCAAAAAAATATTGATAATCCGCACAAAGATTTGCGCCGCGCCCGGGCATGCGGTGAATCCATCATTCCGACGACAACAGGCGCGGCAAAGGCGCTTTCGCTTGTTCTGCCTCACCTGAAAGGAAAGCTTCACGGTCTCGCTTTGCGTGTGCCTGTTCCGAACGTCTCATTAGTTGATCTTGTTGTCGACTTGAAAACGGATGTAACGGCAGAAAAGGTAAACGAAGCATTCAGGCAGGCTGCCAAAACGTCAATGTACGGAGTGCTTGATTATTCGGATGAACCGCTCGTGTCGACAGATTATAATACGAATCCGCATTCGGCGGTTATTGACGGGCTTACGACAATGGTGATGGAAGACAGGAAAATAAAGGTTCTTGCATGGTATGACAATGAATGGGGCTACTCATGCAGAGTAGTTGATCTCATCCGCCATGTGGCGGCACGAATGAAACATCCATCTGTTGTATAGAATAAGGTCATGGACACAATTTAAGAAAAAACCCTTAACAGCAAATTTCTGAAAAAACGCTTCTTGCAAATTAGACTTAAACACAGTATACTATTTTTCGTGAACTTCTTGCTTGAGACTGTTTCGGGATTACTTAAAGGGTTAGGACCTCTCCGGACTAACTTTCCCCCGTGGTAAATAGCCGACCCAGTTGTTGGAACTTCACTTTTTAATTCTTGTTAAGGGGGGTCCATGACTATGGAAACAATGGGGCGTCACGTTATCTCCGAGCTATGGGGATGCGATTTTGATAAGCTGAATGACATGGATTTTATTGAAAAAACGTTTGTAAATGCTGCTTTAAAATCAGGAGCTGAGGTGCGCGAGGTTGCATTTCACAAATTTGCACCGCAAGGCGTAAGCGGAGTCGTTATCATTTCTGAATCACATTTAACGATTCACAGTTTTCCTGAGCACGGATATGCAAGCATTGATGTTTATACTTGTGGAGACTTAGATCCTAATGTCGCTGCTGACTACATTGCAGAGGCATTACATGCTGATACAAGAGAAAACATTGAAATACCAAGAGGAATGGGGCCTGTGCAGATTAAACAGGCGCAAGCGAAAGTACTATAAAGTAAACACGAACACAAAGGGAGCTGGAGCTAGAAAGCCGTTATGCGCTTTTTAGCTTATGCTCCTTTTATTTTTATGAACAAACAGGGGCGGCCAGCTTTTTCTTTTTCCGTTTTTTTTGTAAAATAAGAAAGAGATATGTCATAAACCGCATGATGCTGTTAGATACAGCCTAAACAACGGCTCTCCCGACAGATGCCTGTCACATCACTTTTATAGCCGGAGGCTGCCGAATATACATTGCAGGGAACGAAATAGTTGGGAGCTGATTTTATTGAAATGTCCTTCATGCCAGCATAACGGAACACGAGTCCTCGATTCACGGCCTGTGGATGACGGAAAATCCATTCGCAGAAGACGTGAATGCGAAGCCTGCCATTACCGCTTTACTACCTTTGAGAAAGTGGAGGAAACCCCGCTCATCGTTGTGAAAAAAGAAGGCGTGCGAGAGGAATTCAGCAGGGAAAAAATGCTGCGCGGCCTTATTAAAGCATGTGAAAAAAGACCTGTTTCACTCAAGACGCTGGAAGATATGTGTTTTGACATTGAAAAAGAACTGCGCAATCAAGGCTGTTCCGAAGTAAAAAGCGAGTTCGTCGGAGAGATGGTCATGGACCGCCTGGCTAAGGTTGATGAAGTCGCATACGTGCGGTTCGCGTCCGTCTATCGGCAGTTTAAAGATATTAATGTCTTTATCGATGAATTAAAAGATTTAATAAAGAAAGAGCGTTAAAGAGCTAAAAGGATTCTTCTAGCTCTTTTCTCATGTGCAAAATTGGCATTTGATAGATATTCGAAACGGTGTAAAATGAGGGTAGAAACATAATCGGAAGGTTTGAGAATGTATGGCTGACTATTGGAAAGATGTACTGCCTGTAGACCCTTATGTGGTGAAAAGCAAATCAATGCTGCAGGATATTGACAGACAAATTATTACACAACTGTACCAGCCCTTAATCGGCCCTGTTGCATTCTCTCTTTATATGACATTGTGGGGAGAACTTGAACAAAACCGACTGTGGGGCGGAGAATCCACACATAGACAGCTGATGGGAATGACTCAGTCCAATTTGAAAACGATCCATCAGGAACAGGGAAAGCTCGAGGGCATCGGATTGCTGAAAGTATATATGAAAGAATCCGAGCGGCAGGAGCGCCTCTTTATATATGAACTGCTGCCGCCGCTGCGGCCGAATGAATTTTTCGAAGACGGCATGCTGAACGTTTTTTTATATAACAGAGTCGGAAAAACAAAATATCAGCAGTTAAAACAATTTTTTACACATCCGGCGATTTCGGAAGACGCCAAAGAAATTACAAGGCCGTTTAATCATGCGTTTGAATCGCTGCAGCCGAGTGAATGGAAGCTTACATCCGATATGGAGGAAACGGTGAGACTGGCGACGGGAAGAGAGTATACAACTGTCGGACAGGCTCCGTCCTATACCGTTACAGAGGATGTGTTCGATTTTGATTTGTTTTTAGCGGGGCTTTCGGAGACGATGATTCCGAGAAAAGCAATGACACAGCAGGTGCGGGAAACGATTAAAAAGCTTTCTTATTTGTACGGCATTGATCCTTTGCAGATGCAAAACGTCGTCATGAGCGCGATCGATGAGCATGAAGTGATTACCACCGAAGCTTTAAGAAAAGCGGCAAGCGACTGGTACCAAATCGAGAGGAACGGACAGCTGCCGGACTTAGTGGAGAAAACACAGCCGGTACATCTGCGTGAAGGCGCAAAACCGGCAGAAGAGGATTCGCTGGATAGTGAGCTGATCGCATTGCTCGAGGTCATCTCACCGAAAAAGCTTCTTCAGGATATCGCGGACGGAACCGAACCGTCAAAAGCAGATTTGAAAATTATAGAAGAGATTATGTTTGAACAGAAGCTGGAGCCAGGCGTCACAAATGTGTTAATTTATTATGTCATGCTGAAAACCGACATGAAGCTGTCGAAAAACTATATACAAAAAATTGCCTCCCATTGGGCGCGCAAAAAAGTCAAAACGGTCAGAGAAGCGATGAAGCTTGCCATAGAAGAAAACCGCCAGTATCTAGAATGGGCTGAAGGTAAAACGAGCCAAGCTTCTAAACGAAATCAAAAAGTGATTCGCGAAGAAAAACTTCCTGACTGGATGAAAGAAAAGAAATCGGCGTCCGATTCTGAAACCGGACAGCAGATGCTACATGAACAGGACTTGGAAGAACAGAAGAAAAAGATGATGGAAGAAATGAAAAAACTGAAAAAATACTCTGCCTATTAAGAGCAGAGATGCGGGGTGAAGTAATACATGGAACCAATCAGCCGTTCCCTTCAGGGCGTAACCGGCAGACCGGATTTCCAAAAGCGTCTTGAACAAATGAAGGAAAAAGTGATGAAGGATCAAGACGTTCAGGCATTTTTGAAGGAAAATGAAGACGTCATCGATCAAAAAATGATTGAAAGAAGCTTAAATAAGCTTTATGAATATATTGGACAGAGCAAGCACTGCTCTTATTGTTCAGAAGACGAAAACAGCAATAATCTGTTGGAGGGCTACCATCCGAAGCTTGTGATGACCGGCCGCACTATTGACATCGAGTATTACGAATGTCCAGTCAAACGAAAGCTCGATCAGCAGAAAAAACAGAAGTCTCTCATGAAAAGCATGTATATTCAGCAGGATCTTCTCGGAGCGACGTTCCAGCAGGTCGATATTAATGACCCGAGCAGACTTGCAATGTTCCAGCATGTCACGGATTTTTTGAAAAGCTATAATGAGACGGGAAAAGGGAAAGGATTGTATTTGTACGGCAAGTTCGGCGTAGGGAAAACCTTTATGCTCGCCGCTATTGCCAATGAGCTGGCGGAAAAAGAGTATTCCTCCATGATCGTGTATGTGCCCGAATTTGTCAGAGAGCTGAAAAACTCGCTTCAAGATCATTCATTGGAAGAAAAGCTGAACATGGTAAAAACAACGCCTGTACTGATGCTCGACGACATCGGAGCGGAATCGATGACGAGCTGGGTCAGGGATGAAGTCATCGGGACAGTGCTTCAGCACAGAATGTCTCAGCAGCTGCCGACTTTCTTCTCTTCTAATTTCTCGCCTGATGAGCTGAAACATCATTTTACGTATTCGCAAAGGGGAGAAAAGGAAGAAGTAAAAGCGGCTAGATTAATGGAGCGGATTTTATATCTGGCTGCTCCGATCCGTCTTGACGGAGAAAACCGCCGCCATTAATAACCGCTGCGGTTCAAAGGGGAAGGAACTGAGAGGGTATGAAACTTAAAACGGCTGTTAAATGGCTGGCAGTGCTTGTGGGAGCAGGCTTGATTTTTTGGGCCAATAAAAGGTATTTAAATCTATCTCCGAAAGAAATCCGAATATGGGTTTTATCGTTTGGCATCTTTGCGCCGCTTATCTTTATCGGGATATCGATCGTCAGGCCGCTTGTGTTATTTCCAGTATCAGTTATTTCTATTGCGGGCGGTCTCGCCTTTGGCCCGATTCTCGGCACGCTTTACACACTATTCGGGTCGATGTGCGCTTCGGCTGTCTCATTTTTTGCAGCCGGTCTGTTTGCGGCAAAAACTAACAGCCATCACGCAAGGCTGGAAAACATCCAGAAACAGATGGAGGAAAACGGTTTTTTCTATATCTTTCTTCTGCGGATCCTTCCGATTAATTTTGACTTCGTCAGCTATGCGGCAGGGCTTTCTAATGTCAAGGCGCTGCCCTATTTTGCGGCGACGGCTGCGGGAATCATCCCTGGGACCGTTGCGCTGAACGTGCTGGGAGCAAGCTTTTTCACGGGCAATTTGCCCGCCTTCTTTCTCGTCCTCGGATTTTATATCATTTTTATGGCGCTGCCACTTATCTTCAGAAAGAAAATGCAAAACTTGTTTCAAGAATCAAATTAAGATTTGCCAGTGACCTTTACGTCTATTTTAAAAACATCCCCCATATACTTGTAACAGATGCCGTAAGGGGGGACAAACATGCTTGAAATAATCTTTGAAGATGACCATGATACAGCCGCTTTTTTACATCTCATTCAGCATTCGGACGATCGGGAAAACATCATTGTCCGTGAAAGTATACGAAAAATCGAGATTGAAAAAGCTGAGCCGGCTTTCTCTATTCAGCGTTTTATGGAGCCGATTCTGGTCAAGTTTTTTTTAGAATGCAAAGAAGACGAGCATATGCTGTCGTTGATTGAAGAGACGTATTGTTTCACGGACCAGGATGAGCAGCAGCAAATCCTTCAGCTCGCACACAGTATTATAGAGGGGGAAGCTGATGTTCTTCCGTTTGAACCGATGAAGCCGCCGCGCAAGCAGTATATTTTAGATGAGCTCCGAACGATTTGTTTAGAGGACGAAGTATTTTCAATTCGTTCCTTTCAAATCTTTCGCCTCGGAAAGTACTACGAACAGCTTAGAGAAACTGTGGAAGCGGCAATAGACGAATATAAGATGGAGCAGGAGTACCAAAACTTTATTCAGACACTCAGAGACTACGTAATGGCTAAGCCTCCGCGAATCAAAAAGGTGCACATTGTCCATGACGGTTCGTTTACACTGTGGGAGATGCGCTATGTGCCGGAACGGGAAAAAATGAAATACATAGACAGGCGATTTGTCCGGGATCACCCCATGTACATTGACTCCCATTTGCTTGCGCCGCTGATCTCCATCGCGCCGGATGAGGTGGTTCTCTATACAGACCAGCCTGAGCATATGATGGTAAGGACGATTCAAAACGTATTTCAAGAGCGTGTGCAAATGCTTCCGCTTCAGGCGTTTTCAAACGCTGAAACACCGGTCAAGCACTCGGAAGGATAAGTGCCGGCAGCCTGTAAACATAAGGCTGCCGCTTAAAAAAGGAAATACAATCGTGTTGATTTTTTAGAACGAACAATTTATAATACATAGGAGATTAAGATTGACACACGTACTGATAAGGACATGAAGGAATGATACCGGCTTGAAGAGAGGGAAGTCACGGCTGCAAGCTTCCCAGCTAAGGACCATTCGCTTTACCGCCTTTGAACCTCAGCTGTGAACACCTTTAGTAGGAACAGTAATGGCTGACGGGAACTCCCGTTACAGAGTTTAGAGCCGCAGGTGCCGGTGTATGGGCTTGCGGAAAAAAGGGTGGAACCACGATTCCGTTTATTCAACCTCGTCCCTTTCATAGGGGGCGGGGTTTTTATATGCAAAAAAAGGAGTGGCAAAGATGTCAGATATGGTAAAAATCACATTTCCTGATGGAGCAGTCAAGGAGTTTGCGAAAGGAACAACAACAGAAGATATCGCGGCATCCATCAGTCCGGGATTAAAAAAGAAATCATTAGCCGGAAAACTGAACGGAAAAGAAATCGATTTGAAAACGCCGATCAACGAAGACGGCACTGTGGAAATCATTACTGAAGGATCAGAAGAGGGCCTTGAGATTATGCGCCACAGTACGGCTCACTTGCTGGCGCAAGCGATTAAACGCATTTACAAAGATGTGAAATTCGGTGTCGGTCCTGTTATCGAAAACGGTTTTTACTATGATGTAGAAATGGATGAAGCGATTACGCCGGAGGATCTGCCGAAAATCGAGAAAGAAATGAAAAAAATCGTCAATGCGAACCTTCCGATCGTTCGAAAAGAAGTCAGCCGTGAAGAAGCGAAAGCCCGCTTTGCGGAAATCGGCGATGACCTGAAGCTTGAACTGCTCGATGCGATTCCTGAGGGAGAAACCGTATCGATTTATGAGCAGGGCGAATTCTTTGACCTGTGCCGCGGCGTACACGTTCCGTCAACAGGAAAAATCAAAGAATTTAAGCTGTTAAGCCTTGCAGGTGCATATTGGCGCGGTGACAGCAATAATCAAATGCTTCAGCGTGTATACGGAACAGCTTTCTTCAAAAAAGCTGATCTTGACGAGCATCTTCGCATGCTTGAAGAAGCAAAAGAGCGAGACCACAGAAAGCTTGGCAAAGAATTAAAGCTGTTTGCAAATTCTCAAAAAGTCGGACAAGGTCTGCCGCTTTGGCTGCCAAAAGGCGCGACAATCCGCCGCACAATCGAGCGCTATATTGTCGATAAAGAAATCAGCCTCGGCTATGAACACGTTTATACACCAGTGCTTGGAAGCAAAGAGCTGTATGAAACATCAGGACACTGGGATCATTATCAAGAAGGCATGTTCCCTCCGATGGAAATGGACAATGAAACACTTGTGCTCCGTCCGATGAACTGCCCGCACCATATGATGATTTATAAAAACGATATTCACAGCTATCGTGAGCTTCCGATTCGTATCGCTGAACTTGGCACAATGCACCGCTACGAAATGTCAGGTGCGCTGTCAGGTCTTCAGCGGGTGCGCGGCATGACACTGAATGATGCTCACATCTTTGTCCGCCCGGATCAGATTAAGGATGAATTTATCCGAACTGTTCGTTTGATTCAGGACGTATATGAAGATTTCGGCTTGCACGATTACACTTTCCGTCTGTCTTATCGTGATCCGGAAGACACAGAAAAATATTTTGATGACGATGAAATGTGGAACAAAGCGCAATCTATGCTGAAAGCGGCAATGGACGAAATTGGCCATGACTACTACGAAGCAGAAGGCGAAGCTGCATTCTACGGCCCTAAACTTGATGTTCAGGTGAAAACAGCGATCGGCAAGGAAGAAACATTGTCTACTGTTCAGCTGGACTTCTTGCTGCCTGAACGCTTCGATCTGACATATATCGGTGAAGACGGCAAGCAGCATCGTCCGGTTGTTATTCACAGAGGTGTGGTATCAACAATGGAACGCTTTGTTGCATTCCTTATCGAAGAGCATAAAGGCGCACTTCCAACATGGCTAGCACCGGTTCAGTTCCAGGTCATCCCGGTTTCTCCGGCTGTGCATTTGGATTATGCGAAGCAAGTACAAGAGCGCCTGCAGCGTGAAGGCCTGCGTGTAGAGGTCGACAGCCGTGATGAAAAAATCGGCTACAAAATCCGCGAAGCGCAAATGCAAAAAATTCCATACATGCTTGTGGTCGGTGACCAAGAAGCAGAAAACGGAGCGGTAAACGTCCGTAAATACGGAGAGCAGAAGTCTGAAACCATTTCACTTGATGATTTTGTGAAAAAGGCTGTAGCTGAAGCGAAGAAATAATAAAAAAGCATGATCTCATGAAAGAGATCATGCTTTTTTATTTATGCTCTAAAATAGGAAACAAATCATGAAGGCTGCTGATGATGTAATCAGGCGTCACCTCTGTTTCATTTTTCTTATCCGTCCGGTTAATCCATACGGTTTTGATACCGGCTCTGGAAGCGCCTAAAATGTCTGTATTCAGGTTATCGCCGACCATCACGGCATCCTCCTTTTGGATATTCATCAGCTGAAGGCAATGCTCGAAAATAGAAGCGTCGGGTTTCCCTTTGCCAAAAGCGCCTGAGATGACAATTTCATTGAAATAAGGGGCGAGCTCAGGCACGCCGGCGAGCTTCTCCTTTTGCAGACTCGGATCGCCGTTAGTCAAAAGCAGCAACTCATATTTTCCTTTTAATTGATCAAGCACATCGAATGTTTCATCGTATACAAACGGGCGTTTTCGGCGCTCCGCTGCAAAAAACTCTCCCAAGTATTCACCATATGCCGGATCGTCGACACCCAGCGCTTTCAGGCCGTTTGTCCATGCGTTTCGTCTGTACTCCGGCACAATCTTATTCAGCTTCTGAAACCCTTCACTGATCGGCTCAGAGAAATTCGACCAGAGCCCTTCAAATGGGTTAATGCCGATCATCACCGTATAAGGATATGTCTCGTAAGACATGTACAATTCTCTCGCCGCTTCCCGAACAGCTTCTTCAAATTCCTGCGGGTCAAGACCATATTTTTTCTCGGCCTGTAAACATGTTTCTGCAAATGTTGTTCTGACGCTTTTCTCATCCCAAAGTAGTGTATCATCTAAATCAAAAAATACGGCTTTCATGATCTTCTCCTCTGCTTCAGATTCAATTCTTTCTGCCAAAATGCTCATGTTTATTCTACAATAGATAAAAGCCTTGTGAAATATGTTTTCAGACGATTTTAAAAAAACAGTCAGCCATGAAACGATTTGCCGAAAAATGATAAAATGAAATGGGAAAGAACAGGTGACATAAATGATTCAATTAATGATTATGATGCTGGAAAGGGTAGGAATTATTGTTATATTGGGATTTATTCTGGCTCACACTAAACTTTTCAGACAGGCTCTTCAAAATCCGGAGGGCTACAAAGGAAAGGCTGCATTGATTTCTATTTTTTCTCTTTTCAGCATCATCAGCAATTACACCGGCATCGAAATTCAAAAACATATGATTGTGAACAATGATTGGGTGTTTACAATAGATCCGTCTGGCTCTATTGCGAATACCCGTATTTTAGGCGTTGAAATAGGAGGGCTTTTGGGCGGGCCGTTTGTTGGAGCGGGAATCGGTTTATTAGCAGGCCTTCATCGGTTTTCGCTCGGCGGCAGCACGGCTTTAAGCTGTGCGGTCTCGTCTGTTTTAGCCGGAATTCTAGCGGGATGGATCGGCCGGTATTTTACGAAGCGTTACCGAATGCCGACACCGCGTATCGCAGCTCTCGTCGGAATCGGTATGGAGTCCTTGCAAATGGTCATTATTTTGCTGATGGCAAAGCCGTTCACTGACGCTTGGGAGCTTGTTAGCATGATTGGGATCCCGATGATCCTCATTAACGGCACAGGCAGCTTTATTTTCCTGTCGATTATTCAAGCCATTATTCGCAAGGAAGAACAGGCAAGAGCGCTTGAAACGCACAGGGTGCTGACCATTGCTGATCAGACGCTTCCTTTTTTCCGTCAAGGGTTAAATGAAAGCTCTTGTAAAAGTGTAGCGTCCATCATCCATAAGATGACCGGAACGGATGCGGTATCTCTGACGGATAATGAGAAAATACTTGCGCATGTCGGAGCGGGAATGGACCATCATATCCCATCTAAAAGCTTGATCACAGGTCTGTCTAAAAAGGTAATTAAAACAGGGCGTATCATGAAGGCTACTTCACAGGAAGAGATTGAATGCACCCATCCGGAATGCCCTTTGCACGCGGCGATTGTACTGCCTTTGACATCAAACGGGAACACAATCGGAACATTAAAAATGTATTTTAAAAGCCCGGCCGGTCTCAGTCAGGTAGAGGAAGAGCTTGCCGAGGGGCTTGCCATGCTGTTTTCGACACAGCTTGAGCTCGGTGAGGCTGAGCTGCAAAGCAAGCTTCTGAAGGATGCGGAAATCAAAGCGCTTCAAGCACAGGTTAATCCGCATTTTTTATTTAATGCCATCAATACGATTTCTGCTTTATGCCGGACAGATGTTGAAAAAACCCGAAAGCTTTTGCTGCAGCTTAGTGTGTACTTTCGTTCTAATCTCCAGGGAGCAAGACAGCTGCTGATCCCGCTTTCAAAGGAGCTGAATCATCTTCAAGCCTATCTGTCATTAGAACAGGCGCGTTTTCCCGGGAAATATGAGATTGAGCTTGATATTGACAGCAGGCTGGAGCCAATTGAAATTCCTCCGTTTGTCTTACAGGTGCTTGTTGAAAACGCATTGCGGCATGCATTTCCCAAAAAACAAGATATGTGCAAGGTAACGGTTTGTGTCTTATCTGATGAGTCATCCGTCTATATGAAGGTCACGGACAATGGTCGCGGAATACCGCCGGACGTCTTGCCGGAACTGGGGAATAAACCGCTGCCTTCTAAGGAAGGAACAGGGACTGCGCTTTATAATCTGAATCAGCGGCTGATTGGTTTATTCGGCCAGCAGGCTGCATTACATATCAAGAGTGAGGTACATAAGGGGACAGAGGTTTCCTTTCAAGTGCCTATGCAACAAATGAAAGAGGGAGAAGAACATGCTCAGGGTGTTATTAGTTGATGATGAGATATTGGCAAGAGATGAACTGGCCTATTTGCTCAAAAGGACAAATGAGGAATTAGAAATCAATGAAGCGGAAAATATTGAATCAGCGTTTGACCAAATGATGGATCAAAAGCCTGATTTGCTGTTTTTAGACGTTGATTTATCCGGTGAGAATGGCTTTGATATCGCAAAACGATTGAAGAATATGAAGCATCCTCCGGCTGTTGTGTTCGCGACGGCCTATGACCAGTATGCACTTAAAGCTTTTGAAGTGGACGCTCTCGATTACTTAACCAAACCTTTCGATGAAGAAAGGGTTCGGCAAACAATGAAAAAGTATAAAAAGGTAAAGCGGGAGATTGCTGAACCAGAACAGATCAGCCATGCCAGCCAGCATAAATTAGCCTTATCTGTCGGTGAATCGATTGTGATTGTGGATACGAAGGATATAATCTTTGCGGGAACCGAAGATGGCCACGTCAATGTAAAAACCTTTGATGCATCTTATTCAGTCAATGATACGCTCGTTGTCATTGAAAAAAAGCTTCCAGAACCTGATTTTCTCCGCGTCCATCGAAGCTTTGTCGTTAATACTGAGTACATCAAAGAGATACAGCCTTGGTTTAATTCCACCTATAACCTGATCATGAAAGACGGATCGAAAATACCGGTCAGCCGGACATATGCCAAGGAATTAAAAAAGCTGCTCCATATTTGACGGGGCGGCTTTTTGTATTTCATCCTTTTTATGCTGCAACTCACCTTAAATATTCGGCAAGTTATCATGTAAGCGCTTAATAGAGAGAAATTCTTATTTATAATGAGGGTACAAAAGAGAAAGAGGTGAAGAAAATGAGTGCTAAAAAAGTGTACGGATTTTTAACACAAGCATTTATTTTTGCCGTCATTATGATGGTTTCCAATATGATTGCCGCTTTTGTCCCAATTCCTATACCGGCGTCAGTTGTAGGATTGGTCTTATTATTTCTCCTATTATGTTTGAAAGTCATTAAACTGGAACAAGTAGAAACGCTCGGAACGTCTTTAACCTCATTGATCGGATTTTTATTTGTTCCATCAGGTATATCTGTTATGAATTCTCTTGGTGTGATGCAGCAATACGGCCTGCAAATCGTCCTTGTCATTCTTCTCGCAACGATTATTTTATTGGGGGCAACAGGATTGTTTTCTCAGCTTATTCTTACACTGAGCGGAAAACGCAAGACTGCCGATGACATAAAAGCAAAAACAGTGCAGCCGCCGCAGAAGAAAAACGAACTTGTTCATCATTAAAAGAAACAGGAGGTTCATGAAATGGAAAGCACAATGAGTCCTTATTTCGGAATTGTCGTATCACTGGCCGCTTTCGGCATCGGCACCTTTTTATTTAAAAAAACAAAAGGGTTCTTCCTTTTCACTCCATTGTTTGTTGCGATGGTGCTTGGAATTGCATTCTTGAAAATCGGCGGTTTCTCTTACGCTGACTATAATAACGGGGGAGAAATCATTAAGTTTTTCCTGGAACCTGCGACGATTGCTTTTGCAATTCCGTTGTACAAACAAAGAGATAAACTGAAAAAATACTGGTGGCAAATTATGTCCTCCATTATCGCAGGCTCTATCTGCTCTGTCACGATTGTCTATTTGCTTGCAAAAGGGATTCACCTTGATGAGGCTGTTATGAAAAGTATGCTTCCGCAGGCGGCAACAACGGCGATTGCGCTTCCTTTATCAAAAGATATTGGCGGCATCAGCGATATCACAGCTTTTGCGGTCATCTTTAACGCCGTCATTGTGTATGCGCTCGGCGCTTTGTTTTTAAAGGTATTTAAAGTGAAGAATCCCATTTCAAAAGGGTTGGCTCTCGGAACGTCCGGACACGCACTCGGTGTAGCCGTCGGGATCGAGATGGGTGAAGTTGAAGCCGCGATGGCAAGTATTGCTGTTGTCGTTGTCGGAGTCGTAACGGTTCTGGTCATTCCTGTGTTTATACAGCTGATCGGAGGTTAAGCCAAGGCTGACAGCCTTGGCTTTTTCTATTTTATGGTGCGTCTTCCGGATCGATATATCCTTGTTTAATGCCCCATTTCACTTGATCGTCATGCCACTTTTTTCGTTCTTCATAACCATAGCCGTCGTCATCAGGGAGATCAGAAGCCGGCTGTTGAATGGCATCATCTGTCTGGCTCGGGGAAGATGGCGCATTTTGGCTGTTAGATGAGGATGCCTCATTCTGCTGACGCTGTGCCTGCGCTTGCCGTTCTTTTTCGGCATTTGCTTCCTGCTGTTTTTGGATTGCTGCCTGACGCTGCCTTTCAAGCTCAGCTTGTCTTTCTGCTGCTGCCTGTGCCAATCGTTGCCTTTCCGCTTCTTCCTCCTCTTGTTTCTTTCGTTTCGCTCGCTGCTCTTTTTCACGTTTTTTCGCTGCAGCGATTTGTCTTTGTTTCTCGGCTTCTTGCTTCGCCTTCAGCTTTCCTAATTCAGTTGCGAGCGGATTCACCATTTTCAATGAAACAGGTTTTAGGTTTTTCAGCTCTTTCGCCAGCTTGTTTTCATGAAAGGCTGCGGCTGTGATAACAGTCTCTTCTTTTGGCTCTGAAGATATGCTGTTGCTATTGGAGCAGCCGGTTACTATCAATGTCAAAAATAGAGTAAGCTGTATCGGGTTTTTCATGTGTCGGACTCCCTTCTGGTTCTTATATCGGCTTTTTTAGTATGAGGTTCACTTTGTTTAGCGTTTTTTTCCTAAATGTGGTTTTTGATAAACTGCGAAATAAGGAGAAGGATGGGGGAGTATATGGGATCTTTATATAACAGAATCTGGTGCGGAGCATCCGCAGCTACTGCTCTTTATTCATGGCGGGGGTGTCAGCGGCTGGATGTGGAAAGAGCAAATCAGCGATTTTCAGCGTGTTCATTGCTCAAGGATCGCCGCTGGCTCAGTCAATGCTGTTTAACAAAATCCTTCATGATTGTCTGAAGGGTTCAGAACACATGCATGCTGGATAAGAATAAAAGATTTTCGTTTTCTCTCTTGCACTCATAAATTACCCGTGTTACAATGAGAAAGTTGTTCCGGGTAAGTCATCCTTGACTAAACATCCGGCATTGTGTAGAATAGTTATTGAATTGAATATAAATCACAAGCAGAAGCACCCGCTTCTCACCTGATTGACACATTCATGTAGTTGGCAGGTTGACCGTACATTTTTATTAATACAGATGTTCGTAGTGTGGGTGTTTTATAATGCCCGCACTTTTTGTTTGCCTGCAGAATGCAGTCAAAAGAGTGTGAATCAATTCGAAGAAACTATGGAGGTGGCTCATTATTAGCAAAGATCAATTGGTTAATGAGGGTATCCGTGCACGTGAGGTCCGCTTAATCGGACAAAATGGCGACCAGCTTGGAATCAAGTCCCGTCAGGAAGCACTTGAAATAGCCGGCCGCGCAAATCTTGACCTTGTGTTAGTTGCAGCAAATGCAAAACCGCCTGTCTGCCGCATCATGGACTATGGAAAGTTCAGATTCGAGCAGCAGAAAAAGGACAAAGAAGCACGCAAAAATCAAAAAATCATTAACTTAAAAGAAGTTAGATTAAGTCCGACAATCGATGAGCACGACTTTAACACGAAGTTGCGCAATGCGATTAAATTCCTTGAAAAAGGCGATAAAGTGAAAGCTTCTATCCGCTTTAAAGGACGCGCAATTACTCATAAAGAAATCGGCCAGCGTGTACTAGACCGTTTTTCTGAAGCATGTGCTGAGGTTGCGACAGTCGAAACAAAACCAAAAATGGACGGCCGCAGCATGTTCCTCATGCTCGCGCCGAAAAACGAAAAGCAATAAGGAGGAAATCCCATGCCAAAAATGAAAACTCACCGCGGATCTGCTAAACGTTTTAAAAAGACAGGTTCTGGGAAGTTAAAACGTTCTCATGCATACACAAGTCACTTATTCGCCAACAAATCTCAAAAGCAAAAGCGTAAGCTTCGCAAGAGTGCTGTTGTAAGCGCAGGAGACTTCAAACGTATCAAACAAATGCTTGCTAACATCAAGTAATCGGACAAGGAACAATTAGGAGGGAAATTTAATGCCAAGAGTAAAAGGCGGAACTGTTACACGTAAGCGTCGTAAAAAGGTTCTTAAATTAGCAAAAGGTTATTTCGGTTCAAAACATACATTATACAAAGTAGCTAACCAGCAGGTCATGAAATCTGGAAACTATGCTTTCCGTGACCGTCGTCAGAAAAAACGTGATTTCCGTAAGCTTTGGATCACTCGTATCAACGCAGCTGCTCGCATGAACGGTCTTTCTTACAGCCGTTTAATGCACGGTCTTAAGCTTTCTGGTATCGAAGTAAACCGTAAAATGCTTGCTGATCTTGCTGTAAACGATCTTACTGCATTCAATCAGCTTGCTGATGCTGCTAAAGCTCAATTAAACAAATAATGATATAGAGCCGCTCTTAGAGAGCGGCTTTTTTATATAAAGGATGAGGCAACATGATAATTGCTGTATATCTAGTTCTGATCAATCTGTGCGGTTTTTGGGTGATGGGCGCAGATAAACGGAGAGCGCAGCACCACAAATGGAGAATTTCTGAAGATCGGCTGTGGCTGATTGCCATTGTGTTTGGAGCGCTTGGTGTCTGGCTCGGCATGCAGACCTTCAGACATAAAACGAAGCACACATCATTTCAATACGGTGTGCCGTTTCTTTTGGTAATTGAAGCGGTGTTGATCGGTATCTATTACAGTCCGTTTGATTTATAAAAAAGCAGAAAAGCGTTTAGCGCTCTTCTGCTTTTTTTGCAAGTTTAATGGGCTGATCCCAGTCAATTTTGCAATCCGGATATCGTTCCAGTACTTTTTCTTCAATGTTCTCAAAATCTTTTGCAGAAAAGGTTTTCAGCTTTTCAGGAGACTCTGTCCATACGAAGATGGTGTGGATGAACAGCGGATGATCCTTGGAAGGAATATGCTTTTCTCCTTCAAAAAGCACGCCTTTATACGTCAATTGAAAGTTCTTTCGGGTATTGTTCTGTTCATCGATAATATAAAAAAGTTCTTTTGATTGGGCCAGCTTCAGTCTTCTCTTTGGATTTGCGACATATTTGACCAAGGCATAAATACAGTAAGCAAATAAAGCAAGCAATAGTATCCGGAGAACCATGATAAACATTGTGTGAAGGCACCTCCCTCATTGTGATGATCTGATGTAATACGAAGTGCATAGAAAAAGGTTTCACTTTTTCTAAAAGAAGTTTGTTAAAAAAGATATACCCGCTTTTTAAGTGAAATAGTCGTATGGTTACCGTCAGGTTTTGTATAATAATAATGCAGGATATATGAGGGAGGTTTTTGGAATCATGGCTAAATTGGATGAAACGTTAACCATGCTGAAGGAATTAACTGATGCAAAAGGTATTCCAGGAAATGAAAGAGAAGTAAGGCAAGTGATGAAATCATACATAGAACCATTTGCTGATGAAGTGACAACTGACCGGCTTGGCAGTTTAATTGCGAAAAAAACAGGCGCGGAAAACGGTCCGAAAATTATGATTGCCGGGCATTTGGATGAAGTCGGATTTATGGTGACACAAATCACCGATAAAGGCTTTATCCGTTTTCAAACTGTCGGCGGCTGGTGGTCTCAAGTCATGCTGGCTCAGCGTGTCACCATCGTGACGAAAAAGGGAGAGGTCACAGGTGTTATCGGATCTAAACCTCCGCACATTTTATCTGCTGAAGCGAGAAAAAAACCGGTAGACATCAAAGAGATGTTCGTTGATATCGGGGCTTCAAGCCGTGAGGAAGCATTGGAATGGGGCGTACTCCCAGGCGATATGATCGTTCCGCATTTTGAATTTACGGTTATGAACAATGAAAAATTTCTTTTAGCAAAGGCGTGGGACAACCGTATCGGCTGTGCGATCGCCATTGATGTTTTGAGAAATTTAAAAAACACAAATCATCCAAATGTTGTGTATGGCGTGGGAACTGTACAGGAAGAAGTTGGCCTAAGAGGAGCGAAGACCTCTGCGCACACGATACAGCCTGATATTGCTTTCGGTGTTGATGTAGGGATAGCCGGAGATACGCCAGGGATTTCTGAGAAGGAAGCGCAAAGCAAAATGGGAGAAGGACCGCAGATTATTCTGTACGATGCATCTATGGTCTCCCACAAAGGACTTCGTGACTTAGTTGTCAATACAGCCGAAGAAGCAGGCATTCCATATCAATTTGATGCGATCGCTGGCGGAGGAACTGATTCCGGGTCCATTCATTTGACGGCAAACGGTGTTCCTGCGCTGTCCATTACCATTGCAACACGATACATTCATACGCACGCTGCCATGCTGCATCGTGATGATTATGAAAATGCGGTAAAATTAATCACCGAAGTCATTAAGAAGTTAGATCGCCAAACGGTTGACGATATTACGTACCAATAAAGATACGGAAGAATCCGCCTTGTGAGGCGGATTCTATTTTTTTGTCTGTACAAATTATGACGGAGTGACTAAAATGAAAGAAGATACCGAAAATTTCCTGAATCTGATCACGTACGATATGCCGCCCATTTTTGAGGGAAGGAGGATTGAATTTAGTCTTTGTAAGCGCTTTCTAAAATAAAGGAGGTTTGACAAAATTGAAAAAGAAAAAAGCATGGAAACGGTTCTTTCACTTTTCGAGTGCTGCTCTGACAGCGGGTTTGTTATTGACTTCCGCTTCTCCGGCATCCGCTGCATTCTGGGGAGCGTCTAATGAACTGCTTCATGATCCAACGATGATTAAAGAGGGAAGCTCGTGGTACGCGTTTGGAACAGGTCTTACGGAAGAAAGAGGGCTGCGGGTTCTCAAATCTTCGGATGCGAAAAACTGGACCGTGCAAAAATCGATTTTCAGCACACCTTTATCATGGTGGTCCGCTTATGTGCCGAATTACGGCCAAAACCAGTGGGCGCCAGACATTCAGTATTATAACGGGAAGTACTGGCTGTATTATTCAGTATCATCTTTCGGAAAAAATATCTCTGCCATAGGCCTTGCTTCTTCAACAAGCATCAGCTCGGGAAGCTGGAAAGACGAAGGCCTGGTAATCCGGTCAACGAGCTCCAATAATTATAACGCCATCGATCCGGAACTCACCTTTGACAAGGATGGCAACCCATGGCTTGCGTTCGGCTCGTTTTGGAGCGGAATCAAGCTGACCAAGCTGGATAAGAACACGATGAAGCCTACCGGGTCGCTTTATTCCATTGCGTCAAGGCCGAGTAATGGCGGAGCGCTGGAAGCTCCTACCCTCACATATCAAAATGGTTATTATTATTTAATGGTTTCATTTGATAAATGCTGTGATGGAGTAAATAGTACGTACAAAATTGCTTATGGAAGATCTAAAAGTATAACAGGGCCTTATCTTGATAAAAGCGGAAAAAGTATGCTGGAAGGAGGGGGCACCATCTTAGATTCCGGCAATGAACAATGGAAAGGGCCTGGAGGTCAGGATATTGTAAATGGAAACATACTCGTGCGCCATGCCTATGACGCGAAAGATAACGGAATTCCAAAGCTATTAATCAATGATTTGAATTGGAGTTCAGGCTGGCCGTCCTATTAAACTGAAAAGCCAGGTGAACACCTGGCTTTTTTTAAAAGAAAAGATTGACAGTATCCTACTGAATTACTATAATAAAGTTGTTCGTACAAATTAATAATAATTCACTAGTTTTTGTTTATTAGTACGTATCTATCATTCTGGAATTGGAAGCGTTTTATTTTATAAGAAAGGGGCAGTTAACATGCTTCAGACAAGAGATTATGAATTCTGGTTTGTAACAGGAAGCCAGCATCTATATGGAGAAGAAACGCTGCAGCTGGTCGACCAGCATGCAAAAAGCATTTGTGAGGGGTTTAGCGGCATTTCTTCCAGATATAAAATTAAGCATAAACCTGTTGTCACTTCCCCGGAAACCATCAGACAGCTGTTAAGAGAAGCGGAGTACAGTGAAACATGCGCCGGAATCATTACATGGATGCACACATTTTCTCCCGCAAAAATGTGGATAGAAGGCCTTTCCTCTTACCAAAAACCGCTTATGCATCTGCACACTCAATACAATCGGGATATTCCATGGAATACGATTGACATGGATTTTATGAACAGCAACCAATCCGCACATGGCGATCGCGAGTACGGGTACATCAATTCTCGTATGGGACTGAGCCGTAAAGTTGTCGCAGGCTATTGGGATGATGAAGAGGTGAAGAAAGAAATTTCTCAGTGGATGAATACGGCGGCTGCGCTAAATGAAAGCAGACATATCAAGGTTGCCAGATTCGGAGATAACATGCGTCACGTTGCAGTAACGGACGGCGACAAAGTGGGAGCGCATATTCAATTCGGCTGGCAGGTTGACGGCTATGGCATCGGGGATCTTGTCGAAGTGATGAATGGAATTACGGACGATGAGGTCGAAACACTCTATGCAGAGTATGACAAGCTTTATGTCATCAGCGAAGAAACGAAACGAGACGAAGCAAAGATAGCGTCCATTAAAGAACAGGCGAAAATTGAACTTGGCCTAACCGCTTTTCTTGAACAAGGCGGATACACGGCTTTTACGACCTCATTTGAAGTGCTGCACGGAATGAAACAGCTGCCTGGGCTAGCCGTTCAGAGGCTTATGGAAAAAGGCTACGGATTCGCCGGAGAAGGTGATTGGAAGACGGCTGCTCTCGTCCGGATGATGAAAATCATGGCTGAAGGTAAAAGAACGTCCTTCATGGAGGACTATACGTACCATTTTGAACCTGGAAATGAAATGATTCTTGGCTCACACATGCTTGAGGTGTGCCCGACAGTTGCTTTGGATCAGCCGAAAATTGAAGTTCATCCGCTGTCTATCGGAGGCAAGGATGACCCGGCGCGGTTTGTATTCAATGGCATCAGCGGATCAGCCATTCAAGCGAGTCTGGTTGATATCGGAGGGCGTTTCCGTCTCGTGCTCAATGAGGTAAACGGACAGGAAATTGAGAAAGATATGCCGAATCTGCCTGTCGCCCGCGTTCTCTGGAAGCCTGAGCCTTCATTAAAAACAGCGGCGGAGGCATGGATTTTAGCCGGCGGCGCACACCATACCTGCTTGTCTTACGAATTGACAGCGGAGCAATTGATGGATTGGGCGGAAATGGCGGGGGTCGAGAGTATCTTAATTTCTCGTGATACATCGATTCACAAGCTGAAACATGAATTGAAATGGAACGAGGCGCTTTACAGGCTTCAAAAGTAGAGAGGGGGATGTCACTTGGCTTACACAATAGGTGTTGATTTCGGAACATTATCAGGAAGATCGGTTCTCGTTCACGTCAAAACTGGAGAAGAGCTGGCCGCTGCTGTCAAAGAATATCCACATGCTGTCATTGATACCGTTCTTCCCAAAACGGGTCAAAAGCTGCCGCGGGACTGGGCGCTTCAGCATCCGGCAGATTACCTGGAAGTCTTGGAAACAACGATTCCGTCATTACTTGAACAGACTGGTGTTGATCCACAGGAGATCATCGGAATCGGAATTGATTTTACGGCATGTACGATCTTGCCTGTCGACAGTGAAGGGCAGCCATTATGTATGCTGCCGGAATTTGAAGAGGAGCCGCACAGCTATGTGAAGCTTTGGAAGCATCATGCCGCCCAAAAGCATGCTGATCGGCTCAATCAAATCGCCGAAGAAGAAGGAGAAGCTTTTTTACAGCGCTACGGAGGAAAAATTTCATCAGAATGGATGATTCCGAAGGTGATGCAGATTGCCGAAGAAGCGCCGCACATTTATGAAGCAGCTGATCGGATTATTGAAGCAGCTGACTGGATCGTGTATCAGCTGTGCGGCTCGCTGAAGCGAAGCAACTGCACAGCCGGTTATAAAGCAATTTGGAGTGAAGAAGCGGGATATCCTTCAGAGGATTTCTTTGGAAAACTTCACCCTGCAATGAAAACGATTACAAAAGACAAGTTAGCGGGATCGATTCACTCAGTAGGGGAAAAAGCAGGCGGGCTGACGGAAAAAATGGCACAGCTGACTGGCCTTCTTCCGGGCACAGCAGTTGCTGTTGCGAATGTTGACGCTCATGTGTCTGTTCCTGCTGTCGGTATCACAGAACCAGGAAAAATGCTGATGATTATGGGAACCTCAACATGCCACGTTCTCTTAGGAGACGAGGTAAACATTGTGCCCGGCATGTGCGGGGTCGTGGACAACGGCATTCTACCGGGATTTGCGGGGTATGAAGCCGGACAGTCCTGCGTGGGCGATCATTTTGACTGGTTTGTAAAAACGTGTGTCCCGCAAGCATATAAAGACGAAGCTGAGAAAAAAAACATCAGTATTCACGAGCTGCTGAGCGAGAAAGCAAATCTGCAAGCGCCGGGTGAAAGCGGCCTGCTTGCCCTGGATTGGTGGAATGGAAACCGTTCAACTCTAGTTGATGCTGATCTAACAGGGATGCTGCTAGGCATGACGCTGCTGACGAAACCTGAAGAGCTTTACCGAGCGTTAGTTGAAGCAACAGCATACGGCACAAGGATGATTATTGAAACATTTCGAGAAAGCGGTGTGCCAATTGAAGAGCTGTACGCAGCTGGCGGTATTGCTGAGAAAAACCCGTTTGTCATGCAGATTTATGCGGATGTCACAAACATGGATATTAAAATCTCAGGTTCACCGCAAGCCCCAGCCTTAGGCTCTGCCATTTTCGGCGCGCTTGCGGTCGGTAAAGAAAACGGCGGCTATGATGATGTCACAGAGGCAGCGGCGCACATGGGGAAACTGAAAGATATATCCTATACGCCAAACGCTGAACATGCCGCCGTATATGAAAAGCTATATGCTGAATATAAAGAGCTGGTTCAATATTTCGGAAAAGAGAATCATGTCATGAAACGTCTGAAAACGATAAAAAATCTTCAATTTTCATCTGCCGCACAAAAGAATTCATAAAGGGTGATGAGCATGCTTGAAACGTTAAAAAAAGAGGTGCTGGCTGCCAACCTGAAGCTTCAAGAGCATCAGCTGGTGACCTTTACGTGGGGAAATGTAAGCGGTATTGACCGTGAAAAAGAGTTAATCGTCATTAAACCGAGCGGAGTCGAATACAGCGAGCTGACAGCCGATGACTTGGTTGTTTTGAATTTGGAAGGTGAGGTCGTAGAAGGCTCGCTCAAACCTTCTTCTGATACACCCACTCATGTTTATTTGTATCACGCGTTTCCGAATATCGGCGGGATTGTCCATACCCATTCTCAATGGGCGACAAGCTGGGCGCAAGCCGGAAGGGACATACCCCCTTTAGGCACGACACATGCCGATTATTTCGACAGTGCGATTCCGTGTACAAGAGAAATGTACGATGAAGAAATTATCCATGACTATGAACTGAATACAGGCAAAGTGATCGCGGAGACCTTTCAGCACCATAAATACGAGCAGGTGCCGGGCGTGCTCGTTAATAATCACGGCCCGTTCTGCTGGGGCACAGACGCCTTAAACGCCATTCACAACGCGGTGGTGTTAGAAACGGTTGCGGAAATGGCGTATCACTCTATGATGCTCAACAAGAATGTCAGCCCGATCAATACTGTTCTCCACGAAAAGCACTTTTATCGAAAACACGGAGCAAATGCGTATTATGGCCAGTCATAATCCCGCAGTATCACCGGCCGGTTTTCTGATTGACTTGGACGGTACCGTATTCAGAGGAAACGAACTGATCGATGGAGCAAGAGAAGCCATCAGTACACTTCGAAATATGGGAAAGAAAATCGTCTTTTTGAGCAACCGGGGAAATATCTCCCGTGCCATGTGCAGAAAAAAACTGCTTGGTGCCGGTATAGATGCAGATGTAAGCGAAATTGTCTTGTCATCAAGTGTGACAGCAGCCTTTTTAAAAAGAAACTATCGTTTTTCAAAGGTATGGGTGCTTGGAGAACAGGGCTTGATAGACGAACTGAGGCTGGCAGGCGTCCAGACAGCGGATGAACCGAAGGAGGCGGATTGGCTTGTCATCTCGCTTCATGAAACACTCACCTACGAAGACTTGAATCAAGCCTTTAAAGCGGCCGCCGCAGGCGCTCGTATAATGGCCACGAACAAAGATTGCTATTTTCCAAATGAGGACGGAAATGCCATCGACGTTGCCGGAATGATCGGGGCAATAGAAGCTTCTGCTCAGGCGAAGACGGAGCTTGTCGTCGGAAAGCCATCATGGCTGATGGCGGAGGCTGCCTGTACTGCGCTGGGGCTTTCCGCGCATGAATGTATGATTATAGGAGACAGCATTGAATCTGATATCGCAATGGGAAAGCTGTATGGCATGAAGAGCGCTTTAGTGCTGACTGGTTCAGCGAAACCGGGAGAACAGCGTTTATATACGCCGGATTATGTACTGGAGTCCATTAAGGATGTAACCAAACTGGCTGAGGAGGGGATTCTGCTATGAATCATATCGCAGCTGGCGTTCAGCGTGCTTTTGAACACGCGGGGGAGATGACATGTCCTCTAGGAGTAGAAGAAATTGTTCTTGAAAAACAAGCAGCCGATCGGTTGTTGGATTATGTAAAAAGAAGGAATGATCAGCGTATCGTCCTTGTCTGTGATCGGAATACGCACCGCATAGCGGGAATCGAGTTAGAAGACCGCTTGATAAAGGAAGGGCTTCAGGCGGAGTGCCTGATTATTCCGGAAAATGAAGCAGGAGATGTGGCGGCAGATGAACGATCACTCATTCATGTGCTGGTCCACACGAACAAATCGACAGATATCATGATTGCAGTCGGTTCGGGGACTATCCATGATATCGTGCGTTTTGCCGCCTTCCAGAGAGGTCTGCCGTTTATTTCTTATCCGACCGCCCCATCTGTTGACGGATTTACATCAGCTGGTGCGCCCATTATTTTATACGGTACGAAAACAACCATCCAAACGAAGGCCCCGTCCGCGCTGTTCGCTGATCTTGATATTTTAAAAGCGGCGCCGCAGCCTATGGTGGCGGCCGGATTTGGGGATATGCTAGGTAAAATGACGTCTTTGGCTGATTGGAACATTTCTCATCAGCTCGCTGGTGAGCCTTATTCACCATTAGGCGCAAAGCTCGTACAAGAAGCACTTGATGCCTGTATCGAACACGCTGAAGACATTGCAATGAAAACGGAAGCGGGCATCCGGGTTCTGATGGAGTCCTTAATTGTATCGGGACTTGTCATGCTGGCTTTGGACCATTCCCGCCCTGCTTCAGGAGGGGAGCATCATATTTCCCATTGGATTGAGATGGAATTAATGGAGAAAAAACGGCCTCAGATTCTCCATGGGGCAAAAGTGGGCTGTGCGGCCGTTTTATTGACTGACACGTACAGAAAGCTGATCCAGGCTGAAGGGCTGAACGAATTTTCTCCGCGTCAGCGGGAAGTCATTCAATCGGCTTATGAAACGCTGCCGGAAGGAAAAAAGCTGGCCGGCTTGCTGAAATCTGCCGGAGGCCCTGCGTATTTTGACGAAATCGGTGTCGGGCAGGATTCCGTCAAGAATGCCTTCAGACACGCGCACACCTTAAGAGACCGCTGCACCGGATTAAGACTCATCAATGAAAACAAAACGCTTGTCAATCATGGTCTTTATGAATAGCCCGCACCTCGAATGGAAGGGGTAACGTAGATGAAAAAGATGACTGCCTGTTTTCTTGCGCTCATGATGGTTTTGACATTATTCATCGCTGGGTGTTCAGCGGAACGGTCATCCGGTAAACCGGGTGAAACGGAGCTGACTTTTTGGACATTTAACGGACTTCATGAGCAGTTTTATGTGGAAATGGTGAAAGAGTGGAATAAGAAATATCCTGACCGTCAAATTAAACTGAATACGGTCGTTTATCCGTATGGCCAAATGCACGATAATCTGTCGATTTCCTTAATCGCCGGGGAAGGCGTGCCTGACATTGCAGATGTCGAATTGGCCCGGTTTTCAAACTTTCTGAAGGGCTCCGATGTCCCGCTTGCCGATTTGTCCCCGCTTATTGAGAAGGACAGGGATAAATTCGTAGAGGCGCGTCTTACGCTGTACAGCAAAAACGGCAAGCTATACGGGCTGGATACTCATGTAGGGACGACGGTAATGTTCTATAACATGGATATTATGAAAAAGGCCGGCATCAACCCGGATGATATTAAAACCTGGGATGATTACCGCAAAGCCGGACAGAAAGTGCGCAAAGCGACCGGAAAGCCAATGGGAACGGTGGAAACAAATGATTCAGCAACGTTTTTATCAATGATTTCACAGCAAAACTCAGGGTATTTTGATAAAAACGGAAAGCTGATCCTGAATAATGACACCAATGTAAAAACGCTTCAGTATTTAAAAGACATGCTTAATGATAAAACAATGATCGCCGCACCGGGCGGCGGGCATCACAGTGAAGAATATTACGGTTTTATGAACCAAGGCGGAGCGGCTTCTGTTCTGATGCCGATTTGGTATATGGGAAGATTCATAGATTATATGCCTGATCTGAAAGGGAAGATTGCCATTCGGCCGCTTCCGGCATGGGAAGAAGGAGGCGATCGTTCAGCAGGTTTGGGCGGCACAGCCACCGTTGTGCCAAAGCAGGCCAAACATGTCGAATTAGCGAAAGAGTTACTCGCCTTTGCGAAGGGTTCTGAAGAAGGAAACAAAAAGCTTTGGAGTGTGCTCGGGTTCGATCCGCTGCGCTGGGATGTCTGGAGCTCCAAGGAATTAAAAGAGAAAAACAAATACACGGATTACTTCCAAAACGGAACAGGCATTTTTTCTGTGCTGCTCGATATCAAGGATGAAATCAATCCGATTTATTTACATGAGGATTTTGCCAAGGCTTCAGACCTTGTCAACAGAAGCGTATTATTCGACGCGCTCAAATCTCAGCAAAAGACGCCAAAACAAGCCTTGGACAGAGCGGCAGGTGAACTGAAACAGAAATAGAATCCCATTCAAAAAGTGAAAGCGGGGAGGTTCTCATGAAACCTGTGAAAACGGGAACGGCTCATCCCGTTCCTTCGGCTGCGAAAGAATCAGGCTGGCGAGGTATTTTTTATTCGAAAAAAGCGGCGCCTTATCTGTTTACAGCGCCATTTGTATTATCCTTTCTTGTTTTTTTTCTATACCCCATCATTAGTGTCTTCATCATGAGCTTTCAAAGAATATTGCCTGGAGAGGTGACGTTTGTCGGGTTATCCAATTACACCGCGCTTAACAACCCGACGTTTTATACCGCCCTTTTTAATACGCTGGAGTATACATTTTGGACGCTGATTGTGCTGATTCCAGTTCCATTGCTTCTGGCCATATTCCTGAATTCAAAGCTGGTCAAGTTTAGAAATATATTCAAATCAGCACTATTCATTCCGGCATTGACTTCTACCATTGTGGCAGGGATTATTTTTCGTCTGATCTTCGGAGAAATGGAAACGTCTCTGGCCAATTCTATCTTACTCAAACTCGGCTTTTCACCGCAGAACTGGATGAACAATGAACATACCGGCATGTTTTTGATGGTGCTGCTTGCTTCGTGGAGATGGATGGGAATCAACATCCTTTACTTTTTGGCCGGACTGCAAAATGTGCCGAAAGAGCTGTACGAAGCCGCTGATATTGACGGAGCAAATACGATGAAAAAATTTATGCACATTACGCTGCCGTTTCTGAAGCCTGTATCCGTCTATGTTTTAACCATCAGCATCATTGGCGGGTTCAGGATGTTTGAGGAGAGCTACGTCCTTTGGCAAAATAATTCCCCGGGTAATATCGGCCTGACGCTTGTCGGATATTTGTATCAGCAGGGCCTTGCTTACAATGAAATGGGATACGGGGCGGCCATTGGCATTGTGCTTTTGATTGTCATACTTGTTGTCAGCCTGATTTCATTAAAACTGTCAGGCTCGTTTAAGGGGGAGGGGTAAATGTTGCGGCACAGTCCTCAGTTTCGGGTGTACAGAATCGCGCTTACTCTATTTTTTATCATGCTGAGCCTGTTGTATATTTTCCCGATTTTCTGTCTGCTTTTAGGATCATTAAAGCCATCATCTGAGCTTTTACGGGTGGGGCTGAATGTTGACATTGATCCAAAAGTGATGAGTCTTGATAACTATACATTTTTGTTTAACGGCGGCAGTATTTATTTTAAATGGTTTTTTAACAGCCTTGTGCTTGGTCTATTAACGACAGTGCTAACCTTGTTTTTCTCTTCGATGATCGGATACGGGCTAGCGGTTTATGAATTTAAAGGCAGAAATATCATTTTTGTTCTTGTGCTGATTATTATGATGGTCCCGCTTGAGGTGATGATGCTCCCGTTGTTTAAGCTTACAGTCGGATTGCATTTGATCGATTCGTATACGGGTGTCATTTTGCCGTTTATCGTTTCGCCGGTAGCTGTTTTCTTTTTCCGGCAATATGCACTCGGCCTTCCAAAAGACCTGCTGGATTCAGCAAGGATGGACGGATGCACGGAATTCGGCATCTTTTTCAGGATTATGGCGCCTCTGATGAAACCGGCATTCGGAGCGATGATCATTCTCCAGTCTTTAAACAGCTGGAACAACTTCTTATGGCCTTTGATTGTGCTTCGGTCGAAAGAAATGTTTACGCTTCCAATCGGGCTTTCCAGCTTGCTTAGCCCTTACGGAAACAACTACGACATGCTCATATCCGGCTCAGTATTTGCCATTTTGCCGGTGATTATCATTTTCTTGTTTTTCCAAAAGTACTTTATCTCCGGCCTGACAGTAGGCGGAGTCAAAGGATAATGAAGGAGGAAACGTGTAATGAAAAAAGCGAAAGTGATTGTGGACAAAGAATATAAAATTGGTGAAGTCGACAAACGGATTTACGGGTCGTTCATCGAGCATATGGGGCGTGCTGTATACGAAGGTATATATGAACCTGATCATCCTCAGGCTGATGAAAACGGGTTTCGTAAGGATGTTCAGGCGTTGATCAAGCAATTGCAGGTTCCGATCATCCGCTATCCGGGTGGAAACTTTTTATCAGGGTATAATTGGGAGGATGGCGTCGGACCTGTCGAGAACCGCCCGAGACGCCTTGACTTGGCATGGCAAACGACAGAAACCAATGAAGTGGGAACGAATGAATTTTTAACTTGGGCAAAAAAGGTGAACACAGAAGTTAATATGGCTGTTAACCTCGGCACGCGAGGGATAGATGCTGCCCGCAATCTCGTAGAATACTGCAACCATCCGAAAGGCTCTTACTGGAGTGATTTGAGAAGATCGCATGGCTATGAACAGCCGTACGGCATCAAAACGTGGTGCTTAGGCAACGAAATGGACGGCCCGTGGCAGATCGGGCATAAAACCGCTGACGAATACGGACGGCTAGCGGCGGAGACTGCCAAGGTCATGAAATGGGTTGACCCATCAATTGAACTCGTTGCCTGCGGCAGCTCAAACAGCGGTATGCCGACGTTTATTGATTGGGAAGCGAAGGTGCTTGAGCATACGTATGAGCATGTAGACTATATCTCTCTCCATACGTATTACGGAAACCGGGATAACAATCTGCCAAACTATCTGGCCCGTTCTATGGATCTTGATCATTTTATTAAATCTGTCGCTGCAACCTGTGACTATGTAAAAGCAAAAACACGCAGCAAGAAAACAATCAATCTCTCTCTGGACGAATGGAATGTATGGTATCACTCAAATGAAGCTGATAAAAAAGTCGAGCCGTGGATTACTGCGCGTCCGATTTTAGAGGACATTTATAATTTTGAAGATGCCTTATTGGTGGGCTCATTGCTCATTACGATGCTGCAGCACGCAGACCGTGTGAAAATCGCGTGTCTTGCACAGCTCGTGAATGTGATCGCGCCGATCATGACGGAAAAAGGCGGAGAAGCATGGAGACAGCCGATTTTTTATCCGTACATGCATGCTTCTGTCTACGGCCGAGGAGAGTCACTAAAACCGCTTATTTCTTCACCGAAGTATGACTGCGCTGATTTTACTGATGTGCCGTATGTTGATGCCGCTGTTGTGTACTCCGAAGAGGAAGAAACACTCACCATTTTTGCGGTAAACAAAGCTGAGGATCAGATGGAGACGGAGATTTCGCTCAGAGGCTTTGAATCGTATCAAATCGCAGAGCACATCGTACTCGAGCATCAGGATATTAAAGCGACAAACCAGCATAACAGAAAAAATGTCGTCCCGCATTCCAATGGAACGTCTTCCGTCAGCGAGAACGGCTTAACTGCACATTTCACGCCGCTTTCATGGAATGTGATCCGACTGAAAAAACAGTCATAAGAGAAACAAAAACCGGAGATCACTCTCCGGTTTTTGTTTTTTTACAGTGGATATGATTCAGTACCTTGTAATGTTCAATAGTAGGTGTTACGATATGGTTAACCGGTGGAAAAAATAAACAAAATGAAAAAGCCTCAAGGAGGATCTTATGATGAATGCTCAATTTAAAAAGGGAGCATTGGAGCTATGTGTGCTCGTATTAATATCTGAAAAAGACCAATACGGATATGAGCTTTCTCAAAACATTTCCAGGCACATGGCGATTGCAGAAGGCACCTTATATCCTCTACTCAGAAGACTGACGAAAGAAGAGTATTTAGAAACATATATGGCGCCGTCTTCCGAAGGGCCTGCCAGAAAATATTACACGATGTCAAAGCTTGGTTTCATGCGAATGAAATTGCTGCTGGCAGAATGGGATCAGTTCACAGCATCTGTCAATCAAATCATTGATGCGGCAAGGGGAGGAGAACGATGAATCAAGAATTGTTTTTACAGGAGTTAAGTAAAGCGTTACAGCCGCTTTCTGAAGAAGAGCGGAGTGAGATCTTATTTGATTTTGAAGAACATATTACCGAAGGGATGAAAGAAGGCAGGCTAGAAGCTGATATCATCAGGGAACTCGGCTCTCCAAAACAAATTGCAAAGGAATTGGTTCCAGATGTTACGGAAACTGCTCCAGCAGTGCAGCGCCCTAAGAAGAACCTCTTTCACATGGTGTGTTCAGCAGCAGCGATAAGCATGTTAAATTTGATTTTCGTGTTGGGACCGGCTATTGGCATTTTTGGAGTGTACGTGGGTCTATGCGGGGCGGCGCTTGCACTTTCTGTGTCACCGATTATGTTTATCGGTATGGTAATGTTTCATACGAATACGCACATGATGCTGGAGTTCTTTTTATCGCTCGCATTTGGCAGTCTGGGGCTGCTATCTTGTATAGCGCTTTGGTATTTAGGCAAGCTGCTGTATAGCATGAGTTTACGATATATCAGATACAACCTAAAGCTAGTGACGGGGGCGCAGGCATGAAAAAGATCATAATTGGATTGATCGCAGTATTTGCAGTTGGGGTAATCGGAGCTGTCATCTCTGCAGCTGCTTCGGATTTTACAAATGAAGAGGTGAAAGCTGCAGAAACCTATCATGCTGCAAATATTAAAAAAATTAAGGTAACAACGAGCTCGATGAATGCAGAGGTCAAAAGCGGACAAACAGATGATATTCAGGTAGCTGCTCAAGGAAAAATCAGTGATAAAAGTAAAAAGCTGTTCGATGTGAGCCAAGATGGCAAATCGTTAACGATTAACCAAAAAGAGCACGGGAATAGCATCTCCTTTATACCGTGGAGCAGCGAAAAGGATATGAAAATCACAATCATTATTCCGGAAAAGAAGTATGATGAGATAACCGTAACGACAACCTCTGGCGATATTCTGATTGAAAATGTGCAAACGGATCAATCAGCGGCTGACTCTACTTCAGGAGATATTGAGCTGAAGGACTCACGCATCAAAAACGAGATGACGATAAAAACAACGAGCGGAGATGTTCAAGCAGACCAAAATTCATTGGGGCAAGGTGAGGTAAAGACAACAAGCGGATCAATAGAAAGCAACCGCACAACATCTAAAAAGATGAGCTATAAGACAACCTCCGGGGATATTGATCTTCTTCAGGGGCAAAAGAACGAAGACATCAGCATCAATACAACGAGCGGAGATGTGTCCGTAGAGTATCAGAAAGAACCGGCATCTTTGGCAGTAGATTTTCAGACTGACTCAGGTGATTCGTCAGTTAATTTAGATCAAATCATGTATCAAGAAAAATCAGATCGTCGTATTACAGGCTATATGGGTGAAAGCGGAACCTCTAATCTTTTAAACGTTCGTACAACATCAGGAGACTTTGAATTAAACTAACAGCCTCAAGCCGGCCCATTCAGCCGGCTTTTTTGAATAGGAAAAAATGACCGCTTTTTGCTCTGAAATTATGATATATTTATGAAAAACAGCAAAGGGGTTGGGGAGAAATGAATGCGGTTACAATTGTGATAGCGTCAATGTGTATATTGGCTATCGCCTATCGTTTATACGGAACATTTATGATGGTGAAGGTTCTCAAAGTGAATGATGAAAAGCCAACGCCTGCACATGTGCTTGAGGATGGAAAAGACTATGTGCCTACGAATAAATGGGTCTCATTCGGTCATCATTTCGCGGCCATTGCGGCGGCCGGGCCGCTGGTCGGACCGATTCTCGCGGCGCAGTTCGGTTATTTGCCGGGATTATTATGGCTGTTAATCGGGGCGGTGATAGGGGGAGCCGTTCATGATATTGTTGTGCTGTTCGCGTCAATGCGTAAAAACGGAAAGTCCCTGTCAGAAGTGGCGAAGGATGAGCTTGGTCCTGTTGCCGGTTTTTGTACGGGCCTGTCTATGCTGTTTATTATTACCATTACGATGGCGGGTCTGTCGATGGTTGTGCTGCATGCGCTTGAACGGAATCCGTGGGGGACTTTTGCTGTAGGAATTACGATACCGATTGCGATGGGCGTCGGCTTGTTGTATAAGAAAACAGGGAATTTAAAGCTGGCGTCTTCTATTGGTTTTGTATTTTTAATGGCTGGAGTGTTTATCGGCCCTTGGGTGCAGACTACCGCATTTGGTGATCTGTTAACCCTTGATACAAAAACGCTCGCAATCGCGTTGCCGATTTACGCATTTTTTGCAGCGGCGCTGCCGGTCTGGCTGCTGCTCGCACCGCGCGATTATTTAAGCAGTTTTATGAAAATCGGTGTGTTTATCGCTTTAATTGCGGGTGTGTTTGTCGTGAATCCGTCCATTCCTTTTCCGGCTTTTACGGAATTTGTAAAAGGAGGCGGGCCGGTGCTTGCGGGTCCTGTCTGGCCATTCATCTCGATTACGATAGCCTGCGGCGCGATCTCGGGGTTCCATGCCTTTGTCGGTTCCGGCACCACGCCGAAAATGCTTAATAAATGGAGTGATATGAAGCCGGTTGCTTTCGGTGCAATGCTTGTTGAGTGCCTTGTCGGTATTATGGCGCTGATTGCGGCGACTGCATTGCAGCCTGCAGATTACTTTGCGATCAACAGCACGCCTGAGGTTTTCCGTACGCTCGGCATGGATGTTGTGCATTTGCCTGAACTGAGCAGGGACATCGGTTTGGACTTAGAAGGCAGAACAGGGGGAGCCGTCACGCTTGCGGTAGGGATGACTTATATTTTTACCGGAATTCCGTTTTTCAGCCATCTGGCCTCATACTTTTTCCAATTTGTCATTATGTTTGAAGCGGTGTTTATTTTAACGGCGATCGACGCCGGCACGCGTGTGGCACGCTATTTGATTCAGGACTTCTTCGGAGAGGTGTATAAGCCGCTGAAGAAAACGGACTGGATTCCCGGAGCTGTATTTGCCAGTGCGCTTGCCTGCTTTATGTGGGGCTATTTGCTTTACTCAGGTGATATCGGATCCATATGGGCGCTGTTTGGCGTCTCCAATCAGCTGATGGCTTCAGTGGGTCTGATTATCGGTGCAACCATTGTGCTGAAAATCGCCGACAAACGCCGTTACATCCTAACCTGCCTCATTCCGCTCGCCTATTTATATGTGACTGTGAATTACGCGGGCTATTGGATGGTGCGTTATGTGTATCTTAATCCAGACGCTGCGGGGTACAGTGTCCTGAATGGCGTTTTATCTATCATCATGCTCCTGTTAGGCTTCATCATTATCGTGGCGGCAGTGAAAAAATGGGCGCAGATGTGGAGAGATCCTAGGTTAAGAATGGAAGCCTCTATACCGGGATAGAAGGAAAAATGGAAACCTTAAGGGGGAAAAGATATGAATTTATCAATGAAATATATCATCCTGTATGTATCGGACAGCCAGCGCTCGATTCATTTTTATCAGCATATTTTGGGGCTGCCGATCCGCGCGGAACACGGCACATATATAGAGTTTGATACCGGCTCGACCATTTTGGCGCTCAATACAAGAGAAAGTGTCAAGGAAATTACGCCGTTAGAGATACCGGAAACACCCGTTTCTTCACAAACATTTGAAATCGGGTTTGTCACTGAAAATGTAGAAGCGGTCATCAAAAAAGTAAGAGAACACGGCGTAACCATTATCGGGGAGCCTAAAGTGAAGCCATGGGGACAGACGGTCGCTTATATCGCCGATCCCGACGGACATTATATTGAAATTTGTAGTCCGATGGAATAAAGCACAAAGCCCAAAACAGACACTGTTTTGGGCTTTCTTATGATGTTAGCGGCCCGGCGGCTTCCAATAGCAAATCAGCAAGGTGAACAGCTCGAACCCTGCCGCTTAATCCCTCTCGTTCAATGCCGAGCTTCATCTGTAAAAGGCAGCCTGGATTGGCGGTTACAATGACCGCTGCTTCAGTTGCTTTGACAGCAGCCATTTTACTATCCAGTATTTTCATTGACATGTCTGCTTCGACGATATTGTAAATTCCCGCTGATCCGCAGCAGCTGTCCGCTTTATCCATTTCTCTGAATTCAGCTCCCTTGATGCTTTGAAGAAGCTTTCGGGGCTCCGAAGATGTATGCATAACATTTCTCAAGTGGCACGAATCTTGATAGGTAATTAGCTTCGGTGTCTCAAGCCGCAAGTCTTGCTGGTGAAAATCAAGCTCAATTAAAACGGATGAAAAATCTTTTAGCTTCTGCACAAATGAAACAGCCCGCTCCGCCCATTCGGGGTCATCCTTCAGCAAATGGCCGTATTCAGTGAGAAAGGCTCCGCAACCGCCCGCGTTTGTAATGACAGCATCTACGTCTAGCGCTTCAAACGCGGCTATGTTTTGTTTCGCAAGCTCCTGTCCTGCATTTTTTTCACCGCTGTGTCCATGCAGTGCACCGCAGCATGCCTGCTCAGGCGGGATGACAATTTCACAGCCTGCCAGCTGTAGCAGTTTCAGCGTGGCATTGTTTGTCGGCAAAAACATCGTATCCATTAAACAGCCCGAAAAAAAGGCAACCCTTTTTTTAGCTGGGCCGGCCGCCGGCAATAAACGCGGCCGTTGCTTCATTTCTTCACGTTTAGGCACATCCGGAAGAACGGCTTCCATGGTGCGCAAATGCTCAGGCAGAATGCGGAGCATGCCGGTTTTTCGCACAGCCGTCTGCAGCCCTGACCGCTGGTACAAACCGATGAGACTCACGGCCGAACGCATCCGGTTTTGATGCGGAAAGAGCTCCTGAAAAGCCGCTTTTCTCATCACACGTGTGCTGAGCGAGTGTTTTTTATTTTGGTGGGTAATATCTCTTGCTTCCTCCAGCAGCTGTCCGTATTTAACGCCTGATGGGCATACCGGTTCACATGCGCGGCAGCCGAGGCAAAGGGACAGTGAACGCTCGACATCTTCATCGGGTTCAATCACACCGTCGGCGACTGCTTTCATTAAGGCGATTCGCCCGCGCGGCGAGTGAGATTCCTGAAAACCTGACTCGATATAGGTCGGGCAAGAAGGCAGGCAGAATCCGCAGCGCATACAATTCAAAAGTTCGCTCTCATCCATACGCTCTTTAAACTCACGTTGGATTTGTTTCATTTCTTTTTCTGTTGTCATCTTTCCGTCACCACACGTTTTCTGACATCTTTCGCAAACACTTTGCCCGGGTTTAAGATATTTTTTGGATCAAAAGCCGCTTTTATTGCTTTCATCGCGGCGATGCCTTCTTTTTTCAGCTTCATTTCCAAGTAAGGCGCTTTCATGGCCCCGACCCCGTGCTCCCCGGTAATCGTGCCGCCAAGCTCAATCGCTTTTTCAAAAATCTCGGCAAAAGCCTGTTCGACTCGCTCCATTTCATCCTTATTTCTTATGTCTGTCGTGCATGTCGGATGAAGATTTCCATCCCCGGCATGGCCAAAGGTGCAGATCGAAATATCGTATTTCGCGGCAATGTCATTAATGGCTTTGACCATATTCGCGATTTCTGAACGCGGTACAGTCGCATCCTCCAAAATGGTGGTCGGCTTTAGGCGGGCAAGTGCAGAAAGCGCTGAACGCCGGGCTTCAGTGAGGGCGAATGCTTCCTCATCTGTTTGTGCAGTTTGAACGGAGACGGCAGCGCCTTTTTTGCAAATTGCCTCGATGTTTTCCATGTCACGAGCCACGGTTTCCGCTGTCCCGTCTTGTTCGATCAAAAGAACTGCCTTCGCATTTGTCGGCAGGCCGATCTTGGCATAATCCTCAATCACCAAAAGGGTAGGCTGATCGAGAAACTCAAGCGTAGCCGGTATGATTTTTTCGGCAATAATGGCTGACACCGTTTGAGCAGCGGCATCAATATTTTCATAAAGGGCGAGCAGCGTCTTCTTTGTTTCTGGCTTTGGCACGAGTTTGAGAATCGCTTCTGTCACAATGCCGAGTGTCCCTTCTGAGCCGACAAAAAGGCGCGTGAGATCATACCCGGCTACATCCTTTGCAAGCTTTCCACCGGTGCGGATCATATCTCCGTTTGCCAAAACAACCTCCAGCCCCATGACATAGTCACGGGTGACGCCGTATTTTAAGCCGCGAAGACCACCGGAATTTTCATTGATGTTTCCTCCGATGGTTGATATTTTCATAGAGCTCGGATCAGGCGGATAGAACAATCCCTTGCTTTCAACCGCACGGATCATATCCAAGGTAATAACACCAGGCTGGACTGTGGCCGTCAAATTTTCTTCATCAATCTCAAGAATCTGATTCATATGCTTAAAGAGAAGAACAAGCCCGCCTTCAGTGGGGCACGTGCCCCCGCACAGGTTTGTCCCCGATCCTCTTGGAACAATCGGTACACGATGCTCACTGCAAATGTTCAAAATACGTGATACTTCATGTGTATCTCTCGGCGCAATCACAGCATCCGGCATAGACTGAAATTGCGGTGTCGCATCATATGAGTACACGAGACGGCCGGCTTTCGAGTCATCGTAGTTTTCCGGTCCGACGATTTGGATCAGCTGTTCTTTTACGTCTTTGGTGATCATGTTCACCCATCCCCCTGTCAAAAAACGCTTTCAATCTATTGTAAAAGAAAAAAAGAGAAGCCTTCTATGGAGAAATATACAAAATATGAAACTGAAACTCTCTCTATTTTGTATCTTGATCTAAAAAATAAAGCGCGACGTACATCGTGACGATGTCCTCTGTACGCTGAAAACTTAAACCCGTCAGCTGTTCAGCCTTTGACAGGCGATAGCGGAGCGTGTTGATATGTATATGCATCTCTTTAGCCGTTTTTTTCAGGGACAAATCGTGATGGAAGAGAGTTCGTATCGTATTCATAAGCTCTTCGTTTCGGAGCGCTTCTTGAAACACTCTTTGCGGAAATTCATGTCGTGTACCCGGGCTGATCTCAGTCAGGCACATGTCAAGCTTAAGATCTTCCTCACATACGGCGGTTTTGCGTTTAAGGCTGACGGCCAGCGCTTTTTCAGCCTGTTCATATGACTGCGGCAGGCCGGAGCCGCTGACAGCCCTCCCAACGCCGGCTGCTGCTCGGCTGTTTCCGAGGCGTTCAGCCAATGAACAAATAAGCTGAATTTGCCGCAAAAGCTGCTCCTTTTGTTCATGGTTCGGCACTTCGTGATTAATCAGAATACGTTCATTTCCCCATCTGATGAATAGATCGGATGGAAACACTGATTTCCAGGCGCGTGCCATTTGATCAATATCGCCGGGAGACCATTCGTGCCCTTGAATGAGGATCATCTGGCGGAGGGAGGTAAGGTCAACGCCGAGAATCTGCGCCTTTTCGAGAAAACCCGGAGACCATTCTTTTAATTGCAGCCAGTCGATCATAAAGGATTCCAGCATTCTCTCGCGCCACTGGGTCTGCTCCAAATGCCACGATTCTTTAATGAACAGCTCTGTCATTTTCCTGAGCAGCTCTCCATACGGCTGAATCTCAGCAGGCTCTCCCGTCAGTCCGAACACGGCGATGACATCACGCTCAGAAAATACGGGGAGGTTCAACCCCGCCTTTACCCCTTTGAGTCTCTTTTCATCTTCTTTTGTAATGATCACATTGCGTTTCTCTTTCGCGCAGATGAGCGCTCCTTCATGAAATAGCCCGACTCGCTCATCATTTGTGCTTGCCATAATGAGGCCGTCTGTGCTGACAATAATGACTTCACGTTCGTACATTTTTTTCACTTCGGCAATGATTTTTTTCGCTAACAGCGGTTGTAAAAACATGGCGGCAATCCCCCTCATGTTTTTATTATATAAGAAAAAAACCGGGCGCTGTCACCCGGTTTTGACGGCTATTGGGCAGGTTTTAAACCGCCTTCCAGCGTCTTTAACATTTCTTGTTTCTCACTTTCAGATGCGTGCTGCCAAATGACTTCAAACAAAACGCCGAGTCCCGGAAGCATTTTTTCTTCACCGCTTTGAATCGCGTCCACTATTGTGTGCTCAAGCTGCTCCTGATCATTGCCCGTTACATTGGCAATGACGGCATGACGTAAATTAAGATCCATATGAAGCGCTCCTTTTTTTTCTAAATTGTAATACGTATATTCTAACCCCGCACCCGGTTTATTATGTGCTGTTCTTGCGATATAATAACATCATGTTAAAAAAAGGAGAGCCACACAGACAGTGAAACAAATAGAATCGGCAAAAAACCAAAAAGTGAAGGATTGGAAGAAACTTCACACAAAAAAAGAACGAACAAAAACGAATACCTATTTGATTGAAGGAGAACACCTTGTTGAAGAAGCCTTAAAGAGCCCGGGTGCGGTGAAAGAAATCCTTGTCAAGGATGAAGCGGACATCCCGCCGAACCTTGATATGGGGATCCAGTGCTACGTGCTGAGCGAAGACGCGTTTTCAGCTGTTACAGAAACGGAAACACCGCAGCGGATCGCCGCTGTTTGTCATATGCCGGAAGAAAAGCTCGCGTCGCCTAAACGGGTGCTGCTAATTGACGCTGTTCAAGATCCGGGGAATCTCGGCACGATGATTCGCACGGCAGACGCAGCCGGTTTGGATGCGGTTGTGCTCGGTGACGGCACGGCGGATGCATTTAACGGAAAAACGCTGCGATCCGCGCAAGGCTCCCATTTTCACATTCCTGTTGTGAGAAGAAATTTACAATCATACGTGGATGAATTAAAAGCAGAGGGCATAAAAGTGTACGGCACAGCACTGCAAAACGGGGCGCCTTACCAGGACATTTCACCAGCCGGTTCATTTGCTTTAATCGTCGGCAATGAAGGGGCGGGGGTGGATGCAGGATTGCTGGAAAAAACAGATTTGAACCTGTACGTTCCGCTGTACGGGCAGGCTGAATCACTGAACGTTGCAATTGCGGCGGCTATCCTGGTGTACCACTTGCGAGGATAGTGTTGCGCCGAGCGGAGTATTTCACTATAATAGAACATAATATTTGAAAAACCGTGACAGAGGATCTCGATTTCTGATCAACTGCCTTCCAGGGAGAAAATGCCGCAGACTGAGAGCATTTTTAATGCAGCCGGAAATTGGTTTCGCCTCTCGAGTTGTCACCGGGACCGCGCACCTTGCGCGTAAAGGTGAACCGGAATCTGATTCCGTTATGTCAATGAAGCTGACGACAGCATCAGTCTGTCTGAAATAAGGGTGGTACCGCGGCCACAACTCGTCCCTTGTCCTACAAGGGGCGGGTTTTTTTGTTTTCCAAAGACATATAACGGTTTGTTTACATAAAAGGAGGATGCAAAATGGAAGAAAAGCTAAAACAGCTGGAACAAGAAGCTTTAGATCAAGTAGAAGCGGCAAGCTCATTGAAGGTTGTCAATGATATTCGGGTTCAATATCTCGGAAAAAAAGGGCCGATCACAGAAGTGCTGCGCGGAATGGGCAAGCTTTCTGCGGAGGAGCGTCCGAAAATGGGCGCTCTTGCCAATGAGGTAAGAGAACGAATCGCCAATGCGATTGCAGCTAAAAACGGAAAGCTTGAGGAAGAAGAAATGAAACAGAAGCTAGCGGGACAGACAATTGACGTCACACTCCCGGGTAATCCTGTCGCAATCGGCGGACGCCATCCGCTCACTGTTGTCATTGAAGAAATTGAAGATCTATTTATCGGCATGGGCTATACCGTTGAAGAAGGCCCTGAGGTCGAGACGGATTACTACAACTTCGAAGCGCTTAACCTGCCGAAAGAACACCCTGCCCGCGATATGCAGGACAGCTTTTACATCACAGAGGAAATGCTGATGAGAACGCAAACCTCTCCTGTTCAGACACGGACGATGGAAAAGCACAAAGGCAAAGGGCCTGTTAAAATCATTTGTCCTGGAAAAGTATACCGCCGCGATAATGATGACGCGACGCACTCTCACCAATTTATGCAGATTGAAGGGCTTGTTGTTGATAAAAACATCAGCATGAGTGATTTAAAAGGAACCCTTGAACTCGTTGCGAAAAACATGTTCGGGCAAGACCGTGAAATCAGACTGCGCCCAAGCTTCTTCCCATTTACCGAGCCTTCAGTAGAAGTAGACGTAACGTGCTTTAAGTGCGGAGGAAACGGCTGCTCTGTATGTAAAGGAACAGGCTGGATTGAAATCCTCGGCGCCGGCATGGTTCACCCGAATGTGCTCGAAATGGCCGGCTTTGATCCTAAGGAATATCAGGGCTTTGCGTTCGGAATGGGTGTTGAGCGCATCGCGATGCTGAAATACGGCATCGATGATATCCGCCACTTCTACACAAACGATGTCAGATTTATTTCGCAGTTTAAACAGGCGTAAGAGGAGGATGCTAGAATGTTTGTTTCTTATAAATGGTTAGAGAATTATGTTGATTTAAAAGGCATGGATCCGGCTGTTCTTGCTGAGAAAATAACAAGAGCCGGTATTGAAGTTGAAGGAATTGAGTATAAAGGGGAAGGCATTAAAGGCGTTGTCATCGGCCATGTGCTGGAGCGCGAGCAGCATCCAAACGCTGATAAGCTGAATAAGTGCCTTGTAGATATCGGAGCGGAGGCACCCGTACAGATCATTTGCGGCGCGCCAAACGTGGATAAAGGGCAAAAAGTTGCAGTCGCTACAGTCGGTGCGATGCTTCCGGGCAATTTCAAAATTAAAAAAGCCAAGCTTCGCGGCGAAGAATCAAACGGCATGATCTGTTCCTTACAAGAGCTCGGTATTGAGAGCAAGCTTGTGGCGAAGGAATATGCGGAAGGCATTTTCGTTTTCCCAAATGATGTTGAAACAGGAAGTGATGCGTTAGCGGCTTTACAGCTTGATGATGCTGTCTTAGAGCTCGGTTTAACACCGAACCGCGCCGATGCGATGAACATGCTTGGAGTTGCTTATGAGGTTGCGGCGATTTTAGACACAGAGGTAAAGCTTCCGCAAACGGATTACCCAGTCGCTTCAGAACAAGCGTCAGACTACATTTCTGTCAAAGTTGAAGACCGGGAAGCAAATCCGCTGTATGCAGCAAAAATCATTAAAAACGTAAAAATTGCTCCGTCACCGCTTTGGATGCAGACAAAGCTGATGAATGCAGGCATTCGCCCGCATAACAACGTCGTTGATATCACAAACTTTGTTTTATTGGAGTATGGACAGCCGCTTCACGCGTTTGATTATGACAGATTCGGCTCTAAGGAAGTCGTAGTCAGAAAAGCTGTTGAAAATGAAACAATCTTAACACTTGACGATCAAGAACGAAAACTGTCTGCCGATCACCTTGTCATTACAAACGGGTCTAAAGCTCAAGCTGTTGCTGGTGTCATGGGAGGAGCAGAATCAGAAGTTCGGGAAGACACAACAACGATTTTGCTTGAAGCTGCGTTTTTCAACGGGCAGTCGGTTCGCAAGGCTTCAAAAGATCTTGGTTTGAGAAGTGAATCGAGTGCAAGATTCGAAAAAGGCATTGATCCTGCGCGTGTGCGTCTTGCGGCAGAACGCGCGGCACAGCTGATTCACCTGTATGCCGGCGGTGAAGTGCTTGCCGGAACCGTTGAAGAAGACCATCTCACAATCGAAGCAAACAACATTCATGTATCGGCTGACAAGGTGAACAGCGTTCTCGGCATGACGATCAGCAAAGAAGAACTGATCAGCATTTATAAGCGTCTTGGCTTTACTGTCGGAGAAGCAAATGACTTGCTCGTTGTGACTGTTCCGTCACGCCGAGGTGACATTCGAATCGAAGAGGATTTGGTAGAGGAAGCGGCAAGATTGTACGGCTACGACAACATTCCGTCCACACTTCCTGAAACAGCGGGAACTACAGGCGGATTGACGCCTTACCAGGCAAAACGCCGTAAAGTCAGACGTTTCCTAGAAGGGGCTGGCTTATCACAAGCGATTACCTACTCATTAACAAACGAGAAAAAAGCGGCGGCATTTGCGATTGAAAAATCGTTTAATACTGTCCTTGCGCTTCCAATGAGTGAAGAAAGAAGCATTCTCAGACACAGCCTTGTTCCGAATCTGCTTGAATCCGTTTCTTATAACCTGGCAAGACAAACTGATTCGGTTGCATTGTACGAAGTCGGTTCCGTTTTCCTGACGAAGGAAGAGGATACGAAACCTGTTGAAACGGAGCGCGTGGCAGGTGCGGTAACCGGTTTATGGCGCAAGCATATGTGGCAGGGCGAGAAAAAACCAGTCGATTTCTTTGTCGCAAAAGGAATTGTAGAAGGGCTGTTAGATAAACTGAACGTCCTGGACAGCATTGAATTTGTGCAATCAGAAAGAAAACAGCTGCACCCGGGCAGAACTGCGAATATTCTTTTAAACGGTTCTCTTATCGGCTTTATTGGCCAAGTCCATCCTTCACTGGAAAAAGAACTGGATATTAAAGAAACGTACGTGTTCGAACTTGATCTTCAGACGATGCTTACAGCAGACACGGCGCCGCTCGTGTACACGGCGATTCCGAAATATCCGTCTGTTACACGTGATATCGCGCTTGTGACAGATCAATCTGTGACAAGCGGCCAGCTCGAGAGCGTCATCAAAGAGGCGGGCGGGAAGCTTCTGAAAGAAGTAACCGTCTTTGACGTCTACGAAGGCGAGCATATGGAGGAAGGCAAAAAGTCAGTCGCTTTCTCACTCCAATATGTAAATCCAGAGCAAACGCTGACTGAAGAAGAAGTGACAAAAGCGCACGACAAAGTCCTGAAAGCGTTGGAAAACACTTATCAGGCCGTTTTGAGAGGCTAATAAAAAAGCTTGCAGAGAACATCTGCAAGCTTTTTTCTATGAACGTTTTTTATCTGCCAGGCGCTGCGCTTTCTGGGTATTGGCAAAATGAAGCTTTGTAAAGGTTCGGAGAGCGGGTGCCCCTTTTTTGATGATCAGTTTGGCGGCCGCTTCATCTACATGAGGGCCGGCCCCTTTCGGTAGTGTCATCCCCGCCTCGCGCGAGAGCTTATCCATTTCCATTAAAAAGGAATATCTCGCAATAATCGATGCAGCAGCGACTGACAGGTGAATGCCTTCAGCTTTTGTGCTGAAATAGGTGCGCTCCTGTACAATATCTCTTCCCTTTAAATGGTTGTAGTAGATGCCGGGCTCGGCGAATTGGTCGATCAGGATCGCCTCAGGCTTTACTCCGTCCATTTTTCGTAAAAGATGGGTAATGGCTTGATTATGCAAGAGAGCTTTCATTTTTCCCTGACTCATGCCTCTTTCCTGCATGCTGTTGTACTTTTCGTTTTTTAAAACGAGCAGGCTGTACGGAATGGTTTTGATCAGGCTTCGGGCGATCTCAATGATTTGCGGATCCTTTAAGTGTTTAGAATCCTTTACACCGAGTTCCTTCATTAAAGGAAGCTTTGTTTTGTCAACGTATGCACACACAACCGTCATTGGGCCAAAGTAATCTCCGGTTCCGACCTCGTCAGAACCGATGACAGACATGCCTGCGATGTCTGTGGGAGGGGCGTAGCGTGAATCAGCCGGCTTTTTTGCTGTTTTCTTCTTTTCCTGCGGCTCAGCAGTTCCCCAGCGTGCAGATTCTGTCTCTGCGTTTTTTCCCTGAAACAATACCTTACCTGACTTATAAGCTGTAATGGTACAGCCTGCCGGTTTTGCCTGAAAAATGGCACCCTGCGGCACAGATGCAGTAAGTGAACTGTTATACGCTGTTTTCATTTGGTCAATAGCAGACATTGGTACTTTTATCACAGAATGGGACACGTAATAATCTCCTTTTTTTACACGTTTCGCTGTATCTCCCAGTGTATCATAACAGCGGGAGGCTCGTCTTTCCATTCATTTAATAAACGTGTTATGATAGGAAATAGGATTCTCACGGAATGGAGGAGAAACGTTGTCTGACGGCGAAAAAACGAAAACAACCGTTGACATTTACGGCCAGCACTTCACTATTATCGGTGAAGAAAGCAGAGCCCATATGAGATATGTGGCCGGAATTGTTGATGATAAAATGAGAGAAATCAATCAAAAAAATCCATATCTTGATATAAATAAACTTGCAGTGCTGACAGCGGTAAATGTGGTGCATGACTATGTGAAATTAAAAGAGGAATATGAAAAACTGGAGCGTCAGCTTAAAGAAAAGGATTGAACAACTATGCTAGATATCATCATCTTAATCTTGCTCCTGATGGGGACTTTACTGGGATTAAAACGCGGTTTTATCCTCCAGTTTATCCGCTTGACGAGCTTTATTCTTTCGATCGCGTTTGCGTCTTTATTCTATAAGAATGTCGCGCCGCATTTGAAGTGGATTCCCGCGCCCGATTTTTCAGCGGGACAGCCAGCGTTTTCTTTTTTCTCGGGAAATTTGGAAGCAGCCTATTATAATGCGATTGCATTTGTCGTTCTGTTTATGATCGCTAAAATCTTACTGAGAATCATCGGCTCATTCCTAAGTATAGTAGCGAGCATTCCTGTGATTAAACAAATCAACCAAATGCTCGGCGCTGTTCTCGGTTTTCTGGAAGTCTATTTATTTACATTTGTGCTGCTGTATGTTGCTTCCGTACTTCCGATAGACGGCTTACAGCAAATGATGGGGCAATCGTCTCTCGCAAATGTCATGATTAACCATACACCGTATTTGTCAGGGCTTTTACAGGAGCTCTGGACGCAATACGGAGGATAGAAAACTTCTCTTGTCCGGAGAAGTTTTTTTCAAGTATGATGGAAACATATGTGAAGGTCTGGGGGTTATTCTATGCATAAAAAAGATATTATCCGGCTGCTGGAAACCATTGCAGTCTACATGGAACTGAAAGGGGACAACCCGTTTAAAGTTTCGGCATTCCGAAAAGCAGCGGCAGCCCTGGAACAGGACGACCGCAGTTTATCAGAAATGGACGACATGATGTCGCTGTCCGGTATCGGGAAAGGCACGTACAGCGTCATAAAAGAATATATAGATGAAGGAAAGTCAAGTATGCTCGAATCTCTGCAGCAGGAGGTGCCGGAAGGACTGGTGCCTTTATTGAAGCTGCCGGGGCTCGGTGGCAAAAAAATCGCAAAGCTGTATAAAGAGCTCGGCGTACATGATGCAGAATCATTGAAGGAAGCCTGCGAACAGCAGAAAGTCCAAGGGCTTGCGGGATTCGGCAAGAAATCAGAAGAAAAAATATTGCAGGCGCTCGGGGAAGCCGGAAAACAGCCTGAACGTTTTCCGATTGGCTATGCGCTCCGGGTCGCGCGGGAAATTGAAGAGCATCTTTCTCGATTGACAGACATCATCAAATATTCCCGTGCCGGAAGTCTCCGCAGAGCACGCGAAACCGTCAAAGATCTGGATTATATTATTGCGACTGATCATCCCGCTGAAGTAAGAGAGCAGCTGCTTGCGCTGCCAAACATCAAAAGCGTCATTGCCAGTGGAGACACGAAAGTATCCGTCATTCTTTCCTTTGAATATGAAACCAGTGTCGATTTCCGTCTCGTGACGGAAGAACAATTCCCGACAACTCTTCATCATTTTACGGGATCGAAGGACCACAATATCAAAATGCGGCAAATAGCAAAAGAACGCGGCGAACGGATCAGTGAGTACGGTGTCGAGACGGTTGAAACAGGAGAAATCAAAACCTTCCCGAGCGAACGGGAATTTTACGCACACTTCGGCTTGCCCCTGATTCCGCCGGAACTCCGTGAAAGCGGACAAGAGGTGGAAACCTACAATGACAGCATTGAACTCATAGAGCACGAGCAAATTAAAGGCGATCTTCACATGCACTCCACATGGAGCGATGGTGCCTTTTCGATCAGGGAAATGGCTGAAGCATGCATGAAAAAAGGCTATCAGTACATGGCCATCACTGATCACTCCCAATATTTAAAGGTCGCCAACGGGCTGACTGCTGAAAGGCTCAAGCAGCAGGCGAAAGAAATTGACGCGCTGAATGCTGAGTTTGAGAACTTCCGTATTTTTAAAGGCGTTGAGATGGATATTCTTCCTGACGGCACACTTGATTATGATGACGAAGTGCTGGCGGAAATGGATCTTGTCATTGCATCAATCCATTCAAGCTTTAATCAGCCGGAGCACGTCATTATGAAGCGGCTTGAGACGGCACTGACCAACAAGCATGTCGACATTATCGCACATCCGACCGGACGCCTCATCGGCAGACGTGCCGGTTACGAAATCGATATCGACAAACTGATTGAGCTCGCGAAGAAAACAAATACGGCGCTTGAACTCAACTCTAACCCTGCGCGTCTTGACCTGCGGACAGAGCATTTAATCAAAGCAAATGAACAAGGGGTTACATTGGTCATTAATACCGATGCCCATAACATCGAGATGTTAAACGACATGAAAACCGGCGTCACTGCCGCGCGCAAAGGCTGGACGGAAACGAAAAACGTCCTGAATGCCCAATCGCTTGAAGACGTACAGGCATTCCTGAAGCGCAACGATTAAGTAAGGAGGCTCACACAACCGTGCAGCAAAAAGTATTATCATCTCTTGAATTCCAAAAAGTGAAAGAACAGGTAATCGAGCACGCCGCTTCTTCGCTCGGAAAAGAAATGCTTCTCCAGCTAAAGCCTTCTGCTTCGATTGACGAAATCAAAAAACAGCTGGATGAGGTAGATGAAGCCTCTGCGATCATCCGGCTGCGAGGCCAGGCGCCGTTTGGCGGTCTTACCGATATCAGAGGGGCATTAAGACGGGCAGAAATCGGCAGCGTTCTTAGTCCCTCGGAATTCACTGAAATATCAGGGCTGCTTTACGCAGTCAAACAAATGAAACATTTTCTCGGACAAATGGCTGAAGACGGAGTCGACATTCCGCTGATGCAGCAATATACTGAACAGCTCATTACACTGCCCGATTTAGAACGAGAAATCAATTCCTGCATAGATGATCACGGCGAAGTGCTTGACCACGCGTCAGAAACGTTAAGAGGTATCCGCACGCAGCTCAGAACGCTCGAATCGAGAATCAGAGACCGGTTAGAGTCAATTCTGCGTTCCTCTTCCGCTTCAAAAATGCTGTCTGATACGATTGTTACCATCCGAAATGACCGCTTTGTTATCCCGGTCAAACAAGAGTACAGATCGAGCTACGGAGGCATTGTGCATGACACCTCTTCTTCTGGCGCAACCCTGTTCATTGAACCTCAGGCGATTGTAGATATGAACAACTCGCTTCAGCAGGCGAAAGTGAAAGAAAAACAAGAAATTGAACGGATTTTACGCGTGCTGACAGAGCATACGGCAGAGCACACAGAGGAGCTTTTTCAAGATTTGCAAGTCCTGCAGACGCTAGACTTCATTTTTGCAAAAGCGAGATACGCAAAAGCGGTCAAAGCAACAAAACCGACCATGAATGACAGCGGCTTTGTCCGTCTGAAAAAAGCGCGCCATCCGTTGCTTCCGCCTGATCAAGTGGTCGCCAATGATATCGAGCTGGGCGGCGATTTTTCAACGATCGTGATTACAGGGCCGAATACCGGGGGGAAAACAGTTACCTTAAAAACACTGGGGCTGTTAACCTTAATGGCGCAATCGGGCCTTCATATTCCGGCAGATGAAGGATCGGAAGCCGCTGTATTTGAGCATGTGTTTGCTGATATCGGCGATGAACAGTCGATCGAGCAAAGCTTAAGTACATTTTCTTCCCATATGGTGAACATTGTCGGCATTTTAAAGCAAGTCAACGAAAACAGCCTTGTGCTCTTTGATGAACTGGGCGCGGGTACAGACCCGCAAGAAGGCGCGGCACTCGCCATGAGCATCTTGGATGAAGTCCACCGCACCAATGCCAGAGTGTTAGCGACGACGCATTATCCAGAGCTAAAGGCGTATGGCTATAATAGAGAAGGCGTCATGAATGCCAGTGTCGAATTTGACATTGAGACCCTTTCACCAACCTATAAGCTCTTAATCGGTGTACCGGGACGAAGCAACGCCTTTGAAATTTCTAAACGGCTCGGGCTTCCGGACCATATTATCGGGCAGGCGAAATCAGAAATGACGGCCGAGCATAATGAGGTCGATACGATGATTGCGTCTCTTGAACAAAGCAAAAAACGGGCGGAAGAAGAGCTTTCTGAAACAGAGTCGATCAGAAGAGAGTCCGAAAAGCTGCATAAAGAGCTGCAGCAGCAAATCATCGAACTCAACAGCAAAAAAGACAAATTGATGGAAGAGGCCGAACTGCAAGCGGCTGAAAAAGTTAAAGCGGCCACAAAAGAAGCTGAAGACATCATTCACGAATTACGCTCGATTAAAGAAGAACACAAATCCTTCAAGGATCACGAACTAATCAACGCGAAGAAACGATTAGAAGACGCTATGCCGACCTTTGAAAAGTCCAAAAAACCGGAAAAACCGAAAACGCAGAAACGCGTCTTGAAGCCTGGGGATGAAGTAAAAGTCCTTACTTTCGGGCAGAAAGGTACATTACTTGAAAAAACCGGCGGCAATGAATGGAATGTTCAAATCGGCATTTTGAAAATGAAAGTGAAAGAAAAAGACTTGGAATTTATCAAATCGGCTCCGGAACCAAAAAAAGAAAAACACATTACAGCGGTTAAGGGCAAAGATTACCACGTTTCGCTTGAACTTGATCTTCGCGGCGAGCGGTATGAAAATGCACTCAGCCGTGTTGAAAAATACTTGGATGACGCGGTGTTAGCGGGATATCCAAGAGTGTCCATTATCCATGGCAAAGGTACCGGTGCTTTAAGAAAAGGCGTGCAGGATCTCCTGAAAAATCATCGCAGCGTTAAAAGCTCCCGCTTCGGTGAAGCTGGTGAGGGAGGATCAGGCGTTACAATTGTTGAACTAAAATAAAAGGGAGTATGGCCATGAGTGATTTTTGGGAAAACGAGCTTGTGGAAATCGCGGCGTATTACAGTGTCGCGGTTCTCTGCCTCGTCCTCTTTTTGACTGTGTTTGAGCTGGTGACAGCTTATAAAAACTGGGAAGAGATTCAAAATGGAAATCTCGCTGTGGCAATGGCGACCGGCGGGAAAATTCTAGGGATAGCAAATGTGTTCCAGCACTCCATCTCTCAGCACAATTCTCTGCTGCAAATGATCGGCTGGGGTGTGTACGGGTTTGTTATGCTTTTGATCAGCTACTTCATTTTTGAGTTTTTGACACCGCGGTTTAAAATTGATCAAGAAATTGAAAACGATAACCGGGCTGTCGGCTTTATCTCATTTGTCATTTCTGTCGGGCTTTCATTTGTTGTGGCAGCCGGAATATAAGGGGACGGAGAATAGATGGAAAAGCTTGCAAAAATACTGCTCGCCGCGGCGGGAATCTTTTTGTTGATTGGTCTTATATATCTGTTCATATTTTGAGAAAAAGAAAGATTTTCCTTTCTTTTTCTTTTTTTTGCCGTCCATCTGCTATAATAATAGGGTGAACTCTAAAACTGAAAGGGGAGGTTTTATGCAGTCTCAAAAGCCGTGGCTAGCCGAGTATCCCGAAGATATCCCGCATGAGCTTCCGTTGCCGACCCAAACCCTGCAATCCATCCTGACAGACTCCGCCGCACGATTCCCTGACAAAACAGCCGTATCTTTTTTCGGAAAAAAACTCACCTTTCATGACATTTTGACGGATGCTCTTAAACTCGCAGCTTTTCTGCAGCAAAATGGCCTGCAAAAAGGAGACAGAGTGGCTGTCATGCTGCCCAACTGTCCCCAATCCATCATTTCCTATTATGGGGTGCTGTTTGCCGGCGGTATTGTAGTGCAGACAAACCCGCTCTACACCGAGCATGAGCTCGAATATCAACTGAGAGACGCAGAGGCCAGCGTGATCATCACCTTAGATTTGCTCTTCCCGAAGGCAATAAAAATGAAAACGTTATCAATTGTGGACCAGATTTTGGTGACGAGTATAAAAGACTATTTGCCGTTTCCAAAAAATATTCTCTATCCGCTTACGCAAAAACAAAAAGTGCACATTGACTTTGATGAAAACGACAATATTCATACCTTTGCTTCGAGCATGAAGCGGGAAAAAACAGAGCTGATCACAATTCCGGACATTGATCCCGAGCATGATATCGCTGTTCTGCAATACACCGGAGGAACGACGGGAGCGCCAAAAGGAGTCATGCTTACGCACAGAAATATTTTAGCCAATACCGAAATGTGTGCGGCATGGATGTACAACGTAAAGGAAGGCGATGAAAAAGTGCTTGGCATAGTCCCGTTTTTTCATGTCTATGGGCTGACAGCAGTGATGAATTATTCGATTAAACAAGGTTTTGAAATGATCCTGCTTCCCAAGTTTGATCCGCTGCACACGCTCAAAATTATCGATAAACAAAAACCGACACTGTTCCCAGGCGCGCCGACAATTTACATTGGCCTCTTGCATCATCCGCAATTACAGCAATACGATCTGTCATCTATCAAAAGCTGCCTCAGCGGATCAGCCGCTCTCCCTGTTGAGGTGAAGCAGCAATTTGAAAAGGTGACTGGCGGAAATCTTGTGGAGGGATATGGTTTATCCGAGGCATCTCCGGTGACACACGCTAATTTTATCTGGGGGAAAAACAAACCCGGCAGTATCGGCTGTCCCTGGCCGAATACAGACGCAGCCATTTACTCTGAGGAGACTGGCCATTTTGCCGCTCCGTATGAGCATGGTGAGATCATCGTAAAAGGCCCGCAGGTCATGAAGGGATACTGGAACAAGCCGGAGGAAACGGCTGCAGTCTTAAGGGACGGATGGCTCTTCACTGGGGACATGGGCTATATGGATGAAGAAGGATTTTTCTATATAGCCGACCGGAAGAAGGACATTATTATCGCAGGCGGCTACAATATTTACCCGCGTGAAGTTGAAGAAGCGCTGTACGAACATGAAGCGATTCAGGAAATTGTCGTTGCAGGCGTGCCTGATTCGTACAGAGGGGAAACGGTAAAAGCGTTTGTCGTGTTAAAGAAAGGCGCACAAGCCGATGCAGCAGAGCTGGACGCTTTCGCCAGAGCCCGTCTTGCACCCTATAAAGTGCCGAAAGCCTATGAATTCAGAAAAGAGCTCCCGAAAACAGCGGTTGGGAAAATTTTAAGAAGGCGTTTACTTGAAGAAGAAACCGAAAATCATCATATCAAGTAACAAATAGAGCCATGAAAAAGAGAACATTAATGAATAAACTTGACAAAGCGGAAAATCCTTCTTATCATAAAATTATGAATGAATAGTCATTCATTTATATGGGAAGGAACGATGAAAATTGAAGCAAAAACGGCCAAAGTATATGCAGATTATTGATGCAGCAGTTGAAGTCATTGCGGAAAACGGCTACCACCAGTCACAGGTATCTAAAATTGCCAAACAAGCCGGAGTAGCGGACGGCACCATCTATCTTTATTTTAAAAATAAAGAAGACATCTTAATTTCTCTGTTTAAAGAAAAAATGGGCCAATTCATTGAGCGGATGGAAGAGGACATAAAAGAAAAGGCAACAGCAAAAGAGAAATTGGCGCTCGTGATTTCAAAACACTTCTCACTTTTGGCGGGCGACCATAACCTCGCTATTGTCACTCAGCTTGAGCTCCGCCAATCCAATTTGGAGCTCCGGCAGAAAATTAATGAAATATTAAAAGGCTACTTAAATATTTTAGACAGCATTTTGACGGAAGGAATACAATCAGGCGAGTTAAAAAAAGGCCTTGATGTCCGTCTCGCCCGGCAGATGATTTTTGGAACGATTGACGAAACCGTGACGACCTGGGTGATGAATGATCAAAAGTATGATCTGGCTGCTTTGTCAGACAGTGTTTTAGAATTACTGGTATCCGGAATTCACAATAAGTAAAGGAGTTCTGTCCTATGAATGCAATATCACTCGCAGTTGATCAATTTGTTGCAGTTATGACCATTCACAATCCGCCGGCAAACGCGCTTTCCAGCCGTATATTAGAAGAACTGTCCTCCTGTCTTGATCAGTGTGAAACAGATGCCGGCGTGCGATGCATTGTTATTCACGGTGAGGGAAGGTTTTTCTCCGCCGGCGCTGATATCAAAGAATTTACATCACTGAGAAACAGTGAGGATTCCTCACTGCTAGCTGAACGAGGGCAGCAGCTGATGGAGAGAATTGAGAGCTTTCCAAAACCAATTATCGCGGCGATTCACGGAGCTGCCCTCGGCGGCGGGCTGGAACTTGCAATGTCCTGCCATATCAGAATCGCGGCGGAAGATGCCAAGCTGGGGCTTCCGGAGCTTAACCTCGGCATTATTCCCGGTTTTGCGGGAACACAGCGGCTCCCGCAATACATTGGTACAGCAAAAGCATTGGAACTCATTGGATCAGGAGAACCGATATCGGGAAAAGAAGCGCTTGACCTTGGACTTGTGACAATTGGAGCAAAAGATGAAGCAGAAGTGCTTGAAAAAGCGAAAACGCTTGCCGCCAAATTTGCAGAAAAAAGCCCGCAAACGATGGCGTCTCTGCTTGAGCTTCTCTATACAAACAAGGTGTATTCCTATGAAGGCAGCTTAAAGCTTGAAGCAAAGCGGTTTGGAGAAGCGTTTGAGTCGGAGGACGCCAAGGAAGGCATTCAGGCATTTCTCGAAAAAAGAAAGCCTCAGTTCAAAGGCGAATAAAAGGGGATATGATCATGAATCTATTTGTACTGATGAAACGGACGTTTGACACAGAAGAAAAAATTGTCATTGACGCGGGAAAGATCCAGGATGACGGAGCTGAATGGATTATCAATCCGTACGATGAGTATGCGATTGAAGAAGCTATTCAGCTGAAGGAAAAACACGGCGGCACCATCACTGTTGTCACTGTCGGCGGCGAAGAAGCCGAAAAGGAGCTACGTACAGCGCTTGCCATGGGATGTGACCAAGCCGTTTTAATCAACATAGAAGATGATCTCGAAGAACCCGACCAGTATTCCATTTCTCAAGTTTTATACCACTATATGAAGGATCAGGAGTTTGACCTCATTCTCGGCGGAAATGTCGCGATCGATGGAGGCTCAGGACAAGTGGCGCCACGTCTGGCTGAGCTTCTGGACATTCCGTGCATCACGACGATTACTAAACTCGACATCAATGGAAGTGACGCAGAAGCGGAAAGGGACGTTGAAGGGGATGTTGAAAAAATCAAAACGACTCTCCCTTTGCTTGTCACAGCTCAGCAAGGCTTAAATGAACCTCGCTACCCATCGCTTCCGGGAATCATGAAAGCCAAGAAAAAACCGCTTGAAGAGCTTGAACTGGATGATCTTGACTTGGATGAAGAAGATGCTGAACCAAAAATGAAAACAATTGAACGTTTTCTGCCGCCGAAAAAAGAAGCCGGGAAGCTTCTGCAGGGTGAGCCTGCCGAACAGGCAAAAGAGCTCGTATCATTGCTCCGCAGCGAGGCGAAAGTCATTTAGCGCTTGCACATTCAAAGAAACAGGGGGATGTTAGGATGGGAAAAAAAGTGATCGTACTCGGAGAAATGCGTGACGGAGAACTGCGGAATGTCACCTTTGAAGCGCTCTCCGCTGGAAGAACCATTTCAGGTGATGGAGAAGTAATCGGTGTTCTTATAGGAGAAAACGTATCACAGCATGCAGAGGAGCTTATCCACTACGGCGCAGACAAAGTTCTCACAGCTGAGGACCCAAAGCTCAAGGCATATACGGCAGACGGATACAGCCAAGTGATGCGAACCATTATTGAAAAGGAAACACCTGATGCAGTCGTATGCGGGCACACTGCAATGGGGAAGGATCTGTTGCCGAAGCTTGCAGCCCGGCTCCAAACAGGATTGATTTCTGACGCTACAGATGTAAGCGTTACCGGAGAAAACGTCGTTTTTACAAGACCGATTTACTCAGGGAAGGCATTTGAACGCGTCATTTCAACGGATCCGATGACGCTTGTGACGATTCGCCCCAACAACATTCAAGCGTTAGAAAAAGACACCAGCCGGGCAGGCAGCATTGAAAGCATCGAAGTTTCCCTTACAGATCTCCGTACCGTCATACAAGAGATCGTCAAAAAAACAGCGGACGGCGTTGATCTCTCTGAAGCGAAAATCATTGTGGCGGGCGGCCGCGGAGTAAAAAGCAAGGAAGGCTTTCAGCCGTTGCAGGAGCTTGCCGAGGTGCTGGGCGCAGCAGTCGGCGCTTCACGCGGGGCGTGTGACGCTGATTATTGTGACTATGCTCTCCAAATCGGACAGACCGGAAAAGTAGTCACTCCCGATTTGTATATCGCCTGCGGAATTTCGGGTGCTATCCAGCATTTGGCGGGTATGTCCAACAGCAAGGTGATTGTCGCCATCAATAAAGATCCAGAAGCCGATATTTTTAAAATAGCTGATTACGGTATCGTAGGCGATTTATTTGAAGTCGTCCCACTACTGACGGAAGAATTCAAACAGCTGAATATTCATTCATAAAGGGAAGCCCCGGACTGCAGAAGTTCGGGGTTTTTGAATACATACGTACAAATCATTATTAATAAAAAAAGTCGTTGACATGTACGGACATATATAATAAGGTTACTTTAAAAGCGCTTACATTCATGCTGACTCCTCAGTCCAAACACAAATCCTATATTTGACTGTGGTGCTTTTCATATTTGTATGAAAGGAATGATCAAGCATGTCTGAACATACAGCAGTGATACAAACGGATATTGTAAAAGGAACCATCAACAAAAATATATACGGTCATTTTGCTGAGCATTTAGGAAGAGGGATTTATGAAGGGATTTGGGTCGGAACGGAATCAAGCATTCCTAATATAAACGGTATAAGAAAAGATGTGTTAGAAGCGCTGAAACAGCTGCGTATTCCTGTCCTTCGATGGCCGGGCGGCTGCTTTGCAGATGAATATCATTGGGCCAACGGTGTGGGTGACCGCAAGACGATGCTCAACACTCACTGGGGCGGCACAGTTGAATCAAATGAATTCGGGACACATGAATTTATGATGCTGTGCGAGCTGCTTGAATGCGAACCTTACATTTGCGGCAATGTAGGGAGCGGAACAGTTCAGGAAATGGCGGAATGGATCGAATATATGACCTTTAAAGAAGGCACGCCAATGTCAGATTGGAGAAAACAAAACGGAAAAGAAGAGCCTTGGAAGCTGAAATATTTTGGAGTGGGCAATGAAAATTGGGGCTGCGGCGGCAACATGCACCCAGAGTACTATGCCGATCTATACCGCCGTTTTCAAACGTATGTCCTCAATTACAGCGGCAATGAAATTTATAAAATTGCCGGCGGAGCAAACGTTGATGATTTTAATTGGACGGACGTGCTCATGAAAAAAGCAGCTGGCCTGATGGACGGGCTAAGTCTTCACTACTACACGATTCCGGGAGATTTTTGGAAGGGCAAAGGATCGGCCACAGAATTTACGGAGGACGAATGGTTCATCACAATGAAAAAGGCCAAATACATTGATGAATTGATTCAAAAACACGGCACAATTATGGACCGGTACGATCCGGAGCAGCGGGTCGGACTGATTATTGACGAATGGGGCACATGGTTTGATCCTGAGCCAGGCACGAACCCAGGCTTTTTATATCAGCAGAACACCATTCGTGACGCGCTGGTCGCAGCTTCTCACTTTCACATTTTCCATCAGCATTGCCGCCGGGTGCAAATGACCAACATCGCGCAGACGGTAAACGTTCTTCAAGCTATGATTCTGACTGAGGGAGAACGGATGCTATTAACGCCGACATACCATGTGTTTGATATGTTTAAGGTACATCAGGATGCCTCTCTTTTAGATACTGAAACAACGTCCGCTGACTATGAATGGAAGGGAGAAACGCTGCCTCAAATCAGTGTTTCGGCATCAAGAAATGCGGAAGGCAATATAAACGTCAGCATCTGTAACATTGATCATCAAAATAAAGCAGAGGTGGAGATTGAGCTGAGAGGTCTTCACAAGACTTTGGATCATTCTGGCGTTATCTTGACTGCGGAGAAGATGAACGCCCATAACACGTTTGATGACCCGGAGCACGTAAAACCTGAATCGTTCAGCCGTTATTCTGTAAATAAAAACAAATTGAAAGCAAAGCTGCCGCCAATGGCAGTTGTCTTACTCACATTACGGACTAATTCTTAACCAAAAAAAGGAGCGCCGATCCATTAGAGGACAGCGCTCTTTTTTTGTTTTGAAACAGCTCCGAAAGGGCATGGTAAAGTATATGACGGTTATAGAAGGGATGTTGTCCTATGCTTCGTACAATCTTAATGATCATCGGCGCAATTGTGGTGATCGGAGCGATTATCAGATTCGTGTTTTAATTTCGAAATGCCCCATTCTATGAGTAAACCGATTGTGATCAGGAAAAAATAATTTATAAGCATTTAAATAGCGTGAACGAATGGGAGATGCTATACTAAAAATCATCATTTCACAATTGGAGGAATTCAATAATGGCTATCGTAAAAGCAACTGATCAATCTTTCTCAGCTGAAACAAGCGAAGGCGTCGTACTGGCTGATTTCTGGGCCCCTTGGTGCGGACCTTGTAAAATGATTGCACCTGTTCTTGAAGAATTGGATCAAGAAATGGGCGACAAACTAAAAATCGTGAAAATCGATGTGGATGAGAACCAAGAAACAGCCGGCAAATACGGCGTTATGAGCATCCCGACACTTCTTGTCTTAAAAGACGGAGAAGTTGTTGAAACATCTGTCGGCTTCAAACCGAAAGAAGCGCTTCAAGAGCTTGTAAACAAACATCTTTAATTTTCGGCTGCTTACATGCCAGAGCGATTCCAATTGAGGGATCGCTTTTTTTATTCGCCAATCGTGAATCATGGAGAAAAACACCTGTTCGTGTTAAACTGGAAAAAAAGGACTAAATATAAGGAAGGGTAACATATGAACAAACAACTGAAAGAAAAACTCGCCCTCCTTCCCGATCAGCCAGGGTGTTACTTAATGAAGGACCGTCAGCAGACAGTGATCTACGTAGGAAAAGCAAAAGTGCTGAAAAACAGAGTGCGCTCCTACTTTACCGGCTCTCATGACGCAAAAACACAGAGGCTTGTGACGGAAATCGAGGATTTTGAATATATCGTGACGTCCTCTAATCTTGAAGCGCTTATTTTAGAAATGAACTTGATTAAAAAGCATGATCCGAAATATAACGTCATGCTGAAAGACGATAAAACCTATCCTTTTATAAAACTCACCCATGAACGCCACCCAAGGCTGATTGTCACCCGCAACGTCAAAAAAGACAAAGGGCGCTATTTCGGACCGTATCCGAATGTGCAGGCCGCAAGGGAGACAAAAAAGCTGCTCGACCGTCTCTACCCTCTCAGAAAATGCTCCAAGCTCCCGGACAGAGTGTGCCTTTATTATCACCTCGGACAATGTCTCGCTCCGTGTGTAAAGGACATTTCAGAAGAGACAAACAGAGAACTGGTAGAGAGCATTACCCGTTTCTTAAGGGGCGGCTATAACGACGTCAAAAAAGAGCTTGAAGAGAAAATGCTTGAGGCGGCTGAGAACCTTGAGTTTGAACGGGCAAAGGAACTTCGTGACCAAATCGCTCATATCGATTCAACGATGGAAAAACAAAAAATGACCATGAACGACTTAGTCGACCGTGACGTATTCGCTTACGCTTATGATAAAGGCTGGATGTGCGTACAGGTCTTTTTCGTACGGCAAGGAAAGCTTATTGAACGTGACGTCAGCATGTTTCCGCTTTATCAGGAAGCAGATGAAGAGTTCCTTACCTTCATCGGGCAGTTCTATTCAAAAAACAACCATTTTCTGCCGAAGGAAATTTTAGTGCCGGACAGCGTTGATCAATCGATGATTGAGCAGCTGTTGGAAACAAACGTCCATCAGCCGAAAAAAGGGGCGAAGAAAGAATTGCTTATGCTGGCACATAAAAACGCAAAAATCGCGCTCAAAGAAAAATTCTCACTAATCGAACGTGACGAGGAGCGTTCATTCGGTGCTGTGCAGAAACTCGGAGACGCCTTAAATATTTATACCCCGCACAGAATCGAAGCGTTCGATAACTCGAATATACAAGGGACTAACCCGGTTTCGGCGATGATTGTGTTCATCGATGGCAAACCATACAAAAAGGAATACCGCAAGTACAAAATCAAAACTGTCACAGGGCCTGATGATTACGGCTCAATGAGAGAGGTTGTCAGACGAAGATATACGAGAGTGCTTCGTGAAAACCTGCCGCTGCCTGATCTGATCATTATAGACGGAGGGAAAGGCCAGATCAACGCGGCCCGTGATGTCGTTGAAAACGAACTCGGCCTGGACATCCCGATTGCCGGCTTGGCAAAGGATGATAAACACAGAACCTCCAATTTATTAATAGGTGATCCGCTTGAGGCGGTTTACCTTGAACGAAACAGCCAGGAATTTTACTTGCTTCAGCGCATTCAGGATGAGGTGCACCGGTTTGCGATCAGCTTCCACAGACAGATCCGCGGGAAAAGCGCATTTCAATCTGTTTTGGACGACATACCGGGTATCGGAGAAAAAAGAAAGAAAATGCTGTTAAAGCATTTCGGTTCCGTCAAAAAAATGAAGGAAGCAAGCCTTGAGGACATCAAAAAAGCAGGGGTTCCCGAAGCGCCGGCACAGCTGCTTTATGAAAAATTACAAAAATAATGTTGTCCTTTTGAAAAAGTTCTGATAAAATGTGAACTAATTTCATAATTAGATCGTGTAATATGGTGAAGATAGAGGTGCGAACTTCAAGAGTAAGCCTTTGGAGAAAGATGGATTCTGAGAAAAAGGCTGAAAGGGGAGCGTCGCCGAAGCAAATAAAACCCCATCGGTATTATTTGCTGGCCGTGCATTGAATAAATGTAAGGCTGTCAAGAAATCATTTTCTTGGAGGGCTATCTCGTTGTTCATAATCATCTTGATGATTAATTGATAAGCAATGAGAGCAATTCCTCTCATTGCTTTTTTTATTGTGGACAAAGCGCTCTTTCTCCTCACCCGCACGAACCAAAATGTAAAGGGTGGTTAACATGGGTCTCATTGTACAAAAATTCGGAGGTACTTCCGTCGGCTCAGTCGAAAAAATTCAAAATGCAGCAAATCGAGTCATTGCGGAAAAACAGAAGGGCCATCAAGTTGTCGTTGTCGTATCAGCTATGGGGAAATCCACTGATGCATTGGTCAGCCTTGCAAAAGACATCACTGATCAGCCGAGCAAACGTGAAATGGATATGCTGCTGGCAACAGGCGAGCAGGTCACCATTTCCCTGCTTTCCATGGCGCTGCAGGAAAAAGGCTATGACGCTGTTTCCTATACAGGATGGCAGGCGGGGATCCGTACCGAGGACGTCCATGGCAACGCCAGAATTACGGATATAAACACGTCTGTCTTAGAAAGCCAGCTTCAAAAGGGAAAAGTAGTTGTTGTGGCAGGATTTCAAGGCATGACAGACGACAGTGAAATCACGACTTTGGGCAGGGGCGGTTCAGACACAACAGCGGTGGCTTTGGCTGCCGCATTAAAAGCGGACAAATGTGATATTTATACGGACGTGCCCGGCGTGTTTACAACCGATCCGCGCTACGTGAAATCAGCGAGAAAGCTTGCTGGCATATCTTACGATGAAATGCTGGAGCTTGCCAATTTAGGCGCCAGTGTTCTTCATCCGAGAGCCGTTGAATTCGCGAAAAATTACCAAGTGCCGTTAGAAGTGCGTTCAAGTACAGAAACAGAAGCGGGAACATTAATTGAGGAGGAATCATCCATGGAGCAGAACCTTATCGTCAGAGGCATCGCGTTCGAAGATCAAATCACAAGGGTAACCATCTACGGGCTGACAAGCGGCCTGACCACTTTGTCTACCATTTTTACAACTCTTGCAAAACGAAACATTAATGTGGATATCATTATCCAAACGCAGGCGGGAGACCATGAGACCGGTATTTCCTTCTCTGTTAAATCAGAAGACGCGGACCAGGCTGTTGCCGTACTTGAAGAGTACAAAGACGCGCTTGAATTCGAAAAAATTGAGACAGAAAGCAAATTAGCCAAAGTATCCATTGTTGGATCAGGCATGGTATCAAATCCCGGTGTAGCGGCTGAAATGTTTGCTGTACTGGCGGAAAAAAACATATTAATCAAAATGGTCAGCACATCTGAAATCAAAGTTTCAACAGTAGTGAGCGAAAATGACATGGTAAAAGCGGTGGAAGCACTGCACGATGCGTTTGAACTCTCGAAACACCCTTCAGCTGTGTCATGACAACCAAAAAGGCGGGACTCATGCAGTCACCGCCTTTTTCATTAAACAGGGTCTTTCATATCCCATTTAACAGTCAGAACCACTTTATCGGCTCTCTTTTTTACTTGTTCGTATGATTCGGCAATCTGATCATTCATCAATTGAATTTGCTCGGCGATGAAGCCAGCTTCCAGCTGAAAGCAAGGTTCTTTCTGATATTTGAGCCGATTGGAAATGATCTGTCCTTCAAGCTCGAATTCTAGCTCCTGTTTCTTTGCGCTAACGTTTGTGAGGGTTCCCCAGCCTGCTTCTTCAAAGAAAGCCGGAAATTCCTCCCATGATTCAAGAGGAAACTTTCGGGCGAGATGTTTCCCTGCCCAATACATCATGGAAGAGTAATCTTGGCCAAGCATGTCTGGGAGAACAATCTCTCGTATCAGTTCATAGGCATAGGCGTTCATTTCAATTTCTTTTAGATTATGTATTGATGCTTCATATTTAGACTTCATATCTGTCTCCCCTCTCTCCTTCGTATATTATAGCCCAAACAGGGGGGAGGATTACAGAATGATCCTGTAATTCTCATGAAAAATTAAGAAAGAATTATATATTGATAAAATAAAATTTTTGAATCAACTAATCAATTCGGAAAATTAGAATTTATGTACGCGTTTTCTTGACGCCCTTTTGTGGTAGGAGTAAAATGAAATTGTCAATAAAACTTAATAAAGTGCTTACAATTGAAAGAAGTGGGGGAAGAGATTTAGCACATTTCGCACTTATCAAACAGGGGGTAAAGTAATGTCTGGGAACAGAGAGTTTTATTTTCGAAGATTGCATTCCTTGCTTGGCGTCATACCGGTCGGCATCTTTTTGATTCAGCATTTGGTCGTCAACCAGTTTGCCGCAAGGGGCGCGGAAGCATTCAATAATGCTGCTCATTTTATGGATAGTCTGCCTTTCAGGTATGCTCTGGAAATCTTTATTATTTTCTTACCTTTAATTTATCATGCAGTTTATGGTGTGTACATAGCGTTTACTGCGAAAAATAACGCAGGCCAATATAGCTATATGCGAAACTGGCTCTTTGTCCTGCAGCGTGTAACGGGTATCATCACCCTCATTTTTGTGAGCTGGCATGTGTGGGAAACACGCATTGCTGCACAGATGGGCGCTGAGGTTAATTTCGACATGATGGCGAATATCTTGAGCTCACCGGCTATGCTGGGCTTTTACATTGTAGGTGTACTATCAACCATTTTCCACTTCTCGAACGGTTTATGGTCTTTCGCTGTTACATGGGGCATCACGGTAACGCCTCGTTCTCAAAAAATTTCGACATACGTTACGCTGATTATTTTTGTTGCACTGTCTTACGTAGGCTTAAAAGCGATTTTTGCATTTGTATAAGAGAGTACTAGATTACTAGAGGGAGAGGGGCTATCATGAGTCAATCAAGCATTATCGTAGTCGGCGGGGGTCTTGCCGGCCTCATGGCGACAATTAAAGCAGCGGAATCAGGAATGGCGGTTAAGCTGTTTTCCATCGTTCCTGTGAAACGTTCTCATTCGGTTTGTGCCCAAGGCGGCATCAACGGAGCGGTCAATACAAAAGGGGAAGGTGACTCTCCGTGGGAACATTTTGACGATACTGTATACGGGGGAGACTTTCTTGCCAATCAGCCGCCGGTTAAGGCGATGTGTGAAGCGGCGCCGTCAATCATCCACTTATTAGACCGGATGGGCGTCATGTTTAACCGGACGCCTGAGGGGCTGCTTGATTTCCGCCGATTTGGGGGTACACAGCACCACAGAACAGCTTATGCAGGTGCGACGACTGGCCAGCAGCTGCTTTACGCTCTGGACGAGCAAGTGCGCAGATACGAGGTTGCAGGTCTGGTCACAAAATACGAAGGCTGGGAATTCCTTGGCGCTGTATTAGATGATGACAGAACCTGCCGCGGCATTGTCGCGCAAAACCTGACAAACATGCAAATTGAATCATTCCGTTCAGACGCTGTAATTATGGCGACGGGCGGACCGGGAATCATTTTCGGTAAATCCACAAACTCCATGATTAATACAGGGTCTGCTGCATCGATCGTTTATCAGCAGGGAGCGTATTATGCAAATGGAGAATTCATTCAGATCCACCCGACAGCCATACCGGGGGATGATAAATTAAGGCTGATGAGTGAATCTGCGCGCGGTGAAGGCGGACGTGTATGGACATACAAAGACGGTAAACCGTGGTATTTCCTTGAGGAAAAATACCCCGCTTATGGAAACTTGGTGCCGCGTGATATTGCGACACGCGAAATATTTGATGTGTGTGTGAATCAGAAACTCGGCATCAACGGCGAGAACATGGTATATCTCGATTTGTCTCATAAAGATCCAAAAGAGCTTGACATTAAGCTCGGCGGCATCATTGAAATTTATGAGAAGTTTATGGGAGACGATCCGCGCAAACTTCCGATGAAAATCTTCCCTGCGGTTCATTATTCAATGGGCGGCTTATGGGTTGATTACGATCAAATGACAAATATTCCGGGACTGTTTGCCGCTGGAGAATGTGATTACTCCATGCACGGCGGCAACCGCTTGGGAGCAAACTCCCTGCTCTCCGCGATTTACGGAGGAATGGTAGCCGGGCCGAATGCTGTTAAATATGTAAACGGCTTAGAATCTTCCGCAGAGGACATGTCTTCAGCGTTATTCGATGCCCACGTGAAAAAAGAAGAAGATAAATGGGCTGAGATTATGGATATGGACGGAAACGAAAATGCGTACGTCCTCCATAGAGAGCTCGGGGAATGGATGACGGCGAATGTGACGGTTGTCCGCCATAACGACAAGCTGTTGAAAACAGATGACAAAATTCAGGAGCTAATGGAGCGGTATAAAAAGATTAACATCAATGACACGACAAAATGGAGCAACCAGGGAGCTATGTTTACACGCCAGCTTTCAAACATGCTTCAGCTTGCCAGGGTGATTACACTGGGTGCATACAACCGTAATGAAAGCAGGGGCGCCCATTATAAACCGGATTTCCCTGAGCGTAATGACGATGAATGGCTCAAAACAACAATGGCTAAACATGTAAGCCCGTATGAAGCGCCGGAGTTTGAGTATCAGGATGTCGATGTATCACTGATAACGCCTCGGAAACGGGATTACTCGAAGAAGAAGGTGGCGAAATAATCATGAGTGAGAAAAAGACCATACGATTTATTATCACACGTCAAGATACACCCGACAGCACGCCTTACGATGAAGAATTTGAGATTCCATACCGCCCGAATCTGAACGTTATTTCCGCTCTAATGGAAATCCGCCGGAATCCGGTTAACGTGAAAGGTGAAAAGACGACTCCTGTTACTTGGGATATGAACTGTCTTGAAGAAGTATGCGGCGCATGTTCAATGGTCATAAACGGAAAGCCCCGCCAGTCGTGTACGGCGCTTGTTGACCAGCTTGAACAGCCGATCCGCTTAAAACCGATGAAAACATTCCCGGTCGTGCGTGATTTGCAGGTTGACCGCAGCAGAATGTTTAATTCGCTGAAAAAAGTAAAGGCGTGGATACCGATCGACGGCACGTATGATTTAGGGCCGGGACCGAGAATGCCGGAAAAACGCCGCCAGTGGGCATATGAATTATCAAAATGCATGACGTGCGGTGTCTGCCTGGAAGCCTGCCCGAATGTAAACAGCAAATCGAAATTCATGGGGCCTGCTCCGATGTCTCAGGTCCGTTTGTTTAACGCCCATCCGACAGGTGCCATGAACAAATCTGACCGGCTGGAAGCACTGATGGAAGAAGGGGGCCTTGCAGACTGCGGCAACTCGCAAAACTGCGTTCAATCCTGCCCGAAAGGCATTCCGCTGACCACTTCTATCGCTGCCTTAAACAGGGATACAAACTTACAAGCATTCCGCAATTTCTTCGGAAGCGACAGAGTATAAGAAGAAAAAACCTCTTCCGCATGGGAGAGGTTTTTTTAACAATAAGGAGATGAGTGAAATGAAGCTTCCTGCTTACATTGACATGCCGTTTCAAAAATGGAAAGAATCCTTTTCTTTTTTTAATGAAGTTTCTGTACGATTTTCTGAGACAGATATGTTTGGACATATGAATAATGTAATCCCTTTCATCTATTTTGAAGAAGCGAGGATATCTTATTTTAAACATTTGAATATGATGAAACAAAATAAGCAAACCATGACCGTCGTCGCCAGTCAGCAATGTGATTATCTGCGCCAAGTCATGCCTTATGAAGACTTGCGTATTTATGTGAAAACAAGCGCTGTCGGCAGTTCATCCCTCACCTTGCATTACCTCGGAGAAAATCGCGTAGGGGAGCCCTGCTTCACCGGAGCTGTTGTCATGGTTCAAGTGTCAAAGGAAAGCGGAAAGGCTGTCAGCTGGACGGATGAGGAGAAAGAAAAGCTTCTCCATACACCATAAACTAATTCTTCTGTAAACGTCACCTCCTGAGCCCTCCTGACATATGATATCTTGACTATATCAAAACCCATTCGTTTCAGATTCGCTCTCACCTTAGCAAGGAGGGTTACAATACTTGAAGGAGAAAGAATTTCAATCGAAGCCGCTGCTAACGAAAAGAGAAAGAGAAGTGTTCGAATTGCTCGTTCAAGATAAGACAACAAAGGAGATTGCAAGCGAGCTATTTATCAGTGAGAAAACCGTTCGAAACCATATTTCAAATGCCATGCAGAAATTGGGTGTGAAAGGGCGTTCGCAAGCCGTTGTTGAGCTTCTTAGAATGGGTGAGCTAGAGCTTTAATCCTTGCCGGTATTCCTTCTTTTCAGGAGGGAGCCGGTTATTGCTGTTTGTTTGAAAAGTTCCGAATTCCTATTTTAAACTAGGATGATACGACATAAAACGAGATTTCAATTTGCTTTCATTTGCCTAATGTCCCTCTATTTCTCGTCCCGCGAGTCTTGCATTTTCTATAAAAAAGAAGGAAAATAGACACGGAACGCTTTTGTGCGTAAGAGATCCTTGAGTGAGGGATGGACAAATGACATCAAAACCTTTGGAGCATGTTGCGGACATTGAAAAGTCGCTCCGCCACATTGCCGCGATCATTAAACAAAAAGGAAGAGAAATCCTAAACCAATACGCAATTACGCCGCCGCAATTTGTCGGTCTGCAATGGCTTTATGAATTAGGAGACATGACGATTGGCGAACTATCGGGGAAAATGTATCTGGCATGCAGCACGACGACGGATCTCATCGACCGTATGCAAAAAAATGAGCTTGTCGAGCGGGTAAAGGACCCGGCGGACAGACGTGTCGTCAGGATACACCTTCTGCCAGAAGGAGAACGCATTATCCAAGAAGTCATTACAAAAAGGCAGGAATACCTGCGTGATATGTTCGAAACGTTTACAGATGAAGAAATAGCCATCTTCGAAAAATCATTGATGAAACTGCAGCTAGAAATGAAGAGAAAATGAGGCGATTTTGTTGGAACAACCAATAGGAGTCATTGATTCCGGGGTTGGCGGTTTAACCGTTGCAAAGGAAATCATGAGACAGCTACCAAAAGAAAATATAATCTATGTAGGGGATACGAAACGGTGTCCGTACGGGCCGCGTCCTGAAGAAGAAGTGCTTCAATACACGCGGGAGCTGACAAATTATTTGTTGAAAAACCACCACATTAAGATGCTGGTGATCGCCTGCAACACCGCGACAGCAATTGCACTGGAAGACATCCAGCGCGACGTCGATATTCCGGTGGTCGGGGTGATTCAGCCTGGTGCGCGGGCAGCGATAAAAGTGACGGGAAATCAGCATATCGGTGTGATTGGCACAGAAAATACCATTAAGAGCAATGCTTATGAAGAAGCCCTTCTGGCATTAAATGCCGAACTGAAGGTTGAAAATCTTGCCTGTCCGCTGCTTGTGCCGTTTGTGGAGAGCGGAAAGTTTCTGGACAAAACAGCAGACGAGATTGTCAAAACATCACTATCTCCATTAAAAGATACATCGATTGACTCGCTGATTTTAGGCTGCACCCATTACCCTATTTTAAAAGACGCGATTCAAAGATATATGGGAGAGCATGTGAATATTATTTCGTCAGGCGATGAAACAGCCCGGGAAGTAAGTACGATTCTATCGTATAAAGGACTGCTGAATCAATCTTCGTTTACCCCGAATCATCAATTCCTGACTACAGGAGAACGGGATCAGTTTGCGAAAATAGCAGATGACTGGTTTGGCCATGAAGTAGGTCACGTAGAATGCATCTCTTTGCGAGAACCAATTAGAAGATAGTTTTGCCCCGCAACGGCGTGTTGCGGGTTTTTTGTGTTTTTAATGGAATTCATCGGTCTATTTCCCGCTGAGGCTCGTATACATAGTAGTACAAACAGCCTTAGGAGGGAAAAGTATGCTGAAAAAAGGACCTGCAGTCATTGGTGCCACTTGTCTCACCTCTGCCTTGCTTTTATCCGGGTGCGGTTTATTTCAATCCGATAAGACAGCTGAGGAAATCGATCCGCCTCAAGACGTTACATACGTAAATGATGAAGCGGGGACCGATTCAAATACAACAGCAGCCGAAAAAACAAAAAATGAAAAAAGTGATACCGAAAAAGCGAATCAGGACTCTTCTACAGTGATGAGGGAGCTTTATCTCATTGATAAAAACGGTTATGTCGTTGCGCAAACGATGCCTCTTCCGAAAAGTGAAGGAACGGCTAAGCAGGCGCTTGAATACCTTGTGCAGGGCGGGCCTGTGTCAGAGATTCTGCCGAATGGCTTCAGAGCCGTTTTGCCGGCTGACACAACTGTTAACGTAGACATCAAAAAAGATGGCACTGCTATAGCGGACTTCTCGAAAGAATTTAAAAACTATAAGAAGGAAGATGAACAGAAAATCGTCCAATCGGTGACGTGGACGCTGACTCAATTCAGTTCAATTGATAAAGTGAAGCTGAGAATCAACGGCCATGAACTGAAGGAAATGCCTGTAGGCGATACGCCGATCTCAGACGATTTAAGCCGTAAGGACGGGATTAATTTGGAAACTGCCGGCGTCAATGATCTCACTGCTACACATCCGCTGACTGTCTATTATTTAGCGGAAAACGATGACAGTGAATATTACGTGCCGGTAACAAAACGAATTGACAATTCCAAAACAGACGACATTACAGCGGCTATTAATGAACTGGCTGAGGGCCCGAGCAAGGCGAGCGGCCTGTTGACGGATTTCAGCGAAGATGTGAAGCTGGTCAGTAAGCCGAAAATCAAAGATGGACGTGTAACGCTAGATTTTAATCAATCCATTTTCGGAAGCGCCGATGAAAAGACGAAAATGATTTCTTCAGAAGTGCTCAACAGCATTGTGCTGACTTTAACAGAGCAGCCGGATGTAAAAAGCGTATCCGTTAAAGTGAACGGGAAAGCCGAGCTCGTGAACGAAAAAGGCGAAAAACTTTCAGAAGCGGTATCCAGACCGTCTCAAGTGAATACGGGTAGTTTTTAAATTGGGATTTTTGATATACTAGAAAGAAAGAGGTTAGCGTTCCGGCTGCCTCTTTCTTTATTCAATTCCGGGACAAAAATGGTTTATGTACATACAATCGGAGGTAAAACATGAGACATGACGGAAGACAACATGATGAGCTGCGTCCAATTACATTTGATTTGGACTTTATCAGCCATCCGGAAGGGTCTGTTCTAATAACAGCGGGAAATACAAAAGTAATCTGCAACGCATCTGTAGAGGATCGCGTACCACCGTTTTTGCGGGGCGGAGGCAAAGGGTGGATTACAGCTGAGTACAGCATGCTGCCGCGGGCTACAAATCAAAGAACGATCAGAGAATCTTCCAAAGGGAAAATTTCCGGCAGAACGATGGAAATTCAGCGTTTGATCGGCCGCGCGCTTCGGGCAGTCGTTGATTTAGAGAAACTGGGTGAACGTACGATTTGGATTGACTGTGATGTCATTCAGGCGGACGGAGGAACAAGAACGGCTTCCATTACCGGAGCATATCTTGCCATGGCAATCGCAATTGGCAAGCTGCTCAAAGCGCGAACGATTAAAACAAACCCGCTCACTGATTTCCTGGCAGCAATTTCTGTCGGAATTGATAAAGAGCAGGGAATTTTGTTAGATTTAAATTATGAAGAAGATTCTGCTGCTGAAGTTGATATGAATGTCATCATGACAGGCAGCGGCCGCTTTGTGGAGCTTCAGGGAACAGGGGAAGAGGCAACCTTTTCACGTGAGGATCTGAATGGGCTTCTCGGTCTTGCAGAAAAAGGCATTCAGGAACTGATTGACAAGCAAAAAGAAGTGCTGGGCGATTCTCTTCCAGAGCTGAAATAATGACAGAAAGGCTTGATCATCATGAAAGAAGCAATTATTGCGACTCACAATCCGGGAAAAGTGAAGGAATTTAAAGAAATCCTCGAGCCTAGAGGGTACGAGGTAAAATCATTAGCTGAAATCGGATTTACAGAAGAGATAGAAGAAACAGGCCATACGTTTGAAGAAAATGCGATTCTAAAAGCGGAAGCGGTGGCAAAAGCAGTGAACAAAATGGTCATTGCAGACGACTCGGGTTTGTCCGTTGATAATTTAGGAGGCCGCCCCGGCGTCTATTCAGCACGATATGCAGGGGAACAGAAAGATGACCAGGCGAATATCGATAAAGTGCTGAGCGAGCTGAAAGGCATCGAAAAAGAGCAGCGTACGGCCCGTTTTCGCTGCGCGCTTGCCGTGAGTATTCCGGGAGAGGAAACAAAAACGGTTGAGGGGCATGTTGAAGGGTATATTGCCGAGGAGCCGAAAGGAGAATACGGCTTTGGCTATGACCCCATCTTTATCGTCAAAGATAAAGATAAGACAATGGCAGAGCTGACAAGTGATGAAAAAAATAAAATCAGCCACAGGGCTGACGCACTTAAAAAGCTGTCGAAGCTGTTGGAGGCATAAGGGGGAGCGTATATATGAACGTGCTGATTATCAGTGACAGCCATGGGCTTGAAGAAGAACTCCAAACCATAGCGAAACGTCATGAAGCGGATGTTGATCTCATGATTCATTGCGGAGACTCCGAGCTTGAAACCGGCCATCCGGCGTTAGAGCCTTATTCCGTTGTAAAAGGCAATTGTGATTTTATAAGCGATTTTAAGGACGAGCTCCTGCTGACGGCCGGTTCCAAAAAAATATTGGTTACGCACGGGCACCTTCATGGTATTAAACAGACCTTGCTAAACGTATACTATCGTGCAGAGGAGCTTGGAGCGGAAATCATTTGCTTCGGGCATTCACACATCGCAGGAAGCGAAATGCTGCGCGGAAAACTGATGATTAATCCAGGCAGCATCCGCCTTCCAAGGGTGCGCAGCACAGAAAGCTATGCTATACTGTCTTTAGAAAATGATACAGCAACCGTGCGTTTTTATAACCAAGCAGGCGATGAAATCATTGATTTGCAACACCGTGTAACCCTATGAAATATCACATGAGGAAGAAAATTTTCTTCCTCATGAAAAAAATTCTAAAAAACCGTTGACTTATCATTGCAACCCATATATAATAAATCTTGTCGCTGATAGTTAAAGCGAAAACAAAAAAACAAACCGTGTCCCAGTAGCTCAGCTGGATAGAGCAACGGCCTTCTAAGCCGTCGGTCGGGAGTTCGAATCTCTCCTGGGACGTACCAAGAAAAAACCTCAAATCCTTTAAGGATTTGAGGTTTTTGTTTATGATGCTTATTTGTTATTTAACGTATCATCATCCAGGTCGCGGACATTTCCTTCTTTATTCAGACGAGGTTCTTCTTTTTTTACAGTTTCAGAAATATGCTCATTTTCTTCGACAGTCCGTTTCCCGATAACCACTTCATCCGTAACAACGGGTTTTTTGGTCACTTCAAGCTTTTCCTCAACGATAGGAACTCTGACCGTTTCTGAGTCATTTACGGGAGAAGCGTCTGCCGTGTTTTCATCCACCGGACGGCGTTCAACGTAAATTTCATCATGTCTTACCGGAACGTCTATATCTCTTTGTTCTGTTTTGACTTCTTTTCCGATTTCCACTTCACCGGTTTGGATATCTTCTTTATCCACTTTCAGCTGTTCTTCTCGAAGCGGCAGGGTCTTTTCTTCTTTTGTTGTATAATCCACTGTCTCATTTGCATTTGCAAAGCCGCCTGAAAGGGCATTGCCGTTATCAATAGGCGTATCTAAGTCTGCGTCTGTATCAACGGCTACGAGAAGTTTTCCGTCATCCAGGTCCTCTTGGTACTTGTCTATTTCGTCATTTGAGATATCCAGGTCTGATAATACTTTGCTGTGTGCGCCTGTATCATCCATTGTGAAATAATCTTTCAGTTTATCGAAAAAGGATTCAGAATCACTATCATTTGCTTCAAGGGCTTGATTTACTTCTGTCCCTGTACGAGATTCGAGATAATCGGTATCCCGGCGATTTGTGACAACAGAAATATCGTCAGAATCATACCCCTTTGTTAGTAAGCCTTCAATCACTGCAATGGTCTCTTGTGGAGTTTCGTATACACCAACTACACTTTTTGTCATATTAATCTCCTCCTTTATGAATTTGCATTATATCGTTCATGTCGTTTGTAATTCCCGCTGTTCTTTAAAATAAACAAGATTGAAAACATCCGAGTTTTTTTAGAGAAAACTCGTATTATAATTTCCTGAAAAATGAATATACAGGAAAAGATATGAAAGAAATCGTAGTCTTGCCGATATTTGTTATGTGAAACAATTAAATAAAGGAGTGTTTTCTTTTGAAAAAATGGTTCATTGTTTTTTTCTTATTCATGATTACGCTGTTTCAATCGCTCCAAACAGTTAGCGCGGAAACAGTTGAATGGAAAGAAAGAGCAGATTTGCCTGAGCCGCGTGTCGGCGCAAGCAGCGGTGTAGTTGATGGAAAGATATATGTGATAGGTGGCGGAACTGTAAAACCAGGTACTTATGGGAATCAAACGTTTGTCTATGATCCTAAAACAAATGAATGGACAAGAAAAGCCGACATGCCCACAGCGAGGGGGGGAGCTGCATCAGTTACTGTAGATGGGAAAATTTATGTCTTGGGCGGAATGTCAAACGATGGAGCTGTCAACACAATAGAAGTATATGATCCAAAAAAAGACACGTGGGAAAAATTAGATGATCTTCCTTTTGAAAGAAAGGTTCCAGCCTATCAAATATACGCTGAAGTTATAGGAAAGAAAATTTACGTGGTAGGCTTCGAAAATAGGTTTGATGGAACCACTTACAGTTATGATCTCGAAACGAAGAAATGGGAGAAAAAACAGATATTGAAAAATTATGAAGTAACTGGAGCTTCTACAGCAGTAATTGATAATAAACTATATTTACTTGGCGGAACGCATTATAATCCCCAAATCGTTTATGTTTATGATCCAGAAAAAGATACGTGGGTAAAAAATGGTACCGGATTCACAGCAGGGTATTATTCTGCTCTTGCTTACAAAGGAAAAATTCTGATGACAGGAGGTGTAAGCCGAATTAGAGTGTACGATCCTAAAAGTCAATCAGTTACATCAGTGACAAATCCGAAAGCTTTATACAGAATGGCGCATTCTTCTGCCATTATTGATGATACGCTTTACGTAATTGGTGGAAGAGAAGAAAACTCCAGTTTTGGTGGAAGTTTTGGTGATAATGCAAATTCTAACATTAAATCAGTTATATCTATTTCGTTAAAAGATTTAAACATACCATCCGATTCAGAGGAAACTCCGAGAGATAAGGATAAAGGATCAACAACAACACCTTCTGAGGATAATTCAGCAGAAGACGGAGACGCCCTCCTTGTTGTCACCATGGTAAACGGTTTGCAAAAAGAATATCAGCTGTCCATGAAAGAAGTGAACGGTTTCCTCAAATGGTATAAGCAGCGTGATGCTGGAGAGGGACCGGGCTTTTATGAAATTGATGAGCATGACAACAACAAAGGGCCTTTTGAAAGTAAAAAGGATTATGTTGTGTTTAAAAATATTTTGATGTACGAAGTGAATAAATATAAATAATAATTCAATCATCCAGTACAATGCTGGATGGTTTTTTTGTGTGATAAGCAATCGAGAAAGTTGTCTAGAGGAAAAACGTAGCAGATTGCTAATGTAGAATGCTGCCTAGATAGCAGAAGATGAATTGTAACCACAAAAAAAGACAGATAAGACAGAAACATAGTCCCGCACTTATCTATCCTTTATATTTCACAATTCCTTTGTCATAAACACGCTGTTCGGATCTTCCGTGTAGTCTGCAAACGGCTGGCAATACCGGAAACTGAAGCTTTCATAAAGTTTTCTTGCCGGCTCGAAAGAAGCCATCGACCCCGTTTCCAAACTCAAGCGCTGATAGCCGCGCCGCTTGGCTTCTTCTATAATGTGCTGAAGAACCTTGCTGGCGACGCCCTTTCTTAAATGGGAAGAAGAGGTTCGCATCGACTTAATTTCTCCATGCCGGCGGTCCAGTTCTTTTAGTGCTCCGCAGCCGGCCAATTCATTGTCGTCCCATGCGCTCCAAAATGTAATCTCAGGTTTTTTCAGCCTCTCTATGTCCAGGGCATGAATACTTTCAGCCGGAGACATGAGAGTCATGCTATGTAAATGCTCACTTACTAATTCGATCACTTGATGTCCGGTCAAATCATCTACTTTAATATGCAAAATGAATTCCTCCTCAAAAACCGTCACTCTGAACATACTTATCCTTTATCTTAAAATATATCCTTTTTGCTTCCAAATAGTAAGATAGGAAACCTCACATTCTATTAGCTTTATGTAAAGATGAATAAATTAATAAGTGCCGAACATAGATGTTCGGCACCTGATGATATTTAATATCGAAATCCTCCGTGTACACCAGATGCTCCGCTGAACCCTCCGGCGTGCGTCGCCGGGATACTAAAACCGCCGCCATGGCCACTATAGCCGGCACCTGAAAATTGCTGCCCGTAAAATCCTGAAGCATATGGAAATGAAGAGTACATAGCAGATGGGGTGCTTAGCGGGCTGTATGTCTGACTGAACGGCTGTCCGTATCCAAAGCCTCCAAACGGCTGGTGGCCTTGCTGATAAAAGCTAGGGGCTGCGGGATAAAATGGCTGGGGAAAGCTTGGAAAACCCACGGGAAATCCTTGGATGTCTGCAAATGATTTATTCATCGTATCACCTTTTCTTTGCAAGATAACACCAGTGTATGACGGAAAATAATGAAAGAGCCTATCCGAACTGAAATTGTTTTTTTGCGAGAAGATCTTTCATATAGACGTCTCATCGAAACAATAACACGTTATATTATGTGACATATTTATATGAAATTGAAAAATTCGAGTGTAAACTTGATAGATTAATAAAAAAATTACAAAAACTTTTATCTTTTGAAATGCCTTATATACCAATAATGAAAGCGTATACAGTATAGTTTGATTAATCTAAATTGTCTAATAATTTTAAAAAAGGCTGTTGACACTGCGTCCAAAGCGGCGTAATATGAGTTCAACAAAAGATAAACGCAAGTTTCACAAGCACAAATGATTGCAATAGGATACTAAAAAAATGAAAAAAAAACGATCTTCTTGGACGGCAGAATAGATGTTCAAGGGACTGAATATGAAAAGCGCAGATGAGGATAAGTAGCCTTGAAAAAGCTTTCCACAGAGAACCGGATTAGCTGAGAACCGGCGAAGCTTTACAAGGTGAACTCGCCTCAGAGTGCCAGTCTGAAATCACAGTAGGACTTGGCCGGGTGAACGATGATGTTTACTCGTTATTAAAACGGATAGGAATATCCATGAGACGGCCGTATCAAAGGCCGTAAACAAGGGTGGTACCGCGGAAAGAAGAGCCTTTTCGCCCCTTTTGGCTATCGCATTCACTGCGCAGCTGATTGTGGGCGGAAGGGCTTTTTTTATTGAATATTCAGCTATAAAGCTAATAATTGATGATCTTTAGAGGATGAAAATCCAAAAGGAGGAACTAAAAATGGGGACTAATGTACAGGTGGATTCAGCATCTGCCAAATGTACACAGACGATGAGCGGAGCGTTAATGCTGATTGAATCATTAAAGAAAGAAAAAGTAGAAATGATATTCGGCTATCCGGGCGGAGCTGTACTTCCGATCTACGATAAGCTGTACAATTCGGGAATGGTACATATCCTTCCCCGACACGAGCAAGGCGCTATTCATGCAGCGGAAGGATACGCGAGAGTTTCTGGAAAACCAGGGGTCGTTATTGCGACATCAGGCCCGGGAGCGACAAACCTTGTTACTGGACTTGCGGATGCTATGATTGATTCGCTGCCTTTAGTCGTCTTTACAGGACAGGTGGCAACCTCCGTTATCGGCACCGACGCTTTTCAGGAAGCGGACATTCTAGGAATTACAATGCCGGTTACAAAACACAGCTATCAGGTCCGCCAGCCGGAAGATCTGCCGCGCATCATTAAAGAAGCATTCCATATTGCAACAACGGGAAGACCGGGACCAGTACTAATCGATATTCCGAAAGATGTTGCAACAATTGAAGGGGAATTCAGCTATGATCACGAGATGAATCTCCCGGGATATCAGCCGACAACGGAGCCGAATTATTTGCAGATTCGCAAGCTTGTGGAAGCCGTAAGCAGCGCAAAGAAACCGGTTATCCTAGCGGGCGCGGGCGTATTGCACGGAAAAGCGTCAGAAGAATTAAAAAATTATGCCGAGCAGCAGCAAATTCCGGTTGTACACACGCTTTTAGGGCTCGGGGGGTTCCCGGCAGACCATCCGCTTTTCTTAGGAATGGCGGGTATGCACGGCACTTATACAGCGAACATGGCTCTTCATGACTGTGATCTTTTAATCAGTATCGGCGCCCGTTTTGATGACCGTGTCACCGGAAACCTGAAGCATTTTGCGAGAAACGCAAAGATTGCCCACATTGATATTGATCCGGCTGAAATCGGAAAAATCATGAAAACACAGATTCCGGTTGTCGGCGACAGCAAAGTTGTCCTGCAAGAGCTGATCAAACAAAACGGCAAACAAGGCGATTCAAGCGAATGGAAAAAACAGCTTGCCGAGTGGAAAGAAGAGTATCCGCTCTGGTATGTAGACAATGAAGAAGAAGGCTTTAAACCTCAGAAACTGATTGAGTACATTCATCAATTTACAAAGGGCGAAGCCATTGTCGCAACGGATGTCGGCCAGCATCAAATGTGGTCAGCACAATTTTATCCGTTCCAAAAGGCAGATAAATGGGTGACATCAGGCGGTCTTGGAACGATGGGTTTCGGCCTTCCGGCAGCGATTGGCGCACAGCTGGCCGATAAAGATGCAACCGTGGTGGCGGTGCTTGGAGACGGCGGTTTTCAAATGACGCTTCAGGAACTTGATGTTATTCGCGAATTGAATCTGCCGGTTAAAGTTGTGATCTTGAATAACGCTTGTCTCGGAATGGTAAGACAGTGGCAGGAAATTTTCTATGAAGAGCGTTATTCAGAATCTAAATTCGCTTCACAGCCTGACTTTGTCAAATTGTCAGAAGCATACGGCATTAAAGGCATCAGAATCTCCTCTGATGCAGAAGCGAAGGAAAAGCTGGAAGAGGCATTAACATCAAAAGAACCGGTTGTCATTGACGTTCGGGTTGCCAGTGAAGAAAAAGTATTCCCGATGGTGGCTCCGGGGAAAGGGCTGCATGAAATGGTGGGGGTGAAACCTTGAAAAGAATTATCACATTGACTGTGGTGAACCGCTCCGGCGTGTTAAACCGGATCACCGGTCTATTCACAAAAAGACACTACAACATTGAAAGCATTACAGTTGGACACACAGAAACAACCGGCGTTTCCAGAATCACCTTTGTTGTTCACGTTGAAGGAGAAAATGATGTTGAACAGCTGACAAAACAGCTCAACAAACAGATTGATGTGCTGAAAGTCACAGACATCACTAATCAATCGATTGTCCAGAGGGAACTGGCCTTAATTAAGGTCGTTTCCGCACCGTCAACGAGAACAGAGATTAATGGAATCATAGAGCCGTTCAGAGCCTCTGTCGTTGATGTCAGCAGAGACAGCATCGTTGTTCAGGTGACAGGCGAATCTAACAAAATCGAAGCGCTTATTGAACTGTTAAAACCTTATGGCATTAAAGAAATCGCGAGAACAGGTACAACGGCTTTTGCGAGGGGAACCCAGCAAAAGGCGTCATCCAATAAAACAATATCTATTGTATAAAACATAACAAGGGAGAGATTGAAATGGTAAAAGTATATTATAACGGTGATATCAAAGAAAACGTATTGGCTGGGAAAACAGTAGCGATTATCGGCTATGGCTCACAAGGGCATGCACATGCGCTGAACCTAAAAGAAAGCGGAATTGACGTGATTGTCGGTGTCAGACAAGGAAAATCTTTCACTCAGGCGCAAGAAGACGGACATCGAGTATTTTCAGTAAAAGAAGCTGCGGCTCAAGCTGAAATCATTATGGTTCTTCTTCCGGATGAACAGCAGCAAAAAGTATATGAAGCTGAAATCAAAGATGAGCTGACTGCAGGCAAATCATTGGTCTTCGCTCACGGATTTAACGTTCATTTCCACCAAATTGTTCCTCCGGCAGATGTTGACGTATTCTTGGTAGCGCCTAAAGGTCCTGGACATTTGGTTAGAAGAACATATGAGCAGGGAGCAGGCGTACCGGCGTTGTTCGCGATCTATCAGGATGTGACAGGTGAAGCGAAAGATAAAGCTTTGGCATATGCAAAAGGAATCGGCGGAGCAAGAGCAGGCGTTTTGGAAACGACATTTAAAGAAGAAACAGAAACGGATCTGTTCGGTGAGCAAGCTGTACTTTGCGGAGGATTAACGTCCCTAGTAAAAGCTGGTTTTGAAACATTAACTGAAGCTGGTTATCAGCCGGAACTTGCATACTTTGAATGTCTTCATGAGCTGAAATTGATCGTTGACCTTATGTATGAAGAAGGATTGGCAGGCATGAGATACTCTATTTCTGATACTGCTCAATGGGGAGACTTCGTATCCGGGCCGCGTGTTGTAGACGCAAAAGTAAAAGAATCAATGAAAGAAGTCTTAAAAGATATCCAAGACGGAACATTTGCAAAAGAGTGGATCGTAGAAAACCAAGTAAACCGTCCTCGTTTCAACGCAATCAATACGAGCGAAAACGAACATCAAATCGAAGTGGTGGGAAGAAAGCTTCGTGAAATGATGCCGTTTGTCAAACAAGGCAAGAAGAAGGAAGCGGTGGTCTCCGTTGCGCAAAATTAATTTTTTCGATACGACGCTTCGTGATGGTGAACAGTCCCCTGGAGTAAACTTAAATACACAGGAGAAACTTGCCATAGCAAAGCAGCTCGAAAGACTCGGGGCGGATATCATTGAAGCGGGATTTCCCGCTTCGTCCCGAGGTGACTTTTTAGCTGTGCAGGAAATCGCAAGAACCATTAAAAATTGTTCTGTGACAGGTCTTGCCCGCTGTGTAAAAGGTGATATTGATGCTGCGTGGGAAGCGTTAAAAGACGGTGCTCAGCCAAGAATTCACGTGTTCATTGCCACATCGGACATTCATTTAAAACACAAGCTGAAAATGACGCGTGAACAGGTCATTGAAAGAGCGGTTGAGATGGTGAAATACGCAAAAGAGCGTTTCCCGATTGTTCAATGGTCTGCTGAGGATGCCTGCCGAACTGAACTGCCGTTTTTAGCAGAAATCGTAGAAAAAGTGATCGATGCAGGGGCTACTGTCATCAACCTTCCGGATACAGTCGGCTATTTGGCTCCGGCTGAGTACGGGAATATCTTTAAATATATGAAAGAGAACGTTCCAAACATACATCAAGCAAAGCTGTCAGCTCACTGCCACGATGATTTGGGAATGGCAGTCGCCAATTCTCTCTCAGCGATCGAAAATGGAGCTGATCAAATTGAATGTGCGATTAACGGAATTGGTGAAAGAGCCGGAAACGCTGCCTTAGAGGAAATCGCAGTTGCCCTTCATACCAGAAAGGATTTCTATCAAGTCGAAACAGGCATTACGCTAAATGAAATAAAACGCACTAGTGATTTAGTAAGTAAGTTCACAGGTATGGTTGTTCCGCGAAATAAAGCGGTAGTGGGCGACAATGCATTTGCTCATGAATCAGGCATCCACCAGGACGGCTTCTTAAAAGAAAAATCAACATACGAAATTATTTCACCAGAGCTTGTCGGTGTAACGGCAGATGCGCTTGTCCTAGGCAAGCATTCAGGACGCCATGCATTTAAAGACCGGCTGACGGCATTGGGATTCCAATTTGATAGTGAAGAGATTAATAAGTTCTTTACGATGTTTAAAGAGTTGACTGAGAAGAAAAAAGAAATCACTGATGAGGATCTTGTCTCTCTTATTTTAGAAGAAAAAGTAACAGACCGCAAGATTGGGTATGAATTTCTTTCTCTGCAAGTCCATTATGGAACATCTCAGGTTCCTACGGCTACGGTTTCTTTGAAAAACCAAGAAAACGCCCAGCTTATTCAGGAAGCGGCTACAGGAGCCGGAAGCGTGGAAGCGATATACAATACCCTTGAACGCTGTATCGATAAAGATGTGGAGCTCTTAGACTACCGCATTCAGTCCAATAGAAAAGGCGAAGACGCATTTGCCCAGGTTTATGTAAGAGTAGTAGTAAACGGAAAAGAATCAGCAGGGCGGGGCATAGCGCAAGACGTATTAGAAGCTTCGGCGAAAGCCTATCTGAACGCAGTCAACCGTCAATTGGTTTTCCAGTCTAATATGAACGGACTGCAAAACCATACAGCTGTCGGATCATAAAAGAAAGGAGAACGGTTAATTTGAAGAAACGGATTGCTCTATTGCCCGGAGACGGGATCGGCCCTGAAGTATTAGAATCAGCGATAGACGTGCTGAAAAGTGTTGCCGAACGCTTCAGCCATGAATTTGAATTTGAATACGGCCTTATTGGAGGAGCGGCAATTGACGAACACAACAACCCTCTCCCAGAGGAAACCATTGCGATTTGTAAAAAGGCTGATGCTATTTTGCTTGGTGCTGTCGGCGGCCCGAAATGGGATCAAAACCCTTCGGAGCTGAGGCCCGAAAAAGGGCTGCTCGGCATTAGAAAACAGCTTGACCTGTTTGCGAATTTACGGCCTGTGAAAGTGTTTGAAAGCCTTTCTGACGCTTCGCCTTTGAAAAAAGAATATATTGATAACGTTGATTTCGTTATCGTTCGTGAACTGACAGGCGGTTTGTATTTCGGCCAGCCGAGCAAACGCTATGTAAACAGTGAAGGTGAGCAAGAAGCGGTAGACACACTGTTTTATAAGAGGGAAGAAATTGAACGCGTGATCAGAGAGGGCTTTAAAATGGCGGCTGCCAGAAAAGGCAAGGTTACCTCTGTTGATAAAGCGAACGTGCTTGAATCAAGCAGGCTGTGGCGCGAAGTGGCTGAAGACGTCGCAAAAGACTTTCCTGATGTGAAACTTGAGCATATGCTCGTTGATAACGCGGCTATGCAGCTGATTTATGCACCGAATCAATTTGATGTCGTGGTGACTGAAAATATGTTTGGTGACATTTTAAGCGACGAAGCGTCCATGCTAACAGGTTCTCTCGGAATGCTTCCGTCAGCCAGCCTATCAAGCTCAGGACTCCATTTGTTCGAGCCTGTACATGGCTCTGCACCTGACATAGCAGGGAAAGGAATGGCAAATCCATTTGCGGCTATATTGTCAGCGGCAATGCTTTTGAGAACATCTTTCGGGCTTGAAGAAGAAGCGAAAGCTGTAGAAGATGCGGTCAATCAGGTTCTTACCTCTGGAAAAAGAACAAGAGACTTGGCAAGAGGTGAAGAATACAGCAGCACTCAGGCCATTACAGGGGAAGTTAAGACAGCATTGATGAGTGAAAATACAATTTCTAACGTGTGACAGCTTATGGTGTAAGCGGTCTTAGTTCATAGGTAGAGGGAGGAAATAAAGATGATGCCTCGAACGATCATCGAAAAGATTTGGGATCAGCATATTGTAAAACATGGTGAGGGAAAACCGGATCTTCTCTATATTGATTTGCATCTCATCCATGAGGTGACATCCCCTCAGGCATTTGAAGGGTTGAGACAAAAGGGAAGAAAGGTCAGAAAACCGCAAAATACTTTCGCGACGATGGATCACAACATTCCAACCGTCAATCGCTTTGAGATAACGGATGAAGTTGCGAAACGACAAGTGACAGCGCTTGAGCGGAACTGCGAAGAGTTTGGCGTACGCCTTGCCGATCTTCACAGTGTAGATCAGGGGATTGTCCATGTAGTCGGGCCTGAGCTTGGCTTAACGCTTCCGGGAAAAACGATCGTATGCGGCGACAGTCATACTTCAACTCACGGTGCATTCGGCTCCCTGGCATTTGGAATTGGAACGAGTGAGGTTGAACATGTTCTTTCTACACAGACACTCTGGCAGCAGCGTCCGAAAACGCTTGAGGTGCGTGTAGACGGGACACTGCAAAAAGGGGTAACCGCAAAGGATGTCATTCTTGCTGTTATCGGTAAATACGGCGTAAAATTCGGCACCGGTTACGTCATTGAATACACTGGGGAAGTATTCAGAAACATGACGATGGATGAGCGGATGACCGTTTGCAACATGTCAATTGAAGCCGGAGCAAGAGCAGGTTTGATTGCGCCTGACGAAGTGACATTTGAATATTGCAAAAATCGCAAGTATTCGCCAAAAGGAGAAGAATTTGATAAAGCCGTAGAAGAATGGAAAGCGCTGCGCACTGATCCAGGCGCTGTTTACGATAAATCAATAGTGCTTGACGGCAATGACATTTCTCCTATGGTGACATGGGGTATCAACCCGGGAATGGTTCTTCCTGTCGATTCTGAAGTTCCGGCACCGGAAAGCTTTTCAGCGGAAGATGACAAAAAAGAAGCGATTCGCGCTTATGAATATATGGGGCTGACACCTCATCAGAAAATTGAAGACATCAAAGTGGAGCACGTATTTATCGGTTCCTGTACAAATTCACGCATGACTGACCTCCGCCAGGCTGCCGATATGATCAAAGGAAAAAAGGTAGCTGAAAGTGTTAGAGCAATCGTCGTGCCTGGATCTCAGAGCATAAAACTTCAGGCTGAAAAGGAAGGGCTTCATCAGATCTTCTTAGACGCTGGATTTGAATGGAGAGAATCAGGCTGCAGCATGTGTTTGAGCATGAATAATGACGTTGTTCCTGAAGGAGAGCGCTGTGCGTCAACCTCTAACCGCAACTTTGAGGGGAGACAAGGAAAAGGCGCAAAAACACATCTCGTCAGCCCTGCGATGGCTGCGATGGCCGCCATTCACGGCCATTTCGTGGATGTCAGGAAGTTTTATCAGGAAAAAACAGTTGTGTAAGGAGTGCACGAGATGGAACCTTTGAAAACACATACGGGGAAAGCGGCCGTATTAAATCGTATTAATGTTGATACAGATCAGATCATTCCGAAACAATTTCTGAAGAGAATAGAAAGAACGGGCTACGGCCGTTTTGCATTCTTTGACTGGAGATACGATGCGAATGGTGAACCGAACCCAGAATTTGAACTGAACCAGCCGGCTTATGAAGGGGCATCCATTTTAATAGCGGGAGAAAACTTCGGCTGCGGGTCATCGCGTGAACACGCTCCGTGGGCGCTTGATGATTACGGCTTTAAAATCATTATCGCACCGTCATTTGCCGATATATTTCACCAAAACTGCTTTAAAAACGGTATGCTGCCGATTCGCATGCCGTATGACAATTGGAAAAAGCTTGTCGGACAATACGAAAATCAGTCACTGCAAATGACAGTCGATCTTGAGAATCAGCTTATTCACGACAGCGAAGGCAATCAGATTACATTCGAAGTCGATCCGCATTGGAAAGAAATGCTGATCAACGGCTATGATGAAATTTCTTTAACGCTTTTACTTGAAGATGAAATCAAGCAATTTGAGTCGCAGAGAAGCTCTTGGCTTCAAGCTTAAAAAAGCTGCCCGGCAATTTGTCCGGCAGCTTTTTTTGCCTGGCAGAACCTTTCCTTTCTTGTTTTTGTGTACGGGTGTTGATACACTTGAACAAAATAAATGCCTGAAAGGAATATAGGTATGACGCATGACAAGAAAAACGCAAAAATTATTCCTTTTCCTCATTTGAAAGACCGTCTGGTGGAAAAAGGAATGTCCTCGCTGAAGGAGAAAAAGTATCAAGAGGCGCTGGAACTGTTTTCAGAAGCAATGAAATATGATGATACTGAATCAGATCTTCACTTGGGCATGGCCATTTGCTTTTTGGAGCTGGGCGAATTGGAAGAGGCAAAACGTGTATGCGAAAAGATGCTGAAAGAAGGATATGGCCAGTATTTTACGGTTTTACAAGTGTACATGACGATCTTAATACAGCTTAAGAAATACGAAGAAGTAAAACGCACGATTGAAGCCGTTCTTGAGGAAAATCAGCTGCCTGCGGAAAGCGCCGAGCAATTTTATAAACTGCTTGATTTCAGCCGTAAAATGACCGATCCAGAGCGAGAGGACGAGGCTTGGGCAGAAGAGTATGAAGATGTGATCGACACGGAGAAAGTGTTAGCCAGCCCAGAGGAACAAATGAATTTGATCCATTCATTGAAAGATCGCAATGTAGCGAAGTATACGGGGCTGTTAAAAACAATTCTTGAAGATCCCGCTGCTCACCCGATTATCAAGACGATGATCGTGATGTTAATGGCGGAACACGACTACAGCAAACCGGTCCACATTACAAAATTCGGAGACTCTATGACAATCGAGCCGAGCGAGACTGTCCCGCCTGATGCCTCCCCGATTTTGCACCGCGTTCTCCGGGTGCTGGATGAAACGCTTGGGAATGAAAATCCAACCCTGTATGCAGCGGTAGAAGAACTGTGGAGAAGACATTTGTACGTTTTATATCCATTTCAGCCTAAATTGCTGTCTGCTGATCTTTGGGCGGCGGCCCTGCATAAAGTCGGCTATGAAATGCATGGGATTGAGATTGAAAGCGAAGAGCTGCATATGATGTATGAATTTACCGACAGAGAACTTGATGAAGCGTGCACAATGATTAAAGATATTGAAGAAATTTCTTATTTGTAAATCACGCCATATAGTTGAAAGCGGTATGTGTTATGTTATAATATAATGGTTGTATTTGTGTATAACGGGTTATCAGAAATACGGTTGGACAGGCTTTACAGTTCATTATTAAAATGTATACATAATGATTCTGATCTTTGGCAGCTTCGTTTTTGTTGGACGAAGCCGAATGATTGCTTTAGAATGGAAGACCGACACAACCTGAATAGATTTTTGGAGGGAAACACATGTCTGTAAAATGGGAAAAACAAGAAGGCAACGAAGGCGTTTTAACTGTTGAAGTTGATGCTGAAACATTTAAAACGGCACTTGATGATGCATTTAAAAAAGTAGTTAAGCAAGTTTCAATTCCTGGATTCCGTAAAGGGAAAATTCCTCGCGGTTTATTCGAACAGCGCTTTGGCGTAGAAGCTCTTTACCAAGATGCTTTGGATATTCTTCTTCCTGTAGAATACCCTAAAGCGGTTGAAGAAGCTGGAATCGAGCCTGTAGACCGTCCTGAAATCGATGTTGAAAAAATCGAAAAAGGCGAAAGCTTAATCTTCACTGCAAAAGTAACAGTGAAACCTGAAGTGAAGCTTGGCGAATACAAAGGCTTAGGCATCGAAAAAGACGACACAGCTGTAACTGACGAAGATGTTCAAAACGAACTAAAAGCGCTTCAAGAGCGTCAAGCTGAGCTTGTTGTAAAAGAAGAAGGCGCTATTGAAGAAGGAAACACTGTTGTTCTTGACTTCGAAGGATTTGTTGACGGCGAAGCATTCGAAGGCGGAAAAGCTGAAAACTATTCACTTGAAGTGGGTTCTGGTTCATTCATTCCTGGCTTCGAAGATCAGTTAGTCGGCCTTGAAGCAGGTGCTGAGAAGGATGTTGAAGTAACATTCCCTGAAGAGTACCACGCTGAAGATCTTGCCGGCAAACCAGCTGTCTTCAAAGTGAAAATTCACGAAATCAAAGCGAAAGAGCTTCCTGAGCTTGACGATGAATTCGCAAAAGATATCGATGAAGAAGTGGAAACACTTGCTGAATTGACTGAAAAAACGAAGAAACGCTTAGAAGAAGCAAAAGAAAACGAAGCTGACGCTAAATTGCGTGAAGAACTTGTTCTGAAAGCTTCTGAAAACGCTGAAATCGATGTTCCTCAAGCGATGATCGACACTGAGCTTGACCGCATGCTAAAAGAATTCGAACAGCGTCTTCAAATGCAAGGCATGAACCTTGAGCTTTACACTCAATTCTCAGGTCAAGACGAAGCTGCGTTAAAAGAGCAAATGAAAGAAGATGCTGCAAAACGCGTTAAATCTAACCTGACTCTTGAGGCGATTGCGAAAGCGGAAAACCTTGAAGTAACAGATGAGGAAGTTGATGCTGAGCTTTCTAAAATGGCTGAAGCATACAACATGCCTGTTGAAAACATCAAACAAGCCATCGGTTCTACTGACGCGATGAAAGAAGATTTAAAAGTTCGCAAAGCAATTGATTTTCTTGTAGAAAACCGTTAATATGGTGCATAATAATAGTAATAATAAAACAGGGCGCGAATCATTCGTGCCTTGTTTTGTACAATTATGATATATCTCTTTTTCTTGGGGCAAGATAGTTAATGCAGGGCTGTTTTTTGTCATACATATAGAATGTGCAAGTCAGAAACACAATGTTACCGTCTTTTTGGAAAGTATGGTAAAATGCAATACATACTCGTTCGTTTCAAGAATCATTTTCTTTTGCTCTGCCGGTAAAAGAAAAAGTGAGACAAGATTAAGGGGTGAAAGAATGTTTAAATTCAACGAGGAAAAAGGACAATTAAAATGCTCGTTCTGTGGAAAAACACAAGATCAGGTTCGTAAGCTTGTAGCTGGACCTGGTGTATATATATGTGACGAATGTATCGAACTCTGCACTGAAATTGTGGAGGAAGAACTCGGAACAGAAGAAGAAGTAGAATTTAAAGATGTGCCGAAGCCGCAGGAAATCCGCGAAATTCTGAATGAATATGTCATCGGCCAGGATCAAGCAAAGAAATCACTCGCTGTTGCTGTGTATAACCACTATAAGCGCATTAACTCCAACAGCAAAGTGGACGATGTCGAGCTTTCGAAAAGTAACATTTCATTAATCGGCCCGACAGGAAGCGGTAAAACCCTTCTTGCCCAAACGTTAGCCCGTATTTTAAATGTGCCGTTTGCGATTGCTGACGCTACGTCCCTGACAGAAGCTGGATATGTGGGTGAAGATGTAGAGAATATTCTCTTGAAACTCATCCAAGCTGCTGACTACGACGTGGAAAAAGCGGAAAAAGGCATTATTTATATTGATGAAATCGATAAAGTGGCAAGAAAGTCTGAAAACCCGTCTATCACACGTGATGTGTCAGGTGAAGGTGTGCAGCAGGCATTGCTGAAAATTCTTGAAGGAACTGTGGCGAGTGTGCCGCCTCAAGGTGGACGTAAGCACCCTCATCAAGAGTTTATTCAAATTGACACAACAAACATTTTGTTCATTTGCGGCGGTGCCTTCGATGGTATCGAACAAATCATCAAACGCCGTTTAGGACAAAAAGTGATTGGCTTTGGTTCTGATAATAAGGTTGCAGATCTGGAGAAAGAAGACCTTCTTTCAAAAGTGCTTCCAGAAGACTTGCTCCGTTTCGGATTAATTCCGGAGTTCATCGGACGTCTTCCTGTGATTGCAAGCCTTGAAAAGCTTGATGAAGAAGCATTGGTTGCGATCTTAACAAAACCGAAAAACGCTCTTGTGAAGCAATTTAAGAAAATGCTTGAGCTGGATAATGTTGAGCTTGAGTTTGAAGAAGAAGCGCTGTCTGAAATTGCTAAGAAAGCAATTGAGCGTAAGACTGGAGCACGCGGACTCCGTTCTATCATTGAAGGTATTATGCTTGATGTGATGTTTGACCTGCCTTCCCGTGATGACATTGAAAAATGTGTGATTACTGGAGCGACTGTAACGCATGGAGAACCGCCTCGCCTTTTGTTAAAGGACGGTACTGAGGTTAGCCAAGATAAAACGTCTGCTTAAAAATGAAAAAAACCTCCTGAGTGGTAACATTCAGGAGGTTTTTTTGTTGTGTAAACTCTTCCGGAAAACGTTTATTCCCCTCTTCTGTGGGAGATACTAGCAATCAGAGGAATGAATTGGATACATAAATTGTTTTTCAGGAGGGACCACCATGAGTTGGACAGGGATCGCATTATTTATTCAGCTGTTTTTTGGGATCATCATTGGTTTGTATTTTTGGAATTTGCTTAAAAATCAGAGGACACAAAAAGTCACGATAGATAAGGAATCAAAGAAGGAGATGGAGCAGCTTCGCAAAATGAGGGCTATCAGCTTGTCCGAACCGTTATCTGAAAAGGTGCGCCCCAAAAGCTTTCAAGATATCGTCGGCCAGGAAGACGGGATTAAAGCGTTAAAAGCGGCGTTGTGCGGACCGAATCCCCAGCACGTCATTGTCTATGGACCGCCGGGAGTCGGAAAAACAGCTGCTGCACGGCTTGTGTTAGAGGAAGCCAAAAAACATAAGCAATCACCTTTTAAGGAGCAGGCTGTTTTTGTGGAACTCGATGCGACAACGGCTCGATTTGATGAAAGAGGAATTGCGGATCCGCTTATTGGATCTGTACATGATCCGATATACCAAGGCGCCGGAGCGATGGGACAGGCGGGTATTCCGCAGCCGAAGCAGGGGGCTGTCACTCATGCCCACGGCGGTGTATTGTTTATTGATGAAATTGGGGAGCTGCATCCTATTCAAATGAATAAAATGCTGAAGGTGCTTGAGGACCGGAAAGTCTTTTTAGACAGTGCTTATTACAGCGAAGAAAATACACAAATACCGAACCATATTCACGATATTTTTCAAAATGGGCTTCCAGCAGATTTTCGTCTGATCGGTGCGACAACAAGAATGCCAAATGAAATCCCTCCAGCAATTCGATCCCGCTGTCTAGAAGTGTTTTTCCGCGAGCTTGAGAAAGATGAGCTGAAATCAGTTGCCAAAACAGCAGTGGATAAGATTGAAAAGAATATTTCTGAAGAGGGGCTTGATTTGCTGACCAGCTATACACGGAACGGCCGGGAAGCAGTCAATATGATTCAAATTGCGGCGGGAATGGCGGTGACCGAGGACCGGAAGGACATCACCATTGAGGATATAGAATGGGTGATTCATTCCAGTCAGCTTACCCCTAAGCACGAGCAGAAAATCGGCTCTTCACCGCAAATCGGCATTGTAAATGGACTCGCAGTGTATGGCCCTAACAGCGGTTCGCTGCTGGAAATCGAAGTGAACGTAACACCGGCTCAGGATAAAGGTTCAATTAACATTACCGGAATAGCAGAAGAAGAAAGCATCGGCAGCCAATCAAAATCAATTCGCCGGAAAAGCATGGCAAAGGGCTCGGTTGAAAATGTGCTAACCGTACTGCGTACAATGGGAATGAAGCCTTCTGACTACGATATCCACATTAATTTTCCGGGCGGCATACCGATTGACGGGCCGTCAGCAGGTATTGCCATGGCGGCGGGAATTTTTTCAGCCGTTCATAAAATTCCGATTGACAACACGGTAGCTATGACAGGCGAGATCAGTCTAAACGGACTTGTAAAACCGATTGGAGGCGTTATTCCGAAAATTAAAGCCGCAAAACAGTCCGGTGCCAAAAAAGTCATTATCCCGTATGAAAATCAGCAATCAATTTTAAAACAGATTGAAGGAATCAAAATTGTGGCGGTGAAAACGTTCCAGGAAGTGCTTGATGAAATTTTAGTGAATCCGCCTACTGAACAAAAACCGTTAAACATGCAAATGAATAAAGAATCGGTCTGACCCTATTTTTAAAATAGGGTTTTTTTTATGAAGGACATCTTTTCCTTTTTCAGATCAGAAAGAAAGGGTATACTACGAGGAGACTGTGTTATAGAAAATCTGAACCATGCCGTTTATTGTACAAGGATGAAAAAGTTGTATTATAATGGTTCATACTAAAGTCACGGAGGTGTCAGTCACATGGCAGAAGAATTAAAACGCAGCATCCCGCTCCTCCCTTTAAGAGGTTTATTAGTGTACCCGACAATGGTTTTGCACTTAGATGTAGGACGTGACAAGTCGGTTCAGGCCCTTGAACAGGCAATGATGCATGATCATATGATATTTTTAGCCACTCAGCAGGATATTTCGATAGACGAACCGGGTGAAGACGAAATTTTTACTGTCGGCACCTATACGAAAATTAAACAAATGCTGAAGCTTCCGAACGGTACGATTCGTGTGCTGGTGGAAGGTATACAGCGCGCCCAGATCATTGAATACAATGAGCATGAGGATTATACGTCGGTGGACATTCAGCTGATCCATGAAGATGATTCAAAAGATACAGAAGACGAAGCGCTGATGCGGACTTTGTTGGACCACTTTGATCAGTACATAAAAATTTCTAAAAAAATCTCAGCCGAAACGTACGCCGCGGTTACTGATATCGAAGAGCCGGGCAGAATGGCAGACATTGTTGCTTCTCACCTGCCTCTTAAACTAAAGGATAAGCAGGATATTTTAGAAACGGCCGATGTCAAAGACAGACTGAATAAGGTCATTGATTTTATCAACAATGAAAAAGAAGTGCTTGAGATCGAGAAAAAAATCGGCCAGCGTGTCAAACGTTCAATGGAGCGTACGCAAAAGGAATATTATTTGCGCGAACAGATGAAGGCGATCCAAAAAGAGCTAGGCGATAAAGAAGGCAAAACAGGTGAAGTTCAATCGCTGACCGAAAAAATCGAAGAAGCGGGTATGCCTGACCATGTGAAGGAAACGGCTCTTAAAGAATTAAACAGATATGAAAAAATTCCGTCCAGTTCTGCCGAAAGTTCTGTTATCCGCAATTATATAGACTGGCTGGTTGCTCTCCCATGGACGGATGAGACAGAAGATAAGCTTGATTTAAAAGAGGCTGAACATCTTTTGGACAAAGAACATCATGGACTTGAAAAAGTGAAAGAACGTATTTTAGAGTATTTGGCGGTTCAGAAGCTGACAAAATCCTTAAAAGGCCCGATTCTCTGTTTGGCAGGACCTCCGGGGGTCGGAAAAACGTCCTTAGCCAAATCGATTGCTAAAAGTATGGATCGGAAGTTTGTCAGAATTTCACTTGGCGGGGTGCGCGACGAATCAGAAATTCGCGGGCACAGACGGACATATGTTGGGGCAATGCCGGGACGTATTATTCAAGGCATGAAAAAAGCCGGCAAGCTGAATCCGGTATTCTTACTGGATGAAATTGATAAAATGTCTTCTGATTTCAGAGGCGATCCGTCATCCGCAATGCTTGAAGTGCTTGATCCAGAGCAAAACAGCACCTTCAGCGACCACTACATTGAGGAGACCTTTGATCTGTCAAAAGTGCTCTTTATCGCTACGGCTAACAATTTGGCGACAATCCCAGGACCGCTTAGAGATAGAATGGAAATCATTAATATTGCGGGCTACACGGAAGTGGAAAAACTTGAAATTGTGAAAGATCACCTTCTTCCGAAGCAGATCAAGGAGCATGGGCTCAAAAAGAGCAACCTGCAGCTGCGTGATCAGGCCATTCTTGATATTATCCGTTATTATACGAGAGAAGCAGGTGTGAGAAATCTCGAGCGCCAGCTTGCTGCCATCTGCCGCAAGGCTGCAAAAGCCATTGTTTCTGAAGATAGAAAACGGATTACAGTTACAGAGAAAAATCTTCATGACTTTATCGGAAAACGAATGTTCAGATACGGACAAGCAGAAACGGAAGATCAGGTGGGCGTAGTCACGGGGCTGGCTTATACAACTGTCGGCGGAGATACGCTGTCGATCGAAGTATCGCTTTCTCCAGGGAAAGGCAAACTGATCCTGACAGGTAAGCTTGGCGATGTCATGAGAGAGTCTGCTCAGGCGGCTTTCAGCTACGTGCGTTCAAAAACAGAAGAACTTGGCATTGAACCTGACTTTCATGAGAAGTATGATATTCATATACATGTTCCTGAGGGTGCGGTGCCTAAAGATGGTCCGTCTGCCGGTATAACAATGGCGACTGCGCTTGTTTCTGCTTTAACAGGGCGGGCGGTATCGCGTAAAGTCGGAATGACTGGCGAAATTACACTTCGCGGGCGCGTGCTGCCGATCGGCGGACTGAAAGAAAAAGCGCTCGGGGCACATAGAGCAGGATTGACGACGATTATTGCGCCAAAAGATAATGAAAAAGATATAGAGGATATTCCAGAAAGCGTCAGAGAGGGGCTCACATTTATATTGGCATCCCACTTAGACGAAGTTTTGGAACATGCCTTAGTAGGAGAGAAGAAATGAAAGTCACAAAGTCAGAAATCGTAATCAGTGCAGTTAAACCTGAACAGTACCCTGAGGGGGGGCTTCCGGAGATTGCATTGGCCGGAAGATCGAACGTAGGAAAGTCATCTTTTATCAATTCATTGATTAATCGTAAAAATCTTGCGAGAACATCATCAAAACCGGGAAAAACACAAACATTAAATTTCTATATTATTAATGACGAATTGCATTTTGTTGATGTACCGGGTTACGGTTTTGCCAAAGTGTCAAAATCCGAGCGTGAAGCTTGGGGCAGAATGATTGAAACCTACATCACGACACGCGAGGAATTGAAAGCAGTTGTGCAGATTGTTGATTTGCGGCATGCACCGTCTAATGATGATGTGCAGATGTATGAATTCTTAAAGTATTACGGCATTCCTGTTATTATTATCGCTACAAAAGCGGACAAGATTCCGAAAGGAAAATGGGACAAACACGCGAAGGTTGTCCGACAGACATTAAATATTGATCCGGAAGACGAGCTGATTCTCTACTCCTCAGAAACGAAAAAGGGGAAAGACGAAGCTTGGGGAGTGATCAAAAAAATGATAAACCGGTAGAGATTGATCTCTGCCGGTTTTTTATTTATCGTATAGATTTTTTTCGTTTTATCAATAATAACAATAAACTGATTCCGATAAACACAAACGGCCAATACTCTTTCAGCAGGGTCGTGGGAATATGCGCAGACTCAAGCCAAGCCAAGCCATAATCTGTTTGAAAAAGTAAAGAAACAGGGAAAAACAAATCATCGAAACAGCTTCATATACATATTCTTTTTTCTGAACGGTTGAAACGAGAAGCGAGAAGCCGATCAAGAAGAGGAGCATTTCAAAATCATCCGGCCACCAAGTCCACTTCGGCTTAGCGAAAAAGTGCAAACCGATTCCGAAGAGAAGCAAGCCGATAAAGAAATGCGGGGAAACTGCTTCTTTTTTTCCTTGGTATATAAAGGCTGCGCCTAACAGCATAAGAAGAACAGGCCATTGATCCTGTCCTGAAAACAGTTCGGCTTGGCCGCTTTCAAGCCATGCGTATACGGAAGCGGCGAGCAGCAGACAAGGAAATAAAATTGATTTTTGTTTCATGCATATCACCTTCTTGTTATCTAGAGCTGATTCTTAGTAAATTTCTGCTGTTTTTGTTATTGTCAATAGGAACATATTTTGTTCGTGAAGCTTTTTCTAATATAGCACAAGATTTTTGAAATCTGTTCACATTTTGCGAAAGAAACTATGTTATAATTATTATAAATAATGAATTCTATGTTAGAATGATTATAAATAAAGTTTGGGTGTTGGGGGTGTAATAAAAGCTATGCATATACTTGTTGTGGGAGTAGATTATAAATCCGCCCCTATTGAGATACGTGAAAAAGTAAGTTTTCAGCCGAATGAGCTTGCAGAAGCGATGGTGCAGCTAAAAGCAGAGAAAAGCATTCTCGAAAATATCATCGTATCAACCTGCAACCGCACCGAAATTTATGCGGTAGTCGACCAGCTCCATACCGGCCGTTATTATATAAAGAAATTTTTAGCTGACTGGTTTCACTTAAGCAAAGAAGACCTGTCTCCGTTTTTAAGATTTTATGAAAGCGATGCGGCAGTTGAGCATTTGTTCCGTGTAGCCTGCGGATTGGATTCTATGGTGATCGGTGAAACACAAATTCTCGGCCAGGTGCGCGATAGCTTCAAAACAGCTCAGCAAGAAAAAACGATCGGCACGATTTTTAATGAGTTGTTTAAGCAGGCAGTTACAGTTGGTAAACGGACTCACGCCGAAACAGACATTGGCTCTAATGCAGTGTCTGTTAGCTATGCGGCCGTTGAGCTTGCGAAAAAAATCTTCGGAAACCTTTCAAGTAAGCATATATTAATCCTCGGTGCGGGAAAGATGGGCGAGCTTGCAGCCGAAAATCTGCACGGACAGGGGATCGGGAAAGTGACCGTCATTAACAGAACATACTTGAAAGCGAAAGAACTTGCAGACCGTTTCTCCGGTGAAGCGCGAAGCTTAAATCAGCTTGAAAGCGCGCTTGCGGAAGCCGATATTTTAATCAGCTCTACCGGTGCGAGTGATTTTGTTGTGTCTAAAGATATGATGGAAAACGCGAATAAGCTTCGCAAGGGCCGTCCTTTATTTATGGTGGACATCGCCGTGCCAAGAGACTTGGATCCCGCTTTGAACGATCTTGAGGGCGTCTTCCTTTATGATATAGACGATCTTGAAGGGATCGTAGAAGCGAACCTGAAAGAGCGGAGAGAAACCGCTGAGAAGGTGGAATTGTTAATCGAAGAAACCATTGTGGAATTTAAACAATGGCTGAATACACTTGGTGTAGTGCCTGTGATTTCCGCATTGCGTGAAAAGGCGCTGGCAATCCAGTCTGAAACGATGGACAGCATCGAACGGAAGCTGCCACATTTGACGACAAGAGAGAAAAAACTTTTGAATAAACATACGAAAAGTATCATTAACCAAATGCTACGCGACCCAATATTAAAGGTGAAAGAACTTGCGGCAGAGGCTGATTCTGAAGAAAAGCTGGCTTTATTTATGCAGATTTTTGATATTGAAGAAGCTGCGGGCCGGCAAATGATCAAAAGCGTTGAAGGCAGCCAAGAGGTCCATTCTTATAAGAAGGCTGAATCAAAAGCGGGCTTTGCCCCACTTGTAAGTGAGTGAATGCTGAATGATTGATACTGCAATGGCAAGACTTAATGAGGGAACAATCGTCATTTATGCATTAAGTGTACTCTTTTATTTTATAGACTTTCTTCAACACAACCGGAAGGCTGGAAAAATGGCCTTCTGGTTGCTTTCTATTGTCTGGACTCTGCAAACCGTGTATTTGGCCTATTTTATGTGGGTGACGGGGAGGTTTCCGGTACTAAATGTGACGGAGGCGCTTTATTTTTATGCTTGGGTGCTTGTCACACTGTCACTTGTGCTGACAAAGCTGCTGCGTGTTGATTTTATTGTGTTTTTTACAAATGTAATAGGGTTTGCTATGATCGCCATTCATACATTTTCACCGACCGAGCAGCAGTCAGCGGCTTTTTCGGGTCAGCTCGTATCAGAGCTATTAGTGATTCATATTACAATGGCGATTCTTTCTTACGGCGCTTTTTCCCTTTCATTTGTATTTTCTGTGCTCTATTTGTTTCAATATCATTTGTTAAAAAAGAAAAAATGGGGAAAGTGGCTGTTGAGAATAGAAGATTTGTCTAAGCTTGATTATATGGCGTACGTACTGAATGTCATTGGCGTCCCGATGCTCTTGCTGAGTTTGATTCTCGGCGTCATTTGGGCGTATGTGTCACTAGAAACGCTGTATTGGTTCGACGCCAAAGTGCTTGGTTCGTTTGTCGTCCTGCTTCTGTACAGCTACTATCTCTATATCAGGCTGATTAAAGAGCTTCAGGGGAAGGTCGCCGCACTGTGGAATACGGCTTGTTTTCTCGTGCTGATGATCAATTATTTCTTGCTCGGAAGCCTGTCTCAATTCCATTGGTTCAGTTAAATAATGTGCCCAAGCAGATTCGGGAGGAAAGAAAAAATGAGAACGATAAAAGTAGGTTCCAGACGGAGCAAACTCGCTATGACCCAAACAAAATGGGTCATCCGCAAACTGAAGGAAATCAATCCTTCTTTTGCTTTTGACATAAAAGAAATTGTCACAAAGGGTGACCGGATTGTCGATGTTACCCTGTCAAAAGTGGGAGGAAAAGGGCTGTTTGTCAAAGAAATCGAACAAGCGCTTTTAAACGAAGACATTGATATGGCGGTTCACAGCATGAAGGATATGCCTGCCGTTTTGCCTGAAGGTCTTGTGATCGGCTGTATTCCTGAACGGGAAGATCCTCGTGACGCTCTTATTTCAAAGAATCGTGTAAAGCTTTCTGAATTGAAGGAAGGTGCTGTCATCGGCACAAGCAGTTTAAGAAGAAGCGCACAGCTTTTGATTGAGCGCCCTGACATTACAATTAAATGGATTAGAGGTAATATAGATACGAGACTTCAAAAGCTGGAAAACGAAGATTACGATGCAATTATTTTAGCTGCGGCAGGGCTTTCCAGAATGGGCTGGAAGCAGGATGTCGTAACTGAATTTCTTGAGCCTGAGCGCTGTCTTCCGGCTGTTGGCCAAGGCGCTCTTGCAATTGAGTGCCGTGAATCGGATCAAGAGCTTTTAGCGTTATTTTCTCAGTTTACGGATGAATACACAAAACGGACTGTACTGGCAGAGCGTGCCTACTTAAACGCGATGGAGGGCGGCTGTCAGGTGCCGATCGCCGGCTACTCGGTGATAAACGGCCAGGATGAAATTGAATTGACAGGGCTTGTGGCTTCACCAGATGGAAAAATGACTTTCAAAGAAACCGTCACCGGAAACGACCCGGTGGAAGTCGGTAAGCGCTGTGCCGCTCTCATGACTGATAAAGGCGCTAAAGCTTTAATCGATCGCGTAAAACGGGAGCTTGATGAGGATGGTAAATGATGTTCCTTTGAAAGGAAAAACAGTGCTTGTCACCCGCAATAAGACGCAGGCAAAATCGTTTCAGCAGAAAGTGGAGAAGCTTGGCGGAAAAGCGGTATTGACCTCGTTGATCACGTTTCGCCAAGCTCTGCCGAATGATCTGGCGGAACAGGTGCGAATTGATCTTGCCGTACCCGGCTGGCTTGTGTTTACGAGTGTAAATGGAGCGGATTTCTTTTTTTCTTATCTAAAAGAAAATCAGCTAATTGTTCCCGGTTATAAAAAAATTGCGGCTGTTGGTGAAAAAACCGCACGCCGTTTGGAATCGTATGACGTATCGGTTGATGTAATGCCTCATGACTATATTGCAGAACAATTGGCGGACGCTCTTAAGCAGCATGCCGAACCGTCAGAACGGATTACGGTCATAAAAGGCAATTTATCTCGCGATGTGATAAAAAAAGAGCTTACGCCTCTTGGCTTTGTTGTGAAGGAATGGGTCGTATATGAAACCATTCCTGATGAAGATGGCATCAAGGAATTAAAAAATGCCGCGAATCAGCATTCATTTGATTTTGTGACATTTACAAGCTCATCAACCGTACATACATTTATGCATGTTCTGGGAGAAGGATTAAAAAAATGGCAGGCGCACCAAACGGCCTGCATCAGCATCGGACCATTAACGAGGGACGCTCTGCTGTCGTACGGAATCACGTCGTATATGCCTGATACATTTACAATTGACGGTATGCTTGATTTAATGTGCCGCATGTCTAGAAAGGAAGATACAATATGAGTCAATTATTTAACAGACACCGCCGTTTGCGGTCATCAAAAGCAATGAGAGAGATGGTAAAAGAAACCCGTCTGCATCCATCTGATTTTATTTATCCGATCTTTGTCGTTGAAGGTTTAGAAGGAAAAAAAGCTGTTCCTTCAATGCCTGATGTTTATCATGTATCTTTAGATCTATTAAAGGATGAAGTGGCTGAGCTGGTCAGTCTCGGAATTCAATCCGTCATTGTTTTCGGCATACCTGAAGAAAAAGATGATTGCGGAACGCAAGCATACCATGATCATGGGATTGTGCAAGAAGCAATTGCGGAAATTAAAAAGCATTTCCCTGAGCTGGTTGTCGTCGCTGATACATGCCTATGTGAATATACAGATCACGGACATTGCGGTCTCGTCAAAGACGGACAGATTCTGAATGATGAATCCTTGGAGCTATTGGCGCAGACAGCTGTCAGCCAAGCGAAAGCCGGAGCGGATATCATTGCGCCTTCTAACATGATGGACGGATTTGTGACGGTTATCAGAGAAGCGTTAGATAAAGAAGGATTCATCAATATTCCGATCATGTCTTACGCTGTGAAATATTCAAGTGAGTTTTACGGTCCGTTCCGTGATGCAGCAAACAGCACGCCTCAATTTGGCGACCGCAAAACGTATCAAATGGATCCTGCCAACCGTCTGGAAGCACTCCGTGAAGCACAATCAGATGTTGAGGAAGGTGCGGACTTCCTGATTGTGAAACCTTCACTTTCTTATATGGATATCATGCGGGATGTGAAAAATGAGTTCACATTGCCGCTTGTGGCTTATAATGTAAGCGGAGAGTACTCTATGGTGAAGGCTGCAGCTCAGAACGGCTGGATCAAGGAAAAAGAGATTGTCTTAGAAATATTGACAAGTATGAAGCGTGCGGGTGCCGACCTGATTATCACGTATCATGCAAAAGACGCAGCAAAATGGCTTGCGGAGTAATCTTATTCAGTTGACAGGAGTTGAGGCAGATGAGAAGCTATGAAAAATCAAAAACGGCTTTTAAAGAAGCGCAAAAACTCATGCCGGGCGGTGTAAACAGCCCTGTTCGCGCCTTTAAATCGGTAGACATGGACCCGATTTTTATGGAGCGCGGAAAAGGCTCTAAAATCTATGATATTGATGGAAATGAGTATATTGATTACGTCTTGTCATGGGGGCCTTTAATCTTAGGACACACAAATGACCGTGTTGTAGAGAGCCTTAAAAAAGTGGCTGAATACGGGACGAGCTTCGGGGCTCCGACTGAGGTGGAAAATGAATTGGCGAAGCTCGTCATTGATCGAGTGCCGTCACTAGAAATTGTACGGATGGTCAGCTCGGGAACCGAGGCGACCATGAGCGCGCTTCGTCTGGCAAGAGGATATACAGGCCGCAATAAGATTTTAAAATTTGAGGGCTGCTACCATGGACACGGAGATTCTCTGCTGATTAAAGCGGGTTCAGGAGTGGCAACACTCGGTCTGCCTGACAGCCCGGGCGTACCTGAAGGCATTGCGAAAAACACCATCACTGTTCCGTACAATGATTTAGAAAGTGTAAAGCTTGCATTCCAACAGTTTGGTGAAGATATTGCAGGCGTCATCGTAGAACCGGTTGCCGGAAACATGGGTGTGGTTCCGCCGCAAGAAGGTTTCCTGCAAGGGCTGCGTGATATGACTGAACAGTACGGCACGCTGCTGATTTTTGATGAAGTCATGACTGGCTTCCGGGTCGATTACAGCTGCGCACAAGGATATTTCGGTGTTACGCCTGATCTGACTTGCTTAGGGAAAGTAATCGGGGGCGGACTTCCTGTCGGCGCTTATGGCGGTAAAGCCGAAATTATGGAGCAAATTGCCCCAAGCGGTCCGATTTACCAGGCTGGTACGCTGTCAGGCAACCCGCTTGCAATGACGGCTGGACTCGAAACATTAAAGCAGCTCACGCCTGAATCATACAAGACCTTTATGAAAAAAGGCGACAGACTGGAAGAAGGCATTTCAAAAGCGGCAGAGGCGCACGGTATTCCGCATACCTTTAACCGCGCAGGTTCAATGATCGGTTTCTTCTTTACAAATGAACCTGTCATCAATTATGAAACAGCCAAAGCATCAGATTTGAAGCTGTTTGCCAAGTATTATAAAGGAATGGCAAATGAAGGTGTGTTCCTTCCGCCATCTCAATTCGAAGGGCTCTTCCTCTCGACGGCTCATACTGATGAGGATATTGAAAAAACAATTCAGGCAGCTGAGAACGTATTCGCTGAGATCAGCCGCGGATAAGTACTATCAAAACCGGTATCAAGGATTTCCTTGTACCGGTTTTTTCTGTGCATCCCCATTCATATTTTCTCCATTTCATACATACACCTTTAGTGACATCTAATTTTAAGGATTAGATGAAAGGAGGATATGAACTTGCCGCAAAATCATCGATTGCAATTTTCTGTAGAAGAAACGATCTGTTTCCAAAAAGGACAGGAAGTTTCTGAACTGCTTTCCATTTCATTAGATCCTGATATTAGGGTTCAGGAAGTGAATGATTACGTTTCAATCAGAGGATCGCTTGAACTTACAGGTGAGTACAACATAGATCAAAGCAAAAATGCTGAAGAGTTTTATACTGATAAGCGGTTTGTCGAGGAGGTTAGAACGAGAGAAGATGGAACAGCGGAACTGACTCATTGTTTCCCTGTCGATATTACCATCCCGAAAAACAAAGTCAGTCATTTACATGAAGTTTTTGTGTTTATTGATGCATTTGACTATCAACTAACAGACTCGCGCATCCTTACGATCCAAGCTGATCTAGCAATAGAAGGCCTTCTTGATGACACAGCGGACAGGGAGCAGGACATTCCTCTCTATGAAGCTCCTAGTGAAGGTTTTTCTGAGCCGCCAGAGTTTCTCAGCGAAGATATAAAGACGGAAGAAGCGCCAGCCGAGGCGCCAGAGCTTCATGTCTCGGAAGCGGGGTTTCGTGAAGAGCAGGAAAATGAAGAGGAAGAAGCTGAGCGGTCAGAGCCATTTGCTTTAGAGGCAGAGGACAGCGAAGATATAAAGACGGAAGAAGCGCCAGCCGAGGCGCCAGAGCTTCATGTTTCGGAAGCGAGGCTTCGTGAAGAGCAGGAAAATGAAGAGGAAGAAGCTGAGCGGTCAGAGCCATTTGCTTTAGAGGCAGAGGACAGCGAAGAAATAAAAGCGAATGAAGCGCCAGCCGGGGCGCCAGAGCTTCATGTCTCGGAAGCGGGGCTTCGTGAAGAGCAGGAAAATGAAGAGGAAGAAGCTGAGCGGTCAGAGCCATTTGCTTTAGAAGCGGAGGACAGCGGCGGTATAAAAGCGGAAGAAACGCCAGCCGAGGTGCCAGAGCTTCATATCTCGGAAGCGGGGCTTCGTGAAGAGCAGGCGAGTGAAAAGAAAGAAACTGTACGATCAGAATCATCTGCTTTAGAACCTGAGGGCAGCGAAGATATAAATGCGGCAGAAGCGAAGCAGCCGGAACTCATTCTTTCAGAGGCAGGGCTTCGTGAGGAAGTGGAGACAATAGAAGCAGAATCCCCAAAGGCTGCTTCAGGAATAGAGATCCGCGAAAAAGCAGAGACGGAAGAAGAACAGGCTGAACTGTCAGAACCGCTTGTTTTAAAGACGGAAAATTCACCTGCTGCAGAAGCTGAGCGTGGAGAAGAAAAAATAGAAAAGCCAGATTCTCCTATTCTTGAGCATGACCTACGTCAAGAATCCCAAAAAACAGAATCGGAGCTATCGGATCACATAGAGCCTGCACTCCGGCAGGATGCAGAACAACTGGAGGAAGTCCGGGAAACTGTACCTGAAAACCCTGAAAACGTAGTTTCTTTAGAGGAAAGCAGAGAGCAGGAGAAAGTGCCAGCTGCACTTTTAAAGGAAGAAGCAGCAGCTCCAACCCTGCATTTTAATCAAAAGGTAAGTGCTGAAGAGGAATCTCAGGAAGAAGAGCTCACTCCGGCCTATCGTACCTTCTTGCCGGAACAAGATTCAGAAGAGCATTCCTTCTATTCAGCGCCTAAGCTGCTGGAGGAAGAAGAGCAGAAGGAAGAAAGCTTTGAAATTGAAGTGAGAAAAACACCTTCACCTGAAGAACCTGAGGAAGAGACGTCTTTTCATTCTTACCAGCTGCCTGACACTTCCGACCCTGAAAGGAAGAAAACAGATGCTGTTGCTAGGGATGTTCCTGCTGCTCAAACGAAGGAACCAGAAACTAAGGAAAATCATAATTCTCTTTATCTAACAAAACTCTTTACGAGAGAAGAGGATGAGTTTTCTAGAATGAAAATATGTATTGTTCAGCAGGAAGATACCATTGAACGTTTATGCGAACGGTACGACATTACCTCCCAGCAGCTGATCAGGATGAATTCTTTGGCGCTGGATGATGAATTGAAAGCAGGGCAGATTCTTTATATCCCTCAATACAAAAGCAGCCATGCGTAAGCCGTAAGCGATCGGAAAATGTGGTGAATGGAATGGAAGATGTCCAATCGGTTCTTCAGGAATACGGACTGACGGCTCAATTTATTGAGCCAGTCAGTCCTCGTGTGTGGAAAGTGTATTCAGATTATGGGGTATTTGCGCTGAAAAAAATGAAATCGGTTCGCGGCAGACATTTTACAGATCAAATGGTAGCAATTGAGGAAAAAGGCTTTCATTCATTTGTGCCTATTTACAGAACAAATGGGGGGGAGTTTTTCTCCGGGGGCGTACAAACTGGAGACTTCTATTACTTAATGCCTTGGCTCCAATTTGACCAAGAGGAAGAGCGGGATCAGAAACATGGCTATCTATTTAGAGAAACAGCCCGCCTCCACGAAAGAACTGCGCAGGAAATCAAGGTCAGGCGTGAAGACATTGAACGCCACTATGAACAAACGAGAAAAAAGTGGGAAAATGAAAAGATCATTTATGAACAGTTTGTAGATAGAGCGGAGAAAGAATGGTACCTTTCTCCCTTTGAATTGCAGGCTGTAACCTATTTTTCAGAAACCATTTCCGCTGTAAACTTTGCGCTTGAGCGGATTAAGGATTGGTATGAAGCGGCAAAAGAAAAAGGTACCTCAAGGGTTGTCATTAACCACGGCAGCCTGTCTATTCACCATTTTCTGTACAATGATGCAGGAACCGGATATTTTACGAATTTTGAGAGAGCATCTGTGGGGCCGCCGCAAAACGACTTGCTCGGCTTTTATACACGAATGTTCAGCGGTTTTCCAAAAGCTTGTCCTGAGTGTGTCGATTGGTTTTATGCATATACGAAAGCATTTCCTCTGCATGAAGCTGAAATCAGTCTTTTTCTCAGTTACATGGCTTATCCGGCAGCAGTGTCCAAAGTGCTGAACCGCTATCAGACCGGGAAAAGGCAGCGTGAAAAAGATGAATGTATACACTTATTAAAGGCATACTGGCAAATGAAAAATATAGAGCCGTTTGTGATGAAAATTCATCAAATTGAACAAGAGAAAAAATTTCAGGCGGAAAACGAGTCCACGTCTTAATTGGCGCGGACTTGTTTGTTTATATCCATTCCAAATGAAGCGCACAGGCTAAAAAAATCAATAGTGCGAGCAGCAAGACATCAAAGGTTGTTGGAAAGAAAATGGTTCTGATACCTTGGAAAATCGTAATCGGAATAATCACTTGCGCGGATACAAGCCGAATTTGCCTGACCCACGGCGGCAGGGAATAAGAGCTGAAACGTTTCTTCACGGTGCATCCTCCTCTACGCATTTACAAGCATCATATGTATACTTGGTCAATAGGTGCCTGCCCATCTTGTATAAGAAGCAGTATTTTTGGAAAAGATGATTGACGAATCAAAAACACTTTTACTATAATAAAGAACATAAATAAAGAATATAATGAGCTGATAGATACACCTGCTTAGAACGGGAAGAGTACAAGAAAGACGCATGCAGAGAGAGAAGCCGCTTGCTGAAAGGCTTCTTATGTTGTCTGATTGGAAGGTCGCCCGGGAGCACAATTTCTTGAAAGAAGAGTAGAGAAATTCGGGAGACCCCCGTTATCCGTTGAAGCGCATGAACTGACAAGGTTCATGAAAAAAGGTGGTACCGCGAAAGAGCTTTTCGTCCTTTTCCCAAGGATGAAGGGCTCTTTTTTCGTTCTCAGCCATTTTACACATGCTGGAGGGTTATGATGGAAACGAATGAACAAACAATGCCGACAAAATACGATCCGGCTGCGGTTGAAAAAGACCGATATGATTTTTGGCTAAAAGGTAAGTTTTTTGAAGCGGGCAGTGACCAGACGAAAGAGCCGTACTCTGTCGTTATTCCGCCGCCAAACGTAACAGGAAGGCTTCACCTTGGCCACGCGTGGGATACAACGCTGCAAGACATTGTAACAAGAATGAAACGCATGCAGGGCTATGATGTGCTGTGGCTTCCGGGTATGGACCACGCCGGTATCGCGACACAGGCTAAAGTTGAAGCGAAACTTCGTGAAGAAGGCACAAGCCGCTACGATTTAGGCCGTGAGAAATTCCTTGAAGAAACGTGGAAGTGGAAGGAAGAGTATGCTGACTTCATTCGCAGCCAGTGGGCGAAATTAGGGCTTGGCCTTGATTATTCCCGTGAGCGCTTTACGCTTGATGAAGGCTTAAACCGAGCGGTTCGCGAAGTATTCGTTAAACTTTATGAAAAAGGCTTGATCTACAGAGGGGAATACATTATAAACTGGGACCCTGCAACAAAAACAGCTTTATCCGACATTGAGGTCATTTACAAGGACGTTCAAGGCGCATTCTATCACATGAGCTATCCGCTTGCTGACGGATCAGGTTCAATTGAAATCGCGACGACACGTCCAGAAACAATGCTTGGTGATTCAGCCGTTGCGGTACACCCTGAGGATGAGCGCTACAAGCACCTGATCGGGAAAACGGTTATTCTGCCTATCACAAATCGTGAAATCCCGATTGTCGGCGATGACTACGTTGATATGGAATTTGGTTCAGGTGCGGTGAAAATTACGCCTGCCCATGATCCGAACGACTTCGAGCTTGGCAACCGCCATAACTTAGAGCGCATTCTTGTCATGAATGAAGACGGCACGATGAATGAAAATGCGCTGCAATATCAAGGCATGGATCGCTTCGAATGCCGCAAAAAGCTCGTCAAAGATTTACAGGAGGCAGGCGTTCTCTTCAAAATCGAGGACCATCTGCACTCTGTCGGGCATAGTGAACGAAGCGGAGCGGTTGTTGAACCTTATCTTTCTACCCAATGGTTTGTGCGCATGCAGCCGCTTGCTGATGCAGCAATAGAATTGCAAGAGAAAGAAGAAAAAGTCAACTTTGTTCCTGACCGCTTCGAAAAAACGTATTTGCATTGGATGGAAAATATCCGCGACTGGTGTATTTCCCGTCAATTATGGTGGGGCCACCGCATTCCTGCCTGGTATCATAAAGAAACCGGCGAGTTATATGTCGGTCTTGAAGCGCCGGATGACAGCGAAAATTGGGAGCAGGATACAGACGTGCTGGATACATGGTTCAGTTCTGCGCTCTGGCCGTTCTCCACTATGGGCTGGCCTGATCTGACAGCTGAAGATTTTAAACGCTATTATCCGACTGACGTTCTCGTTACAGGCTACGACATCATTTTCTTCTGGGTGTCACGCATGATTTTCCAAGGAATTGAATTTACTGGAGAACGTCCGTTTAAAGATGTTTTAATCCATGGTTTAATCCGTGATGAGCAGGGCAGAAAAATGAGTAAATCTCTTGGCAACGGTGTCGATCCGATGGACGTGATTGACAAGTACGGAGCCGATTCCCTTCGCTATTTCCTGGCGACTGGAAGCTCTCCTGGCCAAGATCTTCGCTTCAGCTATGAAAAAGTGGAATCAACTTGGAATTTCGCCAATAAAATTTGGAACGCTTCTCGTTTTGCGTTAATGAACATGGACGGCATGACATATGATGAGCTTGACCTTACAGGTGAGAAATCAGTAGCTGACAAGTGGATTTTAACGCGTTTAAATGAAACGATCGAAAGCGTGACACAGCTCGCTGATAAATATGAATTTGGTGAAGTCGGCCGCCATTTATATAACTTTATTTGGGACGATTTCTGTGATTGGTATATTGAAATGGCGAAGCTTCCTCTATACGGAGAAGATGAAGCGGCTAAGAAAACAACCCGTTCCATCCTTGCTTATGTTCTGAATCAAACGATGCGCCTGCTCCATCCGTTTATGCCATTCTTAACGGAGGAAATTTGGCAGCACCTGCCTCACCAAGGAGATTCCATTACTGTGAGCACATGGCCTGTTGTTGTGCCTGAGCATACAGACACTGAAGCTGCTGCTGACATGAAGCTTCTCGTTGAACTGATCCGTTCTGTGCGTAATATCCGCAGCGAAGTAAACACACCGATGAGCAAGCAAGTTGAACTGTACATTAAAGCGAGCACGGACGAGGTCGCAGCCCGTCTCGAAGCAAACCGTTCATATGTTGAACGCTTTACAAATCCGAGCGTACTGAAAATCGGTACAGATATCGAGGCTGTTGATAAAGCAATGACGGCAGTTGTCACAGGTGCAGAGGTTATACTTCCGCTTGAAGGTTTAATTAATATCGATGAAGAAATCGCCCGACTGCAAAAAGAATTCGATAAGCTGACGAAAGAAGTCGAACGTGTTCAAAAGAAACTTGGAAACGAAGGATTTATAAAAAAAGCGCCTGCGCACGTAATTGATGAAGAGCGTGAGAAAGAAAAAGATTACGTGGCGAAGCGTGACGCTGTTCAAAAACGAATGGCTGAGCTTAAGGGCTAATGAAAAGCCAAGGCGGTTTCTTGAGAAACCGCCTTGGCTTATAAAAGAGGGGATTATCATTGTTTACTGCATATGAAGAAGCGCGCAGCTGGATTCACAGCCGTCTAAAATTCGGAGTGAAGCCCGGTCTTGATCGAATGAAGCAGCTGATGGAGCGATTGGACCATCCTGAAAAGAAAATCCGCGCGCTCCACGTGGCGGGAACAAACGGCAAAGGATCAACTGTCGCTTTTATCCGTTCTATGCTGCAAGAAGCGGGATACACTGTCGGTACGTTTACGTCACCTTATATCATTACATTTAATGAGCGCATCAGCGTAAACGGCACACCTATTACAGACGAGGAGTGGGTCACACTCGTCAATCAGGTGAAACCGATCGTTGAAGAGCTTGACCAAACTGAACACGGTCAGCCGACAGAATTTGAAATTATGACGGCTTGTGCATTTTTATATTTTGCTGCGTATCATCAGGTCGATTTTGTTATTTTTGAAACAGGTCTCGGCGGAAGGTACGATTCTACTAATGTTGTCGAACCGCTTTTAACTGTCATCACAAGCATCGGTCACGACCATATGAACATTTTAGGAAACACCATTGCAGAAATCGCAGGAGAAAAAGCCGGGATTATTAAAGATGGCATTCCGATGGTGACAGCCGTTACCCAGCCGGAAGCCTTACAGGTAATCCGACATGAAGCTGAACGAAAATCTGCTCCTTTTCAGTCATTGCATGATACATGCAGGATTTATAATGAAGAGGCTCTTCCAGCGGGAGAACAGTTTTCTTTAAAAACAGGAGAAAAGTGTTATGAAGATATTCGAACATCTCTCATCGGCACGCATCAAAGACAAAATGCGGCTTTGTCCATTTTGGCTGCCGAGTGGCTTAACAGGGAAAACATTGCTGAAATTAGTAAAGCTGCTATAAGAAGCGGGCTCGTTAAGGCTGCTTGGCCGGGCAGATTAGAGTTGGTTCAAGAACATCCGCGGGTATACTTAGACGGCGCCCATAATGAAGAAGGGATCGATAAGCTGACTGAAACAATGAAGCAGCGTTTCCCGGATTCCGACATTTGTGTGGTGTTCAGCGCGTTAAAGGACAAGCCGTATCATGACATGATTAAGAAACTGGAAACCATCGCGCACTCGATTCATTTTGCTTCTTTTGATTTTCCGCGTGCTTCACTTGCGAAAGACCTGTATGATGCTAGTGAAATCGGCAGCAAAAGCTGGAGTGAAGATCCGGAGCAAGTGATCAAATTAATAGAAAGCAAAAAAGGCTCAAATGATATCGTGCTCATTACGGGATCACTATATTTTATTTCTGACATTCGAAAAAGAATGCTGTAATGATGTTGTCCCGGCAGAATCAATAATGATATTCTGCCGGGATTTTTTCTGTCAAAATCTAAAATTGCTTATTATAGTTCAATATGCTAACCGTGCTACAATCCATGGCATAATCTAAAGAGAGTAAAGGTGTGTTGTCTATGATTCCGATTCTTTTTGTCCTCGGCCTTATCCTCGGTTCATTTTATTACACGGCAGGATGCCGTATCCCCTTACACATGTCCATCATAAACCCGCGTTCGGCCTGTTCTTTTTGCCGGAGAACCTTAACCCCGGCAGAATTAATCCCTGTTTTATCTTTTACTCTGCTAAAAGGCAAATGCAAAAGCTGCGGCCAAAAGCTCTCTCTTATGTATCCAGCGGCAGAGCTTACGACAGCGAGTTTATTTGCAGCCGCGGGATTTCGTTTTGGTTTGTCTTGGGAATTGATTGTTGCGTTGCTGTTTCTTTCTCTTCTTATCATTGTTTCTGTGACAGATATTCACTTTATGCTGATTCCAAATCGCATATTGCTATTCTTTCTTCCCTTTCTGGCGGCTGGCAGAATCATTTCTCCGCTTTATTCATGGTATGAAGGCTTCATAGGAGCTGCTGCCGGTTTTCTTTTGCTGTCCTTTATTGCCGTCATCACTCATGGAGGAATAGGAGGAGGGGATATTAAATTACTTGCCGTCATCGGCCTTGTGCTTGGTGTGAAAATGCTTGCTATCGCGTTTTTCTTTTCCGTACTTATAGGAGCATTGTACGGAACTGCCGCTGTACTGTTCGGAAGGCTGGGCAGAAAACAGCCGATTCCCTTTGCACCGGCAATTGCGGCAGGAAGCATTTTCGCTTATTTATACGGTGACGCTATCATTTCCTTTTATGTCAAAATGGCGTTAGGTGACTGATGAAAAATTTGACGAACGTTTTTTGGACAAGACGACAAAAGTCTTGTTCTTTTTTTTTTCGCCTGTGCTAAAGTGTGTAGCATGAAAAGCCACAAGAACGGTCACACAAATGAAGGGAGGAAGCAGAATTGAAAAAAAGGAAGCAAAAAAAAATCAGTAAAGCGGAAGAAAAAGCCCTTAAGGTGACGATTAATGGAAAAGAAGAAACCGTTTACGAGCAGGAGACACCGAAGACAGAGCAAGAAAAAAACATGACGTTTTCAAATTGGGAGGAAAAGAGAAAGGCGGAGCAGGAGGTTGCAGCATCCCATGAACATCCTGATGAAGATGAATTTAACTGGGATTCAGAGGAGGATAAGGTGTTTAAAGATGATCCCAAAGTTGTTCCGCCCTATCAAAAGAAAAAATCGAAGCTCTATTCAAAAGGAAAGACAGGGTCGGCAAAGCCGGTAAAAAGAGTGGCGGCAACGATCGCCTTTGCAGCGGTTTTAGGCACCGGCTTAGGGTTATTTGCATTAAATATATCAGGCAATAAAGAAGCGTCGGCGCCAGCCTCTTTAGATGACTCTTTAGGCAGCCAGACGGCAAAAGCAGGAGATACAGCTGCGGAGAAACAAAGCACCGCCGGAGAAAAACAAGCGGCACAAACGGAAGGTACATATAAAACATATGCAATACAAGCAGGAAAGTTTTCAAATGAAAAGGGTGCAGAGACGTTAACTGAACAGCTGACTGAAAAAGGATATTCCGCCGTTTCCCTGTCAAAGGATGACGGGTACACGTATGTCATCGCGGGCCTGGCAAGTGATAAGGCTGTATCACAGCAGGTAGGTCAGCTTTTAATCGACAGCGATTTTGAAGCCTGGGGGGGCAAGGAACTATCCTTATCAATAGAGTCAGATATGACAGGTCCTTTCAAGAAAACAGCGGAGCTCTCAGCGAAGGCGATCCTCGGAGAAGATATCACAAAAGCGAGTGTTGAAAAAATAAAAAATTCGCTCGGTGAAACAGAAGCAGCTGAAACGGGAGAGAAAAAAGCCATTTTGCAGGCGTTAAAGGAATTAGAGGACCCAAGTGCTGAAGCCGGATGGAAGGCTCAGCAGCAGCTTTTAGCCGTAATTAAATAATAGAAAGTGCCTGAGCCTTCGTCCTTAGTGACGGGCTTTTTTTATTTTGTCATGAAAAAGTTATTTTTCTGAAATTGTGGCGAGCCTCGTGATTTGGTAGGATAAATGAGTATCTTTTTTTCTTAAGCAAACCCTGAAAGGATGACGAACATGGCTAAGCCGCTTATACTTGCATCACAATCTCCGCGAAGAAAAGAACTCCTCGATCTGCTTCAGATTCCCTACACCATTATTGTCAGTGAAGTAGAGGAAAAATTAAATCGAAACTTTTCACCTGAAGAAAACGTCCAATGGTTGGCAAAACAAAAAGCTAAGGCTGTGGCCGATCTCAATCCGGACGCAATCGTAATCGGTGCTGATACAATGGTATGTCTTGACGGTGAGTGTCTTGGCAAACCGCAAGATCAAGAAGAAGCCGCTGCTATGCTCCGCAGGCTTTCCGGCCGGAGTCATACCGTGATAACCGCTGTCAGTGTTCAAACCGCAAATCACAGCGAAACGTTCTATGAAAAGACAGAAGTTGTGTTTTGGCCCCTCAGTGAAGAAGATATTTGGACTTATATTGAAACGAAAGAGCCGATGGATAAAGCAGGTGCTTACGGCATCCAAGGAAAAGGCGCACTTTTTGTAAAGAAAATAGACGGAGATTATTATTCAGTCGTAGGGCTCCCTATATCAAAAACAATGAGAGTTCTGAAGGATTTTGATATAGAAGCCTGACGGTTTTATAAACGGGAAGGGAAAGAAAAGGAGGGCTTGATCATACACGATCTGCCATTAAAACTCAAAGATTTCCCAAAGAAAGAAAAGCCTAGAGAACGGCTGCTGAAAGTCGGAGCCGAGAACTTAGCAAACAACGAACTTTTGGCTATTTTATTGCGGACAGGCACAAAGAACGAATCTGTTATGAACCTTTCAAACCGGCTTCTGCGCTCGTTTGACGGGCTGCGCCTGCTGAAAGAAGCTTCAGTTGAGGAACTGTCCAGCATCCCGGGAATCGGTCTGGTGAAGGCTGTGCAAATACTGGCAGCAGTTGAACTGGGAAGCCGTATTCATAAATTAGCCAATGAAGAACATTTTGTAATCCGCTCCCCGGAAGACGGCGCAAATCTGGTCATGGAGGATATGCGCTTTTTAACCCAGGAGCATTTTGTCTGTTTATATTTAAATACAAAAAACCAAGTCATCCATAAACGCACTGTTTTTATCGGAAGTCTGAATTCATCCATTGTCCACCCCCGGGAGGTGTTTAAAGAAGCGTTCAAACGATCTGCCGCTTCCTTTATTTGTATCCATAATCATCCTTCGGGGGATCCGACGCCGAGCAGGGAAGATATTGAAGTGACAAGACGGCTGTTTGAATGCGGAAACCTGATTGGCATCGAGCTGCTTGACCATTTGGTGATTGGCGACAAAAAATTTGTGAGTTTAAAGGAAAAAGGATATTTGTAACACTTTTTTTTTCGTCGAATTAAGCTATAATAGAGTTTATGAGTTTTTCCCTTTAGGGTATTTTTGCTTTAAGAAAGGAAGATACATACATATGTTTGGAATTGGTACAAGAGACCTTGGTATAGATCTTGGAACTGCGAATACGCTTGTTTTTGTAAAAGGTAAAGGAATTGTTGTGAGGGAGCCGTCAGTCGTCGCTCTGCAAACGGATACGAAATCGATTGTTGCTGTCGGAAATGATGCGAAAAATATGATCGGACGGACGCCTGGAAACGTAGTGGCTCTTCGCCCGATGAAAGACGGCGTTATTGCTGATTATGAAACAACGGCTACCATGATGAAATATTACATCAATCAGGCCATTAAAAATAAAGGCATGTTTGCCAGAAAACCTTATGTGATGGTTTGTGTGCCATCCGGCATTACTGCGGTTGAAGAGCGTGCTGTTATCGATGCGACAAGACAAGCCGGAGCGCGTGACGCGTATCCGATCGAAGAGCCGTTTGCTGCGGCTATCGGCGCCAATCTCCCAGTTTGGGAACCGACTGGAAGCATGGTTGTTGATATCGGGGGCGGAACGACAGAAGTTGCAATTATTTCCCTCGGAGGTATTGTAACATCTCAATCCATCCGCGTTGCCGGTGATGAAATGGACGATGCGATTATCAACTACATCAGAAAAACATACAACCTGATGATCGGGGACCGCACTGCTGAAGCGATTAAAATGGATATTGGCTCTGCTGAATCCGCAGAAGAATCCGATAAAATGGAAATCCGCGGCCGTGACTTGCTGACAGGTCTGCCGAAAACGATCGAAATTACCGGGAAAGAAATTTCTAATGCTTTGCGTGACACGGTGTCAACCATTGTAGAGGCAGTGAAAAGCACACTTGAAAAAACACCGCCTGAGCTTGCAGCAGATATCATGGACAGAGGTATTGTGTTAACCGGCGGCGGAGCGCTTCTTCGTAATTTGGACAAAGTCATCAGCGAAGAAACAAAAATGCCGGTCCTTATCGCTGAAGACCCGCTTGATTGTGTAGCGATCGGGACAGGAAAAGCACTGGAGCACATCCATCTTTTCAAAGGAAAAACTAGATAATCGGGAGTTCAATAGAAGAGGTGTAACACGATGCCGAATAAACGGTTAATGCTATTACTTCTGTGTATTATCATATTGGTGGCTATGATTGGATTTTCGCTGAAGGACGGCCGTAATACCACCTGGCCTGAGAAACTGATCGGTGATACGACGGGAGTATTTCAAAACATTTTTCATACGCCTGCCGAATTTTTTGCAGGGATATTTGAGAACATTAGTGATTTAAAAAACACATACGAAGAAAATGAGCGTCTGAGAGAAAAGCTTGACGGACAGACAAAATATGAAGCCAAGCTCCAAGAACTTGAAGACGAAAATAAATCCCTGCGTGACGAACTCGGCCATGTGAAATCAATAAAAGATTACAAGCCGATTTTGGCGACAGTCATTGCCAGAAGCCCCGATAACTGGGCGAAACAAGTGACCATTAACAAAGGGACACAGCAAAACGTAGCGAAAGATATGGCGGTAACGAACGAAAAAGGCGCATTAATCGGGAAGATTAAAAGCTCAGGCCTTAATAACTTTACGTCTACGGTCCAGCTTTTAAGCGATACTGACCGTAATAACAGAGTCGCAACAACCATTTCCGGGAAAAAAGGCAGCAAAGGCTACGGTTTAATCGAAGGCTATGATAAAGACAAAAAACGGCTTAAGATGACCATAATCGAACGCAAGGATAAACAAGACGTGAAAAAAGGCGATCTGATTGAAACGTCAGGCACAGGAGGCGTATTTCCAGAAGGGCTGACAATCGGTGAAGTGACTGAGATCGAGTCTGATTCTTATGGATTAACGAAAGTTGCCTATGTAAAACCTGCGGCTGATCTTTCAGATTTAAATAATGTGATCGTTGTTAATCGTGATGTGCCGACTGTCGATACAGAGGAGGAAGGATCGTGAAACGTTTCCTTCTCCCTTTCGTTATGATGTTGGTTTTTTCGGCGGAAAGCATCTTTACTGATCTGGTGCATTTCCCGTTTGTTACGGATGACCAGGTGCTCGTCCCGCGTTTTCTGATGCTTGTGCTGATTTTTATGTCGGCTTTTATCAATCAAAAACACGCGGTGATCTACGGTTTTATTTTCGGCTTTCTATATGATATGAATTATACAAGTCTATTAGGTGTTTATATGTTTGGCTTTGCGGGGCTAAGCTATTTGGCGTCAAAAGCGTTTAAAGTGCTGCACACAAACGCATTTGTCGTCATTCTGATTGCTGTTCTCGCTGTTTGTCTGCTAGAATTTTATGTGTTCGGTATTCAGTCGCTGATTCACAAAGACATTATGACGTTTAATGGGTTTGTGCTAGACCGGTTTATACCGACAGTTTTATTAAATATGATAAGCGCACTCATCCTGGTTCTCCCATTTAGATTATTTTTTATGAGTCTAAAGAAAGAATTGAGAGATGAGTAAAAAGGATTTTATCTTTTTTTGACGAAATGAGTATGTTGTTGAGGTGAATATTGTGAAGACCAAAAAGCAGCAATATGTAACGATAAAAGGAACAAAGAATGGTTTGACATTGCATCTTGACGATGCATGTTCTTTTGATGAGCTTCTCGATGGTCTTCAGAATATGCTGTCAATTGAACAATATACAGATGGAAAAGGCCAGAAAATCAGCGTTCACATTAAGCTGGGCAATCGATGCTTATATCAGGAGCAAGAGGAACAGCTGACCGAAATAATTGCGTCAAAAAAAGATTTGTTTGTTCATTCTATTGAGAGTGAAGTCATTACTAAAAAAGAAGCACAGCGTATGAAAGAGGAAGCGGAAATTATTTCTGTCTCAAAAATTGTCCGTTCAGGCCAAGTGCTCGAGGTGAAGGGCGATTTGCTTCTAATCGGAGATGTGAATCCGGGCGGGACAGTCAGAGCCGGCGGAAACATTTTTGTTCTGGGTTCGCTGAAAGGGATTGCCCATGCCGGATTTAACGGAAATAATCATGCGGTTATTGCTGCCTCTGAAATGCTGCCGACACAGTTAAGAATCAATCACGTGTTAAATCGCTCCCCAGACCACATTCAAAAAGGGAACGAAATGGAATGTGCTTATTTAGATACAGACGGAAATATGGTCATTGAACGCCTTCAACATTTGGCTCATTTAAGACCTGATCTAACAAGGCTTGAGGGAGGAATGTGAATTGGGTGAGGCTATCGTAATAACTTCGGGAAAAGGCGGAGTAGGTAAAACAACAACATCTGCTAACCTCGGTACCGCCTTAGCCATTTTAGGGAAGCGTGTATGTTTAGTAGATACTGATATAGGACTGCGCAACCTGGATGTAGTAATGGGTCTTGAAAATAGAATTATTTATGATCTCGTAGACGTTGTAGAGGGCAGATGTAAAATGCATCAGGCGCTCGTAAAGGATAAACGTTTTGATGATTTGCTCTATTTAATGCCCGCTGCTCAAACGAGCGATAAAACGGCTGTTGTTCCTGAACAAATCAAAACTATGGTCCAAGAGCTCAAGCAGGAATTTGATTATGTCATCATAGACTGCCCCGCAGGAATTGAGCAAGGATACAAAAACGCCGTTTCCGGGGCTGACAAGGCGGTAGTGGTCACAACGCCTGAGATTTCAGCTGTGCGAGATGCTGATCGCATTATAGGGCTATTGGAAAAAGAAGAAAATATTGAACCGCCGCGGCTCGTTGTAAACAGAATCAGAAATCACCTGATGAAAAACGGTGACACGATGGATATCGATGAAATCGTACAGCATTTGTCGATTGAATTGCTCGGTATCGTTGCCGATGATGATGAAGTGATTAAGGCATCTAACCATGGCGAACCAATTGCAATGGATCCGAAAAACCGCGCTTCCATCGCTTATCGCAATATTGCCCGCCGCATTTTAGGCGAATCTGTTCCTTTGCAGGTGCTTGAAGAGCAAAACAAGGGAATGATGGCTAAGATTAAGTCATTTTTCGGAGTACGATCTTAATTTCATAGAATAAAAGAGAAGAATCTGACAAAGCAAATGCTGTGTCAGGTTTTTTTGTTTCTGACTGCTCTGTGCTGAAGGTAAATCGAATAATTGCCGTGGACAAGACATATGATGTACAAACCCAACGAATGCAAAGGATGATGGCAATGAGTCACAGAGCAGATGAAATCAGAAAACGATTAGAGAAAAGAAGGAAACAGGTTTCCGGCTCAAAACGTTTCCCTACTCAGACAGGTTCCGAAAAGCAAAAACCGCCGTCTTGGGTCATGGTATCTGATCAGGAAAAACATGGGGCTATCCCGGTATATGAAGATGGCAATTCGAATTTCAGCGGAAGACACCCTTTGGTGAAAACAGACTCAATTATTCTGAAATGCCTTCTATCGGCCTGCCTTGTTCTGGTTTCTGCCATAGCCTATAAAACAAACATTGGACCCATCAGCCAGATCAAGCCGGTCGTTGCACAAACCTTCGAAACAGAATTTCAATTTGCTTCAGCAAGCCATTGGTTTGAAACGAAATTTGGCAGCCCGCTTGCATTTCTCGCTCCTGAAAAGAAAAATATGGAACAGCAGGTTGAAGTGAGTCATGATCTTGTTGCACCCGCATCTGGTAAAGTTCAGCAGGATTTTCAGGACAACGGGGAAGGCATTAAAGTCGAAACAAGCAGTGATACAATCGATTGTATAAAAGAAGGCTATGTTGTTGAAGTCAGTAAAGACGGTGAGACGGGGCTGACAGTGAAAGTGCAGCATGCTGACAATACCTACAGCATTTATGGTGAACTGAAAGACGTGGATGTCGCTTTATATGATTTTGTAGATAAAGGCAAAAAGCTCGGTACGATTAAACTCGATGATCATAACAAAGGGCTCTATTATTTTGCCATGAAAGACGGCGACAAATTTATTGATCCGATTCAGGTGATCTCATTTGAATAAATGGCTTGACCTCATCTTGAAAATTCATGTTCATCCTTTTCTTTGGATTATCATGGCGCTGGGGCTGGTTACAGGGCATATGAAAGCATTGCTATGTTTGCTTGTGATTGTCCTGATCCATGAGCTGGGGCATGCCGCTCTGGCCGTGTTTTTTTCTTGGAGAATCAAGCGTGTTTTTTTGCTGCCATTTGGAGGAACGGTTGAAGTGGAAGAGCACGGAAATCGGCCGTTAAAGGAAGAGTTTGCGGTTATTATTGCCGGACCTCTTCAGCACATTTGGCTCCAGCTTGCGGCTTGGATGCTTGCAGGCCTCTCAATAATTAATCACGAGACCTTTGAACTGTTTACATTTTATAATCTATCTATTTTATTTGTGAATCTGCTGCCGATTTGGCCGCTTGACGGCGGCAAGCTGTTATTTTTATTTTTTTCAAAGCATCTGGCTTTTCAAAAAGCGCACCGGCTGAATCTAAAGACATCACTTGTGTGCTGCCTGCTTCTCGCATGCTGGGTTTTATTTGCGGTTCCTCTGCAAATCAGCGCATGGGTTTTGTTTGTCTTTCTGGCTGTTTCTTTGTTTGAGGAGTACAGGCAAAGACACTACATCCATGTGAGGTTTCTCTTGGAAAGATATTATGGGAAAAACCGCGAGCTTGAAAAATTGCTTCCGCTTACCGTTAATGCTGAGGATAAAGTCTATCATGTCATGGCGGAATTCAAACGAGGCTGTAAGCATCCCATTATTATAGAAAAGTCAGGAGAGAAGTTAAGCCAGCTGGATGAGAATGAAGTGCTGCATGCCTATTTTGCTGATAAACGGACAAATTCCTCCATGGAGGAACTGCTGCTGCCTTATTAAAATCGATTGACAAACGCCTTGTATTTTGATATATTTTTTAATGTTATGGATGTAGCACCAATGCTACAACCGCTCAGTACAGGTGTTAAGAGTTGTTTTACAGCCCCCTGGTATCTGGCGAGTCTTAGTCTAATAGGAGGTGCAGAGAATGTACGCAATCATTAAAACAGGCGGTAAACAAATTAAAGTTGAAGAAGGCCAAACTGTTTACATCGAGAAACTTGCTGCTGAAGCAGGTGAAACAGTTACTTTTGAAGACGTTTTGTTTGTTGGCGGAGACAATGTGAAAGTCGGCAACCCTACAGTTGAAGGCGCAACAGTAACGGCTAAAGTTGAAAAACAAGGCCGCGCGAAAAAAATCACTGTTTTCAGATACAAAGCAAAGAAAAACGTTCATAAAAAACAAGGTCATCGTCAGCCTTACACTAAAGTGACGATCGAAAAAATCAACGCGTAAGCCATGATTCAGGCAACAATCAGAAGGTCCCGTGCTGACAAAAGCGTATTGTCTTTTGAAATGACGGGCCACGCGAATTTTGCTGAACATGGACAAGATCTCGTTTGTGCCGGAGTGACAGCTGTTGTGTTTGGATCCGTTAACGCGGTCATCGCGCTGGCGGGCTTCGAGCCGCTTCTTGATATAGGAGAAGATGGGGGTTATTTTTACTTTGAATTCCCTGAATCTCTCGATCCGGAGGCGCGCCAAAAAGCTCAGCTGCTGATTGAAGGCATGATTGTTTCGTTAGAGACAATCGAACGGGATTACAAAGATCACTTGCGTGTGACCACAAACATAATATAGGAGGTGAGCTACATGCTTAGATTAGATCTTCAGTTTTTCGCTTCTAAAAAAGGAGTAGGTTCTACAAAGAACGGACGTGACTCTGAGGCTAAACGTTTAGGTGCTAAACGTGCTGACGGTCAATTCGTAACAGGCGGTTCTATCCTTTACCGTCAACGCGGAACAAAAATTTACCCAGGTGAAAACGTGGGCCGCGGCGGAGATGACACTCTTTTTGCGAAAATCGACGGAACTGTTAAATTCGAACGTTTCGGACGTGACCGCAAAAAAGTGAGCGTATATCCTGTAGCTCAATAATGATTCAAAAACTCCGGTCGATAATGACTGGAGTTTTTTTTGCAATATGCGGAGTAAGCATCAAGAATGTTATGCAGAGTATGTGCGAGCAGACCCCGCCAAGAATGAGAACGAATGTCTCAAACCCACTGGATATGTTCCCCAAGCAGTAATACATAAAATGTTCTGCCTGGCTGAAAATCAACCGAAGCCAGAAAAAAGGAACATGATATTTCTGGGAAAAACAATTGTTTTTCTATCAAAGCCTTCTCTGTTATAATTCATAATACACACTTATACAGACTCCTAAATAAGAAATCAAATGATTGGGAGTGCGAAAATGAAGGATGTTTCAAAAAATCAAGAAGAAAATATAAGCGATACAGCTTTAACAAATGAACTGATTCATCTTCTCAGCCATTCTCGGCATGATTGGATGAATAAGCTGCAGCTTATTAAAGGAAACTTAAGCTTGCAGAAGTATGACCGCGTCTTTGAAATCATTGAAGAAATGGTGATAGACGCTAAACACGAATCAAAGCTCTCAAACCTGAAAACACCGCATTTAGCGTTTGATTTTCTTACGTTTAATTGGAAAGCCCAATGTATGACGCTTGAATATGAAGTTCTCGGGGAAATTAAGGATTTGTCAGCTTATGATCAAAAATTGGCGAAACTGATGAGAAAGCTGTTTCATCTGTTTGAACAAGCAGTTACTAGAGGCAGTGAAAATCATTTAACCGTTTCGCTTCAAACCGATCATCCTGACAGACAGCTGATACTGTACCTTGATTTTCACGGCACTTTTGCCAATATATCTGCCTTTGATGATTTTCGGCAAAATGGATATGAGGACTTTGATATCATGCGTTTTGGGATCACAAGTCACGAATGTCTAATTGAAATTGGGTTGAACTAGCGGTGTTTTTTAACGGTTTAGAACGGAGGACATTATGTTTGTAGATCAGGTGAAAGTGTATGTAAAAGGCGGCGACGGAGGCAACGGGATGGTTGCGTTTCGCCGTGAAAAATATGTGCCGAAAGGCGGCCCTGCCGGCGGAGACGGCGGAAAGGGAGGAGACGTCGTTTTTGAAGTGGACGAAGGTCTCCGTACTCTTATGGATTTTAGATATAAAAAACACTTTAAAGCGATTCGCGGCGAACATGGCATGTCAAAAAACCAGCATGGACGAAATGCGGAGGATATGGTCATTAAAGTTCCGCCCGGCACAGTTGTGACAGACGATGATACAAAGCAGGTCATTGCCGATTTAACCGAGCATGGACAGCGGGCAGTCATCGCAATGGGCGGAAGAGGCGGAAGAGGAAACTCACGCTTTGCCACACCGGCAAACCCTGCACCTCAGCTCTCAGAAAACGGTGAACCGGGAAAAGAACGCTATGTTGTTCTTGAATTAAAAGTGCTTGCAGATGTCGGGCTTGTCGGGTTCCCAAGTGTAGGGAAATCGACTTTATTGTCCGTCGTTTCATCTGCCAAACCGAAAATTGCGGATTATCACTTTACGACACTTGTTCCGAATCTTGGCATGGTCGAAACAGATGACGGACGGAGCTTCGTTATGGCTGATTTGCCTGGACTGATTGAAGGGGCTCATCAAGGCGTCGGGCTTGGCCACCAATTTTTGCGCCATATTGAGCGGACCCGCGTTATCGTTCATGTCATTGATATGTCCGGCTTGGAAGGCCGCGATCCATATGAGGATTATGTGACGATTAATCAGGAATTGAGCGAGTACAATTTGCGTCTCACGGAGCGCCCGCAAATTATTGTCGCGAATAAAATGGACATGCCGCAGGCGGCTGAAAATCTTGAAGGGTTTAAAGAAAAGCTGAAGGATGATTATCCGGTGTTCCCAGTCAGTGCAGTGACAAGAGAAGGTCTTCGCGAGCTTTTGTACGAAGTCGCCAATCAGCTGGAAAACACTCCGGAATTCCCGCTGTATGACGAGGAAGAGCTTACGCAAAACCGTGTCATGTACACGATGGAGAATGAAGAAGTGCCATTTAACATTACGCGAGAACCTGACGGAGTCTTTGTGCTTTCAGGAGACAGTCTTGAGCGGTTATTCAAGATGACTGATTTCTCACGTGATGAATCTGTTAAACGATTTGCAAGACAGATGCGGGGGATGGGTGTTGACGAAGCACTCAGAGAACGCGGGGCCAAAGACGGAGACATTATCAGACTTCTTGAATTTGAATTTGAATTTATTGATTAATGATGGGTGAGAGCCTGGATATCAGGCTCTCTATTTTCAAAAGGGGGGATGCAAGTGAAAGAGGAGACGTTTTATCTTGTCCGTGAAGATGTGTTGCCTGATGCGATGAGAAAAACATTGGAAGTCAAAAAACTGCTGGATCGAAAAAAAGCAGAATCAGTGGCAGACGCCGTTCAAAAGGTAGATTTAAGCAGAAGCGCATTTTATAAATACAGAGATGCCGTTTTTCCTTTTTATACAATGGTTAAAGAACAAATTATCACACTTTTCTTTCATTTAGAGGATCGCTCAGGCGCGTTATCTCAGCTCCTTCAGGCGGTGGCTGACTCTGGAAGCAACGTTCTTTCCATTCACCAGACCATTCCGCTTCAAGGGAGAGCAAACGTAACGCTGTCTATCAGTACGTCTGCAATGGAAGAGGACATTCATACATTAATGAACAAGATGAGAAAGTTTGACTTTGTAGAAAAGGTTGAAATATTAGGTTCAGGAGCGTAAGGGGAGAGAATATCGTCATGAAAGTCGGTTACTTAGGTCCAGCAGCTACATTCACACATCTAGCAGTCAGTTCTTGTTTTCTAAATGGCGCCGAGCATGTTGCTTACCGCACGATACCGGAATGTATAGATGCGGCAGTTGCAGGTGAGGTTGATTTCGCTTTTGTACCTTTAGAGAACGCATTAGAAGGATCAGTAAACTTAACAATAGACTATTTAATACATGAACAGCCTCTGCCTATCGTAGGTGAAATGACATTGCCGATACATCAGCACTTACTCGTTCATCCTTCCAGAGAGAATGCGTGGAAAGACCTGAACAAAATTTATTCGCACTCACATGCGATTGCGCAGTGCCATAAGTTTCTCCATCGGCATTTTTCTTCCGTTCCGTATGAATACGCCAATTCAACTGGAGCGGCGGCAAAGTTTGTCAGTGACCATCCCGAGCTGAATATCGGGGTGATTGCCAATGAAATGGCGGCTTCTACATACGGATTAAAAATCGTAAAACGGGATATACAGGACTATAGAGACAATCATACGCGATTTGTTATTCTGTCTCCTGATGAAAATATAACCTTTGAAGTGAATTCAAAATTGAATTCAAGACCAAAAACAACATTGATGGTGATGCTTCCTCAGGATGATCAATCCGGAGCGCTGCATAGAGTGCTGTCTGCTTTTTCTTGGAGAAACTTAAACCTGTCAAAAATCGAATCCCGTCCGACCAAAACCGGGTTAGGGAATTATTTCTTTATTATTGATATTGAACAGGCGTTTGATGAAGTATTAATCCCTGGAGCTATGCAGGAGCTTGAAGCGCTCGGGTGCAAAGTAAAGCTGCTTGGTACATATCAATCTTATCAATTATAAAAAGCCCTAATAGGGCTTTTTTTAGTCTTCAATCAAAATGCCGGCTTCCTCGAGCGCTTGACAGGCTTGATCGATGCGATGTTCATCCGGCGCTGTCAGTGTATGGAGATGCACACCATCTGTCAGCTGTGATAAATAGGCGGCATTTGTGGAATTGATCTTTTTGATGAAATGTTTGACTTCTTTTCGCGTGCCGACTTGGATCGCTGCAGTTAAATCGCCGTATACAGGGTGCTCAATTTTTACGTCTTTTACAGTTACCCCTTCATCCACGATGAGCTGCAATTCCTCTTCTGTCCGTTCAGGTCCGTGCAAACACGCTATGATTCTTTCTGCCTGCTGATGCTTTTGAGCGGCGGCGTCCAGATAGACATACCCTTGGCTTGTGGCGATAATCGGCTCATTTTTCGCTTTTAAAAGCGAGATATCCTGAACGATCACCTGTCTTGAAACATTTGCTTTTTTGGCGAGCTCTCCTCCTGTCAGCGGCGATTGGGATTCCTTCAGCCACAAAAGAAGCTGCTCACGCCTATTGGCGCCCATGAGCTTTAATTCTTCGGTCAATATGATATTCTCCTTTCCTTTGTTCCAAAAGCGCTGTAAACGTATGTAATAACATATCCAGCTGTTCAGTGGTTGTGTTTCTTCCGAAAGAAATCCGGATAAATTGCAAGGCTTCCTGTTCTGTTTTTCTTAACGCTTTCATCGTTTCAGACGGCCCGTGATAACCTGCAGAACAAGCGCTTCCCGTTGAAATGCAAATATTATTCCGATTACATTCTAACATAACATATTGTCCTTCAAATGAGCCAAAAAAACACCCGATAATATGGGGCAGACATTCTGTGTTTGTACCATCTGCCGCAAGGGTTACAGGGAGAGACCGAATACCGATTTGGTCTAAAAAGTATTGTCTCAGCATTTGATTGTGGGATATCTGTTTTTCCATTTCATTTGTGATCAGCTCCGCTGCCGCTGTAAAGGCTCCGATACCCGGTACGTTTACCGTTCCTGCTCGAAATCCATTCTCGTGAGCGGTGTCAGGGTATACTGGTTTCCAATTTACGTCCGGTCGAATATAGACGGCTCCGACTCCTTTAGGGCCGTGGATTTTGTGACTGGATACAGATAGAGCATCCACCCCCATTTCCTCCGTATTGATGGGCAGTTTGCCGAATGTTTGAACCGCATCACAATGAAGAAGAATTTGCCTGTTGTGAAGAAACGACGCCAGGTGTTTAATGGGCTGAATAATTCCTGTTTCTGAATTGGCATGCTGAATAGAAACCAGGCCTGTGTCCGGTCGAATATGGGCTGCCAATATTTCCTCGGTAATAAGTCCATACTCATTAGGCTTAATGATTGTCACGTCAAAGCCATGATTATGCAGAAAAGCAGCACAGTTATGGATTGATTGATGTTCCATGGCCGTCGTAATAAAATGTCTTTTTGTTTTTGGCAGGCCGTTTAACAATGATTGAATGCCAAGAAAATTGGATTCAGTGCCGCCGCTTGTAAAATATATCCCATCTGTTTCTCCGCCGATTATGGCAGCTAGTTTCCCCCGGCAGTACTCCAGTATATGCTTTGCTTTTCCCCCAGCATCATGCAAACTGCTGGCATTTCCGTACATTTCAATGCTGAGCTTCTGAAAAACGTCCAGAGCTTCCTCGCAAATTGGCGTGGTTGCTGCATAATCTAAATAAATCATCCGGTCTTTCCCCCATATGTTCTTCATAAAAAACTCTTGAGTTTATTTTATCCTTGTGTAAATATAGGTGTCAAGACAGGTGTAAACAACAGGAGGTGGCATATGTCTATAAAGACGATTGCGGTCATTGGTTCAGGAGCGGCAGCACTTGCCCTGGCTTCTGCACTTCCGCCATCATACCAGGTGACTGTCATCACGAAAAAAGGCATAAAAAACAGCAATTCAAGACATGCACAGGGAGGAATTGCTGCGGCTTATGCAAAAGATGACTCTATTGCGGCTCATATGGAGGATACGTTATATGCAGGCTGCGGACATAACGATCTAAACATCGTATCAGACGTTTTACTTGAAGGAAAAACCATTATCGAGAATTTTCTGGAGAATGACTTTCCATTTGACCGGAATGAACAAGGCCACGTCAGCCTCGGCAGGGAAGGAGCCCATACGAACAACCGCATTTTTCATGCAGGCGGTGACGCTACAGGCAGCATGCTCATTGATTATTTGCTCAAACAAATCAAAAGCCAAATCGAAGTAATCGAGAATGAAACAGCGGTTGATATGCTGATGAAGAATGGGCGCTGTGTTGGTGTCGTAACGAAAGACAGCCGCGGTCGGATCAATTTTCGGCATGCAGATGAGATTGTGCTGGCAGCTGGCGGATGCGGAAGCTTGTTTCAGCACCATACGAACGATCCATCTGTCACAGGTGACGGTCTTTCACTTGCTTATCGGGCCGGAGCGGAATTAACTGATTTAGAGTTTGCCCAGTTTCACCCTACACTGCTTGTCAAAAATGGCGTCTCGTGTGGGCTTGTTTCTGAGGCAGTCAGAGGTGAGGGCGGTTTTTTAACAGACCAAAACGGCCGCCGCATTATGGCCGGACGGCACCCGCTGGAGGATTTAGCACCACGGGACGTCGTCTCGCGGATCATTCATGAAGAAATAGCAAAAGGAAAACGTGTGTATATCGATTGCAGTGCTATTTCTGACTTCGAAGTGCGTTTTCCCACAATCACCTCTATTTGTGAAAAGGCAGGAGTCGATATTCGTAAAAGAAAAATACCTGTTGCGCCGGGAATGCATTTTTTAATGGGTGGCGTTTCAGTCAATCGGTGGGGAGAAACAACTGTGCCCGGGCTTTACGCGATAGGGGAAACAGCATGCACCGGCTTACATGGAGCCAATCGTCTTGCGAGCAATTCCTTGCTGGAGGCACTTGTGTTTGGGAAACGAGCAGCAGAACACATCATGAGAAAACCGGTTGATAACAGGTATAGTCAATTCACCAGTGAAGCCAGAGGAGTTTATGAGGTGCCGAATATTGAGCTTTCTGAACTGCAAAACAGAATGACAAGCGATATGTCCATAATAAGAGAAAAAGACAGACTGATTGAGATGAGCAATTGGCTATATGGGCTCCCTTCTCAGACGTTAAATGTGAAGGATATCACAATTCCGCAGCTGGAGCTTTCTCACTTGTGGCAGGTTGCAAAGCTGATGACCTCGTCTGCTCTATTGCGGGAAGAAAGCAGGGGGGCGCATTTTCGAATTGATGTCCCTCAGGCTGATGCAGGCTGGCAAGGACTCCAAATTGTCCATACAAAAAAGGGAACAAGAATGAGAAAAAACGAAGGGATTTGGAAAAATGAATCTTTTACAGCTGAAAAAATTGCTGAATCACTTTTTTCATGAGGATATAGGGACGGGAGATCTTACATCACAGTCCATCTTTGAAGGACAGAACTGTGAGGCCTCAATTGTTGCAAAGTCAGACGGCATTTTCGCCGGAGCTGCGGTGATTAAAGAAGGCTTTGCTTTATTAGATGAAAAGGTTCAGGCGTGTTTGCACAAAAAAGATGGAGATCATTTGCAAAAGGGTGATGTGATTGCCGTCTTACGCGGGCCGGCGGCTGCTCTTCTTTCTGGAGAGAGGGTAGTATTAAATCTTATTCAAAGGATGTCGGGGATTGCGACGATGACAAGACATGCTGTTGCACGGCTTGATGATGATCAAATTAAGATTTGTGACACAAGGAAAACGACGCCGGGGTTAAGAATGCTCGAAAAATATGCGGTCAGGGTCGGAGGAGGATATAACCATCGATTCGGCCTATACGACGGAATCATGATCAAAGATAATCACATTGCAGCTTGCGGTTCCATTGTAAAGGCGTGTGAAAAAGCGCGACAGGCGGCAGGGCACATGGTGAATATTGAAGTGGAAATTGAATCTGAGGAGCAGCTCAGAGAAGCCATTCTTGCTGAAGCGGATGTCATTATGTTTGACAATTGTCCGCCTGATACTGTCCGCCATTTTGCAAATATCACACCGGATCACATTAAAACCGAAGCTTCCGGAGGCATTACATTAGAATCTCTTCCCACTTTTAGAGGAACAGGTGTGAATTATATTTCTTTGGGGTTTCTGACTCATTCGGTCAAAAGCTTAGATATCAGCATGGATGTGGCGTTAACAAATCAGCCAGTGGAGGAGTGCGATTATGTCAATTCTTGATGCAATGAAGCAATTTGAAATGATGCCTGATCATTATAAAGGTCTGTCAATGGGGGAGATGGAGAGACGTGTTGCCGCCATTAAGGAAAAGTTCGGGAGCAGGCTGCTTATTCCAGGCCATCATTATCAAAAGGATGAAGTGATTCAGTTTGCGGACCAAACGGGCGATTCTCTCCAGCTTGCCCAAATGGCCGAAAAAAATAAGAATGCGGAATATATTGTATTTTGCGGCGTACATTTTATGGCAGAGACCGCTGATATGCTGACGGGTGCGGACCAAACGGTCATCCTGCCAGATATGAGAGCGGGCTGTTCCATGGCTGATATGGCTGATATGCAGCAGACGAACAGGGCGTGGGAGAAACTTCAGCATATATTCGGCGACACGATCATACCATTAACCTATGTGAATTCCACTGCGGAGATCAAGGCATTTGTCGGAAAGCACGGTGGAGCGACTGTAACCTCATCGAATGCAAAAAAAGTGCTTGAGTGGGCGTTTACACAGAAAAAACGCATTTTATTTCTGCCTGATCAGCATTTAGGAAGAAACACCGCTTATGAACTGGGTATCCCGCTTGAAGACATGGCTGTCTGGGACCCGATTCAAGATCAATTGGAGAACGAAGCAGAACAAAACGATATCAAGGTTATACTTTGGAAAGGCCACTGCTCTGTTCATGAAAAATTCACTGTGAAAAATATAAATGATTTGAGAGAACGAGATTCTGACATCCGGATCATTGTTCATCCCGAGTGCTCTCATGAAGTTGTAATGCAAAGTGACGACAGCGGATCAACGAAATATATTATTGATACCATCAGCCACGCTCAGCCGGGAAGCAAGTGGGCAATCGGTACAGAAATGAATCTTGTTCAGCGACTGATACAAGAGTATCCCGACAAACAGATCGAATCATTGAATCCGGATATGTGTCCGTGTCTGACGATGAATCGAATTGACCTCCCGCATTTGCTCTGGTCTTTAGAACAAATAGAAAAAGGAGAACCAGCAGGCGTGATCAAAGTGCCGAAAGTCATTCAGGACGATGCCCTTCTTGCGCTGAATCGAATGCTTTCCATTACGTAAATCAGAAATATTTCCCCTCCTGTACTCATAACTTCTTTTGAGCAGGCATATGTTGTGAAGAAACATATTGTAATCACACAACTGAACTGTTCACGTTTTGCATAGGAGGGGAAAACGTTGAAAATCCATATCGTTCAAAAAGGCGATTCACTCTGGAAAATAGCTGAAAAGTACGGAGTTGATGTTGAGGAAGTGAAAAAACTCAATACGCAGCTCAGCAATCCAGATTTAATCATGCCTGGGATGAAAATAAAAGTGCCGTCTGGAGGTGTTCCGGTCAGAAAAGAGATAAAAGCTGGCAAAAGCCCGGCGGCATCCGGGAATGAGATGAAAGAACACCCATATTCCAAGGAGAAGCCTAAATCCGTTGTCGACGTAGAAGACACAAAACCGAAAGAAAAGCAGTCAGTTCCTTTTGTCCCGCCGATGCCGAATTTGCATGATAATGTGTATCCTGAAGCTGATGTAAACGATTATTATGATATGAATCAGCTTTTTCAGCCTTGGTCACCCCCTAAACCGGAGGAGCCTAAAAAGCATCATGACGGAAATATAGATCATATGTATCACATGCAAGATCAATTTCCACAACAGGAGGCAATGAGTAATATGGAAAATGCAAATTATCCGAATATGCCTAATACGCCTAAAGCGCCAGATGTAGGCGGTCTGGAAGAAGAAAACATCCACCACACTGTTCCGAATATGCCGGCAGTTCAGCCATATTATCCGTATCCAACCCATTTTGTACCATGTCCGGTTCCTGTCTCACCGGTTCTGCCTGGATCCGGCCTGTGCTACCCATACTATCCTGCACATGCATTTCCGATGCATCAGCCTTATGGCTACCAGCCAGGTTTTGTATCACCTTCGCAATATGATCCGGGTAAATATGATAACCAGCATCATGAAAACAGCCATCACGGGCATTACGGATATCAGCCTTCGCACGGCGCGCCTCAATATGCATCGCCGGCTTATGGATCTCCTTATGGGCATATGCCATATGGTCCTTATTATGGCGCTCCTCAAGTGATGGGTGCTTATCAGCCAAATATGGCGCATGGTTATATGCCGCCATTTAAGGATCATGATGATTGCGGGTGTGACGATGATCAGCAGCCATACTTCTCAGCACCTGGTTATCAGGGAGGCGCATATGGAACGCCTTATATGCCTTACGGAGGAGCAAATCCGAATCCGTATGGAGCCGGAACATCCATGCCAAATCAGCCTTCAACAAATCAGATGTTTGGACGGCCGGAAGAAGAAAGTGAATGATTGCTCGGGACGATGTAAATCGTTCCTTTTTTTGGTTATTGTTTTGTATATGACGAATGGTCATAACTGACACGCTTAACATATCTCCCTGATGCGCATGATAAAAACGAGCACAACATGCTCAATCAGTCCTCAGGGGGGTTTTTCCATTGGGTAGAAAGTTAACAATTGCAGGCCTCATTTTGATGACAGCCGGATTAACAGCATGCGGCGCAAATAATGATGCCCTTAATGATACGCGTAATAATGGTAATAACGGTAATACCCGTCCAATCGGATATTATACAAATGAGAACGACGCTGACAGACAGGGAGACGGGATGGATCACGATGGCCCGGTCTCTGAATTGATGGAAGACCAAAACGGCCAGAACGGCCGTGACCGAAACACAACCAATGTAAACGACCGTGTTACTGCCGATGATCGCGTCCCATTGACAACAGACGGAACATATAACAACACTAATAACAGAAACATGAACCGAAATGGGACGAACAACAACGGGTATGACAACCAAGAGAACAGAAGACTTGCCGCAAAAATCGCCAATCGTGTGAAACAAGTCAAAAACGTCAATGACACACAAGTCATGGTCACGGATGACAAAGTCGTCATCGCAGTCAGAAGCCACGCTGATTTCACAAAGTCTGACAGACAAAATGTCACAAAAGCCGCACGAAACTATGCGGATGGCCGTGACGTTCAAGTATCTACAGATAAAGGTCTGTTCACAAGACTTCATAAAATGAACAGACGCTAGGACTAAGAAGGCTGCCGGAGAGTGATTCCCGGCGGTCTTTTTCTTTACAACGGATTGCAATACCCATTAAAGTGTACATAGAAATATCAAGGAAGGTGAAAGCATGGCTGGCCATTCTAAATGGAAAAACATACAAAAAAGAAAAAATGCGCAAGATGCAAAGCGCGGTAAAATATTTATGAAGCTTGCTAAAGAAATTTATGTGGCTGCGAAGCAAGGCGGAGCCGATCCTGAAGCAAATTCAGCATTGCGGCTTGTGATTGAAAAAGCAAAAGGCGCCAATATGCCAAATGAAAATATAGACCGTGCCCTTAAAAAAGCCGCAGGAAACCAGGACGGAAGCAGCTATGAGGAAATCATCTATGAAGGCTACGGCCCATCAGGGGTTGCCGTCATGGTGGAGTGCTTAACTGATAATAAAAACCGTACGGCGACAAATGTGCGGACAGCTTTCAATAAAAACGGCGGAAGTCTGAGAAAGCGGATGTGTAGCATTTTTATTTGAACGGAAGGGATACATTGCAATTGACCGTACAGAGCGGCAAATAGAAGAGGATGAACTGATGCTTGATGTCATAGAAGCGGGCGGCGAAGAGCTGCGGACAGAGGATGAATACTTTGAAGTATTATCAGCGCCTGAACGTTTTGAAAAGGTAAAAGCAGCAATTGAAAGGGATTATCCTGTCGATTCAGCTGAGGTGACCATGATACCGAAAACATATGCAGGCGCTGATGACGAGGCTGTTGAAAAACTGGAAAAATTGATCGATGCGCTTGAAGACGATGATGATGTTCAGGCAGTGTATACCAATTACCAGTAATATGAAAAGACCGGCGCGAAGTGATCTCAGGCCGGTCTTTTTTCACTTAAGAGACGTGCTCTTTTTCGTGGATGTATTCTTTCTCCCAGAAATCAGCGTTTTTGATGCCGAGAGTTTTAGGATCAAAGACTGGGTCTAACCCTTGTTTCTTCTGTTGCTCATAATCCTTTAACGCAATAAGCGCTGGCTTGGCGAGCAAAACAATGGCAATGACGTTCAGCCAAACCATAATGCCAAGTCCCGCGTCACCTAGAGCCCAAGCGAGTGTAGCGGTTTTGACCGCACCGTAGAATGTCGCGGCTAAAATGATCAGTTTTAAGCCAAGCATAGCCCACTTGCTTTCTCTGCCTCTCGCTAAATACGCGATATTTGTTTCAGCGATGTAGTAATAAGCCATGATGGTTGTAAAAGCGAAGAAGAACAAAGCAATAGCGACAAAGCCTGCACCAAAGCCGGGCAGCACACTGTCAATGGCGGCCTGAGTGAAGCCGGGTCCAGCTTCTACGCCTTTCAGGTGATTGACAATAAATGATCCGTCGGCAGCCTGTGTATTGTACATACCCGTAAATAAAATCATGAATGCTGTAGCGGAACATACAAATAAAGTGTCGATATAAACAGAAAATGCCTGAACCAATCCCTGCTTTACTGGATGGGACACCTCTGCAGCTGCAGCGGGATGAGGACCTGTTCCTTGGCCGGCTTCGTTTGAATAAACGCCTCGTTTGACGCCCCATGAAATGGCCATGCCGATGAGACCGCCGAATGCGGAATCTAACGCAAATGCACTTCTGAAAATCAAAGATATGACAGCAGGCAGTTCAGAAATATTCATCACAATGATGATCAGGGATAGCAGAATGTATCCGACTGCCATAAACGGGACAATCATTTGTGCTGCACTGGCAATACGTTTTACACCTCCGAAAATGATAAAACCTAATAAGAGAACAAGAAAACAGCCAGTAATGGCAGGAGATATGCCGAATGCATTTTGGACGCCCGCTGCAATGGAGTTGGACTGGACCCCTGGCATAAGGAGAGCCATTGCAATCAGGGCCGCAACCGCAAATAAAACAGCAAACCATTTAATACCTAATCCTTTTTCTATATAATAAGCGGGTCCGCCTCGATATTGGCCGCCTTGTTTCACTTTATAAATTTGGGCAAGAGTAGATTCAACAAAGGCGCTCGAAGCACCGATAAAAGCAATGGCCCACATCCAGAACACCGCGCCGGGTCCGCCGAAGGCAATTGCTGTTGCCACCCCTGCAATGTTCCCGGTTCCCACCCTGCCGGACAGCGCGATTGATAATGCTTGAAAAGAAGATACCCCTGCCTCTGAGCTCTTTCCTTGAAACATCAGCACAATCATTTCTTTGATGTGTCTGACTTGTAAAAAACGGGTCACAATAGAAAAGATCAAACCAATTCCTAATAAAGTATAAATGACGGGTGTACTCCATAAGACCGCGTTTAAACTAGCAACAAAATCTGCCATCAAGCTTCCTCCTCATGTCGTTTCGATTTCATTTTATAAAGAGGATTTTGGGCTAATTGAACTATTTTTACAATCGATCTGTCACATTATATAACGTGTAAATGATCATAAGAGGGGAGAATGGGGTAAAAAAAGCGCAGCGTATGAAGTACGCCGCGTTTCTGTTTAAAAAGGCAGGTCACCAATTGTGAAACAGTCCTAGAGAAATAAATAGCCAAGCTCTGCCGTTGCGCATATAAAAGGTAAGGCGATAGGATCTTTCATCATCTTACCTCACTGATGCTTGCGGCGGTTCCTCACGAATCCAATGATCATCCTTTCGCCAATCATAAGTTTCATCGATATCAAGATGTAAAGTCTGGCCGCCGATTTTTACTGTATTGTTGTTCAACCATTTAACAGCTGGTCTGCTGTCAGGATAATTCCAGTAGATTGTTTTTTTGACAAGTGTTTTTTCATTCACGAGTTCGCCTCTGGCGGCATCTAAGCCTAAGGTATTTTTGGATACATAAGTGTTTAGCGTATAGCTTCCGTCCGGAGATGCCACTGATTGTACGAGGCTGCCTTTCGGAACGTTTTTGAGTGAAAAAAACATCCAATAAACGGCACCGCCGAAGAACAGAAGACATGAGAATATAATAAGAGGGACTTTACTGCGTGTTTTGATGTGACTCTCTCCCTTTTTTTCTCTCATTTTACCATATCACGGATTTTATACGATCTTTACATTTCTTTAAAATTTCCTCAATAAAGTGCAGGTATGATAAAGGAAAGTAGATAAAGGGTGGGGGAGACAGAAATGGAAAACACATATTGTCATTCCAGCGAAAAGAACTCAGAAGCGGTTTATTTGAGTGTGAGAGGATATCGCATCAAGCTGTCGCCTGAACAAATGAAATTGATTTCTGCTCTCAGAAAGTAAAAATAAAATGATAAAGGCAGCCGCTTATGCGGCTGCCTTTTCTATGAAGAATATTTTCTTTTCCGTTGTGCTACGTGCTTCTGAAACCAATCTTTTTTATATAAAAAAGCAATAAGCTCAAGCCAAAAGCCCGGGATTTTTTTCGGGAAAATCGGCTTTTTATAAAGCGTATGATACGCCGTTTTTAAATCATCCCACTGTGTGCACGTTTTCGTCTGTTCAAATCTCGCGACATCAATGACCCGCACTGCTCCGGATTCTGTCAGAATCAGATTGCGCAAATGAATGTCTGACGGGTTGAGACCGGCTGCACGGGCGTCAGAAAGTGCGTCCTCTACCTGCTGAATCATATCGTCGCTGATCGCGATGCCTTTTTTCAGGCAGTTATAAAACGTATCGCCTTTAATATATTCCATTAAAATAAATGAATCACCAGTTTCATAAATGTCAGGGTAGAATGCGGATCCGGCTAATTTTTCATAAATCGCTGCTTCTTTGACGGCTGTCGCTTGATACTCCGGAAAAAATACCTTCAGCGCCATTTTTCGGTCACCTTCTGTTATGGCAAACACATAGGCGCTTCGTCCCTTGCCGATTAATGTCAATTCCTCGGGTTTCTCTTTGACTTTATCAAATCTGCTGTTTTGGCGGTATATGACTGAATGGGCCAGTGCCTCTGCTTTTGTCAGCATTTCATTCACCTTCTTTGCTCTATTTTATGCAGTTGTTTATAGGAAAATCCAAAACTGTTCAGGAAAAAGAGCCTAAATATAGTGTATCTGGTCTTGGGAAAGAAGGCTACCTATAAGCTTTGATTGTGATAAAAGAGACATGAAAACGTTTATTCCACTCCTTGAAAAGCGCTTACAAATGGGATACTATTAATTTGAAATAAAGCGCTTTCGTAAACTTTCAAGGGGGAACACGCTATGACGAAACAGATGGTGACAGGAATTATCGGTGCAGGGCGCATCGGCAAACTTCATGTTCAAAATATACATCGGATTCCTCATATGAAAATAAAAGCGGTTTCTGATATTTCTGCAAGCTGTTTACAGGATTGGGCCGCCAGTCACCACATTGAATACATAACCGCTGACTATAGAGATTTATTGCTTGATCCTGATATTGACGCTGTTTTTATCTGTTCGCCAACAAACACACATATCCAAATCATCAGAGAAGCAGCTGAGGCGAAAAAACATATTTTTTGTGAAAAACCAATCAGTTTTTCTCCCGATGAAACGAAGGAGGCACTTGCGGCCGTCCGGAAACATGGGGTTAAGCTGCAAGTCGGGTTTAACCGCCGTTTCGACCCTCATTTTAGGAAAATCAAAACCATTGTCTCAAATGGTGAAATCGGCACGCCTCATTTATTAAAAATTACGTCACGGGACCCTGAACCGCCGAATGTTGATTATGTTCGCACATCAGGCGGCTTCTTTATCGATATGTCGATTCATGATTTTGATATGGCCAGATACATCATGGGAAGTGAAGTGACGGAAGTGTATGCAAAAGGAGCGGCTTTGGTGAATCCGTCCTTTGCAGAGCTGGGGGACATTGATACGGCTGTCATTACCCTGACATTTGCAAATGGTGCCATGGGTGTGATAGACAACAGCCGTCAAGCTGTATACGGATATGACCAGCGGGTCGAGGTTTTCGGCACGAAAGGCTCGGCAGCAGCGGACAATAGCAGGCCGACTACGGTAGAAGTGTCGACCGCTGACGCTGTCATGAAGGATAAACCGCATTTCTTTTTCCCCGAACGCTATAAGGAAGCCTATGTAGAGGAGATTCTTCAGTTTGCAGAAGCCATCCAAACAAATCGAGAGACTGCCTGCACCGGCGATGACGGCTTTCAGGCGGAACGAATAGCAAGGGCGGCTCAGCAGTCGCTCGCTTTAGGCATGCCTGTCACCATTGAACATACTGAAAAAATTGTTTTTTAATATTCAGAAAGAAAGGATTACAATACAGCAAGCTTGGGTATATACATTCCATTGATACTTTATAAAAAGTAGGCGGTGGAAATCATGAATACAGCACATGCTAAAGGAAATGCTCTAAACAAAATTGGGATTCCTTCTCACATGATTTGGGGTTATATTGGTGTGGTCATCTTTATGGTTGGAGACGGACTTGAGCAAGGATGGCTGTCTCCTTTTCTTGTTGATCACGGTCTCAGTATGCAGCAATCTGCTTCTCTATTTACGGTGTATGGCATTGCGGTCACGATTTCGGCTTGGCTATCAGGAACCTTTGTCCAGACTTGGGGGCCAAGGAAAACGATGACGGTCGGTTTACTAGCTTTTATCCTCGGTTCAGTTGCTTTTATCGGCTGGGCGATTCCTCATATGTACTATCCGGCTCTCTTGGGCAGCTACGCGCTCAGGGGCTTGGGATACCCGCTGTTTGCATACTCGTTTCTAGTATGGGTATCATACAGCACCTCTCAGCAAATCCTTGGTAAAGCCGTCGGATGGTTTTGGTTTATGTTCACGTGCGGCCTGAACGTGCTTGGGCCGTTTTATTCGAGCTATGCGGTTCCGGCAATTGGAGAAATCAATACGCTTTGGAGCGCTCTCTTATTTGTGGCAGCAGGCGGAGTTCTCGCATTATTTTTTAATAAAGATAAATTTATGCCTGTACAGAAACAAGATCAGCCGAAATGGAAAGAGCTGTCGAAGGCATTTACAATTATGTTTGAAAATCCTAAAGTCGGCATCGGCGGCGTGGTCAAGACAATTAATGCTCTCGGACAATTTGGATTTGCGATATTTCTTCCTACATATTTGGCGCGTTACGGCTATTCTGTTTCAGAGTGGCTGCAAATTTGGGGAACGCTGTTTTTTGTCAACATTGTATTTAACATCATTTTCGGCGCAGTCGGAGACAAACTGGGCTGGCGAAATACAGTCATGTGGTTCGGCGGTGTCGGCTGCGGCATTTTTACACTGGCGCTTTATTACACGCCGCAATTAATCGGCCATCAGTACTGGGTGCTGATGATCATTGCCTGCTGCTACGGTGCGGCACTGGCCGGATATGTTCCGTTAAGCGCGCTTTTGCCGACGCTTGCGCCTGCTAACAAAGGTGCTGCCATGTCCGTATTAAATCTGGGCTCGGGGCTATGCGCCTTTATTGCTCCCGGCATCGTGAGCCTTTTTATCGGACCGCTCGGCGCAGGCGGCGTGATATGGATTTTTGCGGCATTATATTTTCTCAGTGCTTTCCTGACACAGTTTCTGACGATTTCGGAACGACACGCCGATATGTATCCAGAAGAACGGCTTGTCAGGAAAAATGTGCAAACAAATTTTGAGAAAACGGTTAAGCAGTAGCCTCTTTGGTCAGACTAGTCATAAACGTGTGCAAAGAGGTGTAAAAGGTGAAACGGTTTAGCACTGCGTATCTGTTGCTGGGTTTTTTTTGCTCAGCCGCAGCTTTTGTAATGGGTGCTCCCAGCGCAATAGGGGCAGAAGTGGAGCACTATGAACCGCTGCAGGTACATGTGCAGCTTGAAAAAGTGTATTTGGATGGAGAGGTCAGCATCGAGCATAAGCGTGAAAAGGTGCTCTCCATGGATGACTTTTGGGCGGATTATGCGGGATGGACGCTTGTCGAACAAAAAAATGGGTACGTTCTATTTCGGAAGCAGGTGGACGATATTTCTCCGCTCAGCAAGGTGAATGGGTATATCGGCGTTTCTGACAGTGGAGTGATTTCCACCTTTCATGGACGGCCGGAGTCGGATTCTGAACCCATTCAATCTTTTTTTCAAATTGACTTAGAAAGACTGGAGAGCCATATGCAAAAAAATCTCGAAAAAGGCATTCCGTTTCGGACGAAAGCGGAGTTTAAAGATGTCATAGAACATATCAAGACGTACAGCGGGTGACCACTGCTGATTGAAGACATGTGCTCATGTCTTTTTTTTCGTGGAACAACGAAAGACAAGCGAACATATGTTAACTTTTCTTTAAGCCTTTTGCTGTTTTTATGGTACAATGAAGAACAGTCAAAGAGGTGAATGTTCGTGATCGAATTTGTTAAAGGGACGATTGATTATGTTTCTCCCCAATATATTGTGATAGAAAACGGCGGCATCGGCTATCAGATTTTTACGCCAAATCCGTTTATATATAAGGAGAGAAGTCAAGAAACCATTTTTACGTACCATCATGTAAGAGAGGATGCGTTTTTACTATACGGCTTTTCAACAAGGGAGGAAAAAGCGCTCTTTACAAAGCTGTTAAATGTGACCGGTATCGGTCCAAAAGGGGCACTCGCCATTCTGGGATCAGGTGACCCGGGAGCGGTCATTCAAGCAATTGAAAATGAAGATGAAGCCTTTTTAGTCAAGTTTCCGGGCGTCGGCAAAAAAACTGCGCGCCAGATTATCCTTGATTTAAAAGGAAAGCTGGCTGACGTCGTGCCTGAAATGATTGAGAACCTGTTCAATCATGAAGAAAGACTTGATAAACAAACGGCAGAAACGGCGCTTGAAGAAGCACTCGAGGCCCTCAGGGTACTCGGTTATGCCGAAAAAGAAATCAAAAAGGTACTTCCTCACTTAAAAGAGGATATTGGTCTGACAACAGACCAATACGTAAAAAAAGCATTACAAAAACTATTGAAGTAAGGTGATGTTCATGGATGAACGGCTCGTCTCAAGTGAAGCAGACAACCATGAATCAGTGATAGAGCAAAGCCTGAGGCCTCAGCGCCTGGTTCAATATATCGGGCAGCATAAGGTAAAAGAGAATTTGCGTGTTTTTATAGATGCCGCAAAAATGAGACAGGAAACGCTTGATCATGTTCTTTTGTACGGTCCGCCTGGGCTCGGAAAAACGACGCTTGCATCCATCGTCGCCAACGAAATGGGAGTGGAGTTGCGGACGACTTCGGGCCCTGCGATTGAAAGACCGGGTGATTTGGCTGCGATCTTAACGGCGCTCGAGCCGGGGGATGTATTATTTATCGATGAGATACATAGGCTGCACAGATCGATTGAAGAAGTGCTTTATCCGGCAATGGAAGATTTTTGTCTTGATATTGTCATTGGAAAAGGGCCTTCTGCCCGTTCAGTCCGTCTTGATCTTCCGCCTTTTACATTGATCGGCGCCACGACAAGAGTAGGGCTTTTGACGGCGCCGTTAAGAGATCGATTCGGCGTTATGTCGCGGCTTGAGTATTATACACAAGAAGAGCTGGCTGATATTGTTACGAGAACGGCTGATGTGTTTGAGGTTGAAATTGATCAGCCGTCAGCGCTTGAGATTGCCAGAAGATCAAGAGGAACGCCGCGGGTGGCGAACCGCCTGCTGAGAAGGGTCCGGGATTTTGCACAGGTGTTAGGCGACAGCCGGATTACAGAAGAGATATCTCAGGACGCTTTGGAGCGGCTTCAAGTTGACCGTCTCGGCTTGGATCACATTGATCACAAGCTGCTGATGGGAATGATCGAAAAATTTAACGGCGGTCCAGTGGGGCTAGATACAATTTCAGCCACGATTGGCGAAGAACCGCATACGATTGAAGATGTGTACGAACCGTATCTTCTGCAAATCGGTTTTATCCAGAGAACGCCGCGGGGAAGGATCGTCACACCGGCCGTTTATCATCATTTTCAAATGGAGGCCCCTCGATATGACTGAATTTCCTAAGATCATTATGATTCTTGGTGCTGTTTTGCTTATCATCGGAGCAATTTGGCATTTTGTTGGCAAGATGCCGGGAGATATTTTTGTGAAAAAAGGAAATGTCACGTTTTTCTTCCCGGTTGTCACTTGTATTATCATAAGTGTGGTATTATCAATCTTGCTTAATCTTTTCGGCAGAATGAAATAACAAAAGACTAGAATAAAGGTGAAATTATGAAAGTTGATTTATTTGATTTTGAACTTCCGGAACGTTTAATTGCACAGGTGCCATTGGAACAGCGTGATGCTTCAAGGCTGATGGTGCTTGATAAACATACAGGAGAGCTGACAGACAGCTCATTTAAACAGATTATCAGTTTCTTTAAAGAAGGGGATTGTCTCGTCCTGAACAATACCCGCGTTTTGCCTGCCCGGTTATTCGGAACAAAAGAGGATACAGGGGCAAAAGTAGAACTGCTTTTGCTGAAACAGGAAGCCGGTGACAGGTGGGAAACACTCGTCAAACCGGCAAAACGGGTAAAAAAAGGAACCGTTGTAACATTTGGAGACGGTAGATTAAAAGCTGTCTGCACGGAAGAGCTGGAGCATGGCGGTAGAAAAGTTGAGTTCCATTATGACGGTATTTTTTATGAGGTGCTGGAATCACTCGGAGAAATGCCGCTTCCGCCATATATTAAGGAACAGCTTGATGACAGAGAGCGCTACCAAACGGTGTTTTCAAAAGAAATCGGATCTGCCGCTGCTCCTACAGCCGGCCTTCATTTCACGGAAGACATTTTACAGCAGCTAAAGGACAAAGGCGTTCAAATTGAGTTCATCACACTGCATGTCGGTCTCGGAACGTTTCGTCCGGTCAGTGCCGATGAAGTGGAAGAGCATAATATGCATGCAGAGTTCTATCAAATGTCAGAAGAAACGGCCGCGGCTTTAAACAGCGTAAGGGAAAAGGGCGGACGGATTATTTCTGTCGGCACGACCTCAACCCGCACGCTTGAAACGATTGCCGGTGAACATGATGGGCGATTTAAAGCATCAAGCGGATGGACATCTATTTTTATTTATCCAGGCTATGAATTCAAAGGCATTGACGGAATGATTACAAACTTTCATTTGCCGAAATCGTCATTGATTATGCTGGTCAGTGCGCTTGCAGGCAGAGAAAACGTCCTGCGTGCGTATAACCATGCGGTTGAAGAGGAATACCGTTTCTTCAGCTTCGGCGACGCAATGCTGATTATATAACTTGAGAACAGGAGGCCTCATAAAAAGTGGCTGAACAACCAATACGCTATGAATTTATAAAAGAATGCAAACAAACAGGGGCGCGCCTGGGCAGAGTGCATACTCCCCATGGCTCCTTTGAAACGCCTGTTTTTATGCCGGTCGGCACACTGGCGACAGTTAAAACAATGGCGCCTGAAGAGCTAAAGGCAATGGACGCTGGCATCATTTTAAGCAACACATATCACTTATGGCTCCGCCCGGGGCACGATATTGTAAAAGAAGCGGGCGGACTCCATAAATTTATGAACTGGGACCGTGCAATTTTAACAGATTCAGGCGGTTTTCAGGTCTTTTCATTAAGCAAGTTTCGTAATATAGAGGAAGAGGGCGTTCACTTTCGCAATCACCTAAATGGAGATAAGCTGTTTTTATCCCCGGAAAAAGCGATGGAGATCCAAAACGCACTCGGCTCTGATATTATGATGGCATTTGACGAATGCCCTCCATATCCGGCAGAATACGATTACATGAAACGGTCAGTTGAGCGGACAAGCCGCTGGGCCGAACGTTGTCTGAATGCCCATGCCCGTCAGGACGAGCAAGGCCTGTTTGGTATTGTTCAAGGGGGAGAATACGAAGATTTGCGTACACAAAGCGCGAAAGACTTGATTTCCCTTGATTTTCCGGGATATGCTATAGGTGGATTGTCCGTGGGTGAACCGAAAGACGTTATGAACCGGGTGCTTGAATTTACGACTCCGCTTTTACCGAAGGATAAGCCGAGGTATCTGATGGGAGTTGGTTCTCCAGATGCTCTGATTGACGGAGCGATCCGCGGAGTAGACATGTTTGACTGTGTGCTGCCTACCCGTATTGCACGGAACGGCACGGTGTTTACTGCTGAAGGCCGGCTCAATATGAAAAACGCAAAATTTGAGCGAGACTTCCGTCCGATTGATGAAGAGTGTGATTGCTACACATGCAAAAATTACACACGGGCGTATATCAGACACTTGATTCGCTGCAATGAAACGTTTGGACTCCGATTAACAACTTACCATAACCTTCATTTTCTGTTACACTTAATGGAGCAGGTAAGACAGGCTATTCGCGAGGATCGTCTGGGTGATTTCAGAGAAGAGTTCTTTGAGCGTTACGGCTATAATAAGCCAAATGCGAAAAGCTTCTAATATAAAAAGCCGTAATGGCAAGTTTGTTTCAGAAAGGGGGGAAAAAGATGACAGGTACTTTAGGTACAATAGTTCCTATTATTTTAATGTTTGCGGTTCTTTATTTCTTGCTGATCCGTCCGCAGCAGAAGCAGCAAAAAGCTGTGCGTCAAATGCAGGAGGAACTGAAAAAAGGCGATTCAGTCGTGACAATCGGTGGATTGCACGGTACAGTTGACTCTATCGACGAAAGCAAAGTCGTCATTAAGACTGGTGATAACACACGTCTTACTTTCGACCGCCGCGCGATCAGAGAAACTTCTGCTGCTGAATAACAGCAGGAGTTCATACATAGCAAACAAAAAAGAGCGGGTAACCCCCGCTCTTTTTTTATGAGGAAGATCTGCTACCTCTTAAATTCACTCCGAAAATGCCGCCAAGCATACATACGCCTAAAAAGCCAAGATGGAAGAGCAATTGTTCTGCTGTAAATGTTTTTCCGAATCCTAAATATTGAAACAGTAAAATAATCAAGGAAAAGCTCAAAGCAGTCAATGCCCCAATCAGCCAGCCTCTTTCCTTCCCTTTTCCGCCAGATATGAATCCGCCGATAAATAAAGAAAGGAATGATACGGCGGTGATCAGCCAGTTGAATGATGATTCTTCAAGCGAGGTTGCTGTCAGTAAAAGTGAAACGGCTAAACTCGTTAGGAGCATGGCTGAAAATATGGCAATTAAGCCGTAGAGTATGCCTTTTCCAACTTGTTTCGTTTCCTCCATGAATTTCTCCTCCCTGCCTATCTATAAAGGCTTCTGTTCTTATTAAACAAAGCTTCAGACATGCTGATGGCTCGTCTTTGTAAAAATGTATTCCCTAGATCCGTGAATTAGACGTAAAAGCTTTATGAAATACGATCACTTTTTCTTACATAAATCGTTTGTTTTGTTGCATGCTATGATGAGTTGGAGGTGCATCATGGAAGAGCTTCTTACTATAACGTTTCGCACAGTCATATTATATTTTGTGATCCTGATTATTTTTCGTTTCATGGGCAAGCGGGAAATCGGAGAGCTTAGTATATTAGATCTCGTTGTCTTTATCATGATGGCTGAAATTGCCGTCCTGGCCATAGAAAACGTAGATGACCATCTGTTTCATACCATTTTGCCGATGCTTGTGCTAATGATGATCCAAGTGACATTTGCATACCTATCCTTAAAAAATCGGCGGATTCGTCAGCTGCTTGACGGCAAGCCGACCATTATTATTAAATACGGAAAAATTGACGAAGACGCTATGAAATCACAGCGTTATAATTTTGATGATTTGATGGTTCAGCTTAGAGAAAATAATGTCGAAAGAGTAGCTGATGTATCATTTGCTATATTAGAGCCGTCAGGCAAATTGACTGTCGTAAAAAAACAAAAAGATGATGAACATAGACAGTTGGAGATGCCGCTTATCATTGACGGTGACATTCAAACTGAGAACCTGGCTCGGATCGGCAAAGATAGCAAGTGGCTTGAGGAGAATTTATTGAAACAGGGATACACGAGTCCTTCAGGTATATCATTTTGTTCGTTTACTGACGGTGAATTTTTTATTGATGAAAAAGATGGGCACCGCCCCTGATCTTCATCGGACGATCAGACGTCCGATAATAGGGATGCGGCGTAGCTCATCTTTTTTGATTAAACGGAAAACGAGCAGCAAGATGATATAGAAAACAGCACTTATCGCAATCCATCCGGCAACATTCACAGCCTCCGACTCTCCGAAGCGCACATATTGTTTGACAGCAGAGCTCAGGAACCCGCATATAAAAATAACCGCGAAGCAGAGCACGTACTCTTTTATTTTGATGCTGATTGGCAGCACCTTGCTCACTGTCGCTGCATGCAAAAGGGTGACGAGCACCATGCCCGTTACAATCGCTAATGCGGCACCCATGATGCCGAGAGACGGTCTCGTGGCAAGGACGAAAATGAGGCCTGTTTTCACAAGAGCTCCGATCAAGCTGTTCATCATTGCGGCCCCTGCTAAATTGAGCGCCTGCAGCACAGCCTGAAGCGGACCCTGGAAATAATAAAGCAGAAAAAACGGAGCCATGACTTTTATAAACACGGCTGCGCCTGAGGACCCATACATCACGCTCATCAGCTCATCCGCAAACACATATAAAATCACAACTGAAATGCCCCCGCTAAGCAGGCACAGACGCATGGCCTGCTCCAATCGATATTCAACCACCTGAAGTTTTTTCTGTTCCATTCCTTCACTTATCGCAGGAACAAGCGCGGTCGACAAAGAATATGTAATAAAGCTGGGCAGAGTCAGCAGCGTCATGGCAAAGCCGGTCAGCTCCCCGTATTGCTTTGTTGCCGCAACTGTCGCCACTCCGGCAATTGCAAGGCTTTGTGCTACAACAATGGGTTCAAAAAACCATGAAAGGTTGCCGATAAAACGGCTGCCGGTTGTAGGAAGGGAGACACTCATTAATTGGGAAAAGGTTTCTTTTCCATTTTTAATCGATTGGAAAAAATGTTTTCTGATTTTAATTGTCTTTTTAAATTTAAAACAAATGAATAAATAAACGAGTGACGCCAGCTCTCCTGCAACTGAAGAAAGCATGGCTCCCGCTGCGGCATATTCAATTCCGTAAGGGAGAAAAATTGTCGTGCATACAGCCACGAGAGAAATGCGGATGACCTGTTCTAGGACTTGTGAAACGGCAAGCGGGTTCATATTTTGTTTTCCTTGAAAATACCCTCTCAGCACACTGGATATGGCGATAATCGGCACAACCGGAGTAATGGCCAAGAGGGGGTACAGCGTCCTCTGGTCTGTCAGCATGGTTTCCGCCATGACCGGGGCGAAAAATAAAAACAACGGTGTGAAAATCAAGCTGAGAATCCCAGTGATGGTAAGAGACATGACTAAAATATTTTTCGTTTTTTGATGATCTCCGCGTGCGCTGGCTTCAGCGACTAGCTTACTGATCGCGACGGGAAGACCGAATTGAGTTAATGTAGTGGCTAAGAAAAAGGTAGGAGCCGCCATCATATAGAGCCCGACCCCTTCTTCGCCTATAAAACGGGCGATGACCACCCGGTTGACAAAGCCGAGCATTCTTGTGATCATCCCTGCTGCGATAAGGATAAGAGTGCCCTTTAAAAACGTCTGTTTCGCCATTTTTACCCCCTGCCTTCTCAAACTACCTGGAATCATATACAATAAAGATATGCGTATATATCGTCCAAGCATGACAAGTCTTCTTGAAAAACAATAAAAAGGAGCGTGGAATTCGTGGATAAGCATCCAGCGGATCTATATAAGGACCACGTAAGGCCGTTTCTTTACAGCAAACTGGAAGAGTTTAAGATTCTGGGATATGATGATGTTGAACTCGATAGTTTGTGGTCATACTTAAAAAACAAGAAGTGGAAAAAGAAATCGGAATTGCACATCTATGAACTGACAAGGGATATTTTATCAGTGAAAATTGGAGAATTTATGAACTATGCAACTGTTGAGTCATTTAAAACGTCTAATTGGCTGGGCAGTGAAGAAGGTCAGGAAGCATTAGAAGAACTACTGAGGTAGCAGTTGATCTGCATAGGTTTAAGGGAGGATATACATAATGAAAAAAGGACGCTTGATTGCGTTTTTCCTTTTCGTTCTATTGATTGGCACGGGCCTAGGCTACTTTACGAAGCCTGCCGCAAACAATATTACGTTAGGATTGGATTTGCAAGGCGGATTTGAGGTGCTGTATGACGTACAGCCTGTAAAAAAAGGTGACAAAATCACAAAAGACGTTCTGGTCAGCACAGTAGAGGCTTTGAACCGCAGGGCGAATGTCCTCGGTGTCAGTGAACCGAACATCCAAATTGAAGGAAATAACCGGATTCGTGTTCAGCTCGCTGGTGTGACAAACCAAAACAGAGCGCGGGAAATTCTGGCGACTGAGGCTCAGCTTTCTTTCAGAGATGCAAATGATAAAGAATTGCTGAATGGTGCGGATCTTGTCGAAAACGGCGCACAACAAACTTATGATAGTACAACAAATGAACCGATTGTCACTATCAAATTGAAAGATGCTGATAAATTCGGAGAAGTGACGAAAAAGGTCATGAATATGGCGCCGAACAACCAGCTTGTTATTTGGCTGGATTACGAAAAAGGTGACTCCTTTAAAAAAGAAGTTCAGAAAGAGAACCCTAAATATGTTTCCGCTCCGAATGTAAGCCAGGAATTAAACACAAAAGATGTAAAAATCGAAGGGCATTTTAAAGTCCAGGAAGCGAAAGATTTAGCCAGCATTTTAAATGCCGGGGCGCTGCCTGTTAAACTGACTGAAAAATACTCAACATCAGTAGGCGCACAATTCGGACAGCAGGCGCTGCATGATACGGTACTTGCAGGTATTATCGGAATTGCTATTATTTTCCTATTTATGCTTTTTTATTACCGCCTGCCAGGATTGGTTGCGGTGATTACGCTATCAGTTTATGTTTACATTACACTCCAGATTTTTGACTGGATGAACGCTGTTCTCACTCTTCCGGGAATAGCCGCACTCATTTTAGGCGTCGGGATGGCTGTAGATGCCAACATCATCACCTATGAGCGGATTAAGGAAGAGCTTAAGCTAGGAAAATCCGTCCGTTCTGCCTTCCGCTCAGGAAACAGACGGTCATTTGCGACAATTTTTGACGCGAATATTACAACCATTATTGCAGCGGTTGTGCTTTTTGTCTTTGGGACAAGCTCTGTTAAAGGGTTTGCGACAATGCTGATTCTGTCAATTTTGACAAGCTTTATTACCGCAGTCTTCTTATCAAGATTTTTGCTCTCACTACTTGTGGAAAGCAGATGGTTAGACCGCAAAAAAGGCTGGTTTGGCGTCAAAAAGAAACATATTGTGGACATACAGGACACAGATGAAAATACAGAACCGCATACGCCGTTCCAAAAATGGGATTTTACGAGCAAGCGAAAATTATTCATTATTTTCTCAAGTGCAGTTACCATTGCCGGGATTATTATTCTGCTTGTGTTTAAACTGAATCTCGGCATTGACTTTGCGAGCGGCGCCCGGATTGAAGTGCAAAGTGACCATAAGCTGACGACAGAGCAGGTGGAGAAGGACTTTGCATCACTTGGCATGGAACCTGACACAGTTGTCTTGTCAGGGGAAAAGAGCAATATTGGTGTTGCCCGCTTTGTAGGGGTGCCTGATAAAGAAACCATTGCAAAAATAAAAAATTACTTTAAAGACAAGTACGGAGCCGAGCCGAATGTCAGCACGGTGTCACCTACTGTTGGTAAAGAGCTGGCGAGAAATGCATTGTACGCAGTAGCCATTGCTTCAATCGGAATCATTATTTACGTTTCCATCCGTTTCGAGTACAAAATGGCGATTGCTGCGATTGTTTCACTGCTTTATGATGCTTTCTTTATCGTTACATTTTTCAGCATTGCAAGGCTAGAGGTAGATGTTACCTTTATTGCGGCTGTCCTGACGATTGTCGGTTATTCGATAAACGATACAATCGTAACATTTGACAGGGTTCGCGAGCATATGAAAAAGCGCAAGCCGAAAACGTTTGCCGATTTGAACCATATCGTAAACCTAAGCTTGCAGCAGACCTTTACTAGATCCATTAATACTGTATTAACTGTAGTGATTGTTGTGATAACCCTGCTGATTTTTGGGGCATCTTCTATTACAAACTTCTCAATCGCCCTATTGGTTGGGCTGTTAACAGGTGTTTATTCATCCCTCTACATTGCCGCGCAAATTTGGCTTGTTTGGAAAGGGAAAGAATTAAAAAAAGGTACGGAACAATAGAGTAAATGATCAGGCTGTCCTTTATGGGCAGCCTGATTTTTTGGCGTTTAATTGATCTTAAAATAGACATTTGCTATAATGACATACGCTTACAATTAAACATATAAATGGTATGAAGAGGATTTATGACAGGTTTTCATATATGTGGGAGGGTTTGGCTATGAAGGTTCGCGAGTCGGAGCTGCCGGGTATCGGGCAAAAAGTTGAGATTGTCACGAGAAACCAAGATAAAATATCAATTATTATTCATGACGACGGCAGAAGAGAGCTATATTATTTTGATGAAAATGATCATGAAGAATGTGTGACATCCGTACAGTTTGATGATGCGGAAGCAAGGCAGATTTCTGCGATTCTGGGCGGGATGGCATATAAACCGAAAGCGTTAGAAACCGTGGAAGTAGCTCTTGACGATTTGATCATAGAATGGTTTAAAGCAGAAGCAGGAGCACCAGCCGTTCACAAGACCATCGGTGATTTGGACGTGCGGCAGGAATATCAAGCGACTGTCATTGCGATATTAAAAAAGAATCAGGCAAAGCAATTGAATCCAGGGTCTGAAACAGTGATAGAAGAAGGAGATACACTCGTCATCTCTGGAGAGAGAGAAGGACTGAAGAGGCTGATCCGTGAAAAGTTAACCGCATTGGGGGCTTGACCTCTCGTCAAGCCATGTTTAAAACGAATGTGAATAGGGAAACTAACCTCAATAAGTGAAGTTTGGGGGGGAATCGAATGAACAAACAATGGACGATTATATTTGCACTTATTTTTACATTGCTTGTCGCTGTTTTCGCAGTCATTAATGTAAGATCCGTAGAAGTTGATTACCTGTTTGGCAGATCAGAGTGGCCGCTTATTCTCGTCATTTTAGGTTCAGTACTGATGGGGGCGCTGATCGTTTTTTCTGCCGGGATTTTTCAAGTCATGAAATTAAAGAGAGAAATAAAAGCGTTGCGGAAAGAAAACAAAACCGCACAGGACGTGATACATAACAAAGAGGATGCTCATTTGAATGATGCCCAAGCCGACACACAGGATGCATCCGCCATTATTGAGAAAAAAGACTAGTTTTCGAATTATATTTGAAACCCCTCAGCCTGCTCTAGTATAATAGGGTGGTTGAGGGGTGAATTTATGTTAGCGTCAAAAATGCGATGGGAAATCCAGAGACCAGATCAGGAAAAGGTCAAATCACTCACAGAACAATTGGACATAACACCTCTTGTTGCGTCGCTGCTTGTAAAAAGAGGCTTTGATACGGCAGAAAGCGCGAGACTGTTTTTACATACAAAGGATGCCGAATTCTATGATCCCTATGAGATGAAGGGGATGAAAGAAGCGGTTGAACGAATAAAACAGGCGATTTCACAACAAGAACAGATTATGATATATGGCGATTATGATGCCGATGGAGTTACCAGTACGTCAGTGATGCTGCACACTTTGCAAAAGCTGTCGGCGCAAGTTGATTTTTATATACCTGACCGGTTTAAAGAAGGCTACGGCCCCAATGAACAGGCGTTTCGTTCGATTAAAGAACGAGGCTTCTCACTCATTATTACTGTTGATACGGGGATTGCCGCTGTCCATGAAGCGAAGGTAGCAAAGGAACTTGGCTTAGATGTTATCATTACCGACCACCATGAGCCTGGACCAGAGCTTCCGGATGTTCATGCGATCGTTCACCCGAAGCAGCCTGGCTGCACCTATCCTTTTAAGGAGCTTGCAGGAGTGGGAGTGGTGTTTAAGCTTGCCCACGCATTATTGGGCGGATGGCCAGATGAACTTCTTGACCTGGCGGCAATCGGCACCATTGCCGATCTAGTTCCGCTACATGATGAAAACAGATTAATTGCAACATTAGGCCTCGAAAAGCTCCGGCGGACGAACCGGCTTGGCTTAAAAGAGCTGATTAAGCTCTCAGGCGGAGACATCGGAGAAGCGAACGAAGAAACCGTCGGATTTCAGCTCGCACCGAGACTGAATGCAGTCGGAAGAATTGAACAGGCCGATCCTGCTGTTCATCTGTTGATGTCAGAGGATCCGTTTGAAGCCGAAGAGCTTGCCGCTGAAATTGATCAGCTTAATAAAGAACGGCAAAAGATGGTCAGCAAAATGACGGATGAAGCAATTGAAATGGTTGAACAAGATGGGCTTAATCAAACTGCGATTGTCGTGGCAAAAGCAGGGTGGAATCCCGGAGTCGTCGGAATTGTAGCTTCAAAGCTTGTAGACCGTTTTTACCGCCCGGCCATTGTCCTTGGAATTGATGAAGAAAAAGGGATCGCCAAAGGTTCGGCACGAAGCATCAGGGGATTTAATTTGTTTGAAAGCCTTTCTGAATGCAGAGATATTCTTCCGCACTTTGGAGGTCATCCAATGGCGGCTGGCATGACGCTGAATGCCGAGGATGTGCCGGAATTGCGGAACAGACTGAATGAGATAGCTGACAAAACGCTTACAGAAGAAGATTTTATTCCTGTACAGGAAGTAGACCTCGTATGCAGCGTGGAGGACATTACGGTTGAAAGCATCACAGAGATGAATCTGCTTTCTCCCTTCGGCATGCTGAACCCGAAACCGCATGTGATGGTAGAAAACGCAGTGCTGGAAGATGTCCGCAAAATCGGGGCGAATAAAAATCATGTCAAAATGACGATTAGAAACGATTCCTCCCAGCTTGACTGCGTCGGTTTCAATAAAGGCGAGCTTGAGGAAAATATTGTGCCCGGTTCAAAAATTTCAATTGTTGGTGAAATGTCGATCAACGAATGGAATAACAGAAAAAAACCTCAGCTGATGATCAAGGATGCGGCTGTTGCTGAATGGCAGCTGTTTGACTTAAGAGGAAAACGCACGTGGAAAGATACGGTTTCCGCCCTTCCGTCTGATAAACGAGTCATTGTCTCCTTCAAAGAAGAAACGAAAGTGCTTCTTCAGTCTGAAGATTTTCGCCATGACGTGCACGTTATCAGTTCTGAAGACCAAGCGAAGGCATGTGAACTTGACAATGCATATATTGTATTACTGGATTCTCCGCCTTCGCTGGACATGCTCGCACGTTTGCTGGAAGGCAAAACGCCTGAGCGGATTTACTTCATCTTTCTCAATCATGAGGAACACTTTTTATCATCTTTTCCGGCAAGAGACCACTTTAAATGGTATTATGCATTCTTGCTGAAAAGAGGCACTTTTGACTTGAATAAACACGGCTCAGAGCTTGCGAGGCATAAAGGCTGGTCCGTTGAAACAATCAATTTCATGACAAAGGTGTTTTTTGATCTCGGTTTTGTTAAAATAGAGAATGGTGTGCTGTCTGTAATAAGCGGAGCGAAAAAACGCGATTTAACAGACTCGCAAACATATCAAGCAAAACAGCAGCTGATGGAGCTGGATCAAAAGCTGAATTATTCTGCGGCTGAAGAGCTGAAGGAATGGCTGAATAAGCTGATGAAACAAGATTCAGAGGCTTATGAAAGTACGAGGAGGACATAAAACAGATGGATTTAAAACAATACGTAACAATTGTACCGGATTACCCGAAAGAGGGCGTGCAATTTAAAGATATTACGACACTGATGGATAAAGGCGATGTCTATCGCTATGCAACAGATCAAATTGTTGAATATGCGAAAGAAAAACAAATTGATTTGGTTGTCGGTCCAGAGGCACGCGGCTTTATTATCGGCTGTCCGGTTGCCTACGCGCTTGGCGTCGGTTTTGCACCGGTGCGCAAAGAAGGCAAATTGCCGCGTGAGGTCATCAAAGTGGATTACGGTTTGGAGTATGGAAAAGACGTATTAACGATCCACAAAGATGCGATTTTACCGGGCCAGCGTGTGCTTATTACAGATGACCTGCTTGCGACAGGCGGCACAATTGAAGCAACAATCAAACTTGTTGAGGAGCTTGGCGGCATTGTAGCTGGTATCGCTTTCTTAATCGAGCTTTCTTACCTTGATGGCAGAAATAAACTTGATAATTATGACATCTTAACATTAATGAAATACTAAAGTTAACCTCATAAAGGAAAAAGCACTCGATACAGGGTGCTTTTTTCCTATTGTTTTGCATTTATTTGATATATTATTTGGTGATTTGAACTTCTGCTCTTTACATCTATCGTTTTTTTCTTGATAATAAACTACAATACAGTTTACATTTTAAAAAAGGTGATTCCATGGCGAACGAACAAGTATTGACTGCCGAGCAAGTTATTGATAAAGCGCGCAGTTATCTATCCGATGAGCATATCGCATTTGTCGAAAAAGCATACCTGTACGCTGAAGATGCTCATCGCGAGCAATACCGCAAATCAGGTGAGCCTTACATTATTCATCCGATTCAAGTTGCGGGAATTCTCGTTGATCTTGAAATGGATCCATCCACAATCGCGGGCGGATTTCTGCATGATGTAGTGGAGGATACTGATGTGACGCTTGATGACCTGAAGGAAGCATTCTCCGAGGAAGTGGCAATGCTTGTGGACGGTGTAACGAAGCTCGGTAAAATTAAATATAAATCTCAAGAGGAACAGCAGGCGGAAAATCATCGCAAAATGTTTGTCGCTATGGCTCAAGATATACGGGTCATACTGATCAAGCTGGCGGATCGTCTTCACAATATGCGGACGCTGAAACATCTTCCCCAAGAAAAACAGCGGAGAATTTCTAATGAAACGCTGGAAATCTTTGCTCCTTTGGCTCATCGCCTCGGGATTTCAAAGATTAAATGGGAACTGGAAGATACAGCGCTCCGTTATTTGAATCCTCAGCAATATTACAGAATTGTCAACCTTATGAAGAAAAAACGCGCAGAACGCGAGCTTTATGTCGACGAGGTTGTCAATGAGGTGAAAAAACGCGTCGAAGAAGTCAACATTAAGGCTGACTTCTCAGGCCGGCCGAAGCATATTTACAGTATCTATAGAAAAATGGTGCTGCAAAATAAGCAATTCAACGAAATTTATGATCTGCTTGCTGTCCGGATTCTCGTGAACAGCATAAAGGACTGCTACGCGGTGCTCGGCATTATTCATACATGCTGGAAGCCGATGCCCGGCAGGTTCAAAGATTATATTGCAATGCCGAAGCCGAACATGTATCAATCGCTTCATACAACAGTTATAGGGCCTAAAGGCGACCCGCTGGAAGTGCAGATCCGCACCTTTGAAATGCATGAAATCGCGGAATACGGGGTTGCGGCTCACTGGGCTTATAAAGAAGGAAAAGCAGCGAGTGAAAGCGCAACATTTGAGAAAAAGCTTTCATGGTTCCGCGAAATTTTGGAATTCCAAAATGAATCAACAGATGCCGAAGAATTTATGGAATCGCTCAAAATCGATTTGTTCTCGGATATGGTGTACGTCTTTACGCCAAAAGGAGATGTCATCGAGCTTCCATCCGGTTCTGTCCCAATTGATTTCTCTTACCGGATTCACTCTGAAATCGGCAATAAAACAATCGGTGCGAAGGTCAACGGAAAAATGGTGACCCTTGACCATAAGCTCCGGACAGGTGATATCGTTGAAATTCTCACCTCCAAGCATTCCTATGGCCCGAGTCAGGATTGGGTGAAGCTTGCTCAAACCTCACAGGCGAAGCATAAAATCCGTCAATTCTTTAAGAAACAGCGGCGCGAAGAAAATGTCGAAAAAGGCCGTGAATTGGTTGAAAAAGAAATTAAAAATCTGGACTTTGAAGTGAAGGACGTCCTGACACCGGAGAACATCCAAAAAGTTGCAGATAAATTTAATTTCTCAAATGAAGAAGACATGTACGCAGCGGTCGGCTACAATGGCATCACAGCCCTGCAGGTGGCGAACCGGCTGACGGAAAAAGAAAGAAAACAGCGCGATCAGGAAGAACAAGAAAAAATTGTTCAGGATGTCACTGCTGAGACTAAACCGTATCCGCAAGGAAGAAAGCGTGAAGCTGGCGTTCGCGTCAAGGGGATTGACAATCTTCTTGTGCGTTTATCGAAATGCTGCAATCCTGTGCCTGGTGACCATATTGTCGGTTTCATTACAAAAGGCAGAGGGGTTTCCGTCCATCGCGACGACTGCCCGAATGTCAAAACGAATGAAGCGCAGGAGCGGCTGATTCCCGTAGAGTGGGAACATGAATCACAGGTGCAAAAACGCAAGGAATACAATGTTGAGATCGAGATTCTTGGGTATGACCGCCGCGGATTGCTTAACGAGGTGCTTCAGGCAGTGAATGAAACGAAAACAAATATTTCTTCTGTATCTGGCAAATCGGACCGCAACAAAGTGGCAACCATTCATATGGCTATTTTTATCCAAAACATCAATCATCTGCATAAAGTCGTCGAGCGCATTAAGCAAATAAGGGATATATATTCTGTGCGCCGCGTCATGAATTAAAGGAGTCAGAAAATGAAATTAGTCGTTCAGCGAGTAACAGAAGCAAGCGTAACCGTTGATGGAGATGTGATCGGCCAAATTGGACAAGGTATTATGGTTCTGGTTGGCATCACTCACGATGATACAGAAGAGGATGCCGTTTACTTAGCAGAAAAAATGGTGAATCTTCGCATTTTCGATGACAGTGATGGAAAAATGAATTTGTCGCTTCTGGATACAGGCGGAGAGGTTTTGTCTGTTTCACAGTTTACGCTTTACGGAGATACGAGAAAAGGACGGCGCCCGAACTACATGAACGCCGCAAAACCTGATAAGGCTTTGGGCCTTTATGAAAAATGGAATGACTTGCTTCGTGAAAAAGGAATCAAGGTAGAAACCGGAAAATTCGGCGCTATGATGGATGTAAAGCTCACAAACTCCGGACCGGTTACATTGATTATGGATTCAAAATAAAAAAAGCTGCCAAAAGGCAGCTTTTTTTATTGAAAATATTTCTCCAATCCGCTCTCGATTCCATCTGTTACTTTTTCTTGGTATGAATTGCTATGTACAATGGCTTCTTCTTGCGGATGGCTTACGTATCCTAGCTCGTACAACATAGCGGGCTGTTTGTTTTCGCGGAGCACATAATAATCTCCGAATAATACACCGCGGTCAGGAATTGAAGATCGCTTAACCACTTCAGAGTGTACATCGGATGCCAGTTCCTGATCCTTTGCAGGACTGTAGTAATAAGCTGTGCTGCCTCTTGTAGAAGTATCCGCAAAGCTGTCGTAATGAATGCTGATAAAGGCGTCTGCGTTGCGGTAATGAGACGTCGAGACTCGTGACTGTAAGCTGACAAATGTATCATCCTGCCGTGTCACATACACGTCTGCTCCTGCTGATCTAAGTTTGCTGGCCAGCAGTTGCGCCGTTTTGATCGTCAGTTTTTTCTCGAATTGGCCTGAATAGCCGATTGTTCCGCTGTCTTTTCCTCCATGCCCCGGATCGACAACAATCGCTTTATTTTTCAGCGACCCGCTTCCGGAAGCGGAATCAGCGACAGGCGGCTCCCCGGATTCTTCAGCGCTTTTAGACGTCTGTACCACCCAATTGGCGACATAAGCGGTCTGTCCATTGTCAAGTTTCACTTCATACCAGCTGCCCTTTGATCCGGTAATGGTGTACGCATCGCCTTTGGCTGTGCGTTTAACGATAGAAGCTGACGTTGAGGCATCGCTTCTTAAATTCGTACCTTCGTATACGATATAGGCTTTTTTGGTACTGTCTGAACTGCTGACATCAGCTGAATTTTCATCCGGGTGAGAACTGGTCACAATGTAATGGCTTGCGACCCAGCCTTTTAGCCCGTTCACTTCAATATGGAGCCAGCCGTTTTTCTCTTCGAGGATTGTAAGTTTCGTTCCTCGTGAAAGTTTTGTTATAATCGCTGCATCATGTGAATCGGAGCCTCTGACATTCAGTGAAGAAACGCCAACCGTTCCCGTTGTTGAACCAGATGATTCTGTCTGATCACTTTCCTTAGACGCTGAACTGCCGCTGCCTGATGTGACGTATTCGGAAGATACCCATCCGGTGGAATTTCGATATGAAATCTTGACCCAGCCGGAATCCTTTTCAATCACTGAGGCTTGGCTGCCCTGCGGGAATTTGCCGATGACTTCGTATGAAGTACCAGGGCCTGTTCTCATCCGTAAATCGGGATCTGTTGATGTAACAGTTTTACTGCTGTCAGTGGAGCTTGTGCCTGCCTGTTTTTCCTTAGTAATTAGCCAGGAGACAACCCACCCTTTATCTCCGGAACCAAGCTGTATTTGCACCCAGTCTCCGTCTTCCTTCAAGATGGGGTAGCGTTCTCCTTTTTTCACCTCCGCCATGATGCCGTAGCTAAGTCCCGGGCCGCTTCTGACGTTCATTTCATCTGTTGCGATGACCGCTTCTCCCTGAGCGGCTGTAACGGCAGAAAAAGGCGGAAAAAGCGCCCCGGTGACGATAATACATACAATAAGAACAAAGTGTTTCTTGCTCATTGTGTCCTCCTTTCTAATGATCTAAAAAAAAGCATTCTTTCTTAATATCGTAAAGTCCTTTCTGATTTTTAAATAAAAATAAAATGATTTGTTTATACTAGGCATAAATACAATGAAAAAGGTGTGCAAATCATGAAATATCATCCAAAAATGGGGCGTGCATTTCACGACGGCGAAGGAAACCTGCATTTCAGTGATCATGCCGATCCAGATACAATTGGTTATCTCACTGAAACGGCAACTGAATTTGGTCTTATGTCCAAAGAAGCATCACAGCAGAAAAACAACCGGAATAAAGCTTGACAGAGTACAGCAATGACATTATTATAATAGAAATCGAGTACATAATAAAAAATAATTAAACTGCTGAACCAATAATGGAGAAGAGTAGGTCAGATTGCATGGCTAGAGAGGAACCGCCCCAGGCTGAAAGCGGATCCCATTGCGTCTTTCTCGAAACAACACTCCGGAGGTTTCCTGCTGAACGCGTGATATCGTCATTAGGCAGTGAACGTGAACCTGCGTTAAAGGATCGAGCGGGAATACGAAAATATTCCAACTAGGGTGGCACCACGGGTATAACTCTCGTCCCTACTATAAGTGTATAGTAGGGGCGGGAGTTTTTTTCATTTTCATCATTGACGATAAATGTATATTTTATAAGGAATACATAGGAGGTCTACACATGGGATATAACATTCCAAGAGGAACACAAGATATTCTGCCTGGAGAATCAGAGCGCTGGCAGTATGTTGAACAAATCATGAGAGACACTTGCCGAACTTATCAATATAAAGAAATCCGCACGCCGATTTTTGAGCATACAGAACTGTTCGCCAGAGGCGTCGGGGAGTCTACGGATATTGTGCAAAAAGAAATGTACACCTTCCAGGACCGCAAAGGCAGAAGCCTGACGCTTCGCCCCGAGGGAACTGCTGCAACAGTTCGCGCTTTTAATGAAAATAAATTATTTGCAAATCCTGTTCAGCCGACAAAGCTGTATTATGTCGGGCCGATGTTCCGTTACGAACGTCCGCAGACGGGCCGTTACCGCCAGTTTTATCAGTTTGGAATCGAAGCGATTGGTTCGAAAGACCCTGCAATAGATGCTGAAGTAATGGCGCTGGCGATGGGTATTTACCAGAAGGCCGGCTTGAAAAACGTCAAGCTTGTGATAAACAGTCTTGGCGATCGGGACAGCCGCAAAAGCTACAGAGAAGCGCTCGTGAAACACTTTGAGCCGCGCATCGAGGAATTTTGTTCAGACTGTCAGTCACGCCTGCACACCAACCCGCTCAGAATTTTGGATTGCAAAAAGGACCGGGATCATGAGCTGATGAAATCGGCACCTTCTATTCTTACTTACTTAAATGAAGAATCAGCCGCTTATTTTGAAAAAGTGAAGCAATATTTAAACGATCTCGGCATTTCCTATGAAATTGATCCTAACCTTGTGAGAGGGCTGGATTATTATAACCATACCGCATTTGAAATCATGAGCAATGCGGAGGGCTTTGGTGCGATTACAACGCTTGCCGGCGGCGGACGCTATGACGGATTGGTCGAACAAATCGGCGGACCAGAGGCGCCCGGCATCGGATTTGCGATGAGCATTGAACGCCTGCTTGCCGCAATTGATGCTGAAAAAAGAGAACTGCCTGTTGACCAGGGAATTGACTGCTATATCGTGACGCTTGGCGAAAAAGCGAAGGATTATTCCGTTTCGCTGGTGTACAAACTGAGAGAGGCCGGCATTTCCAGTGAGATTGATTACGAAAATAAGAAAATGAAAGGCCAGTTTAAAACAGCTGACCGCCTCAATGCCAGATTTATTGCGATTTTGGGAGAGGATGAACTTGCTCAAAACAAAATCAATGTAAAGGATGCAAAAACAGGCGAACAGATTGAAGTGGCTCTTGATGAATTTATACATGTGATGAAAGCAAACCAAAAGGGATAAGGAGTGGAACGCATTGTTTGGAAGAACATATTATTGCGGCGAAATGACTGAAAAAGCAATTGGCGAATCTGTAACGCTGAAAGGCTGGGTCCAAAAAAGACGGGACCTCGGCGGATTGATTTTTATTGACTTGCGTGACCGTACGGGTATTGTTCAAGTCGTTTTTAACCCTGATGTATCAAAAGAAGCACTTGCTATTGCGGAAGGCATCAGAAACGAATACGTTCTAGATATTCAAGGAAAAGTGGTTGCGCGCGAAGAAGGCACAGTGAATCAGAATTTGAAAACAGGCGCGATTGAAATTCACGCTGATGCAGTGACTGTATTGAGTGCGGCGAAGACACCTCCGTTTGCTATTTCTGATCAAGCGGAAGACGTATCAGAGGATGTTCGTTTAAAACACCGTTACTTAGATTTGCGCAGACCGGCTATGTTTCAAACAATGCAGATGCGCCATAACGTGACAAGAGCTGCTCGGAGCTTTTTAGATGAAAACGGGTTTCTTGATATTGAAACGCCTATTTTAACCAAAAGCACACCTGAGGGCGCACGTGATTACTTGGTGCCGAGCCGTGTACATGAAGGTGAGTTCTATGCGCTGCCTCAATCTCCGCAGCTATTTAAACAGCTTCTGATGGTCTCAGGTGTGGAACGCTATTATCAAATTGCCCGCTGCTTCCGCGATGAGGACCTGCGTGCGGACCGCCAGCCTGAGTTTACGCAAATCGATATTGAAATGTCCTTTATGAGCCAGGAAGACATCATGTCATTGGCTGAGGATATGATGGCAAAGATTATGCGGGAAACGAAAGGTGTGGAACTCAAGCTTCCTCTTCCTCGAATGACGTATGACGAGGCGATGAACAAATACGGCTCTGATAAACCGGATACTCGCTTTGACATGCTTTTAACAGATGTGTCTGACATTGTAAAAGATACTGAATTTAAGGTGTTCTCATCAGCTGTGGCAAACGGCGGTGTAGTCAAAGCCATCAACGTAAAAGGCGGAGCCGGCGATTACTCAAGAAAAGACATTGATGCTCTAGGCGCGTTTGCCGCAAATTACGGAGCGAAAGGACTTGCTTGGGTGAAGGTCGAAGCGGACGGAGTGAAAGGCCCAATCGCCAAATTCTTTGATGATGAAAAGCAGTCTAAGCTAATTGAAGCGCTTGAAGCCGCTGAGGGTGACTTGCTGCTGTTCGGAGCGGATAAATTCGAAGTTGTTGCCGCATCACTCGGCGCCCTGCGCTTAAAGCTTGGGAAAGAACGCGGACTCATTGACGAAAACCTCTTCAATTTCTTATGGGTGATTGACTGGCCGCTTTTAGAGCATGATGCGGAGGAAGGCCGTTTTTACGCAGCGCACCATCCGTTTACAATGCCTGTCCGTGAAGACCTTGAGCTGATTGAAACAGCGCCTGAGGACATGAAAGCGCAAGCCTATGACCTCGTCTTAAACGGCTATGAGCTTGGCGGCGGATCGATCCGTATTTTTGAAAAGGATATTCAGGAAAAAATGTTTACACTGCTTGGTTTCACAAAAGAAGAAGCAGCCGAACAGTTTGGATTCCTTCTTGAGGCATTTGAATACGGCGCTCCTCCGCACGGCGGAATCGCGCTTGGCTTAGACCGTCTCGTCATGCTTCTTGCCGGCCGGACGAATTTGAGAGATACCATCGCCTTTCCGAAAACGGCAAGTGCAAGCTGTCTGATGACAGATGCGCCGGGAGAAGTAAGCGACGCACAGCTTGATGAGCTTCATCTTTCTATCAAATCAAAAGTAAAGAACTGAATGTGCAGTTCCATTCTTGAAAATCAAAATCGTCTGTGATATGATTTTGACAAGTTAAATAAAGTCCTGATGTGTTAGTTGTACACCTAGTTTTGACCGAACATTTTTTTGATTTGGGAGCCCGCATTTTTAAATGGCGTACATGCCTCTTTTTCATTCGGTAAAGAGGACTTACAAGATTTAAAAGAGGGCACCCACCTGCTGAGAGCGGGTTCAAAACAAAGGAAAGCTGCAACGGCACAATTGGGACTTTATTTTTTATGCGCAGAAAAAACGGCTGTCTGTGTAACAGCCATTGATCATATGAAAAACCAGATTACGAATGTGGAGTGAGGTTCTTGTTACACCAGTTTTCACGCAATGAATTAGCTATTGGAAAAGAAGGCCTTGAAACGCTGAAAAACAGCACAGTTGCTGTGCTCGGAGTTGGGGGCGTCGGATCGTTCGCAGCGGAGGCGCTTGCACGTTCAGGCGTCGGGCGCATCCTGCTTGTTGATAAGGATGACGTGGACATTACAAACGTAAACCGTCAGCTTCACGCTCTTCTTTCTACTGTCGGTCAGCCGAAAGTGGATTTAATGAAAGCGCGGATTGCGGACATTAACCCTGAGTGTGAAGTGATTTCTTTAAAAATGTTCTATACGGAAGAAACGTATGAGCAATTCTTTGAGTATAACCTTGACTATGTGATTGATGCGTCAGACACCATTCATTATAAAATCCATTTAATGAAAGAATGCCTGAAACGTGATATTCCGCTGATCTCCAGCATGGGTGCTGCGAACAAGACAGACCCGACACGTTTCCAAATCGCTGATATTTCTAAAACGCATACTGACCCGATCGCAAAGGTGGTTCGTACAAGACTCCGTAAAGAAGGCATCAAAAAGGGCGTTCAAGTCATTTTCTCCGATGAAAGCCCGATTGTGATTCGGGAAGACGTCAGAAAAGAAGTCGGAAATGACGATGCGAAAATTCGCAAAGCCAAAATGCCGCCGTCCTCTAATGCTTTTGTGCCGTCTGTTGCGGGATTGATTATGGGTGGTCATGTTGTCATGGATCTTTTGAAAGAGATTGAAATCAAACGCGTGAAGGATAAATAATGGAATAAAAAACAGCCTTGAAGCATATTCAAGGCTGTTTTTTTATTTTCTTTTTACTAATTTATCGTACACCTGCTTTAACGCAGCTTCAAATTTACCAGTCTGCTTCGGTTTGTAATATTGCTTGTTCTTTAAAGGATCAGGGAGGTACTGCTGTTCAACCCATCCATTTTCATAATTATGAGGGTATTTATAGTCGATGCCTCTTCCTAGTTCCTGTGCCCCTTTATAATGCGCGTCTTTTAAATGTTTTGGGACATCGCCGATTTTTCCTGCTCTGATGTCCGCGAGCGCTTCATCGATTGCTAAAATAGCTGAATTGGATTTCGGCGAGAGGCAGAGCTCAATGACCGCATTGGCCAGCGGTATGCGCGCTTCAGGGAACCCAATCCATTCGGCGGTCTGAACTGCGTGCAGCACCCTCGGCCCTGCTTGCGGGCTGGCTAAGCCGATATCTTCATAGGCGATAACCAACAGTCTTCTCGCGATGCTTTCCAAGTCCCCCGCTTCAATTAATCTAGCTAAATAATGAAGAGCGGCATTGGCATCAGAGCCGCGGATCGATTTTTGAAAGGCGGACAATACGTCATAATGCGCATCACCGTCTTTATCGTGAGAAAAACTCTTTTTCTGCAGGCATTCTTCCGCAGTCTCTAATGTAATGTGAATCACGCCGTCCGCAGACTCCTTGGTTGACAATACAGCAAGCTCAAGCGCATTTAAAGCGGAACGGACATCTCCCCCGCATCCTTGGGCAAAATGCTCCATCGCCTGATCATCAATAGAAACGGAGTATGTGCCAAGCCCCCGGTGCTCATCATGAAGAGCCCGCTCCAAAGCCTGTTTAATCAATTCAGGTGTTAATGGCTCAAGCTCAAAAATCTGCGTGCGGCTTCTGATGGCCGGATTAATGGCATGATATGGATTAGCTGTAGTGGCGCCGATTAAAATAATCATGCCATTTTCTAAATAAGGCAATAGAAAATCCTGTTTTCCTTTATCAAGTCTGTGGACTTCATCCAAAATCAAAATGACCTGGCCAGACATTTTGGCTTCTTGAGCTACGATCTCCATATCCTTTTTATTGTTAATAACGGCATTCAGCTTGCGGAAAGCAATACTTGTTGAACCGGCGATTGCCGTTGCGATTGAGGTTTTTCCAATTCCGGGCGGCCCGTACAAAATCATCGATGACAAATGTTTTGCCTGAACCATTCTGCCGATAATTTTATCTTCAGCCACCAGATGCTGCTGGCCGATAATATCCTCTATTTTCGTCGGACGCATCCGATACGCCAATGGCTTCATCATCATCTCTCCTTACTTAATTACAGGGTAACGGAAAACCGGAAATTAGAAAAGGGGGAAGCCGCGTTTCCGCCGGCTTCCATGAAAATTCGAACAAGGTATGCTATAATAGCAGTTGGTCTATTATTTAATAAACGGACGAATTATATAGAAATTACCATTATATATGTGGAAAATCATGAAATAACAGAGGTGTTCATGTTGAAAATATCAACTAAAGGAAGATACGGTCTCACCATTATGATTGAGCTCGCGAAAAAGCATGGTGAAGGCCCGACTTCATTAAAAAGCATCGCACAGACAAATAATCTGTCAGAGCATTATTTAGAGCAGCTGGTTTCACCGCTCAGAAATGCCGGCTTAGTCAAAAGCATCAGAGGCGCATACGGCGGATACGTATTAGGCAGTGAGCCGGATGCCATTACTGCTGGAGACATCATCCGCGTGCTTGAAGGTCCGATCAGCCCTGTGGAAGTGCTCGAAGACGAGGAGCCTGCCAAGCGGGAGCTGTGGATCCGCATTCGTGACGCTGTGAAAGAAGTGTTAGATAGCACAACATTAGAGGACCTTGCCAGCTACACAGATGGAGAGCAAGAAGCCTATATGTTCTATATTTAAATCAGAGGTGTAAAACAAAATGGAACGGATTTATTTGGATCACGCCGCAACGTCTCCGATGGATGATCGCGTGCTGGAGAAAATGATACCGCATTTCTCCGGAAATTTCGGCAATCCATCAAGCATTCATTCATTTGGAAGGGAATCACGCAAATGGGTGGACGAAGCAAGAGCGCAGATTGCAGCTGAAATTGGTGCGGCAGAACAGGAAATTATATTCACTAGCGGGGGAACGGAAGCCGACAACTTAGCGATAATGGGAACTGCGCTTGCCAGAAAAGATCAGGGAAAACATATAATCACGACAAAAATTGAGCATCACGCCGTGCTTCACACATGTGAAAAACTGGAGGAAGACGGATTTGAAGTGACGTATCTGGATGTTGATGAAAACGGCAGAGTCAGTGCAAATCAGGTGAAAGAAGCACTACGTGATAATACAATCCTTGTGACAGTGATGTATGGAAATAACGAAGTCGGAACTGTGCAGCCGATCGATGAAATCGGCCAGCTGCTGAAGGAACACACGGCTTATTTTCATACCGATGCTGTTCAGGCATTCGGGTTTTTTCCAATTGATGTGAAAAGCAGCCATATTGACCTTCTGTCTGTTTCTGGGCACAAGCTCAACGGGCCAAAAGGGACTGGCTTTTTATATGCAAGTAAGGATGTAAAGCTTTCTCCGCTGTTATTCGGAGGAGAGCAAGAAAGAAAACGCCGTGCCGGAACAGAAAATGTTCCGGGAATTGTCGGGCTGAAAGAAGCGGTCAAGCTGTCGGGCGAAGAACGGGACGAAAAAAACGAGAAGTATCAATCGTTTAAAACAATTATAGCCGGCACGCTTAAGGATGCCGGTGTGGCATTCGAGATCAATGGAGATCAAGAGCATAGCCTTCCGCATGTCATGAACCTTTATTTTCCTGGTGTATCTGTGGAGGCACTGCTGGTAAATCTTGATATGGCGGGAGTCGCGGTTTCTAGCGGATCAGCGTGCACCGCTGGTTCAGTCCTGCCGTCACACGTTCTTACTGCCATGTTCGGTGAAGAGAGCGACCGGCTGACGTCCTCAATTCGAATCAGCTTTGGCCTCGGCAATACGGCTGAGCAAGTGAAAACCGCTGCCGAACATGTGGCTGCCGTTGTAAAGCGGCTGACACAATAAGGCGGACTTAATTATTGGAGTGAATGAAATGGAAAAACGGCCGGAGGATACAAGAGTCGTTGTCGGCATGTCCGGCGGAGTAGACTCATCTGTGGCGGCTCTGCTGTTAAAAGAACAGGGCTATGATGTGATCGGAATCTTTATGAAAAACTGGGATGATACGGACGAAAACGGTTTCTGCACGGCGACAGAGGATTATGAAGATGTGATCCGCGTCTGCAATCAAATTGGAATTCCGTACTATGCCGTTAATTTTGAAAAGCAATATTACGAGAAGGTATTTCAATACTTCCTCGATGAATATAAAGCAGGCAGAACACCAAACCCGGATGTGCTGTGCAACAAAGAAATTAAATTCAAGGCATTTTTGGAGCATGCACTGTCACTTGGCGCCGATTATTTAGCGACTGGCCACTATGCAAGGGTCGACAGAAGCGGCGGCAAAGTCAGAATGCTGCGCGGCATTGATGAAAACAAAGATCAAACGTACTTCTTGAATCAGCTGACAGAAGATACGCTAAGCAAAGTCATGTTCCCGATCGGCGAGCTTCAAAAAAGCCGTGTGCGTGAAATTGCCAAAGAAGCAGATCTGGCAACGGCGGCGAAAAAAGACAGTACAGGCATCTGTTTTATCGGCGAACGCAATTTCAAAACATTCCTCAGTCAATATCTCCCTGCGCAGCCGGGTGATATGATGACGATGGACGGTGAAGTAAAAGGACGCCACGACGGATTAATGTACTACACGATCGGTCAGCGTCACGGCCTTGGAATCGGCGGAAGCGGCGAGCCCTGGTTTGCGGTCGGTAAAGATCTTGAAAAGAACATCCTTTACGTCGACCAAGGGTTCCACAACCCGCTCCTCTACTCCGATAAAATCACAGCGACTAATATTAGCTGGGTTCGTTCGGATATAATGGATGGCAAAGAAATTTCCTGCACAGCCAAATTCCGTTACCGTCAAGAAGACCATAAAGTTACGGTTCGAATGACTGGGGAAGGCGAAGCGGAGGTTATTTTCGACGAGCAGGTTCGTGCTGTCACACCGGGACAAGCCGTTGTCTTCTATGATGGCGAAGAATGCCTTGGCGGCGGAACCATTGATGACGTATATAAAGACGGAACAAAACTGTGGTATGTATAAAATGAAAAAACCTCAACAGCGAGTTGGGGTTTTTTAATGAAAGGAAGATGACTGTGGATTACAATGAAGCCGGTATAGCGGCAATGCAGGAAGGCGATTACGAACAAGCGGCAGAGGCTTTTACAAAAGCGATTGAAGAAAACAAAGAAGACGCAATTCCGTATATTAACTTTGCGAACCTGCTTTCATCCGTAAATGAACTGGAACGAGCGCTTGCGTTTTATGAAAAAGCGCTTGACTTAGACAGCAGCGCCGCCACTGCTTATTATGGAGCAGGAAATGTCTATGTCGTAAAAGAAATGTACAAAGAAGCGAAAGACATGTTTGAAAAAGCGTTGCGTGCCGGAATGGAGAATGGCGATCTTTTCTACATGCTCGGAACGGTTCTCGTAAAGCTTGAGCAGCCTAAGCTCGCCCTGCCATATTTACAAAGAGCGGTCGAGCTGAATGAAGACGATACAGAAGCGCGTTTCCAATTCGGGATGTGCTTGGCGAACGAAGGCATGCTGGACGAAGCACTCAGCCAGTTCGAAGCTGTAACAGAGCAAGACCCGGGGCACGCGGATGCGTTTTATAATTCCGGTGTCGCTTATGCTTATAAAGAAAATCGTGAAAAAGCGCTTGAAATGCTGGACAAGGCAATCGAAATCCAGCCGGATCATATGCTGGCGCTTCATGCAAAAAAACTAATCGACCCATCATAAAAAGCTCAGGAGGAGGGACGGCTCGTGCAGCAGCACCCGGATCAGCTGAAAATGGAGGAGGAGCCCTTTTTAAAAGGGACAGTAAACACCGTCATTTATCATAATGACGCCAATTTATATACGGTTCTGAAAGTGAAAGTCACAGAGACCTCCGAAGCTATTGAAGATAAAGTCGTATCCGTGACGGGCTACTTCCCTGCGCTTCAAGAAGAAGAGACCTACACGTTTTACGGAAAAACCGTTACTCACCCAAAGTTCGGACTGCAATTTCAAGCTGAGCACTTCAAAAAGGAGATCCCGACAACAAAAGAAGGCGTCATTCAGTATTTGTCGAGCGATCTGTTTGAAGGAATCGGTAAAAAAACCGCTGAAGAGATTGTGAAAAAGCTGGGTGACAGAGCGATTAATAAAATTTTGGCTGATTCTTCAGTCCTTTATGATGTTCCGAGACTGTCAAAAAAGAAAGCTGACACCCTTGCCGGTGCCCTGCAGCGGCATCAGGGACTGGAGCAAATTATGATCTCGCTGAATCAATTTGGCTTCGGCCCTCAGCTGTCTATGAAAATCTATCAGGCCTATGAATCCGAGACGCTGGAAAAAATTCAGGAGAACCCCTATCAGCTTGTGAAAGACGTGGAAGGCATAGGGTTTGGAAAAGCAGATGAGCTCGGTGGAAGAATGGGGCTCTCAGGGAATCATCCTGAGCGGGTAAAAGCGGCTATTTTATACACGCTAGAAACGACATGCCTGTCAGAAGGGCATACGTACATAGAAACGAAACAGCTGATTATCGAAACCCAAACGCTGTTAAACCAGTCAGCGGCAGATGGGCAGCGCATTGCAGAAATGGATGCCGCTAACGCGATTATTGCGCTTGGGGAAAATAAGGATATTGTCATAGAAGATGAACGATGTTACTTTCCGTCGCTGTTTTTCGCTGAACAAAATGTGGCAAAGCGTGTGAAACAGATCGCAAGCCAAACTGAATATGACGACCAGTTTCCTGAATCAGAATTTCTGATGGCTTTGGGAGAATTGGAAGAGCGTATGAATGTTCAGTACGCGCCGAGTCAGAAGGAAGCGATACAAAAAGCGCTGTCGTCACCGATGCTTCTTTTAACGGGAGGACCGGGCACAGGAAAAACAACGGTCATCAGAGGCATTGTGGAATTGTATGGAGAACTTCACGGTGTTTCACTTGATCCGTCGGATTATAAAAAAGATGAAGTCTTTCCGATTGTGCTGGCCGCGCCCACAGGCAGAGCGGCGAAACGAATGAGTGAGTCAACTGGTCTTCCGGCTGTTACGATACACCGGCTGCTCGGCTGGAACGGTGCGGAAGGATTTACTCATACAGAGGACCAGCCGATTGAAGGGAAGCTTTTGATTATCGATGAAGCGAGTATGCTCGATATATGGCTTGCGAATCATTTGTTTAAAGCGATCCCTGATCATATTCAAATCATCATTGTCGGAGACGAAGACCAGCTGCCTTCCGTCGGCCCCGGTCAAGTGCTCAGAGACCTTTTGGCATCCCAGGTGATTCCGACTGTAAGGCTGACAGACATCTATCGACAAGCGGAAGGATCGTCCATTGTCGAGCTTGCCCACGAGATGAAAAACGGGCTGCTTCCAAACAACCTGACTGCCCCGACAAAGGATCGTTCCTTTATTCGCTGCGGTGGTTCGCAAATTAAAGAAGTGGTTGAGAAGGTTGTCGCGAATGCATTGAAAAAAGGATATACGGCAAAAGATATTCAGGTCCTCGCCCCGATGTACAGAGGCAAAGCCGGAATCAATGAGCTAAATGTGATGCTACAGGATATTTTAAACCCTCCAAAAGAAAAGCGGAGGGAAATTAAGTTCGGCGACGTTGTCTATAGAACCGGGGATAAAATTTTGCAGCTTGTCAATCAGCCGGAAAACAATGTGTTTAACGGCGACATTGGAGAAATCACTTCCATTTTCTATGCGAAGGAAAACACAGAAAAAGAAGACATGGCTGTTGTCTCTTTTGACGGCAATGAGATGACGTTTACGAAAAAAGACTTCAGTCAGTTTACTCATGCGTATTGCTGCTCTATTCATAAATCGCAGGGCAGTGAATTTCCGATCGTGGTTCTTCCTGTAGTGAAGGGCTACTATAGAATGCTCAGAAGGAACCTTCTATATACCGCTATCACGAGGGCGAAGAAATTTCTCATTTTATGCGGGGAAGAGGAAGCGCTGGAGTGGGGCGTGAAAAATAATGACGCGACTGTCAGACAGACCTCACTAAAAAACAGGCTGTCACAGCAGGCGGCTGAAATGGATGCTGAGCTTGCAGCTTTGCAAAAAGAGCTCCCGTTCAGCGTGCACGACGCAAATATCGGAATGGAAGGCATTACGCCATTCGATTTTATGAAAGAAGAACAGCTGTAAAAGGGGCTCCCGTATTTGCGGGAGCTTTTTTCATTGGGGGTGGAAGTGATTTCATCGTATGTGTCAAAGGTGAAAAGCAAAACCTAAGCCTGTTCAACAAAAGGTGGTTGATCACACTTTGAGAACATGCCATGAGGTAGAAGGATTTCCTGTATATTCAGAACAAACTTCTGTTTATCTTGGGACGATTTCTGATATTTGTTTTTCTCTTGAAGGAAATTGTCTCGGGTTTATTCTTGAACAAAAACGTCTTTTTCATAACCATCATGCGCTTTTACGTGCATGTGATATCAGTTGCATTCTTCATGACCGGATATTGGCTGCAGCCAATTCAGAGCAGCTTCTGCCTCTTCCGAAATCATGCTTCACATATGAGCAGATGAAAATGAAGCTCGTGAAATCGCAAGAGGGTGATATTTTGGGGATGCTGGAAGATGTATACTTTTGTTTGGACAGGGGCATAATCGTAGCATATGAACTCTCGGACGGTTTCTTTTCTGACTTGGCGGGATGTAAACGCCACATCCAAAGAGCAGATTCGCTTGTAGAGGTGCGGAAAGACGAGATCGTTCTGAACGGATAGAGGTGTGAGTATGCTTATATGCCCGAACTGCAAAAGTAAGGACATCGGGAAAATCGGCGTGAACCAATATTATTGCTGGGGCTGTTTCATTGAGCTGACAGTGGTCAAAGGGAAGATTGAAACTCATCAAGTGGAAGAAGACGGAACGCTAAGCAGCCTGGATGATTTGTTTTCTGAGGATGAACGCAGCATCAATTTTTAATATCGAAAGGAGATGCGCAGGATGAATCGGACAATGACTTCTCTTTTGGCGATGGGAGCCGGGGCTCTCGTGTACCGAATGGCGACTCAATCTGACATGCTGAATAATCGAAGCATGAAGCGGATGAGAAAAAGAATGATGAAAATGTTTTAAGGAATGAAGGATACTCTCTTTAGAGTATCCTTTTTATGTAAGCCATCAGTGAAGGGAAAACATAAAAGAATAATTCCTTATAATCCTCAAAAGATATAGGAGAGGTGAAAGCAGATGCTCCAGAAACCGGTGCAGCTTTTGTTATGGGTGGCCATTTGTTTATTGGTCCTGTTAACAGTCTATGTCTTTTGTATGCTTGATATGTTATGGTCTCCCCTATGGCTCGTCATAAAATCAATCTTTATTCCCTTGATCATTTCTATTTTTATTTCTTATTTATTACTTCCGGTCACTGAGTGGCTTCATGACAAAGGTCTGCCAAGGACATTAAGCATTTTGGTCATTTATGTTCTTTTTTTTGGCGGGCTGGGATGGGCATTATATAAGGGTGTGCCCGTTTTAATTGTGCAGCTGACGGATTTATCAGAAAATATACCTATGTTTGCCGAGACGTACAATGGGCTCCTTCTTCATGTGCATAATCATACAGATGACTGGCCGGACGGCATGCATCACCGCATAGACAAAATGATTAGGCAGACGGAGGCGTTTTTCGCTGGCACAATCGAAGGGGCAATCAGCGGAATTCGTAAAGTGCTCGACTATTTCTTAATCGCGGCAACGATTCCTTTTCTCGTGTTTTATATGGTTAAGGACATCGAATTAATGAAAAAAACGGTGTGGTATTTGACGCCGAAGTCGTGGAGGAAGCGGGGCAGCGCTTTTTTGCTAGATGTTGATGATTCTCTCGGTGATTACATTCGCGGCCAGCTGCTCGTCTGCTTAATTCTCGGAGCCGTAGCCGGTATCACATTTTGGATATTTGGCCTTCCGTATCCGCTGATACTGGGTCTTATCTCGGGTATTACGAATGTCATCCCGTACTTCGGCCCCTTTATCGGCGCTATTCCTGCGCTTTTGATAGCGATGACAATTTCTGTGAAGGCCGTCCTTGTCGTTGTCATTACGGTGTTCGTGCTTCAATTTTTGGAAGGAAATGTCCTCAGTCCGTTCATTGTCGGCAGAAGCCTCAAGATGCACCCTGTAGTGATTATGCTTGCGCTTCTTGCCGGAGGAGAGCTGGCGGGGATTGTCGGAATGATTCTGGCAGTGCCTGCTGCGGCTGTTTTAAAAGTGATGATGATCCATTTTCTGCGGATGCGGACGGAGCATTGACATTGGCGTGCCGCTTGTCTATAATTTCTCGTAGAATACATACGAATCTCGAGTGACGGATCTGAGTACGCCGAAGCCCTGTTAAAGAGAGAAGCTCCGTAAGCTGAAAGGAGCTTTATCAGAAGATCGGAGGAAGCTAATCCTGAGTGCAGTTAATCGCTGCCGCACATCCTGCGTTATGGGATGAAAGGTGACGGGCGAATTATAAGGCCCGTAATCAGGGTGGTACCGCGAGACAGCTCTCGTCCCTGTGTAAACGTGTGGTTTGCATAGGGGGAGGGCTTTTTTGCTGTCACTGAAGAGAATTTCGATTTTTATAGAGGAGGAAATACAATGAAACACTTAACTTCTGCTGAAGTGCGTCAAATGTTTTTGGATTTCTTTAAAGAAAAAGGACATGCTGTAGAGCCGAGCGCGTCATTAGTGCCGCATGAAGATCCTTCACTGCTTTGGATCAACAGCGGTGTTGCGACGCTGAAAAAATATTTTGACGGCCGCGTTGTGCCGGAAAATCCGAGAATCGTAAACGCTCAAAAAGCAATCAGAACAAACGATATTGAAAATGTGGGTAAAACCGCGCGCCATCACACATTTTTTGAAATGCTCGGAAACTTTTCCATCGGCGATTATTTTAAAGAAGAAGCGATCACATGGGCTTGGGAGTTTTTAACGAGTGACAAGTGGATTGGTTTTGATGAAGAGCTTCTTTCTGTTACGGTTCATCCGGAAGATGAAGAAGCATATGAGTTTTGGGCGAAAAAAATCGGTATTCCGGAAGAAAGAATTATTCGCCTGGAAGGGAACTTCTGGGACATCGGCGAAGGGCCGAGCGGACCGAACACAGAAATTTTCTACGACCGCGGTGAAGCGTATGGGAACGATCCAGATGATCCAGAGCTTTATCCAGGCGGAGAAAATGACCGTTACCTTGAAGTATGGAACCTTGTATTCTCTGAGTTCAACCATAACCCGGACGGCACATATACACCGCTTCCGAAGAAAAACATTGATACAGGCATGGGACTTGAAAGAATGGTATCTGTCATCCAGAATGTCCCGACAAACTTCGATACTGATTTGTTTGTCCCAATCATCAAAGCGACAGAAACGATTTCTGGTGAAGCATACGGCCAAGACAATGTAAAAGACACTGCATTTAAAGTCATCGCCGACCATATCAGAACGGTTGCTTTTGCTGTCAGTGACGGGGCCCTTCCGTCAAATGAAGGACGCGGCTATGTATTAAGACGTTTATTGCGCCGCGCTGTGCGTTATGCCAAAACGATCAACATCAACCGTCCGTTCATGTACGATCTTGTTCCGGTTGTTGCTGAGATCATGGCTGCTTTCTACCCTGAAGTCAAAGAGAAGGAAGAATTCATCTCAAAAGTCATTAAAACAGAGGAAGAACGCTTCCACGAAACACTGAATGAAGGGCTTGCCATCTTGTCAGAAATGATCAAAAAGGAAAAAGATAAGGGCAGCAGCGTCATTTCAGGTGCGGATGTGTTTAAACTTTACGACACGTACGGATTCCCAGTTGAACTGACTGAAGAATATGCGGAAGACGAGAACATGACAGTTGACCATAAAGGCTTTGAAGAAGAAATGAACCAGCAGCGCGAGCGGGCCAGAAATGCTCGTCAGGATGTTGGCAGCATGCAGGTGCAGGGCGGCGCATTACGCGACATCACAGAAGAAAGCACATTTGTCGGCTACTCCCAAACAAAGGCTGATGCCAATGTGATTGTGCTTCTGCGGGACGGCCAGTTAATTGACGAAGCGCATGAAGGCGAAACTGTACAGATCATTCTTGACGAAACACCTTTCTATGCGGAAAGCGGCGGTCAAATCGGCGACAAAGGCTTTTTACGCAGCGAGCAGGCAGTGGTAAAAGTGAAAGATGTGCAAAAAGCGCCGAACGGCCAGCATGTGCATGAAGGTGTTGTCGAGAGTGGAACCGTTCAAAAAGGCATGCATGTAATAGCTGAGGTTGAAGATCATATGAGAAGCGGCGTCATTAAAAACCATACGGCAACGCACTTATTGCACCAGGCATTGAAAGATGTTCTCGGAACGCATGTCAATCAGGCAGGCTCTCTTGTAACTGAAAACCGCCTTCGTTTCGACTTCTCACACTTCGGGCAAGTGACAAAAGAAGAGCTCGAACGAATTGAAGTTATTGTAAACGAAAAGATTTGGGCAAGCATCCCGGTCAGCATAGATTTGAAACCGATCGCTGAAGCAAAAGAAATGGGAGCTATGGCTCTGTTCGGAGAAAAATACGGTGATATTGTAAGGGTTGTTCAAGTCGGAGATTACAGCCTTGAGCTTTGCGGCGGATGCCATGTCAGCAACACAGCGGAAATCGGCTTATTTAAAATCGTATCTGAGTCTGGAATCGGAGCTGGCACTAGAAGGATTGAAGCTGTAACAGGACAAGGCGCTTACGTAGAAATGAACAGCCAGATCTCCGTTTTGAAGCAGACTGCCGACGAACTGAAAACAAATATCAAAGAAGTGCCGAAACGCGTTGCTGCGCTGCAGGCTGAGCTGAAGGAAGCGCAAAGAGAAAATGAATCTCTTCTGGCGAAACTCGGCAACGTTGAAGCAGGCGCCATACTATCAAAAGTAAAAGAAGTTGATGGTGTCAGCGTGCTTGCGGAAAAGGTAAACGCCAAAGATATGAACCATCTCCGTACAATGGTTGATGAACTGAAAGCAAAAATCGGCTCTGCGGTCATCGTGCTTGGCGCTGTGCAAAATGATAAAGTCAATATTTCTGCCGGTGTTACTAAGGATCTGATTGAGAAAGGCCTTCATGCCGGCAAGCTTGTTAAACAAGCCGCGGAAGTTTGCGGCGGAGGCGGCGGAGGCCGTCCGGACATGGCACAGGCAGGCGGAAAGCAGACGGAAAAATTAGAAGAAGCCTTGGCTTCTGTAGAAGATTGGGTGAAATCCGTTTTATAATTTGCCCATGTAGTGTAGAATGATGGTAAGATAAGGACCCCAGGCTGAACTTTGCCTGCGAATTTGGGAAAGAGGTGCAAAACGGTGAGCTCGTTTGATAAAACGATGAAATTTAATTTCTCCGATGATTCTGCCGAAACTAACGTAAATGAGGTGCTGATTACAGTGTATGACGCGCTTCAGGAAAAGGGCTACAATCCAATCAATCAGATTGTCGGATACTTGCTGTCAGGTGATCCCGCTTATATTCCTAGGCATCGTGACGCTCGCAATTTAATTCGCAAACTTGAAAGAGACGAATTAATCGAGGAATTGGTGAAGTCTTATTTAGAACAGCATAAAGAGGCGTAAATAAACAATGAGAATATTAGGGCTCGATTTAGGAACCAAAACACTCGGTGTTGCTCTGAGCGACGAAATGGGCTGGACTGCTCAAGGCATTGAGACCATAAAGATAAATGAAGCAGAGGGCGATTACGGATTACCTCGTTTATCTGAACTGACAAAAGACTATACTATAGATAAGATCGTGCTCGGCTTTCCTAAAAACATGAATGGAACTGTCGGCCCGAGAGGCGAAGCCAGCCAAGCATTTGCGAAAGTGCTTGAAACCACGTACAATGTACCTGTTGTGCTGTGGGACGAGCGTCTTACCACAATGGCGGCTGAAAAAATGCTGATTGCCGCTGATGTCAGTAGGCAGAAACGAAAAAAAGTCATTGATAAAATGGCGGCTGTTATGATTCTGCAAGGATATCTTGACAGTTTAAATTAAAGCCAGAGGTGAATATAATGGAACACGGCGAAAAAAATATTACAATTGTTGACGATCAAGGAAATGAACAGCTTTGCGAAGTGCTATTTACATTTGAAAACGAAGAGTTTGGCAAATCTTATGTTTTGTACTACCCAATTGAAACAAAGAATGAGGAAGAAGTAGAAATTCTTGCTTCCAGCTTTACGCCAAACGAAGATGGTGAAGACGGCGAACTATACCCGATCGAAACCGATGAAGAATGGGATATGATCGAAGAGACATTAAACACGTTTTTAGCGGAAGAAGACGAAGAGTAAAAACCGCGCCAAAAGCCGGAGCCTATACTGCTCCGGCTTTTTTTTCTGCTTATAAAGAGACGTTTTTTTGTAATAAATTGCCGAAACAGCATGAATCATGTAGTATAAAAGCTGATGGGAGGAGACCTTATGTATATTAATCAGCAAAAAAAATCCTTTCTAAATAAAAAAAGAATTGTACTGTCTTCCGTTATTGTGCTGCTTCTCATCATAGGCGGAGCATTTTTATATGGGAAATCACTGCTGGAACCTGTTGAAAAAAACAATAAAACGACAGTTAATATTAACATTCCGAGCGGATCATCTGTATCTGCGATCGCATCGATTTTGAAGGAAAACAATGTCATAAAAAGTGAAAAGGCATTTCAGTACTATGTGAAATATAAAAAAGCTTCGGGATTCCAAGCCGGGTACTATCATCTGAACAAAGGAATGGATCTTGATGCCATTATCAAGAAGCTGACAAACGGGGCTACAAGCTACGCCTTTCAAATTACGGTGCCTGAGGGGAAACAGCTGACACAAATCGCCACAGCCATTGCTGAGGAAACGAAATACTCAACAAAACAGGTCATGGCAAAGCTGGACGATAGAACGTTTATCAATCAGCTGAAAAAGGAATTTCCGGACACCGTTACAAACGATGTTTTTCAGAAAAATATAAAGCATCCGCTGGAAGGATACCTATTCCCGGCTACATATCCATTCCACGATCCTGATACGTCGCTTGAGGACATCATAACCGAGATGATGAAACAGACAGATTCTTATGTGAAGACATACAAAACAGAAATGAAGAAAGAAAAGCTTTCTGTGCATAAGCTGCTGACGATGGCTTCTTTGATTGAAGAGGAAGCGACTGAAAAAGCCGATCGCCATAAAATATCCAGCGTCTTTTATAACAGGCTGAAAAAGAAGATGCCGCTTCAGACAGATCCGACCGTCTTGTATGCGGCTGGCAAACATAAAGACCGGGTGCTTTATAAGGACCTTGAAATTGATTCGCCGTACAACACGTATAAAAACACCGGTCTGCCGCCAGGTCCGATTGCCAATGCCGGAATGTCGTCTTGGGAAGCGGCGCTTCATCCGGATAAAACGGACTATCTGTACTTTTTAGCAAAATCAAACGGTGAGGTCGTATTTACGAAAACATTAAAAGAACATAATAAAGCAAAAGAAAAATATATTTCGGCAAAAAATCAGAAATAAAAGGAGAGCAAAAGCTCTCCTTTTATTCGCATTTCGCAAGGTTTTATGATAAAATATATCGGGTTGTTTACTAACGTATACAAGTTGTGCTCAGAGAGTGTCCTGTGTCAAAGACTGGGGCACTCCTTTTTAGAACGGGAGGCTGTTTGTTGTGACAGACCGCTATGAACAAATAAATGACTATATAGAAGCATTATTGAAGCCTCAGCCGGATAACCTGAGGAAACTGGAAGCATATGCGGAAGAACATCATGTTCCGATTATGGAAAAAGCGGGCATAGAAGTGCTGCTCCAAATCTTGTCAGTCAAACAGGCGAAGAAAATACTGGAGATCGGAACGGCTATCGGTTACTCGGCCATTCGAATGGCGCTGGCACTGCCTTCTGCAGAAATATATACGATTGAACGCAATGAGACACGCCATGAGGAAGCTATTCACAACATAAAGGATTTTCAGCTTGATGACCGAATCCATGTGTTTTATGGGGACGCGCTCGAATTAGCAGAAGCCGTTCATGTCACAGCGCCATATGATGTGATTTTCATTGATGCTGCTAAAGGTCAATATCAAAACTTTTTTCACTTATATGAACCGATGCTTTCGCCAGACGGGGTGATTTTAACAGATAACGTGCTGTTTAAAGGTCTGGTGGCAGAGGATTACAGCAAAATAGAATCAAAAAGAAGACGCAGGCTGGTATCGAAAATTGATGAGTATAATCATTGGCTGATGAATCATCCGGATTATCAAACTGCGATTATCCCTGTTGGGGACGGGCTTGCGATTAGTAAAAAGAAGAGGTGAACGTCATGAAAAAACCAGAGCTCTTAGTCACACCGACGAGTACGGCAGACATTTTGCCGCTGATTCAGGCGGGGGCAACTGCGTTTTTAGTTGGGGAACAGAGATACGGTCTGAGATTAGCTGGGGAATTTTCCCGTGAAGAGGTAACGAAAGCCGTAGATATTGCCCATAACGAAGGAGCAAAAGTATACGTTGCCGTAAACGGAATTTTTCATAACGATAAAGTGGGAGAACTTGGCGATTACCTTGCTTTCTTAGCGGAAACGGGCGTTGATGCAGCTGTATTCGGTGATCCTGCCGTTCTTATGGCTGCGCGTGAATCAGCGCCGGAACTGAAGCTTCATTGGAGCACAGAAACGACAGGAACCAACTATTACACATGCAACTACTGGGGACGTAAAGGCGCGGCTCGATCTGTGCTTGCCAGAGAATTAAATATGGACAGCATTGTCGAGATCAAAGAAAACGCAGAAGTTGAAATTGAAGTTCAGGTGCATGGAATGACCTGCATGTTTCAATCGAAACGCTCCTTGATCGGAAACTATTTCGAATACCAAGGCAAAGTCATGGACATTGAAAGAAAGAAAAAAGAATCCGGCATGTTCCTGCATGATAAGGAACGCCATAACAAATATCCGATTTTCGAAGATGAGAACGGCACACATATCATGAGCCCGAACGATGTGTGTATCATTGATGAACTTGAAGATCTAATAGATGCGGGAGTCGATTCGTTCAAAATCGACGGTGTTCTGAAATCATCTGAATACTTAGTGGAAGTCACCAGCATGTACAGAGAAGCGATTGATCTGTGTGCGGAAAACCGTGACGAATATGAAGCGAAAAAAGAAGACTGGGTCGAACGCATTGAAAACATTCAGCCAGTAAACAGAAAAATAGATACCGGCTTCTTCTTTAAAGAAACGGTTTATTAATGAAAAGGAGGTTACGCTATGACTGCCGTAAATGATAAGATTTCTAAAATAGTTGATGGTAAACGTGTGATTACGAAAAAGCCAGAGCTTCTCGCGCCTGCGGGGAATCTTGAAAAACTGAAAATTGCTGTACATTACGGAGCGGACGCCGTCTTTATCGGAGGGCAGGAATACGGGCTTCGTTCGAATGCGGATAATTTTACGATTGAAGAAATCGCAGAGGGCGTGGAATTTGCGAAAAAATACGGCGCGAAAATTTACGTCACAACAAATATTTTTGCCCATAACGAGAATATTGATGGGCTTGAAGAATATTTAAAAGCTCTCGGCGACGCCAACGTTGCCGGCATCATTGTGGCCGATCCGCTTATTATCGAAACCTGCCGCAGAGTAGCGCCTCATGTCGAGGTTCATTTGAGCACGCAGCAATCTCTCTCCAACTGGAAGGCTGTTCAGTTCTGGAAGGAAGAAGGGCTTGACCGTGTGGTGTTGGCCCGTGAGACAAGCGCGCTCGAAATCAGAGAAATGAAAGAAAAAGTAGATATCGAAATTGAATCCTTTATCCACGGTGCGATGTGTATTGCATACTCCGGTCGCTGTGTCCTGAGCAATCACATGACAGCCCGCGATTCCAACCGCGGAGGCTGCTGCCAGTCATGCCGCTGGGATTATGATTTATATCAAACCGACGGGGCCAATGCCGTTGCTTTATACAGTGAAGAAGATGCTCCGTTTGCAATGAGTCCGAAAGATTTGAAGCTAATTGAGTCGATTCCGAAAATGATTGAAATGGGCATCGACAGCTTAAAGATTGAAGGACGGATGAAATCCATTCATTACGTAGCGACAGTTGTCAGCGTATATCGTAAAGTAATTGACGCTTATTGCGCTGATCCCGATAACTTTGTGATTCAAAAAGAATGGCTGGAAGAGCTTGATAAATGCGCCAACCGTGATACTGCGACAGCCTTCTTCGAAGGAACACCAGGCTATGAAGAGCAAATGTTCGGCGAGCACGGCAAAAAAACAACATTTGATTTTGTCGGCTTAGTGCTGAATTATGATGAAGATACACAAATGGTCACTCTTCAGCAGCGCAATTTCTTCAAAAAAGGTGACGAAGTGGAATTTTTCGGTCCGGAAATCGAAAACTTTACACATACGATTGAAACCATTTGGGACGAAGACGGAAATGAGCTAGACGCTGCCCGCCATCCCCTGCAAATTGTCAAATTCAAATTAGACAAAAAGATTTATCCGAGCAACATGATGAGAAAGGGGAAGTAATCACCCATGGGTAAGAGTCCAGTAGTCATTGGAATCGCAGGAGGTTCCGGTTCAGGAAAAACGAGTGTCACACGTTCAATTTATGAACAATTCAAAGGACACTCGATTTTAATGATCCAGCAAGACCTCTATTATAAAGATCAAAGCCATCTTCCATTTGAAGAAAGGCTGAATACAAACTATGATCATCCGCTTGCGTTTGATAATGACTATTTAATCGAGCATATTCAAGATCTATTGAATTACCGTCCGATTGAAAAGCCGATTTACGATTATAAGCTCCACACACGGTCGGAAGAAACGGTTCACGTAGAGCCGAAAGACGTGATTATTCTTGAAGGCATTCTTGTTCTTGAAGATAAAAGGCTGCGCGACCTGATGGATATCAAGCTTTATGTAGACACAGACGCTGACTTGCGCATTATCAGACGGATTATGAGAGATATTAATGAGCGCGGGCGCTCTATTGATTCTGTTATTGAACAATATGTGTCTGTTGTCCGCCCGATGCACAATCAATTCGTTGAGCCGACAAAGCGGTACGCTGATATTATTATCCCGGAAGGCGGACAAAATCACGTTGCAATTGATCTGATGGTCACAAAAATTCAAACCATTCTTGAACAAAACGCGATTTTGTAATACCATAGCATAGACATAAATAACTCTGACCATATTATGTATAGGCAGGAAGGGGATGTGAAATTCCCTTCTTTCCCTGTTTATAAACGCGAAATATTTGCAGAACCACAAGATTCAGTTTAAGATAAACAGTACCAATATGGGAGAGAAGAACGAGGACTGCCCTGTGTTCTCATTCTTGTATTTTTAGTTTATGCTCTCATACATAATCGAAGATGTTGAGGGACAACCAGAAGGAGTGAAGGGACATGGCACAAGAGAAAGTTTTTCCTATGACTGTAGAAGGAAAACAAAAACTTGAACAAGAATTAGAATATTTGAAAACGGTTAAACGAAAAGAAGTAGTAGAGCGCATCAAAATCGCGAGAAGTTTCGGGGATCTTTCCGAAAACTCTGAATACGACTCAGCGAAAGAAGAGCAGGCATTCGTAGAGGGCCGTGTAACGACTCTTGAGAATATGATCCGCAATGCGAAAATCATTGAAGATGACGGCGGCTCTAACGTTGTCGGTTTAGGGAAAACCGTCACTTTCGTCGAACTGCCTGATGGCGATGAAGAATCTTATACAATCGTCGGAAGCGCTGAAGCTGATCCGTTTGAAGGGAAAATTTCGAACGATTCGCCGATTGCTAAAAGCCTGCTTGGCAAAAAAGTAGATGATGAAGTCACAGTTCAGACACCGGGCGGAGAAATGCTCGTGAAAATTGTGAAAATTTCATAATATCCGTTTAGCAAAGAAACACCTCGTCCACAATGTGGGTGAGGTGTTTTTTTATGAAGATATCGAAACGAATGAAGCTGGCTGTTCTGGCTTTTTTAATTGTGTTTTTTCTGCTTCTGCTGAGGCTGGCGGAAATTCAGCTGTTTTTCACAGAATCATTTTCTAAAAAGAAAATTAATTTAATACAGGAAAGTGTCAATCAGCGAACGGAGGAAGTGCTCATTTCTGACGGCAGAGGATCGTTTTTAGATCGAAACGGCCAGGCACTGACTGGCACAAGCGAGCCTGCGGTTGTCTTGTTCCCTTTTCTGTTAACACAGGATTGGCCGATTAAAAAAGTCGCAGAGATTCTCGGCATGTCTGAAGATGATTTGCATCAGACTCTTGCAAAATCGAAAAAACCAGTCATTTTACATCAAAAGAAAATCAAAACACTTTCGAAGGAATCTATTACAAAAATCAATTCTTTGAAATATCCTGGCATTTACGGCGTATATATGGAGAATGAAGACAAGCCCAGTCTTGCCTCGCATACGATAGGCACAACCAATCAAGATCCGGCGCTTCTCCGCAGTAAGTATCCTGATAAGGAAAACCTGCCGATTAAAACGAAAATCGGCACAACTGGTTTAGAGCGGACATTTGATGAGTTTTTGCTTCCGGAACAGGACACGAAGCTTTTGTATCATGTGGACGGAAAAGGAAACCCTTTGTTCGGCATGGACGTTAAATATACTGCTGAGGCCAACTCATTTTATCCGCTGCAAGTCAAAACAACAATTGATCACAGCATTCAAAAAGCGATAGAAGGCATACTAGATGATCAGGGGCTGAAAAAAGGAGGAGCGGTGCTGCTGGACATCGAAAAGAGCAGTGTATTGGGCATCGTAAGCAAACCGGATGCCGATGTGTCCAGGCAAAACACGCTTCAAAATTACATGCTGACGCCAATCTATCCCGGCTCCGTTTTTAAAACTGTGATAGCGGCAGCTGCGATTGAGCATAACGCGGTAAAGCCGAGTCAAACCTTTAATTGCAATTTAAACCTGTACGGCGAACCGGGAGACGATAAAGGAACCCTGTCCTTTGAAGAAAGTTTCGCGCAAAGCTGCAATTACACGTTTACAAGTCTTGCCGAACAATTAATGAAGAAAGACCATTCCGTCATTGAAGACATGTCAGAAAAACTGTCCCTTACAGATCGGGCAGGCTGGGAAGGAAAACTGTACCACGAGTCAGATTTCCGCCAATTCTATAATGAAAAAAGCGGCGTGATTTGGGGGGATGAAAAAGACAAATCAGTCAAAAAAGCAATTGCGCAAACAGCAATCGGGCAGAAAAATGTAAAGGTAACGCCACTCGAGGTAGCCAATATGATGGCGACAATCGCCCGCGGCGGAGAAAAGCGGCAGATCAAAATCGCAGAGCAGATTGAATACAAAAATGGTACAACGCTTGTGAAGTTTAAAGATCAGAAGCTCAAAGGAGAAACGATAGACAAATATACGGCGCAGCAGCTTCAAAAAATGCTGCGGCGGGTGGTGGAATCTCCTTCCGGAACGGGCAGAAGGTTTCAGGATCTTTCGTATACTGTAGCAGGGAAGTCAGGCACCGCCCAGACAGGCAAGCTTTCTAAAGAGAAAGAAACGCTTTATGAAAAATGGTTTGCCGGGTATTTTCCCACGGATAAGCCGAAATACGCGCTTGTCGTTTTACACATGGATACGCCGGGGGATAAGGCTCTGACAAATTCGGTGTTTTATGATATTGTTAAAAAAGTACACGAAATTGAAATCAATCAGAAATAGAACAACTTCTCAGCACATGATAAAATATATGCTGAGCCAAGAGGGATAAAGGAGTGCAGAATTATTGAGCAATAATCAATCTCGTTATGAAAACCGTGATAAGCGCAGGAAAGCTAATTTAGTGCTTAACATCTTAATCGCAATCGTATCTATTCTAATTGTTGTAGTAGCAGCCAATCTGTTCATTAACAGTCCTTCTAGCAAAGATGTCAGCAAGGATTCTGAAACGGCGCAAAAACAGGAATCTCCGGCTTCAGGAAAGACGGAAAAGAAATCGGATGAGGATATAAAAGACAGTAAGAAAGATACATCTGACAAAAGCGAAAAGGATTCTGAGAAATCTTCCGAGTCTGATTCAGATTCCAAAAAAGATGACTCTTCTAAAAGTGATGACTCTGATTCAGATTCAGACTCAAGCTCAGATTCAGATGACCCGCTTAAAGACGCAAAAGTCACAGAAGGCGGCTCATCAAGTGATGTGGAAAAAACGTATGAAAATCCTGACTGGAAAGCAGTCGGAACTGAGCAAAAGGGTGAGCATGCCGCCACTTATGATTCAAGCTCACAAGACTGGGCCGAAATGCTGAAAGCTATATCATATGCAACCGGTGTTTCAACAGATAACATGACCGTACTCTGGCTCGGAAATAACGGCAGCCCTCAGGATGCCAAAGGTAAGATTTTAGATAAAACGAGCGGAGAGAAATACCAGGTAACGATTACATGGGTTGACGGAAAAGGCTGGAAGCCCACGAAAGTAGAAAAATTAAAATAAACAAAAGCAGCCGAATCTTTCGGCTGCTTTTGTTTTACACCTCAGCTGCGAAATGAACAACGGCGCTGTAAAATATTTTTCCGTCTGCCACAGCAGTTTGATGCGAGACAGATTTCACACGCAGCATGATTGCTTTATTGTTTTCAATCTGTGTGTTGATTTTCTTTTCAAGCTCCTGCAGTGATGCCGCTTCGAAAAATTCTACTTTGTCTTTAATCAGTTCCAATTGAAAATTCATCTTTTGACCCCTCCGCCTTTACAAGTCATATGAAGTATAAGCCTTTTTATGCTATACACGCAATATATGACTGGATAAAAAACACAAGGTGTTTTAGTACCTACTTTCAAAAAGATGTGGTAAGATAGGAACTGTTCCATCATTAATTCATAGTATACTTATAGGAATTATAAAATATGGAGTGTGACAACTATGGGGCGTGAATTTATCCCTCTCTTTGAGGACTGGGCCGCGACTTACGATCAAACAGTTCAAGGTTTTGATATTCAGTATAAAGAGGCGTTCAGAGGCTATGATGACATTTTGGATGCCATTGTCAGCCGGTCAGGGATGCGTGTGTTAGAATTTGGACCAGGGACCGGCAACTTGACAGCGAAACTGCTTGAAGCGGAAAAATCTGTATTTGGTGTCGAGCCGTCTCCGGCGATGCGCAAGTTAGCATCTGACAAGCTCCGCGGCAGGGCAGAAATTGTCGACGGAGACTTCCTGACATTCCCTGAACCGCCATTTCAGGCTGACACGATTGTCAGTTCATATGCTTTTCATCATTTAACTGACGAAGAAAAACGAGCCGCAATAAAGCGATATGGCAAATACCTTCACATGCATGATAAAATAGTGTTTGCCGATACTGTCTTTGAACATGAGGAAGCGTATAATCAAGCTATTGATAAAGCACGTTCTCAGGGCTTTTATCAGCTGGCGAATGATTTAAAGACGGAGCATTATCCCACATTGGAAACGATGAAAGAGATGTTTACAGCTGAAGGTTTTGCAGTCCAATTCATTCAGCAAAACGATTTCGTGTGGATAATGGAGGCGATCAAACGGTAAAGTGAAGGGAATGTGTATAGATGAAACTAGCAGTCATCGGAGCAATGGAAGAAGAAGTAACCATCCTAAGAAACAAACTGGAAAATGCCAAAACAGAAACGATCGCGCACTGTGAATTTACGACAGGCCAATATGAAGGAACTGAAGTCATTCTTTTAAAATCAGGAATCGGAAAAGTGAATGCTGCGATCAGCACGACACTTCTGCTTGATCGCTACAAGCCTGATTATGTGATTAACACAGGCTCAGCTGGCGGATTTCATCATACACTGAATGTAGGAGACGTCGTCATTTCTACTGACGTTCGCCATCATGATGTAGATGTAACGGCCTTTGATTATGAATACGGACAGGTGCCAGGCCTTCCGGCTGCTTACGCCGCAGATGAAAAGCTGATCAGTATTACTGAAGAAGCGATTTCTGAGATTAATGACATTCAAGTTGCAAAGGGAACAATCGCAACAGGCGATTCCTTTATGAATGATCCGAAGCGGGTCGAAGAGGTGCGTGCGAGATTTTCTGATCTGTATGCGGTTGAAATGGAGGCAGCGGCAGTCGCTCAAGTGTGCTACCAGTTTAAAACGCCGTTTGTTGTGATCAGAGCATTATCTGATATCGCAGGAAAAGAATCACATGTTTCATTTGACCAATTTTTAGAGCAGGCCGCTGTTAACTCAACAGAGCTTGTGTTAAAAGTGATCAAACGAATTCATTAAAACGGGGGGAGTGTTCTCCTCCGTTTTCTCTAAAACAACCTCTATCAAGGAGGAGGACATATATGACAGTTATTACGGACATTACTGAGCTGATTGGGAATACACCGCTTCTCCGCTTGAAGAATTTTGATATTCCTGAAGGAGTGGCTGTATATGCCAAGCTGGAAATGATGAACCCTGGCGGAAGCATAAAAGACAGACTGGGAGACATGCTGATCCGTGACGCCCTGGAATCAGGCAAAGTAAAGCCCGGGGGAGTTATTATAGAGGCAACGGCCGGCAATACAGGTATCGGACTTGCCCTTAACGCCAGGAAACATGGCTTAAAGGCCATTTTCTGTGTCCCAGAACATTTCAGCAAAGAAAAGCAGCAGATTATGCAGGCGCTGGGAGCGTCAATCGTCCATACGCCACGTAAAGACGGAATGCAGGGAGCTATTCAAAAAGCGATACAGCTGGAGACAGAAATTAAAAATTCCTATTGTGTTTTGCAATTTAAAAACCAAGTAAATCCATCGACTTACTATAAGACTCTTGGTCCTGAAATATGGAAAGCGCTTGACGGCAATATTCATACGTTTGTCGCTGGTGCAGGATCAGGAGGCACATTCGCGGGAACAGCATCCTTTTTAAAAGAAAAACATCCCGCAGTCAAAACAGTGATTGTCGAACCGGAAGGCTCCATATTAAACGGCGGAGAGCCTCATGCTCATAAAACAGAAGGGATCGGCATGGAGTTTATCCCTGACTATATGGATGAGAGCCATTTTGATGCAATATATACGGTATCAGATAAGAATGCCTTTAGGCTTGTAAAAGAAGCGGCTGAAAAAGAAGGCCTGCTGATTGGAAGCTCTTCAGGTGCAGCGCTTTATGCGGCATTGGAGGAAGCGAAAAAATCGTCTGCCGGAACAAATATTGTCACAGTATTCCCAGACAGCAGTGATCGGTATATCAGCAAACATATATATGAAGGAGGCATCTGATATGAAGAAAAAAACATTGATGGTACATGGCGGGATTACAGGTGATGAGAAAACAGGAGCTGTTTCCGTACCGATATATCAAGTGAGCACGTACAAGCAGCCAAAAGCAGGCCAGCATACGGGCTATGAATATTCAAGAACGGCCAACCCGACAAGAACTGCGCTGGAAACGCTTGTGACAGAGCTCGAAGCCGGGGAGGCAGGTTATGCGTTCAGTTCTGGAATGGCTGCAATCACAGCTGTTATGATGCTGTTTAACAGCGGAGACCATGTTGTATTGACTGATGACGTGTACGGCGGGACATATCGTGTAATGACAAAGGTGCTTAACCGTCTCGGCATTGAATCAACTTTTGTGGATACAAGCAGCAGAGAAGAAGTGGAAAAAGCGATTCGTCCCAACACAAAGGCCATTTATATTGAGACACCGACAAATCCGCTTCTCAAAATCACCGATTTATCACTGATGGCAGATATTGCGAAAAAAGCGGGCGTTCTTCTAATCGTAGACAACACCTTTAACACCCCGTATTTTCAGCAGCCGCTTACTTTAGGCGCTGATATCGTGCTTCACAGTGCGACTAAATACCTCGGCGGGCACAGTGATGTTGTCGGCGGTTTAGTTATTACAGCTTCGAAAGAGCTTGGAGAAGAGCTGCATTTTGTGCAAAATTCAACAGGCGGCGTGCTTGGCCCTCAGGATTCTTGGCTGTTAATGAGAGGAATCAAAACACTGGGGCTCAGAATGGAAGCAATCGATCAAAATGCGCGGAAAATCGCTAGCTTTCTTGAGCAACATCCTGCTGTTCAAACGTTATATTACCCTGGTTCTCCAAACCATCCGGGGCATGAGCTTGCGACATCTCAAGGATCAGGCTTTGGAGGCATGATCTCCTTTGATATTGGCAGTGAAGAGCGAGTGGATGCCTTTTTAGGCAAACTTAAGCTGTTTACCATTGCGGAAAGCCTGGGCGCTGTAGAAAGCTTAATTTCTGTTCCGGCTAGAATGACACATGCCTCTATTCCGAGAGAGCGCCGGCTTGAGCTAGGCATTACGGACGGCTTGATCAGAATCTCTGTGGGAATAGAAGATGGAGAGGATTTGCTGGAAGATATCGAGCAGGCTCTTAACATTTTATAACAAATGGATAGATTTACTTTCTCTGTAAGCTGCCAGATTATATTATAATAGTTGTATACTATGAATCTGGCAGGTGATTCTTTTATGAAGAAGAATAGAATGAAATCATTAAAAGAAGACTACAAGCATTTTGCTTTTACCTTGCTTGCAGTCAGCACTTTTTTATATATAGGCGCGGTTCTTCCTGATCAGGGCTTAACGTTAGGCCAGAAATCGGTTATGTTTATGACGGATTGCGTGTTTTTAGCTGGCGCTTTCTTTTGCGCCGACCGTTCACTCGTATATAAGAAGCGCTTGGAAGAAGCCGATGAATAAAAAACAGCCATCAGTTGATGGCTGTTTTTTGTTATTCTTCCCGCAGCTCTTTTCCCATGCCTTTTAAAAACTGAAGACCGAAGCCGACTGCTCTGTTGATATCAGGGTCGTTCATCGCTTTTAAGAGATCGAGAATGCCGACCTTCTTGTCTTCTTTTAAAAAGCTTTGCGCCTGTTCGGTTCCCGCCATCACGCTTTCTAATAGCTTGCCTGTAAACGCAGGATCAGCCTTTGTCAAAGCGCCTCCAGCCGCCATCATCGTGTTGATGAGGTTTGTGACCGGCTCGCGAGATACCTGGCCAAGCGCGATTTTGGCGATGTCTTCTTTCGCCCTCAGCATGCTTGCCGCTGCATCAAAGATACCAAGCTCATTAAGTTCACTCATTAACGTCATTGTTTTCGAGACGGCATCCTCATTTTCCGTCAACAGCTCCTTCAGCTCCTCAATTTTCTCAAGCTTGATTTGCTCCGCTGTTTTTGTTTCTTTTTTGATTGTTGTAATCGGAGTGGCCATTTTCGTTTCCCCCTTTCAATTAATCAGTCAAATGGACATAACCAGGTCGATTCCATTTTCTTTCTGCCTCGACGCCGTTTTGCGGATTCCGTTTCTTGTTACGCGGGTTTGTTTTAGGAAGCGGTGCGCTTTCACAGCCTCCAAGCACCTCCATGCGAACCTTCGTCTGTTTGTAAGCAGGTGTGTTCGTGCGTTTATCAGCCGCAGGCCCTGTCAGGAAGTTAATCGCTGAATCCTTGTCTGTCGAGTTCATCGGCAGGTAGAGTTCATTTTTTCGCACACGGTCAGTAATGAGCGCATTTAATTTAACAGCTCCGAACGGAGAAACAAGGCGAACCAGTGAACCGTCACAAATGCCGCGCTCCTGTGCAAGCTCTGGCGATACTTCGACGAATACATTCGGCACTTTGGATTGAATGCCTTTCGATTTATTTGTCATATTTCCTTCATGGAAATGCTCAAGCATCCGGCCGTTATTGATATGAAGATCATATTCTTCAGGGAAAGCGGCAGGTTCAGTCCAATCAGACAGTGCAAAACGGGCTTTTTTGTCTGGGAAATTAAATCCGTCTTCATACAGAAGCGGCGTGCTTTCACCTGTGAAGCTGCCCCATAGGAAGCTGTTCCAGCCTTCAAGCACCTCATAGCTGGCTTTTCCAAACAGAGGAGAAAGGCTGGCCATTTCAGAGAAAATGTCGCTTGGATGGCTGTAGTTCCAGCCGGCTCCTAAGCGGTTTGCCACTTCTTGAATAATCCACCAGTCCGGTTTCGCGTCTCCAAGTGTCGGAAGCGCTTGATACAATCGCTGCACACGGCGCTCTGTATTGGTAAACGTTCCATCTTTCTCTAGAGATGGAGCGGCAGGCAAGACGACATCGGCATATTGAGCGGTTCTCGACAGGAAAATATCCTGAACCACGAAGAAATCAAGGCTTGATAAAATATCATGCACATGGTTCGCATTCGAATCAACCAGTGCCATATCTTCACCAACAAGGTACATGGCCTTCATCTTACCTTCTTCAATGGAATGAAGCATTTGGATATTGTCTAAACCTGGTTTTCCGTCAATCGCCACACCATAAGCCTTCTCAAATTTGGCACGAGCTTCGTCATCCGTAATATGCTGATATCCCGGAAGCCAGCCTGGCAGTGTTCCCATGTCGCAAGCGCCTTGTACATTATTGTGGCCGCGCAGAGGATAAGCGCCGGCACCCGGACGGCGGTAGTTGCCTGTTGCCAGAAGCAGGTTCGAAATCGCTGCTGACGTATCGGAGCCGCCTGTATTTTGTGTAACACCCATTCCCCAAAGAACACAAGTGCCGTCAGCATCACGAATCATCTCAGCAATTTGAATGATGTTTTCTTTTGAGAGGCCTGTGATGCGTTCTGCATAATCAAGGGTATAGGTTTTAAGTGTTTCTTTATAGTCTTCAAAGTAGTTCACGTTCTCATCAATAAACGCTTGATCATGCCAGCCTTGGTCAATCATATATTTTGTAACGGCCATCAGCCATACTTGGTCTGTACCTTGTTTAGGGCTAATAAACAGATCTGACCGCTCAGCCATCTCATTTTTCCGCAGGTCGGCAACGATCAATTTTTGTCCGTGGAGTTTGTGCGCCCGTTTAACGCGTGTTGCGAGCACCGGATGTCCTTCAGCCGGATTGGCGCCGACAATGATGACGAGACCGGCCTTGGCAATGTCTTTAATCGTGCCTGCGTCACCGCCCATACCGACAGTACGGAACAACCCGTCTGTTGCAGGAGACTGACAGTAGCGAGAGCAGTTATCGACGTTATTTGTTTCAAATACCTGACGCGCTAATTTTTGGATGACATAGTTTTCTTCATTCGTAATTTTAGAAGAAGAAATGAATCCGACAGAGCCTTTGCCGTATGTCTCTTTAATTGCACCTAATCTGCTAGCGACTAAATCGAGGGCTTCTTCCCAAGATGATTCAACAAAAGCCCCGTTTTTACGGATTAAAGGCTTTGTAATCCGTTCTTCAGAATTGACGAAATCCCAGCCGAATTTTCCTTTGACACATGTAGAAATCGCGTTAACCGGAGCGTCGGAAACAGGCTGGATCTTTAAGATATCCCGTCCTTTTGTCCATACTTCAAAGGAGCAGCCGACGCCGCAGAATGTACATACCGTTTTTGTTTTTTTCGTTCTTGTTTCACGCATAGCCGCTTCAACTTCAGAAATAGCGAAAATGCTGCCGTACCCCGGTTCAACATTTTTGACAAGGTCAATCATTGGTTCCATGACATCCTGTTTGATACCTGTCATAAAGCCAGCCTGGCCAAGCATTGATTTTTCCATCAGTGCATTACACGGACAAACCGTGACACATTGGCCGCAGCTGACACAAGAGGATTCATTGATGGGAACTCCTTCATCCCAAATAACCCGCGGCCGATCGCGTTCCCAGTCGATAGAGAGCGTTTCATTGACTTGAAGGTTCTGACATACCTCAACACACTGGCCGCAGGCGATGCATTGGTTTGGATCATAGCGGTAAAACGGGTGAGACATATCAACCGCACAAGACGGATCTTCTTTTGGCGTATAAGGGTATTTTTGATGCTCGATCCCCATCATTTCCGCTGTATTATGCAGCGTACAGTTCCCATTGTTATTATCGCAAACCGTACAATAAAGCAGGTGATTTTCAAGCAGCCGGTCCATTGCTTCGGTTTGCGCCTCTTTCACGCGATTTCCCGAAAGATCAATTGACATTCCGTTTTCAGCGACCGTAGAGCATGAACGAACCAGCTTGCCGTCTGCCTCTACAATGCATGTATCGCATGTTTGAATTGGGTCAACCTCTGGGACATGGCAGATTTGCGGATACTCAATCCCATTTTCATTTAAAATATCTAAAATTGTGGCCCCTGCTCGTGCTTGAATTTCTGTTCCGTCAACGCGGACACTGATCGACTTATCGTCCATCATATTCATATTCCCCTCCATCTTTCTATCAAGAAGTCAAAAAAAGCCATGTATAGATACACCTGTCTTTCATTCACAGAAGGTGTAAACACACATGGCGGAATAGTTCACTAGCAAGTCTTACTAACAGACCAATCCTTGATTTTTATAAACCGATAGACTCATAACAAGATCCTATTACAAATCCATCAACACTGCTTTTATTATAAAGTGATATTTATTATAATACAATATGACAGGAAAATTTTAACCAAGTGAAATGTCCTGAGGGGAACCGGGAACGGCCTTTTATGAAGGCAAAATCGGAAGGGGTAATGAGCATGTCAAAGAAAATTCATGAGTTCAATGATATTATTCGAAAACTTCGCAAAGAATTGTTCGGAAAAGGGCCTGAACGGATTCACACGGTATTTGTAGATAATATGGCTGTGTCAACGCTCTACGGCAACCTAAGCGCGAGCGAGCAGTTTATCGCCCGCACGCCTGAGGGAAGAGAGATGGTGCATGCGGCCCGTACAAGCCTGATTCAAGACCTTTACTCTAAAAAAACGCCGGAAGGAATGGAGGAACTGATCGGGGCTAAGCTTGTTCATTTGTTTTCTGACATCAAAATTGAAGAAAATATCGCCGTATCTGTATTTGTCTTTGATCGAAAAATTGATGACCAAAAAGAAGTCCTTTATAACTAGCATATTTGCCGTTGACACAAAATTGTCACATTTGTTATGATGTATTTACTGCAGTTATAGAAGGACAAAAGCAATGGAATATATGCACGAACTGTATATATTCTCTACCAATATCTTAATTCTGCTTGATGTTGTTGTATGGGTATGCAACAAGTTAGGCAGCATTCAAACACCTGATGGATACAGGTTATTTGAGTGCTGCCTTTTTTGTTGCTTTTCTTTTATAACTGTAAAAATGAAGAAACAATGGAGGCGTATGTAGTATGGGTTTTCGGAAACCGGATGAAATAGCAGAAGCAGCAATTGAAGCAGGGATGAAAAAGGTAAAGCTTCCGCTGCTGTCTCTCTTGGTGCTTGGGTTTTTAGGCGGTGCCTTTATCGCATTCGGCTATTTGCTTGATATCAGGGTGATCGGCGATCTTCCAAAAGAATGGGGAAGCCTGTCCAGTTTTATCGGTGCTGCGGTATTTCCTGTAGGACTGATACTTGTGGTTCTTGCAGGGGCTGAACTGATTACAGGAAATATGATGTCAGTGGCAATGGCGTTATTTTCTAGAAAAATATCACTAAAGGATTTGGCGGTTAATTGGGTGATCGTCACCATTATGAATCTAATCGGCGCTTTGTTTGTTGCTTACTTTTTCGGTCATCTTGTCGGCTTAACCGAAACGGGGCCATATTTGGAAAAGACGATTGCTGTCGCGCAAGGAAAGCTTGATATGAGCTTTGGCAAGGTTCTCGTTTCCGGCATCGGCTGTAACTGGCTGGTCTGTCTTGCAGTTTGGCTTTCCTTCGGTGCTCAAGATGGAGCAGGGAAAATTTTTGGCATCTGGTTCCCTGTCATGGCCTTTGTGGCAATCGGATTTCAGCACGTTGTCGCCAACATGTTTGTGATTCCGGCTGCCATTTTTGCAGGCTCGTTTACGTGGGGGCAGTTTATCGGAAACCTCATACCGGCTTTTATCGGCAATGTTATTGGAGGAGCCGTGTTTGTCGGATTCATCTATTTTATTGCATATCACAAGAAAGACCGCTTAAGAAAAGAAATGAAGCAGGTCTCATAAACAAGGGACAAAGACAATCGATAAATCACACAATTTACGTCCATTTTTAGAAAAAGATGTTTACAAAATGGAATTTGGTGGATATACTTACAAAGTAAGAAAAAAAGCAAAGGAGGCTGAATCAAATGACAATGCGACAACGACGCAGACCAGTTAGTGGCTCACGTAATGTACAAGGAATTTATAATGGTTTATTCAGCCTGTGGAAGAGTTCGTGTCCTTCCTTAACCGATGCTTATCGCACGCATTAAAATCGGAATCGTCGGACATACGCAACTCCCCGCAGGCAGTAGAGGATGGGTGTCTTCTTTTGTCTGCGGTTTTTTATGTGCCCGCAGCAGGGAGATGCCGCGGGTTATTTCGCTTGGAGCGGACTTTGAAAGGGGGTGAGCGATATGACGATTAACCTATTCTTTTTGACTTTAACGATCAACAAACGGTTTAAAAGCCCGGAAGAGTTCGAACGAGAACAGCAGAACGAGCAGATTTATGACGAAATGAAAGAATCTCAGCTGAAACATCTTTATTTGACAAACTGGCGCTAAGAGCAAATAAAAAACAGGAAGGGAGAGATGACATATGCTTAAAATGGAACTATTGATGCATTATACGATGGAGAAGGATCAAGTGTAGCGAATGAAGCTGTCAAGGAAATGCCGTCCTGCATATCATAAAAAAGCAGCAGCACTTTATGTAAGGGCAGGTGATGGCATGATGAACTTTCAACAAAAAAGGCTGCCGTCGATAGGCCATGGTTATGCATCCATGCCGCATTCCTTCAAACACGGCTATGGCAATCCATTCCGTCAGCAGAGACTGGCTGCGATCCAGCAGCAAAGGCTGTATATGTTCCCATATCATTGGCATTAAAAAGCGGGCAGAAAACATTTTGTTTTCTGCCTTTTTTGCGGGAAAAAATGAAAATGTTCAGTTCTGTTGAAACATTTCTAAACACATTGCCGTCTAGTTGATATCTTCATTCTGTATAAGAAATGAAGCGATGTTTATTTTTTCAATATAATAAATAAACACAGGAAACCAAAAGCAGGTGTTTAAGATGCTAGAAAACAAACTTTATAAACGATCCAACCTATTGAAATTATTTTCTAGGAAATATAAGCAAACTAAAACAATTGAGCATATGATGATTGATTCTATAGACATACAAGAAAATGACAGAATTTTAGAAATTGGAACCGGAAACGGCTCTGTTTTTAAGAAAATAACGGAAAAACTTGAAAAGGGAAGCATCAAAAGCATCGACTCTTCTAAGCGAAAAGTAAGACAGGTGTCCCGTGCAATCCGAAAGCAAAAGAAAACAGAACAGGGGGATATTCTCTATGGCCATCCGGAAAGGATTCCCTTTGAAGACCGTACCTTCAATAAAGTGTTTTCGTTACATACGGTTCAGACTTGTACTGATGTCAGGCTCGCATTAAGAGAGATTTATCGAGTGCTTCAAATTGACGGCCGATTTTACATCAGTATTGATAACAATGCAAAAAATAGCGAGAAAAAATATATTCAATTGCTGCAAGATCAGCATTTTAGAGACATTTCTGTCATCGAACGCGATTCGTGTCTTTGTATAGTTGCTGTTAAATAAAAAATTTCTCGGGAAATATATCCAGACTTCTGACATCTAGGGAATTGGGTATATTTTCTTAATTTTATATATTTTGCATAGCATTTATATTAAAAAAAGTTATTTTCATATAAACTATAAACATAAGTATGGGTAAGAGGTGATTCGTGGCAGAGTGGATATCATTTATGAACAAGCGGAATGAACATTCATTCCTAAAAGAATCGGAGGTTTTAAGTTTACATGGCATCCGCACTTATCAGTAAATACGATTTGATCATGAAGGCATCGCTTTCGCTTTTTACGGAAAGAGGATTTGATGCCACTACCATCCCGATGATAGCAAAAAGAGCTGAAGTTGGTACAGGCACGATTTATCGCTACTTTGACAGCAAAGAAACACTCGTCAATGTTTTGTTTCAAGAAAGCATTCAGCGCTTTTCAGAAAAGGTAAAGCGAAATTATTCAGAAATGCCTGTCAGAGAAGGCTTTCGCCACATATTTTGCTGTCTCGTTCAATTTACGAAGGAGAGCGACTACGCGCTTTTTTTCCTTGAGACGAAAAAGGATGCTCACTATTTGAATGAAACAAGCAAAAAAATGATAGAAAACCTGACTCAAATGCTTGACGATTTCTTTAACAAGGGAAAAACAGAAGGAGTGATCCGCTCCTTGCCCTCCAATGTATTAATTGCGATTGTATTAGGCGCATTTCTCAAGTTGTATCAGCTAGTGCAACAAGGTGATATAGAGATGAATGCTGACTTGATTTCTGAATTGGAGCAGTGCTGCTGGGACGCGATTAAACTTCATTCATTGACTTCAGAAGAATAAAGAAAGGAAGATGTTTATGAAACAGGCAAGTGCAATACCTCAGCCGAAAACATACGGACCTTTAAAAAACCTTCCGCATTTGGAAAAGGAACAGCTTTCCCAATCCTTATGGCGGATTGCTGATGAGTTAGGGCCAATTTTCCGTTTTGATTTTCCTGGTGTATCCGGTGTTTTCGTATCAGGCCATGAACTCGTTGCTGAAGTGTGTGACGAGAGCCGCTTTGATAAAAACCTTGGAAAAGGCTTGCTGAAAGTGCGTGAGTTTGGAGGAGACGGATTGTTTACAAGCTGGACGCACGAGCCGAATTGGCAGAAAGCCCATCGTATTCTGCTGCCGAGCTTCAGTCAAAAAGCAATGAAAGGCTATCATTCTATGATGCTGGATATCGCGACACAGCTGATTCAAAAATGGAGCCGGCTGAATCCGAATGAAGAAATTGACGTGGCGGACGATATGACCCGCCTGACGCTTGATACCATCGGGTTATGCGGATTTAATTATCGGTTTAACAGCTTTTACCGTGATACGCAGCATCCGTTTATCACCAGCATGCTCCGGGCTTTAAAAGAGGGAATGGATCAAACAAAAAGGCTGGGTCTGCAGGATAAGATGATGGTCAAAACGAGACAGCAGTTCCAAAAGGATATCGAAGTGATGAATTCGCTGGTCGACAGAATAATAGCAGAGCGAAAAGCACATCCGGATCAAAATATTAAGGATCTGTTATCGCTCATGCTTTATGCAAAAGATCCTGTAACGGGTGAGACACTGGATGATGAAAACATCAGATATCAAATCATCACATTTTTAATTGCAGGCCATGAAACAACGAGCGGCTTGCTCTCCTTTGCGATTTACTGCCTGCTTAAACACCCGGAAAAACTTAAAAAAGCTCAGGAGGAAGCCGATCGCGTGTTAACGGAAGACACGCCAGAATATAAACACATTCAGCAGCTGAAATATGTCCGGATGGTACTCAATGAAACCCTTAGGCTGTATCCGACAGCGCCCGCTTTTTCTCTTTATGCCAAGGAGGATACAGTTTTAGGTGGTGAATATCCTATCAGTAAAGGACAGCCCGTCTCCGTCTTGATTCCAAAACTTCACAGAGATCAAAACGCTTGGGGGGAAGATGCAGAAGATTTTCGTCCGGAACGGTTTGAGAACCCTGAGAATATTCCTCACCATGCGTATAAACCGTTTGGAAACGGCCAGCGCGCGTGCATCGGGATGCAGTTTGCGCTTCAAGAAGCGACAATGGTTCTCGGCCTTGTGTTAAAGCACTTTGAATTGATAAATCACACCGGTTACGAGCTCAAAATCAAAGAGGCATTAACAATTAAACCGGATAATTTTAAAATTACAGTGAAACCAAGGAAAACGGTCCAAATGAATGTTCAGAAAAAAGAACAGACTGGCACCGCGCACGAAACGAAGGAAAACGAGACAAAACCTAAACACGGCACACCTTTACTCGTTCTTTACGGTTCAAATCTCGGCACCGCAGAAGGCATGGCAGGTGAATTGGCAGCTTACGGGCGTCGGCTCGGCTTTACAGCGGAAACTGCACCTCTTGATGATTACATCGGAAAACTCCCTGACCAAGGTGCTGTTGTCATTGTGACTGCCTCATATAATGGAGCACCGCCTGATAATGCTGCTGGCTTTGTCGAGTGGTTGGGAGAGCTGGACGAAGGTCAATTAAAGGATGTTTCCTATGCGGTATTCGGCTGCGGAAACCGGAACTGGGCCAGCACGTATCAGCGAATTCCTCGCCTTATCGATGACATGATGGCATCAAAAGGAGCATCACGTTTGACATCCATTGGGGAAGGAGATGCGGCTGACGACTTTGAAAGCCATCGCGAGTCTTGGGAGAACCGCTTTTGGAAGGAAACAATGGAAGCCTTTCATGTGAACGAAATAACCGAGAAAGAAGCGAAGCCTTCACTATCCATTACGTTTCTCAGTGAAGCAACAGAGACACCGCTTGCTAAAGCGTATGGCGCGTTTGAAGGTATCGTTCTTGAAAACCGTGAGCTTCAGGCAGAGAGTAGTTTGCGTTCAACTCGTCATATAGAATTGGAGCTTCCTGACTCAAAAACGTATAAAGAAGGCGACCACATCGGAATATTGCCGAAAAACAGCCAAGAGCTGGTTCAACGGGTTCTCAATCGATTCGATTTGCAGCCGCACGCTGTGATAAAAATGAACGGAAGCCCGCATATGGCTCACCTTCCGCTGGATCGGCCAATCAGAGTGACGGAGTTATTATCATCCTACGTAGAGCTGCAGGATTCTGCTTCAAGGCTTCAGCTTCGTGAGCTGGCTTCATATACAGTATGCCCGCCTCATAAAAAAGAGCTGGAATTGCTTGTATCAAGTGATGAAATGTACAAGGAACAGGTTCTGACCAAACGTGTGACAATGCTGGATCTGTTAGAGGACTATCCGGCCTGTGAAATGCCGTTTGAACGGTTTTTAGAGCTTTTGCCATCACTAAAGCCGAGATATTATTCAATTTCAAGCTCACCGAAGGTCAAAGCAAATAAGGTCAGTATGACGGTAGGAGTTGTAAAGGCGACAGCTTGGAGTGGACGCGGAGAATACAAGGGCGTTGCATCCAATTATTTAGCCGGACTCCGTCAAGGTGATACGGTTGCCTGTTTCATTCGGACGCCGCAATCTGGATTCCAGCTGCCTGATGATCCCGAAACCCCTCTTATTATGGTGGGACCGGGCACAGGAATTGCGCCATTCAGAGGTTTCATCCAGGCCAGGTCCGTTCTGAAGAAGGAAGGAAGTGCGCTTGGCGAAGCTCATTTATACTTTGGGTGCCGGCATCCTGATCATGACGATCTTTATAAAGAAGAGCTTGACCAGGCGGAAAACGACGGTTTGGTAACAGTCCATCGATGCTATTCACGAATGGAAGACGAGCCAAAAGTATATGTTCAGCACTTGCTAAAACAAGATGCACAGAAAATAATTTCACTGATCGAAAAAGGTGCGCACGTTTATGTATGCGGCGATGGTGCGCATATGGCTCCTGAAGTAGAGAACACTCTGCGTGCGGCTTATGAAGGTGACAAAGGAGCAAGTCAGGAAGCGTCAGCAGAATGGCTAAAGACGCTGCAAGATCAAAAACGTTATGTAAAAGATGTATGGACAGGAATGTAGGTGAAAATAAATCCCGCCAGAGATGGCGGGATTGCTTTAGCATGTGAAAAAAACCGGCACGATATTGAAATCTACTGAAAAGGATGTTATAGGGAGTATCGCGCCGGCCTTATTATTATTATCGTCCGAAAGATATAAAACTTTAGGTTTTTTTCTATTATTTTATATATAAATAGTTATAAAGTTATATATTTGTGTATTGGAGTTCGATTTTTTATTGACTTAATCAAGCGTTTTGCCATCATCCTGCCGTTTGAGTTAGACTGTCCGATTGAGACCCGGCACTTGAATGCCCCGCAGGTTTCAGACTGTTCGCTTCTTCAAACTAGTCAGAGGACACTCCTTGTTGATATTGACGCTCGAGATGTTTTCTGTAATGAAAATCATGAACCAGTCGAATCGTCGGTTTGATTAAAAGCAGAAAGCTGCCAACTGCAAACAGCCATATTCCTGCAGACATTAATTCATCGTAAAAGAAGAAAAAGCTGCCGATGAAAAATAAAGCGCCAATGATAAAATCGTTTACTGTATAGAGAACTTTATATCGTTTTTTGAAAAATGGCTCATACCGATTTATTTGCTTTTTCATTTCATTTTCTGCATTAGCTGCCACTATGATCCCCCCCCATTCTATATTTGCTTACCCTCACGGAAACGATAGGTAAACATAAGGTCTTCACAGCTAGAAATAAAGATTATTAGGACCATAAATAAGTCAGCCATTTCTCAAGTTAGGAAGGGAGATTGCGAGGTTCTTTAGAGCTAATTATTTACATAAAGTGAAAAATATTGTAATATTAAAGAATTATAAACGAAAGGGGTGACAGTATGACTAACGGATCGAATATTATTATCGTATTAAGTGAAATTGAGAACGAAACGGAAGGAATAATTTTAGAATGCAGAATATAAATGTCCAATAGATTAGGTTTTATGCCTGGTTCATGTCATCAATGTGACAGGCAATCCTTTTTTAAAAGCAATTTGTGCATGCGATGGGCCTGTAACTGGAATTGATCTATCGCAAAAAAAAGAGGTCCTCAGCAGGACCTCTTTTTTGCTAATCTATTTTATTGCCTGAACGATAAGAGCGGTTAAAGCTTTAGCCCCCTGAGGAACCAAGTGTACGCCGTCAGGGGTGAAATACTCCGGATGCTGGAGAGCTTCTGCATGCCAGTCAACCAACGTAATATTGTCATGCGCGTCAGCCTGCCGCCGTAAAGATTCATTCACTTTGCTTTCCCATTGCCGGGGCACACGTGTATTGACAAGGTAGATATGAGCTTTTGAGAAAGATGTAAGCAATTGATCGATTTGGCTGTTTGTAAAGTAGCCGTTGGTTCCCAGCTCAATGATGACAGCTTTATTCGGCTGATTAAAAGACTTGTATTCCCGTGTCAATTCTAAAGCCTGAGACATTTGTCTTCCCACCTTCCCATCAATTGTGACATGTGAAAGTGACTGGCGAAGGCTGGAGGCGATATCAAGCATGACGGAATCCCCTATAGCTAATACTTCTTTATCAGTAGCTGCCGGCTCTTTCTGCTGCTGAGATTGCTTGTGTTTATTTTTACTAGTCTCTTGTTCATTATCTTTGTTTTCCTTTTGATCTTGATTGGAGTCTGTTGTCTTTTGTTTGGGAATGTTTTGACTGTCTTCATTGGCTTCAGCTTTCTTTCTATCCTCAGAAGCCTGGCTGGTATCACCGTTTGTTTCTTGTGAGCTATACGTCCATTTGGTGGGATGCTTTTGCTCCCCGGCTAGCCCAGACAGCGCTCCCGCAAAAATAAGTGTAGCGAGAATGAGGAAACCAATTGACATTTTGCTGACGACAGATGTCGTTTTCCATTCTCTGATTCTATGGATAAAAATACGGCGAAAAAATGATCTAAATCCCTGTGTCCGTATCGGCTTCTCGATAAAATGATAGGAAAGCTCGGCGAGTATAAATGTAGCGATGATCTTTAGCATGATATGCCATAAAACAGGGTTTCCGATTTCTCGAACTGGCGTGCTTAACACAATAACAGGGTAGTGCCAAAGGTAAATACCGTAAGACCTTGTTCCAAGCCAACGAAGAGGCCTCCATGAAAGCAGAATGCCCAAAAAGCTGCTCGGGTGGGATACACATGCAATAAGGACTGCTGCGGTAGTGCTTATTAAAACCATTCCGCCTCTGTAAAGAAAAGGTTCGTATTCATCTGTAAAATAGACACACAATACTAAAACACAAAACGCCGAAAGTTCTGTGACATGCAAAAGGCGCTTCAGTTTGTTTGACAGCCTGTTTGAAGACAGTCTTTTCATCGGCCATATTAGAGCCATAGCACACCCTATGAGAAGTTCAAACGAACGAGTATCTGTGCCGTAGTACACGCGACTCGGATCTCCGCCGGGTTCATACAATACGCTCATCATCACGGCTGAACAGAGCGCAAGCAATGACACCGCCGCCGCCAGTTTAGCACGGTTTTTAAATATGTACATCCCAGCAACCAAGAACATCGGCCATACCATATAAAATTGCTCTTCAATGGCCAACGACCAAAGATTTTTAAGCGGTGACGGGGAGCCGAAGCTATCAAAATACGAGAGTTTATGAAAAATAAACCACCAATTACTCATGTAAAAGAGAGAAGAGATGGCATCTCCGCGTACAGTGTGCAATAGTTCCCGGTTGCACACGACGACCCAAATAACAGCAGAAATGATCATAAAATATGCCGCTGGCAGAAGCCGCCGCATTCGGCGCACCCAAAAGTCCCGAAAATCAAGGCTGATATCATTTCCATGTGCCGGTAATATGATAGAAGTAATTAAATAGCCTGATAATACAAAAAAGATATCAACTCCAATGAAGCCTCCGTTAGCCCAATTGAAGTTTAGATGATAAGCGATAACTGCCAGGACGGCAAAGGCCCGAAGGCCATCGAGTCCAGTGATGTAGCGGTGATGTTGTGTCTTGTGATACATGGTATTCCTCCAATAATGTGCAGATATTCTTGTTGCTTTGGCTGCGAGATTACGCCTTCTTGATAGTTGTCAGGTCCCTTTGCGAAAAGGGGAAAACTCCCATGCCAGAGGATGACATGGATGTTTTTCTGTTATCGAACATAACGTTCCCCCATGAGCAGATTTGAGATGACACTGGTCGGAATTTTAAACTCTGTAACGCCCATATAGCCGGGTGCAACTTCATATTCATCAAATGAAATCACAAGTTTATGGTCTTCTGTAATATAAAACGTTTGATCAGGCTGAATGTGTTTGAATGGTTCTGCAATCTCGTCAGTGACCCAATAGATTTTATTTGGATCTTCCTTCATTTGCTGTTTCATTTGTTCTTTTATGTTTTGGCTGATGACTTTGATATAGCGGTCATCTTTAAATAAGCTTTTTAATGTAAGTAAGATATCATTCTTTTTGTCAATTGTGATATAACGGCTTTGTGTGTAAGATGATGCTTGTGTTTTTTCAATATCACGCCGAATAGAAATTAAATCTGGCGTATCTGTTACTGTCTCGTAATCACTATAGATGCTGAGATGTCCTTTTTTGTTTTTGGATGTGGACTGTATAAATTCTTTGTATAGCTTCTTGCTTTCTTTCAAATATTTCTGGTTGATGCTGTTTTCAAGCTCTTGATTAGAAAGTCCCGACAGAGCAGGCGTTTTGACATCGATGCTTGATTCATCTTTCTCTTCTTTGATCTCAATAAAAGTGATGGCTTTGACGATCTTGCCGATGACAGGGATTTTTGACATAGCTTGAGCTGCATCTGGGTTGATGTTGACAAGTGCAGTGAATAAAATAGCTGCCGCAACAGCTGCTGATGTCGGCCACATGACGATTCTTTTCCTTTTTGGCTTTTGCTGAAGGGCTTTTTCGACAATGATATCCAGTTCTTTAGGAATCTGAACATTTTTATATTCTTCTTTTAATTGCTGTAATCTCTTATCCATTAAGAAAGATCCTCCTTCGTCAACTGAATGCGCATCAGCTTCAATGCTCTGTAAAGGCGCGTTTTGACGGTATTCAAGTTTTCTCCTGTAATTTCCGCAATTTCTTCTAGTTTGAGGTCTTCAAAAAAACGCAAAATAATAATTGTTTTATAGTGGGACGGCAATTCGTCGAGCGCTTCATGAAGATCAGTGTCCTTATAGTGATCCTTCTTTCCTGAGCTTAAAAACTCTATCGTTTCGTCATCCATCACCTTTACCTTTTTTTGTTTTCGCAAAAAATCAATCGCTGTACGAACTAAAATTTTATAAAACCAGCTTTTTATCGTCTCAGGGTTTCTGACCGTTTCAACTGAGCTGAGTGCTTTTTTTATAGATTCCTGAATAATATCTAACGCGTCATCTTGATTTTTCACATAACTGAAGGCTAACCTGTAGAAATCTTGCTTATGGTCAGTTATACACGTGACAAGCAACGCTTTTGTTGTTTGTTTTTTCTTCATTGCAATAAAGGGCTCCTTTTCGAATATACGTATATCGTTGGATGTTACCTAGGATAGACGAGGCAGTTTAAAAAATAGTTTGCGCAGATATCATTTTTTTAAAAAGTGATCAGGAGCGGGAGGGGAGGATTAAATGCTTAAGAATAAACGGAAAAGATCAATTTAATTGGGGAGTGCATAAAAAAACATGACTTGTGGGTACAAGCCATGTTTTTTGGTTACATAATATACAGGAAGCACATGTGTTCTATTCCAAGTAATGTTTTTTAAAATCTGAGTGGATTGAAAATTTGCGGCGTAACTGGATGAGGTTTTTTCCAAAACTATCCTCTAAAAGCCCTCTATGCTTCTTCATAATTTCCATGAGATACAGATCATGAATGATCACTTCTGTAATAGGCATGACTAACCCTACATGCATCGTCCATGCAGCACGGCTATCGTTGCCAAGAGAGACAATACCTGCTACAACTTCTGAATCATCTCCGCTATAAACAAGCCACCGTCCGTCATACTCTTCTGTAATTTCACTGCTCATATCATGAAGATAAACGTTAGCAAAATCAGATGCGATCTCTCCGTACGCAATAATGGTGACGATGACACCTTTATTTGCCGCCTGTTTAAGCTCTGATTCCACTTCTTTGAAATCCTCTTTCCATATTTCTAAGAGGATTCTTTTTTTTGCTGATAATATACAAGCCTTCACCTTTTCAAGAATTTCCTTGCGGCCGGTGATATTCCAGATATTTTCCCGGTCATTTGCGGTCTGCTCAAATTTTTCAAAGTATTTTTCAGCCTGGTCAAAATTCTCTTCCGCTTTAAGCCGGCGGTTTTTAACCAGTTCTTTAGCGGGTACGGGGACATACTGGGGCGTATTTCCGTGACTTACAAAAATATCTCCCCTTAAGACAAGGCTTTCCAAGACTTCATATATTTTTGAACGAGGCACGCCGGAATTTTTGGCTACCGCATAGCCTGTTAAAGGCGATTCTTGCAATAAGGCCAGATAAGCTTTTGATTCATATTCGGTAAAATTGAGGTTTTTTAAAATGTCTAATATATTCTCCTTCATACATCCTCCAATATAAAAGCAGTCGCTGCCTTTGTAATCGCTATTTTAACAAACCATATTGATTTTTTCCAAACGTATTGATACACTTTTTATAAGGAGTTACTTTTGTAGTCACTATATATTAGGGGATTCATTTAAAGGGGGAAAGAACATGCACAGCTTACTCGCATACATACCGATAGCTGCTATGATGGTTATCATTCCAGGAGCAGATACGATGCTTGTTATGAAAAATACCCTTAGGTATGGCGCAAAGGCTGGCCGTTATAATATTCTCGGATTGGCAACGGGACTTTCTTTTTGGACGGTTATTGCCATTCTAGGTTTATCAATGGTTATAGCCAAGTCGGTGATTCTTTTCACAATGATCAAATATTTGGGGGCAGCATACTTAATTTATTTAGGGATAAAAAGTTTTTTTGCAAAGAATATGTTCTCTTTAGACGACATGCAAGCCCAAGCAAAAACCGCAGCAATTTCTCCGAAACGATACTATAAATCTTCCTTTATGCAAGGGTCTCTTAGTAACATTCTTAATCCCAAAACGGTTTTGGTCTATGTCACGATCATGCCCCAGTTCATCAATCTGAAGGGAAATGTAAACCAGCAGCTTATTATATTAGCTTCGATTCTCACCCTATTAGCGGTGTTATGGTTCCTCTTTCTCGTTTATATAATTGATTACGCAAAAAAATGGATGAAAAACCCCAAGTTCCAGAAAGCTTTTCAAAAAATAACGGGGATCATGCTAGTGGGGTTTGGTATCAAAACTGGTTTGAGTTGATGAGCGGCCATTTATACGGAGTCTATGGATAAATAAGGATTAAATGATGAAGGTAAGTATTTTATTTTCCTCATAAGCGATTGGTAGATATTCGTATGGAAAAACATCATGTCACTAACTGAGCGGGATCATAAAACAAGCAATATCTAATTGTTAGCAGAACCTTTAGTTTCTGCAGTTTACCTGATACCATTGATTTCTATAAGGACAATAAGCTTTATTAGTGCCTCGCAGCACACAAAAAAGACAAGGGATCACAACTCCCTTGTCTTTTTTTTGATTTTCACTTGGTATTACGAACTTTATACGCAATCATCAATAAGAGAAACCAAACTGGAGTGACAAATAGAGAAACACGCGTATCTTTCGCGAGTGCCAGCACCACCAGTATGAACACTAGAAAAGCCAGTGTTACGTAATTGGATAATGGAAAAAGCGGCATTTTAAATGTATTCACCTTTGCAACATCTGGTCTTGTTTTCCGGTATTTCAAATGGCAAATCACAATAATGCCCCAAATAAAGATGAAGCAGATAGTAGAAACACTTGTGATAAGCGTAAAAACCTGCTCTGGCATGATATAGTTCAGAATAACACCAATCAGAATGGCAATGGCTGAAAAGAACAAGGCATTGCTTGGTACATTTGAGGCAGTCAGCTTTTGCAATGGTTCAGGTGCATGATGATCCTTGGCAAGCGAGTATACCATCCGGCTTGTACTAAATAACGCACTATTGCCAGCTGAAGCAGCAGATGTCAGCACAACAAAATTAATGATGCTGGCGGCTGCTATGATACCGACCGCTGAGAATACTTGAACAAATGGGCTTTCAGCAGGATTGATGATATTCCATGGATAAATACTCATAATTACAAGAAGAGCACCAATATAAAAAAGTAAAATCCGAATAGGGATATTGTTAATGGCTTTAGGGATTACTTTTTCTGGGTTTTCTGCTTCGCCTGCGGTAAGCCCCACAAGTTCAATGCCAGTAAACGCAAACACGACCATCTGGAATGAGAGAATAAATCCATGTAAACCATTTGGAAACATGCCGCCGTGACTCCAAAGATTCGTGAAGGCCGCTGTGCTTGATTGTGTGGAAAATCCTTTTATGATCAAGACAATACCGATAACAATCAGTGCCAGTATTGCGATGATTTTGATTAACGCGAACCAGAACTCCATTTCTCCAAAAAGTTTGACAGTCGCGAGATTCATAATGAGCAACATCACAAGCGCAATGAACCCTGGCATCCATTGGGGTACATCAGGAAACCAATATTGGGTATAAAGTCCGACAGCTGTTAAATCAGCCATAGCAAGTGAGATCCAGCAAAACCAGTATGTCCAGCCAGTAACAAATGCTGCCATATTTCCTAAATAATCTCTTACAAAATCAACAAAAGAGTGATATCCCGCGTTAGATAGGAGCAGCTCTCCCAGTGAACGCATTATGAAAAAGAGAAATACACCCGTGATCATGTAAGCAAATAAAATAGAGGGGCCTGAAAAATGTATTGATTTCCCTGATCCTAGGAATAAACCAGTTCCGATTGCCCCCCCAATCGCTATGAGTTGTATGTGCCTGTTTTTAAGGCCTCTGGACAATTTTCGTTTGTGCAGAGAATGGTCCATTGTGGAATCGTCCGTCACTTTATGTTTTCCTCCAATAAAAAATATAAGTTATCTTGGTTGTTTAGGTACATAGCTTCCTAAATTTTTTATCTATTATTATAACAGGAAACTTAAATTATATTAAATTTTATTGATTTTTTTAATTAAATGTAACTAATATATTATCTTTCTTTTCTATTTTATAAGGTGTCATATCCATCAGGATGTGTAAAGGGTTTCTTTTCTACCGCTCTCAAATATATCCCACTATTTTTTATTAAAATAATAATGTGAGAAGAAGATAACTAGTTAACATTCAGTCATGATAAGAGATTGAGTTTTTGGGCTGTTTATCCTGATCTTTAAGATGCATTTTCCGCAGTACCGGAACTTTGTCATCAATATGTTCCCGAAGAGTGATAAACTGTTTACGAATTATTACTTTTGAAGGGGGACAACCTGAGTAAATCATAGATCAAAAACACCAAAAATAAAAAGGGCGTCTGTTCATAATTATTTTTAATCGGTGCAATCTGGTGAGATAGGATGCTGATTGTTTCCTGCATATAAAAACATTTAACGGAATATTCAAAAAGAAAGGATCCATGTGAATGCAAGGTTTTAAATGAGATAAGATCCTCAGTACAAGGCATAAAAACTGATGTTCGTTTTTTCAATTTTGACTAATAAGGACAAAGGATGATATAGATGAAAAGGATTGATAAAATATACCGCCAGCTGCTGCAAAATTTTCATAAGACTAACGTACATCATCTTCTAAACGTGCAGGGAAATTCAGCAAAGGAAATTGCTCAGCAATTAAAGATAGACCGGTCCAATGTCAGTTTTGAATTAAACAATCTCGTGCGGTCCAAAAAGGTGATAAAGATTAAAACGTTTCCCGTGCGCTACATTCCGGTGGAAGTAGTGGAAAAAGCATTCAACAAAAAATGGGATACAGAGATAATGGAAGTTAAAGAGCTGAAGCAGTTTTCTGAAAACCCAAAAAAGATACATCAAAACATTTCTATGAACCCTTTAGAACTTATGATTGGAGCAAAAGGGAGTTTGAAGAAAGCAATTTCTCAAGCAAAAGCAGCTGTTTTTTATCCTCCACACGGTCTGCACATGCTCCTCTTAGGGCCAACAGGCTCCGGTAAATCCCTTTTTGCGAACCGAATTTATCAGTTTGCGACTTATTCTGACATTTTGAAGCCTGGTTCTCCGTTCATCACATTTAATTGTGCAGATTACTATAACAATCCTCAATTATTACTCTCTCAATTATTTGGTCATAAGAAAGGAGCATATACTGGCGCGAACGAAGATAAAGCCGGTTTAGTTGAGCAGGCCGACGGGGGTATTCTGTTTATGGATGAAATCCATCGTCTTCCGCCTGAGGGACAAGAAATGCTGTTTTATTTCATTGACAGCGGATCTTATAACCGCCTTGGAGAAACTGAGCATAAACGAACATCGAAAGTATTATTTATTTGCGCAACTACCGAAAATCCTAATTCTGCCTTATTAAAAACATTTTTGCGAAGAATTCCAATGACGATTCATATTCCATCGCTGGAAGAACGATCTCTTAAAGAAAGAGTTGATCTGACAACGTTTTTATTGGGAAAAGAAGCAGAGCGTATTAAGAAGAATCTAAGTGTGCATATCGATGTATATAATGCATTGATTCATTCTGCGAAATTTGGGAATGTGGGACAGCTGAAATCAAATGTACAATTAGTTTGTGCACATGGATTTTTACATAATCTTGACAGAGATGAAGTTGTGGAACTAACCGTTCGGGATCTCCCGGATGAAATCAAGCAAGATTGGATGTCAAGCAGCAAAAACATGAAAAGAAGCAGAACGATTTCTGAATATGTCAATATCACTACCATCATATCCCCGATAGTAGAAGATGAAACAACAAAAATTGATGATGATCTATCATTTAATTTGTATCATTTGATAGAAAAAAAGGTCGAAGTGTTAAACAAAGAAGGTTTGTCCAAAAAGGAAATAAACCAATATATTTTAACGGATATTCATTTGCATGTCAGAAGCTTTTTTAACCAAAGGGCTTTTCGAAATGACAACCTGCTGACATTTGTTGAGGACGACGTGATTCAAATGACGAAGCAATTAAAAGAAGTAGCTGAAGATGAATTGAATTGCACATTTGACCGTAAATTTATTTATTTCTTAAGTATGCATATCGATTCATTTTTAAAACGCGGTAAGCAAATTGATGTTTTAAATGCGCAGGAAACAGATGAAATTCGTGATACACATGTGAAAGAGTATCAGGTGGCGCTCATATTTAAAGACAAAATTCAAGAACACTTCAGAGTAACCGTCCCGGAAATAGAAGTCATCTACTTAACGATGCTGATTCATTCCATCAAAACGTTAAAAGAAAACAAAAGAGTGGGAATTGTGGTTGCCGCACATGGAAATAGCATGGCGAGTTCAATGGTTGAAGTAGCGACGGAGCTTTTAGGGAGCACCCCAATTGCGGCCGTCGATATGCCCCTTTCTGTTTCACCTGCGGAAATCATGGAACGCTTAGCGGAGAAAATGAAGCAGGTAGATGAAGGTGAAGGTGTTTTAATGCTTGTTGACATGGGGTCACTTGCAATGCTGGAAAGCAAGCTTGAAGAAAAAACAGGCATCAAAATCAAAACAATCAGCAATGTCACGACCGCAATGGTGCTGGATGCCGTCAGAAAGGTGAACTATCTGAATTTACATTTACATGCCATATATGACTCGGTCACTAAGGATTTTATTGAGTTATGGGATCGGCAGCCTGCCGCCTCACCAGGCAAAAAGAGGGCGTTGGTTTCGATCTGTACAACAGGCAGCGGAACGGCGAAAAAGCTGGAAGACATCTTAACAACAATCGTAAACAAGGCCTCTGATGCTCCTATCCACATATTGACCGTATCATCGATTAAATTGGCAAACAGGATCAAAGAAATCGAGAAAGAGTATGAGATCCTTGCGACAGTAGGAACAAAGGATCCTAAAATCAATGCTCCTCATGTATCCTTGGAGGTCTTAATTGAAGGTGAAGGAGAGAAGATGATCCAACAGGCGATCACAAAAGGCAGCATCCCGATGAGTAATGGATTATCGGGCACAAACATCATTGTACGGGAGCTTTGCGAGGATAGTTTGAAAAAGTATCTGGTTTTTTTGAACCCCCATCACATTATAGATATCTTATTAGAGTGGCTTCAAACCATTCAAGACGAGTTAGGCATCATTTTTAATAACACAGTGATGATCAAAGTGATTATGCATACGGCTTTTGCCTTTGAAAGGGTGATTAAACAGAATCCGATTGCCTTTTCCGAAGAAGATGAAATAACCGATCAGCTGAAAGAGATTTTTGAGGTGACAGAGCGAACTTTAATCCCTTATGAAGAAAAATTAGGGCTGAACATAAGCGATGATGAAAAATTATATATCGCCGCCATTTTTGCTGAAGAAGTATATGGCCACATGTGTTAAAAGCGGTTTTTTTACGTAAACCTGTATTAAATGGAACGTCATTTTAATACAGGTTTATTTTTATATCCACATGTGTTTCAATCAGCTTTCTTCATGTGCTGCAAAACAAATGAAAACGCTTAACACAGCTTCTTTGGCACGATACTTGCATTATAAATAGGTGTATGTAAAAGGAAAGGAGCAAACGTGTTATGATTTCAGTCATTATTAGCGGTCATGGGGACTTTCCCATAGCATTAAAAGAATCTTCAGGCATGATATTCGGTGAAGAAAATCATCTAATAGCGGTGCCGTTTTTTAAAGGAGAGGGCATCCAAACGCTGCAAGAAAAATATCATCAGACGCTTCAGGATATTCCGAAAGAAAATGAGGTGCTTTTTTTAGTTGATATTTTTGGAGGTACACCGTACAACGCAGCAGCTTCCTTTATCGCTAAGGATCAAAGGATGGATATGGCTGCCGGTATAAACCTGCCGATCGTACTGGAGGTATTAAGCCTAAGAGAACACATGAAGCTCAAAGAATTGCTGAATCACTTAAAAAAAATGAGCCAGCAAAGCTTTCAAGTTTGCAGTGAACATTTAGAAAAAGTGAAAACAGTTAGCGAAGAAAAAAGAGAGGATGAACTATGATGAACATTACATTGGCAAGAATAGATGACCGCTTTATTCACGGACAAATCCTGACAAGATGGATTAAAGTCCATGCAGCAGACCGAATCATCGTGGTGTCAGATGACGTTGCGCAGGATGAAATGAGAAAAACCCTGATCCTATCGGTTGCTCCTTCTAATGTAAAGGCGAGTGCCGTATCAGTTTCTAAAATGGCAAAGGCGTTTCATAGTCCGCGCTACGAAGGGGTAACGGCGATGCTCTTGTTTGAAAACCCATCCGATATTGTATCTCTCATAGAAGCAGGCGTTCCTATCAAAACCGTAAATGTCGGAGGTATGCGTTTTGAGAATAATCGCCGGCAAATCACCAAATCAGTCAGCGTAACTGAAAAGGATATAGAGGCGTTTGAATTATTAAATGAATTAGGCGTCACACTGGAATTGAGGCAGCTGCCTTCTGATGCCAGCGAAGACTTTTTGGAGATTTTAAGAAATGTAACAAAATCATCAAGGGGATGAGATGATGACGTCAATACAAATTATTTTGTTGTTAATCATTGCAGCCATTACAGGTATAGCAAGTGTATTGGATGAAGGTCAAACACACCGTCCACTGGTTGCCTGCACTTTGGTTGGCCTGGTGCTTGGTGATCTGAAAACAGGAATTATCTTAGGAGGAACACTGGAGCTGATGGCGCTGGGCTGGATGAATGTCGGCCTTGCCATGGCACCGGATACAGCTATTGCCTCTGTGATTTCAACCATTTTGGTGATTACCGCTGATCAAGGCATTGGTGAAGGCATTGCCGTCGCTGTTGCTTTGGCAGCTGCAGGTCAAGCGCTTACTATTTTTGTCCGAACGATTACTGTCTTTTTCATTCACCGAGCTGATAAATATGCGAGGGAGGGGAATATCAAAGGAATTGAAATTATGCATATTACCGCTATGGTGTTTCAAGCGCTGCGTGTCATGATACCGACTTTGATTGTGGCCTTAATCAGTGTGAGCGCTGTTCAGGCGTTCTTGGGAAATATTCCGGAAGTCATTACCAAAGGGTTGCAAATAGGCGGAGGCATCATTGTTGTTGTGGGTTATGCCATGGTGATTAATATGATGAATATCCCTTATCTGAAGCCGTTTTTCTATATTGGTTTTTTGTTGGCAGCGTTTACCGATTTCAATTTAGTAGGGTTTGGCGCTCTCGGCCTTTGTCTGGCGCTTTTATATCAGCAGGTTATGCAAAAACATAGCGCACACGGAGCAGTCGCCGCAGCTGCAGACGGCAGCAATGCCGCTGTCTATGATGATGATGATCTTGATGCATAAAGAACGAGGGGGGATGAAAAATGGAGAAAGAAAAAAGATTAACGAAAAAAGACATTTTCAGTATGTTTATCCGTTCGAATTTCTTGCTCGGCTCATTTAACTTTGAACGTGTGCAGGCAATGGGATATTGCTATGTGATGATACCGGCGATCAAAAAATTGTACGGTCCGGGAGCGAAAAGAAACGCAGCATTGCAACGGCACTTGGAATGGTTTAATACACATCCGTGGCTGTCCGCACCCATATTTGGGGTGACAGCTGCCATGGAAGAAGAAATGGCGAACAATAAAGGAATTGACGAGAAAGCAATAAGCGGGATGAAAATCGGTTTAATGGGTCCGATAGCGGGTGTGGGTGACCCTATTTTCTGGGGAACCGTACGTCCCGTATTGGCTGCTTTAGGGGCTTCTCTTGCTTTAGGCGGAAACATTGCCGGTCCTCTGCTGTTCTTTTTCCTGCTGAATGCCATCAGATTAACCACAAAATATTACGGTTTAAAGTACGGCTATGTAAAAGGGATGGAGATTTTGCAGGATTTAGCAGGGAATCGTATTCAAAAACTGACAGAAGGTGCATCCATCCTCGGGTTATTTGTAATGGGGGCTTTGGTCTCCAAGTGGACCACTATCAACATCCCAATCGTTGTTTCAAGAATTAAAGATGATAACGGAAAAGTTGACGTTCAAACTGTGCAAAATATTTTAGACAGCATTATGCCGGGGGTGCTGCCTTTAGGATTGACTTTACTAGTGGCATGGATGCTGCGAAAAGGAGTAAATCCGCTCCTTATTATAGTTGGCATATTTGTGATCGGTATTCTTGGCTATTGGGCTGGATTTCTGGCATAAGCGCTAACAGGTAAAAAGGGGAGAACCTGCAGAAGTCTTTCTCATAACCTCTTCATCATTCGATACAGCTTTTTTCACGGATCCACTCGTGCAGATGTCTCTCTTGAATGTGTTCAAATGTAGAGAGGAGAGAATCAGAATGAAAAAGAAGTTTATTCAAGTCGTGATCCTGTTCATCATGCTGTTTACTATGGCACTACCAGTAGGTGCAGCCGATTCAAGCTACTATGATGAGGATTACCGTCCTCAATATCACTTTACACCAGAGGCAAACTGGATGAATGATCCAAACGGAATGGTTTATTATGCAGGGGAGTATCATTTGTTTTATCAGCATCATCCATATGGTCTGCAATGGGGGCCGATGCATTGGGGCCATGCAGTAAGCAAGGATTTAGTTCATTGGAAGCATCTCCCTATAGCACTGTCACCGGATGAAAAAGGCACGATTTTTTCCGGAAGCGCAGTGGTCGATTGGAATAATACAAGCGGTTTTCAAACCGGAAAGGAGAAGCCGCTTGTCTCTATATATACGCAGGATCACGAAGACGGCCAAGTGCAAAGCATTGCCTATAGTAATGATAAAGGCAGAACGTGGACGAAATACTCAGGTAATCCGGTCATTCCTAACCCGGGAAAAAAAGACTTTCGCGATCCGAAAGTGTTTTGGTACGAAAAAGATAAAAAGTGGGTGATGGTACTGGCAGCTGGTGACCGAATTCTCATTTATACATCGAAAAACTTGAAGCAGTGGACATATGCAAGTGAGTTTGGGCAAGGACAAGGTAGTCATGGAGGCGTATGGGAATGCCCGGATTTATTTGAGCTTCCTGTAGACGGCAATCCGAAACAAAAGAAATGGGTGATGCAAGTCAGTGTCGGAAACGGTGCGGTTTCAGGAGGATCAGGCATGCAATATTTTGTAGGGAGTTTCGATGGAACAACTTTTAAGAACGAAAACCCGCCAGACAAAGTATTATGGACCGACTACGGTAAAGACTTTTATGCAGCTGTTTCTTGGTCTGATACACCATCTTCAGACGGACGGCGGCTTTGGCTAGGGTGGATGAGCAATTGGCAATATGCCAACGATGTTCCTACATCTCCATGGAGAAGTGCAATGACTATTCCAAGAGAAGTAAAATTGAAAGCGTTTTCTAAAGGGGTTAGAGTCATTCAAACACCAGTAACAGAGCTGCAATCCATCCGCGGGGCCTCACATAAGTGGAAAAATAAGAGCATATCGCCAGAGAGCAGTAATGTATTGGCGGGCCTATCTGGAGATGCTTATGAAATGAATGCAGAGTTTCAAGTGAACCCAGGTTCTGCTTCTGAATTTGGTTTTAAGGTTCGAACAGGGAGACATCAATATACAAAAGTCGGCTACCATCAAAAGAGCGGCAAACTGTTCGTTGACCGAAGCCAATCCGGAAACGTCACCTTCAATCCAACCTTTAACACTGGGAAACAAGCAGCTCCGCTGAAGCCGGTAAATGGAAAGATAAAAATGCGTATTTTTGTTGACCGCTCTTCAGTCGAAGTATTTGGCAATGACGGGCAGCAGGTGTTGACTGACATCATTCTTCCGGATCGATCAAGCAAAGGTCTTGAATTATATGCTGTTAATGGCCGTGTTAAGGTAAACTCCCTAACGATTCATCCTTTAAATAAAGTATGGGGAGCGTCACCGTTTATATCCAATTTGACTGGCTGGACAACTGTAAACGGTACGTGGGCCGATACAATTGATGGAAAACAAGGACGATCAGACGGCGATTCCTTCATTATGTCTTCAGCATCCGGAGCTGATTCCACCTATGAATCTGACATTACAATTAAAGATGGGAACGGAAAAGGGGCAGGAGCTCTTGTGTTTCGTTCTGATAAAGACGCACAAAACGGTTATGTAGCCAATGTGGATGCGAAACATGATCTTGTGAAATTTTTTAAATTTGAGGACGGTATTGCCACTGTTATTGCTGAATACAAAACACCGATAGATATAAATAAAAAGTATCATTTGAAAACTGTGGCTCAAGGCACTCACTTTAAAATATATTTGGATGACCGTCTGGTGATAGATGCTGAGGATTCTGCATTCTCAGAAGGCCAATTTGGCTTGAACGTTTGGGATGCAACAGCAGCCTTCCAGAATGTCAACGCGGGAAGCTTGGATGTCAGAAGATAAAGAATTGAAAAGATGATACTTGAATCAAAGGACGAATGATTAGAAAAGTCCTAAGAGGTCATTTGTGAATAGATGTTACATCTTCTCTATAAAAAAGGCACAGACTCAAACCGTCTGTGCCTTTGTGTTATTTCAACAGTTTCAATGATTCGCGGTTAAATGCTTCCAAATCATCAGGTGTTCTGCTTGTTACAATGTTGTGGCTAACGACTACTTCTTCGTCTTTGTAGTTTGCACCAGCATTGATTAAGTCTTTGCGAATGCTGCGGTAGCCAGTGATGTCTTTGCCTTTCAGAAGATCCGTATCAATGAGTACCTGCGGGCCGTGGCAAATAGCGAAAACAGGTTTCTCATTTTCTACGAATGCTTTCGCAAACTCACCTGGGCGGTCATCTCCGCGAAGCAAATCTGGGGAAAATCCTCCAGGAATCAATAAGGCATCGAATTCACTTGCATCTACATCGGAGATCGCTTTGTCGATCTTCACTCTCTCGCCATGTTTACCGGTAACTTCCTTGCCCGCTTCCAAATCAATGGCTACGACGCTATGCCCAGCTTCTTCGTATGCCTTGACCGGACTTGTATATTCAATATCTTCGAATTGGTCTGTAACAAGAACAGCGATTTTTTTGCTCATATTTATACCTCCTATGAAATCCTATATACCATAGAATAACAGGCAGGTACATCTTCCTTCAAAATATTTGCTTGTCAGATGTTCTTCGCAGGAGTCCTGCGAAGGCGTTGCTTTATAGGATTTGGTTTTTCTATCATTTATCACAATTTGGTAAAATCGCCGCCAAAGCGAGGCAGAGAGAAAGTACTCTTTTCAACCTGCCCCTTTTTTTGGAAATATACTTTTTAAATGATTTTCATGTCCTGTGGAGGGAGGCAGTAAACAAAAAATAGTATGGCTACCCCCACCTTTTACAACTATTCCGACTTATAATGTAGACATATCAATAACGAATCGATAACGTACATCACTGCGAAGAACACGCTCATAAGCTTCATCCACTTGATCGGCACGAATTACTTCAATTTTTGGTGCAATGCCATGCTGAGCAGCGAAATCAAGCATCTCTTGTGTTTCTGGAATTCCGCCGACAAGAGAACCTGCAAGGCTGCGGCGGCCCATGATTAAGGAAAATACACTATATTTGTCCGGCTCGGCCGGTGCCCCTACATTTACGAGTGTTCCGTCTATTCGAAGCAATGATAAATAGGCATCTACATCAAGATTCGCCGATACCGTATTTAAGATTACGTCAAAACGCCCGGCCAATTCAGTAAATGTAGCTTGATTACTGGTTGCATAATAATGGTCTGCCCCTAGTTCAAGAGCTTCCTCTTTCTTATTCATAGAGCGGCTCAGGACGGTTACCTCTGCACCCAAAGCATGCGCAAATTGAATCGCCAAATGACCAAGCCCGCCGACTCCTACAATCGCAACCTTTTTGCCTGGGCCGACGTTCCAGTGTTTTAGAGGGGAGTATGTGGTAATCCCTGCACACAATAGAGGGCTGGCGACATCCAGCTCCAAACTGTCCGGTATACGAACAACGAACCTGTCAGTGACAACGATTTTTTGGCTGTACCCGCCATACGTCGGATTTCCATCATAGTCCAGTGAATTATAAGTTTGGACAACACCTTTAGTACAGAACTGTTCCTCACCGCTGAGGCAGTATTCGCATTCTCCGCAGGAATCAACAAAACAGCCGACGCCAACGCGATCTCCGACAGCGAATGTTGTGACTTCTGCTCCCACAGCCACCACAACTCCGGCGATTTCGTGACCGGGAACCATCGGGAAAATTCCTCCGCCCCATTCATCGAACGCACTGTGGATATCGGAATGGCAAATACCGCTGAACTTAATGTCGATTAAGACGTCGTGCGCCCGTAATTCTCTTCTTTCAATTGTAGTCTGTTCAAATTTCGCTTTAGCATTTGGTACGCTTAATACACGAGTTTTATGATGATTACACATACAGACCTTCCTTTCATATAGTCAGATTCCAGATAAGAACATGTCACTTGATGTTTGTCAGGTGTGTTCAACATCACTTTAAACCTTAAAGTCCACTTTAAGGCAAGAGTTTTTTTAAGAAACATATTTTTATAAAAGAATAAGAGTAACAAATATTGAAGAAATTCTGCTTTTTTAACAATTAAATATTAAATTCTGTACGACCGCTCATAAAAAACGAACGCATCGAATCAATTGACTCGATGCGTTCGTTTTATAATGTATCATACCATTCATCATGAACAGGCTCTAACCAGTCCGTTTCTCCAGGAGTAATGGCTACATGCACAAACCAACTGTCTTTTGTTGAGCCATGCCAATGTTTTACGTGCGGCGGAATATTCACGACATCTCCTGTTTTGAGTAAGCGAGCTGCTTTTCCCTCTTCTTGATACCAGCCCTCACCACCTGTAACAAGTAAAACTTGACCGATTTTATGAGAGTGCCAATTATTGCGGGCTCCCGGTGCAAAGGTTACATTCCCGATTGATGCATTGAGCGGCGTTGAGTCGGTAAATACCATGTGTAAATATGCATCTCCGATAAAGTTTGCTTCAACTTTTTCTCCCAATGGAAAGATTGTACTGTTGTTTAATCGTTCATTTGGCATATGATGGCTTGCTTTCTTTTCATTTGTAAAGATTTCTTTTGCAATATAAAATGCTGACCAAGCTTTGGGCCATCCGGCATAGAACGAAAGGTGTGTGATGATTTCCGCAATTTCCTCTTTTGTTAATCCGTTTTCCTTTGCTTTTTGAAGGTGCATCGTTAATTGGTCGAAGTTTCCTCCGGCGATTAATGCAGAAACCGTAATCATGCTGCGTTCACGTGAAGAGAGTTCTCTCTCTCTTGACCAAACTTCGCCGAATAAGACATCATCGTTAAGTTCAGCAAATTTTGGCGCGAAGTCTCCTAATATATCTCGTCCAGCAGTTTGTTTCTTTGCCATTAAGTATTCCCTCCATCTAAACTGTATTTGTTACATGTAGCAGTATAGGGGTTAAAGTGTACTTTAAAGCAAGAATGAGATTGAGAAATAGGTTCAGCAGTTTAAATTTGTTTCTTCTTGACTTAAAGTGAACTTTAAGTGTTATCTTCAAAAACAGCAGGATAAAGAGGTGAAAAATATGAATATTACGCAAGTGGCAAAGCAGTTTGGCCTAACAGCCGCAACGCTCCGATATTATGAACGTGTTGGATTGATCCCGCCGGTAAAACGAAAAGAAAGCGGCATCCGCGATTATGATGAAGAAGATATCAAATGGGTTGAATTCATCAAATGCATGCGAAATGCTGGACTAACGATAGACGCGTTAATTGAATATACAACGTTATTTACTGAAGGAGACCGAACACTAGAAGCCCGCAAAAATATCCTGGCTGACGAAAAACAGCGATTGATAGAAAAGCGGAAAGAAATTGATGAAACAATAAAAAGATTAAATCAAAAAATTGAGGATTATGATGGGAAATTGCGCGAAAATGAGGACAAACTCAAAAGCAGACCTAGAACGGAAAGTCTTCATGGATAAGTACCAGTAAGGTTAGAAGGAGTTAAACATTCTATCTTTGTTTAACATTCTTTGCATCCTAAAAGGGCAGGTTAAAACTAAGGACAAAAGAAAAATTCAGATTTGTTTGGGGGGATTACCTTTCTCAAACATCGCTTGGTAAAAGGTTCTATATTGTAAAATAAAATATTGGCTTAACAGTCTCTTTATATGTATCTTAGCAGAAGAAAATCATACACAAGACGGGGTGGATACGATTACTTATTCGATTGGTGAATTTGCAAAAATAACCGGCATGACTACGAGCACACTCAGGTATTATGAAAAGGAAGGTCTGCTTATTCCTCATCGAAATGAGAATAATATAAGAGAATTTACCGATCAAGATATAGGCTGGGTTCAATTTTTGCTCCACTTGAAAGATTCAGGAATGTCGATGACTGAGTTAAAACAATATACAAAATGGCGTGCAATGGGGGATGAGACGATTCATGAGAGGATGAACTTACTTGAAAAGCGTAAGCGTCTGGTGGAATTAGAAATTCAAGCTTTGCAGCAGAATCTAGTTATATTAGACCGTAAGATTACATTTTATAGAGATCAGCTAAAAGGGGATAAATATGAGTTTGTCCTTTATCCAAATGAAGATGAAAAGTCATCGTTTTAAGGCGGAAGGGGAACTCTTTTAAAAGAGAAATTTCCTTCAGCCTTTCTTTATTGGAATGAAATAGCAGTTGAAAAGGAAAGCTGATTTTTCGATGTGAAAAACAGCTTTCATTACTTTATCAACGATTTGAGCTAAAAAAATTTCACGCTACTTATCATGAAAAACTTTAGTTGAAATGAGTTTATTAGTCAGATTTTCTCTCGAAGCCGTTTTATATCTTCTCTAGGCGCAAAACCAAACATTCGGGAATATTCACGGCTGAATTGTGATGGGCTTTCATAGCCGACTCGGAATGCAGCGTCTGCAGCATCTGTTGAATTAGTTAACAATAGGCGTCTAGCTTCCTGGAGTCTCAACTGTTTTTGGAACTGAATCGGACTCATAGCTGTTATGGATTTAAAGTGCCTGTGCAGGGAAGAAACACTCATATTTGCAATATCTGCAAGCTCCTCGACACGAAAAGTCCGATTATAGTTTTTCATGATGTGTTCGATTACATCTTTGATTCGATAGGTATAGCTCCCCTCAATCGCTATTTGTTCCAAGACGCCTCCATGCGGCCCTTGCAGAACCCTATAAAGGATCTCCTTTGTGAAAATAGGTGCAAGTACCGGGATGTCTCGCGGATTGTCTAACAGAGAGGCTAATCTGACTACAGCATCCAGCAAAGATGGCTCTATTTTACTGACAAACATAGCTCGTTTCGCACTTTTTTCCGGCCTTGCTTGTATGTCAGAATCACTTAAAACCTCTAAGACTTGGCTCGGAGTAAATTCTAGTTTAAGAGCTAAATACGGAGCAGCAGTTGAGGCATTGATAACTTGCCCGGTGACTGGCAAGTTAACAGAAGCCACAAGGTAATCGGCAGAGCTGTACCTAAAGCGCTCTTTTGACAGCAGTACCTCCTTCTCACCTTGAATGATAACGCAAAAAGACGGCTTGTAAACGCCATAAACCGGTTGGGCAACATGAGATTCTCTGACGAAAAACAAAGACGGTATATCCGTCTCGTGAACACCGTCCTGCCTTGAATAACGCTTCATGAGTTCGGCAAGTTCTGTTTGCTGTTGGGATATTTGCACAGACATATCTGATTTCTCCTTATTATGAGCTTGATATGTTTTATTATAGTGCTTATTTGTAAATTGTGTAATTGGTGTGAGAGGATTAGGCAATCTTTTGATACGAATGGGATAACGATTGCTTTTTCATTCATTGCATAATGAGTAGTACATCATAAAGGAAAGAGAGGGTTCATCAAATGGAATATGTAAAACTCGGAAACACAGGCTTAGACGTTTCAAGGCTATGTCTTGGCTGTATGAGCTTTGGTTCAGCAGAAAAGTGGGTGCATCAATGGGTACTCGATGAAAATAATAGCCGCCCTATTATAAAAAAAGCGCTGGAACTGGGCATCAATTTCTTTGATACGGCAAATGTATATTCGATGGGAGCAAGCGAGGAAATCCTTGGACGGGCACTAAAGGATTATGCCAAACGTGATGAAATTGTACTTGCGACGAAGGTTCATCAGCGAATGCATGAAGGTCCGAATGGAGCCGGGCTTTCACGGAAGGCAATCTTGAGTGAAATAGACAAAAGTCTCAAGAGGCTGGGAACCGATTATGTCGATCTTTATATCATTCACCGCTGGGATGAAAGTACACCTATTGAAGAAACGATGGAAGCATTACATGATGTTGTAAAGGCGGGGAAGGCAAGATATATCGGTGCTTCTGCAATGTATGCATGGCAATTTCAAAAGGCATTACATGTAGCAGAAAAATATGGATGGACAAAGTTTGTATCGATGCAGAACCACTTAAACCTTATATACCGTGAAGAGGAGAGGGAGATGCTGCCACTTTGTAAAGAGGAGAAAATCGGAGTGACTCCATACAGTCCTCTCGCATCCGGAAGATTGACTCGTGACTGGTCTGAAACTACGCATCGTTCTGAAACCGATCAAATTCAAAAATCCAAATACGATCCGACTGCAGATGCAGATCGGCTAGTCGTGAAGCGGGTTGCAGAAATTGCTGAAAAACGCGGTGTTCCCCGTATTCATATCGCGCTTGCCTGGCTGCTGCAGAAAGAGCCCGTAACAGCTCCTATTATCGGTGCTACGAAAATGTCACACCTTCAAGATGCCGTAGGTGCCCTTGCAGTTAAATTAACGCCTGAAGAAGTTAGGTTTCTAGAAGAACCATATGTACCTCACCAAATAGTTGGTCATCATTAATTGTGGTCGAAAACGATATTGTTGGAACAACAAGATATCATGCTTTCGAACTGAGAGAAAGAATAGAGGGCTTATGAATAAAAACTGGTCTATTCCAATTCTTTAAGGAATTCTCAGGCCTAAGGAGCAGGGAGAATGATAGAAAAACAGTATACAATTATCGCGAGTACAGGCTTCGCACGTGCAGCGGCCTTGTTAGTACGTGCGGCTTGTCAATTTAGCTCCAGTATATATCTTGAATATCAAGGGCAAGCTGTCGATCTGAAAAATACACCCAAGTCCCTCATTGATGTGATGTCACTAGGAATTAAACCTAATACCCACATTAGGATAAGAGCTAATGGTGTTGACAAGTATCAGGCTTTACAAGCGATAGAAGATCATTTGCAACAAAATAATTTCACAAAGAACTGAGTGAGAAAACCTTCTCTTTTTTTATTAGCATTTTCAGGGACTCGCTCCAAGTCCCCCTTTTTTTATATGAGAGTTTTATTAACTGCTTTTCTTCAAAGAAACCAACTCATTCTTCATTTAAAAGCCGATTCATATCAAACCAATTAGATTTTTAATCTTACAATAGGGAATGCAATAGCTCTGTAAACACAAGATCCTTTACAAATTTTCGGCTGTTTTTTCCGTAATAAAAAAGGCATCCATAAGGATGCCTAAAATGAGTCTTTACTAGATGTTTATCTGTTGCATCTTTTTACTGGTTTACAACATGGATTTCTTAAGTCACTTCCACAATCATATTCCTCAACGATATTTTCATTCTCTACAGATTGTGTCACTGGATAATAATTTTCTACTCTTGTAACATTTCTATTAACATTAACAATATGAGTAGGCTGAACACGTCTAACAGTACGTTCATTTGTTGTCGTATTTACAACATTTCGTGTGGGAGAAACAATTGTCTCTACATTATTGCCCCCATTACTTCCATTAAAGCCATTAAAGCCATTGAAGCTATTGGTACCGTTGTTCCCGCGGCGAGAGCCGAACATGAATTCGTCCACATTTCTAAACCCACCGTTGCTGCAGCTCATCAAAATCACCCTCTCCAAAAATCTTGTCTTACAATATAAGTTATGATGAAGAAAAAAGGTTGTCCTAGACAAGAAACTCATATTATAAAAAATCCGCTATCATTTTAGGATTTCGGATACACATGACAAGAAAGAGGGCATAGTTTTCTATCATTTTGATTTAGAAAACTAGAATGAGTAATCTATGCAGCTTTTAGTCATAACATTGGTGACGAGTTCAGAAAGTGGTTTCAGATAACCATGTGACTGGAAGCTATAAAAATGGAGATTCTACGGCTGCTGGTTGATAGAAAAGGCATACTGTGTCCTTATAGCTACGAAACGTGTATGAAAAACAAGTGTATGTGGTTCTTTATTTTTCAGTCTAATGATGTAGCTTATATAAGCTAAATGTATAAAGAATTTTTTCCCCATTTTAGATATATTAGAAGAGGAGGTGCAAATGGTGAAAATAAAAAATCTTGAGATATTTGTTTCTAATTTCCATGAAACTGTAAGCTTTTATAAAGATACCCTACAATTTAAAAGGCTGTTGCTGACTGATACATTAGCCACATTTCAAGTGGGAGAAAGCATTTTAACCTTGCATCAAGATAAAGCGAATCGCTATTCCTATCATTTTGCGTTTAATATCCATTCGAATATTTTCGCAGAAGCTAAAGAATGGCTGAAAAAGAGGGTTGATTTACTTGAAGAAGATGGTGATGATGTAGTGTATTTTTCAAATGCAAAGGCAAGATCGGCATATTTTGAAGATCCAGCAGGTAATATTGTTGAGTTTATTTCTCGATTAGAAACTTCTCCGGAAACGACGTCAAAAGAATTCACGCCCGACAATGTAATAGGGATAAGCGAGATTGGTTTATCTACAAATCATGTTGAAGAATGTTTTGATTACCTTTTAAAGTTGGGAATTCGGCAAAGAAATGATGAACCTTTTTCAAAAAGTCATTTACATTTCATGGGGGAGTATGAAGAGGGAGTCTATATTTTATTAGGTCCTGTCGGCAGAAGGTGGATATTCTCGGATAAATACAGTATAGATGCACCACTTATGATTGAAACTGACCGAGGGATCATCAAAAATTTTGATTAGTAATCAAGCTTTTAATTGGTGTGTGACATATCTTTCATGCATTATTTTTGCTTGCATTGTAATCCCTATATTCCCAAATTTTATCCTCCCTGATGTCGGAAAATTCAGTAATAATGACACTTCTCATATACCTGTTTGATGGTAATATGATCAATACCTGTATTCTCATGGTCTTCAAAATTAACGATTTCTACTTTGTTTGTACGTTTCGCATGCTGTAAGCGATAGTTTACATAGTCAACTGCTATGACACGTTTTGCGCCTTTTAGCCAACAAAACTTTTGAGCAAACAGGCCGACTGGTCCGCAGCCGAGAACGATAACTGTATCGCCGTCTTTTACGCTGGCATTGTCCACACTCCAAAAGCCGGTGGTCATGGCATCGGCAATCACGCTTAATTTCTCATCGGGTTTCTCACAAGATTCAGGGATTTTAAAATGGGTGAAATTCGCAAACGGCACTCTTAAATATTCGGCTTGCCCGCCTGGATAACCGCCAGTTTGCCCTGAATAGCCGAAATAAGTACCCATTTCCCCATTGTCATTAGACTGATCACATTGGCTTTCCAGCTGGTTTTTACAAAAAAAAGCATTCCCCGCAGGCGATCGTAAAAGGGATAATGACGCGGTCACCTTTTTTTACCTTTGTAACCCCTGGCCCAACTTCTTCAACAATTCCCATCGGTTCATGGTCGATGACATAGTCTTCATGCATATTAGGAATGAATCCATGGATTAAGTGTAAATCTGATCCGCAAATGGCTGTACTGGTGACTTTGATAATCATGTCATCGGATTTTTCAATCTTTGGATCGGGGACATCTTTGACAACAAACATTTTTAGTGCCTTGATACGTTACTGCCTCCATGCTTAAAACCTCCAGTGTTAGTGTTCATCAGGTGTCCGATCAAACATCCCTTTGCGATTTGTTTCATCAGGAAAGAGGTTCATATTGCTGACCATGATCGTGTTTTTTGCAGAGAGCTGATCCAGCTTATACTGTTCGCTCAGCTCATATTGATGGAACCATTTTTTGCTGATCATCAGTTCCGTAATCTCTTGGTGCATCGCAATTCCTTGCATCAGCTGTTTCCGCAGCAAGGCTCTTACATCTGGTGAAGCGGTTTCTATCAAAGCTACAGCAGTATTCCTTACGCCTTCCTTAGCTCGTATAAGAAAATCCATCGCGAATGTAGTGTCTGCTAGTTCAGGCACATTCAGCGAATTAATGGGGTCTAAATGATCATTATTCAAAGAGGCTTACCTTCCTTTCAATTGATGATTGGCGTTGGGCGGCTTTGAGGGACAGGGGCCTGAAATGAGGCACGCTCATACACAGCCTGTAATTCAGTAAGGTCTTGAATGGATTGCTGCACATCTTTTTGCATCAAGTCCTTCAGTTCTTGGTCAAACACAAGCCCTTGCATTAACTTTGATTTCGCTATACAAAGTGTTTTAAAGTTCACGATGTCATGTAAGTCAACAGCCTCGTGAGCTGCCAATGTTTGAGGATCCATATTGATGTAACCTCCTTTTATCAACGTTACATTTCCCGAAATGACGTTGAAGCTTACAGAAAGTACACTCGGTATCATTTTTTGTTTTAAGAATCGCTGTTTTTGCTCGTTAGCGTACATTTCTTATGACATGGAATAAACTGCACTTAAATCTGAAATAAGGTGAAGTATGGAAATTTATTTATGTAAACTTGACATAGTGCTGTCAGGTTTCCTTTTGTATCATTAAATTGGATGACCAGTAAAAAGTATGGTTTTATAGGAGGCACTCGATATGAAGCTGTTACAAATTAGACTTTTGGTGAATGATTTTAAGAAAAGCGTCGAGTTTTACAAAGATTCATTAGGACTTCCAATAAGTTGGTTAGAGAATGAAATGGAATATGCACTCTTTGATAATGGGGAAACGAAAATAGAGCTTTTATCTCGAGAAACGATGGCTGATATCGTTGGAGAGGAAAAAAAGCCCTTGGAAGGAGAAGCTCAATCAAAATTTTTGCTTCAGTTTAAGGTAGAAGATGTTGATAGAACATATGACGATTTACACGAAAAAGGAGTTAAATGTGTGAATAAACCGCATGATCGCAAGGAATGGAGCGCCCGAGTTGCTCACTTCAGAGATCCAGATCATAATCTGATTGAAATATATAAAATGTTATGATTTTTCGACTCGCAAAATCATAGAATAACGTTTGATAACGTACCTAAACATTTTTATACGCCCTGGTAAAAGAAAGCAAAGTCATAATAGGTTGCGGACACTGAACTTGCAGCATTTACGCTGATTTGTTTGGTGTCCGTTTTTGATTGGTGAAAAAGGTGGAGTATCCATGAATCGAGGAGAAGCGTGGATACAAGGCAGCAGTACACTGATTGAGTTAATTGGTGGGCACGAAACCGCTAGATCCATGTCCTTTTTCCTAATTGTCAATCGTGATTACTGACTGGATAAATGATTAAAAGCCAAATTTAACACACCATCAGTATCAAGCCTGACTACCATTTATTTTGTATCCTTAATTGTCGAAAACATAGGAATAATTCCACTTTTGAAAGATCTAGTTTATGGTACATTGATAAATATATGGGAGGGGGCATGGTATCTGAAAGTAAATCCTTAACTGGATGTAAGAAAGTCAAAACGTACGGCATTTATAAGGGGAGGGTATAAGATGAATAAGCTAAAGAGGCTAAGTATGCTAACGGTGATGATTGCATCTGTGTTCATTTTTTCTAGCCATGCACTTGCAGTTCAGTATTATACGGTTTCAACAAGCAGCGGTGCTCCTGTCAATATGCGCAGCGGCCCAGGTACAAGTTGGGGGATTGTGACTACTATTCCGAGCGGAACCCGCATCCCGATCTACTGCTACAAAACCGGTACAACTGTAACTGGAAAGTATGGAACGAGTAATATTTGGAACTACACAGAACGGACGCTTGCAAGCGGAGAGATCGTTCCTGGATTTGTCTCTGATACATATATGTATACAGGCTCAGACGGCCCGGTAGTTCCTAAATGCAGCTGGTAGCATATGTTCTATCGTTCTTAAAATGAAGAAATTGAAGAAAGAGGGATGACATTGACTAAACTGAAAAAGCTGAGTATGTTAACCGTGATGATCGCATCATTATTCATTTTTTCCAATCACGCACTTGCCGTTCAGTACTTTACTGTCTCAACAAGCAGCGGTGCTCCTGTCAATATGCGCAGCGGTCCAGGTACAAACTATCCTATTATGCTTTCCATTCCTAGCGGCTCACGTGTTCCTTACTATTGTTACGCTTATGGGACGACTGTTACTGGAAAGTATGGAACGAGTAATATTTGGGATCAAATCCAGTGGAAAGATTCACGTGGTGTCGTGAATATTGGATATGTTTCTGACACGTATGTGTACACAGGTTCAGACGGCCCGGTCGGTTACAAATGCAACTAGCTGTATAATTCGTACAATAGAGTATCTTCAAGAGAAACCATACCAACAATATTGGTATGGTTTTTGCTATTATTATGTCTTCCGCACCTGCATTAGTGGAATGTCGCTATCGAGCGCTTCATCCATAATACGGAACGCGGTCTTTTCATCTGTATCGACCCACCTAAACATAAACGGCTGACCCGCAATCCTGTTCTTCCTTAAAAAGGTATACTTCACAACAAATCTCTCCTCATGGATTATCATAGATTTTCGTATTTTAAAAGAATATCTGATTAACGAAGTAGGATTCTAATGAAATCGCCATCTGCTCCCGGCAACATTCAAGCGAGATTAGAACCATTTTCCCTTTGATTTTTGAACAAGATAATTGTATAATACAAATCGTAATTATTTCGGTTTGGGAAAAGGAGTGTTGTAATGAAAATTTTATTTGCAAAGAGATTAGGGATATTTATGATTGGTTTATTACTAATATTGGCAGGATGTCAGACTTCAGGTTCATCTAAAGGTGAGTCTAATAAAACAACAACATCATCCTCAGCAGGTGAAGAAAAAACTTCTAACACGCAAGAGCAAACATCAGAATCTCATGATCACGATCATGATCATAGCCATAGTCATGCACATGATGAAGAGACAGAAAAAATTTATGAAGGCTATTTTAAAAACAGCCAAGTAAAGGATCGCTCACTTTCTGATTGGGAAGGAGACTGGCAATCTGTATATCCGTACCTGCAAGATGGTACTCTTGACGAAGTATTTTCATATAAATCAAAACATGAAGATGACAAGACAGCTGAAGAATATAAAGAATATTATAAAAAAGGGTATCAAACCGATGTTGACCGTATTGTAATCCAGAAAGATACTGTAACGTTCTTCAAAAATGGAAAAGAGTATTCAGGTAAGTATACGTATGACGGGTACGAAATTCTAACCTATGATGCGGGAAATAGAGGGGTAAGATACATATTCAAACGAGCTAAAAAAGCTGAAGGACTTCCTCAGTATATTCAGTTTAGTGATCATAGTATCTACCCGACTAAAGCTAGCCATTACCATCTGTATTGGGGTGAGGACCGTGAAGCTTTACTTGATGAAGTCAAACACTGGCCTACCTACTACCCGTCAAAAATGGATGGACACGATATTGCCCATGAGATGATGGCGCATTAAATGAAGAGGAACATACCATGCATTTCTATTACACAAACGGTGATTTTTTCACTGTGGAAAATTGATAAAATGGGGAAAAACAAGCTTAGTCCTTTATGGAGTTTGAATGTTTAAATACTTTTAGCTGCTGACTCCTCGTCAGCAGCTTTTTTGCCCTCTTTCGTTTTTATCCGTTTCTTTCTCTTCGCAACGGGGATTGACGGCTCATTAACAAAGTTAAGATACGTAATAACTTAACGGGTTGGGTAAAAGCTTTTTGGAGATAGGGTGAAGAGTAGGGGAGAGTATGAGGAAAAAATGAAATGACTAAAGATGAAGAAGCACTTGGTAGTGGCTTTATTTTCTCTGGTATTATTTCGAAGTTCTGTGAGTGTATGTTATGCGAACACAATAACGAAAGCAAAAACAGTAAGAAAAAGAACCAATGGTTTAAAGCCAACGGTTCTTTTTCAATGTCCTATTTAATGCAGGAAAATTGATTAAAATGTGGCATGTGTAGCCGTGAGTTGAAAGCAGTTAACGGTGCAACCGTTCTATTGAAATTAGCACTCCATGCTTTGAACAACAAGAGACATGCCGTGCTCGTTAAAGCAAATATCATGAAAAAACGATGTAACCGGAAATGCTGTATATCTATACGCGATTTTCTTCCATCGTTCCACTTCCTATCGAACGAAAGCGCGGGTGTTCTGCAAGTATGGAGCTTCTCATTTCTTTTACTGCTGGAAGGTCTGATGCAAAGAACTGAAGTTTGGACTCGTATAGCTCAACTAATTTTCCGTTATCTAGAACACCTAATGTGTCACTCAATTGATAAGCGGCTTTCAAATCATGCGTAATAAAAAAATACGATAACCCAAACTCGTCTTTGAGCTCTTTTAACAAATCGAGTATAAGCGTTTGGGTAACCATGTCCAGACTGCTGACTGATTCGTCTAAAACGATCAGTTTCGGTTTGAGTGAGATTGCCCTGGCGATATTGATCCGCTGCAATTGCCCGCCGCTGAATTGGTGCGGATATTTTGTTAAATCATCTTCACTTAGGCCTACTCTTTCCAACAACTCAATAATGGTTCGTCTTTGTTCCGCCGCAGTGAGGGTTTCATAGTTTTCTAATGGTTCTGCAATAATCTGTTCCGCCGTCATTCGCGGGTTGACGGACGAGTATGAATCTTGAAAGACAGCTTGAAGGTCACGGCGGATTTTTCGCCGGATCGATTTATCTACGCTATACATATCATGGCCTTGAAAAAGGATTTGACCTGATTGCGGCCGTTCTAAACCAAGCAACACTTTTCCCAATGTACTCTTACCGGCTCCACTTGGCCCAATCAAGCCTAAGCATGTACCCTTCTCAATCGAAAAGCTGACATCAGATAGGACTTGTTTAGATTGAAATTTCCATTTGAATAATGAACGCTCCGCATAACGATGAGAGACTTCTTTCACTTGTAATAAACTCACTTGTTCACCTCATTAAAATGCGCTCTTCCGTCAAATTGACCCAATGGCACGTTCATCAATTGGCAATGTCAAACGTGCCCCTAATAGCTTCTTTGTATATTCATGCTTTGGTGCATCAAACAGCTGAAACACATCTGCTTTTTCTGCGATTCTTCCTTTCTGCATCACAGCGACTTCATCCGCCATTTCAGCAATGACGCCCAGATCATGAGATATAAGCAAAATCGCCGTTCCGCATTCAGAGCGCATGGCGTCTAAATGTTTCAGCACGGTCTTCTGATTATTTACGTCTAGTGCGGTTGTTGGTTCATCCGCAATGAGAATGCTTGGATGTAAGCATACCGCGGTTGCAATCATCACCCGTTGAAGCATTCCGCCGCTTAATTGAAAAGGGTAAGATTTTAAAAGTTTAATAGGATTGGATAAGCTCACATTATGCAACGCTTCGATTGCAAGCTCCTTTGCCTGCTTTTTGTTAAAAGACGTATGAGAGCGAATCGTTTCAATCATTTGATGACCAATCGTAAAAACGGGGGTAAAAGCGTTCATCGGATTTTGCATAATATAGGCAATTTCTTTGCCGCGCATTTTGCGCATTTCTTTATCTGCCAATCCGTTTAATTCTCGGCCTAGGAGTGAAATGCTTCCTTTCACCTTGGTTGTTTTCTGATGAAGCATTTGAAGAATGGACATGCCTGTTACTGTTTTTCCACATCCGCTTTCACCAATCAGGCCGAGGACTTGACCGCGCTTCAGTTCGAAATTGACGTCTTGCACTAGAGTAGAAACTCCTTTGTGCGTTTTCGCCTGTACATGCAAATCTCTAACTTGCAGCACCGGTGATTGTTCTGTTCCCAACTTCCTCATTCCTTTTTATCATCGACGTTTGACTCCGTATTTTTCTGATAAGCTTTCGCCCAATAAATTGAACGTTACAACCACAATCATGATCATCATCCCTGGATAAATCATCAACTCAGGGTTCGTCCGGATATACGATTTACCTTCATGAATCATCGCTCCCCATTCCGCAGCCGGTGGCTGGACGCCTAGTCCAAGAAACGACATAGCGGATATGTCCATAATGGCCCAGCCCATTTCCAATGTACCCATGACAACGAGGGGAGGGAGCACATTAGGTATGATATGTTTTTTCAGAATCTTCCATTGTGATGATCCATTGATTTGTGCGGCTTTTATAAAGTTTTCCTCTTTCAGACTAAGCACCATTCCTCTAAAGATTCTCGCATAATAGACCCATTGCACAAGCATGAGGGCAAGAATGACTTGAGGAAGTCCAGGTCCGAATATGCCCACTAGACCAAGAACTAAAATTAAGTTCGGGAAGGCCATCACACCATCACAACATCTCATTAACAGATGATCAATCCATCCGCCTTTATATCCCGAAATCGTACCGACGATGAGACCGATCACAAGTGAGGAAATAAAAATGAGCACTGCAAATCCCAAAGAAATTCGTGTTCCGTACAAAAGGCGAGATAAGTTGCATCTTCCTAAATGATCAGTTCCTAAAGGGAACTCCAAGGATGGAGGGTGCAGCTTATATGCCAAATGAACAGCAACAGGGTTATTCGGCGCAATCCAAGGGGCAAATACAGCGATGAGAAATAGAATTGATAATATGATGATACATGCTGTTATCACTTTTTGACTTTTACATATCATGCGTATGCTTGTGATCATCAATACTGCCCTTCTTTCCTGGAAATGCGCGGATCAATAAACATTTGAATGAGATCAACGATTAAGCTACTCAATATAAAAAATGTGGCGGCTATGAACACATAGCATTGAATGACAGGGATGTCACGATTGAAAATGGCCTCAATAAAATAACGGCCAAAGCCAGGCCAAGAAAAAACCACTTCAACAATAATGGTTCCGGTGAGAAGTTTGCCAAGATTCATTCCTAGGCCTGTAATCATCGGAGAAATGGCCATTTTCAATACATGCTTAGCCATAATGCTTTTATTCTTCAAGCCTCTGATTTTTGCGTATACTACATATGGTTCTTGCAGGTTTTCTATAACACTGGCGCGCAAAAGTCTTGTATACATAGCAATTAAAGGAAGTGCCAGCGTCATTGACGGCAGTACGAGGTGCTGCCATGTCCCAATTCCTTCTACTGGAAAAAGATCTAATTGAACAGAAAAGAAAAAAACCAACATATACCCTAACCAAAAAGTTGGAATGGATGCCCCGAAAAAGGAAATGAAGCGACTGATATGATCAATTGCACGATTTCTTTTCATTCCCGCAAGGAAGCCGAGAGGCACGCTGACAAGCACCGCGATCAATAAACTACCAAGCGCAAGTTCGATCGTTGCTGGCATTCGGAGTGTAACCTCGTCCCAAACCGGCTTATTCGAAACATAAGAAATGCCGAAATCGAATTGGCATTTCTTCAAAATAGAGTTTACATATTGAATAAAGAATGGTTGATCTAAGCCAAACTCATGTCTTTTTTGCTCTAGGATGTTATCGGTTGGCTGGATATGCGCTGCGGCTACATACGCTTCAGCCGGGTCAACCGGTGAGAGTTGAATCATTCCAGTTGTCAGAAGTGTAGCTAAAAGAAACACTGGTATAATGGACATGATTCGTTTCAATATATAGATGCCCATAAAAGCCTCCTACTGCTTAATGCGAATACCTGTAAATGGATGTTCATCACGGTTGGCAGGGAAAGTAAAGTCTGTAATATTCTTTTGGTAGATCGCTGTCTTTTTTATATAAGAGATCGGAACGATGGCTCCCTGATCTTGAAGGGATGTTAAAATAGATGAGTAAAGATGTTGACGCTCTTTTTTATCAGTTGTTTCAGGAACTTTTGCCATCTGCTTCAATAGCTTATCCTTGTTTGGATATGCCGAAATCGCTTCATTAAATCCAAATCCTTTTGACGCGGCAATGTTTACAAATGTATGCGGATCATAGGGTGCGCCATAGTTGCTAAAGAAGTTCATATCAAATTCATTCGCTTTGAACCGTTTAACCTGAGTCGCCAATTCTACTCCTTCAAGATTCAACTTCACCCCGATCGCTGCCCACTCTGCTTGCAGCGTTTCTGCCATTGCTTTTTGAATGGATTCCGCTGAATCATACATTAAACTAAATTCAAGAGGCTTTCCGTCTTTCTCACGCACTGTCTTGCCATTCGGAAGCTTCCAACCTGCTGCATCTAATAACGCTCCCGCTTTTTCCGCATCATATTTCACTGGCTTTACATCAATATCAGACGTGTATGGTAAGGTTGTCGGCAAAATATAATCTGCTTTTTCTTCTAATCCGGAGGTAATGCCTTCCACCATGGCGTCTTTATTAAAACCATAGTGCAGGGCTTGGCGAACACGTTCATCAGAAAGCTGTTCTTTTTTTGTATTCATGACAAGCTGTCTCGTCGCCACCGGTTCGGAAAGGCTTGTTTCATATTGACCTGTCGATTGCAGCTGCTTATATGCATCCAAGCTGATGACGCCTTCACCGTAAATTAAGTCCAGTTCACCTTTTTCAAATGCAAGTACTCTTGTTTCTGCATCTGGGATGACTTTCACCTTGATTTTCTCGACTTTAGGCTTTTCACCCCAATAATTTTCATTGCGTTTAAAAATCGCATATTCATCGGTTTTATGCTCTTCCAATACCCATGGGCCTGTCCCGACCGGTTTTACTACACCTTTTGATGTATCGCCACCCTTAGGGAACCCAGCCTCACCTAAAAACCGAACAGGCCGTACAACTGCAAGCTCCTGAATGGTTGGATAATATGATTCAGTCAGTGTCAATTGAAATGTATGATTATCGATCACTTTTGTTTGAGCTATTTTTGTAATAAATCCTAACCAGCTATGTAACTCAGGATGTTTTAAAATGGAGTCAAAATTCTTTTTCACGATTTTTGCATTAAATGTTGTCCCGTCAGAAAATGTTACATTCTTACGCAAATGAAACGTATACACTTTGCCGTCATGAGATATATCCCAAGACTCAGCCAAATGCGGCTTAAGCTTTCCGCCCGCTTCATAAGAGACCAAAGGCTCGTACACCATTGACTGCGTAAACAATTGGGAAGGATTATAGACATGTGGGTTTATTTCTCCTATATCTCTAGGCCAAGCAATTGTGACCATATTGTGAGGAGCTTTCTTCTCTGTTTGTCCTGCATTTGTACATCCTGCTAATAAAATAGAAAAGATGAGTATCGATACGAAAGTAAATTTAATTTTCAAACGAATCTTCCCGCTAAGCATCTGTATTTCCCCCTAATTGATGTTGATAATCATTTTCATTTTAAGGAGGCAGCATACCCTTGTCAATGTAAGAATATAGGTATTGTTTTGGAACCTGATGTTCTGCCAACGGCAGTGGGCAGTAATCGCAACAAAAACAAGTAATTGATTTCGAAAAGGGTAACAAGTAATCCTTCGAATGATTAAGATGCACCGACTTAGCATAACCAGACGGGAAAAGTTGTCATATATTACTATCTTTTAATAGTGGAGAAGATCTCTCCGAAAACTCCAATAGAATTGAAAGAGAAAGAACAGAAAACTTTTATACGCTGAAATAAAGTAGAGAAAGGACATCTCCTGCGGGGAGTTTTTTAATACAGAGGAGTTGAAAAAACTGAGTCAAATTAATGTACTTCTAAGATTTTCACAGGGAGGGGTGCTTAGAGTATTCTTTAACTTTAGTTTGACCAATTGTAGTGATTTATTATCTGGGCCATATTTGCAGGCAAGGATCCTAGTCGAAGCGGTCAAACTGTAATAGCCGTGAACAAGATTATTTATTGAATTATTGATCTTTGTCACTTTTTTTGTTTTATATTGCTACACTATATAATTCAGCTGAGCGTATAAAATGGCTCTGGATCAATATGAATGATGTAAGGTAAAACTGTGGACGTTTTAAAAAAGCTCATAGAGTTTCAGAAAGATCAAGATTTGTAATTTATATTTCTCTGTTACAGAAAATTTGTCAGGATAAGGAGTTATCACATTACAATACAAAACGCCATAAAGATTTCTTATGGCGTTTAGCCGAACAGGGAGGTGCTGCTACGGAGGAGTTAGTCTAGATTTAACTTAATATCTAAAGAAAGCTGCTCCGACAATGATTAACAAGATGAATAGCACCACAATTAACGCGAAGGAACTACCGTAACCATTAGACATATTGCCACCTCCTTTAGTGAGGGTAGTATAAGATATGCCAAACGATAGTTTTCGACATAGATTTACGTCTAAATGAGAAAAAATGAATTTTTTGTCTAAAAAACAAATGAAAACGCCATAAAAGTTTCTTATGGCGTCAAACAGAACATGGAGGTATTCCTGCATATCGCGTTAAATAGGAACGCCTTCAGGATAGCCTCCGAAGAAAGCTGCTCCAACAATGATTAGTAAGATGAATAGCACCACGATTAATGCGAAGGAGCTACCACAACCATTTGAGTATCCCATATGTCCACCTCCTTTAAAAGAGGATAGTACATGATATGCCGATCGAGTTCCTTCGATAGGGATGCTAGTTGAAATAAATTTTAAATTGATATTTTAGTCTAAATTGAAATAGAGATCATTGTTAGGCAAGTATTGTCCACATCGGATCTTGCCAGAGTTAAGGCTGTCATAGAAGCCGATTGGAAGGTGCCGGGCGGGAAATCAGGCTCAAGCCAAACAAGTGCGGCCAAGAAAAAACCATTAGCCCAAGCAGCAAACAAACGTCTTATACGCGCCGTCTGGCATTTTCAAGTGAAGGGCCCAACGAGAGAGGGGAAGGTAACACAAATTCAAAAAGTACTGGCGGCAACCAAGATAAAGGAGCGAACAATACCGATAAAGACGGCAATTATGGAACGTAAACGATATCGGAAATTGAGTCTCTCTTGAAATAAACTGGAGAAAATACGTCGGCACACAATTATATACCTGCTCTTTTTTATATGCACCTCTACTTGGATACTATGTTCTAGGTAGGGGGCTTATTTTTGTTTGTATATCTCAGGCTGTTACACTCCTTAAAGAAAACTTTTACTCATGGGAACTTCATTAATGTTGTACATTATTAAAAATTTTATCCTAATTCTTATGTAATATGTGTTTCTTTCTGATTTGAAGTGTATACATAATTAGCAATTTAATTATAAATTGTGAAGAAATAAACCTTCTCAACTATCCCCCTGTTGTCTTGGCAACGATTCATGCACCTTACAAGTGATGAAGCATTATAGCCCTACACTTAACCAAACGATAAACTAGAAGGATTGGATTAAAAAAGAGTTGTATCCTGATATTAATTTGGGTATATTGTATATAAAGTATATATACAATATGATAGCGGGGTTTTATATGCAAATTATCATTTCAAATCATTCAAAAGATCCTATTTATGAGCAAATTTATACTCAAATTAAAAAACATATTTTGACCAATGAATTACATGCAGGGCAATCCTTACCTTCAATGCGACAGTTAGCGAAGGATTTGGATATTAGTGTTATTACAACAAAACGCGCCTATGAGGAACTGGAGAAGAACGGATTCATATATTCGGTTGTTGGGAAAGGTTCTTTTGTATCGGACCAGGACAGTGAGATGATGAAAGAGAGAAAAATGAAGGTAATTGAAGAGCAATTGTTGACGGCAATTCAAAACAGTAAAGAAATTGGCATCTCACTTACAGAATTAAAGGACATACTTACACTGTTATATAGGGAGGAAGAATAGTGGAAAATGTTATTGAATTAAAACATGTTTATAAATCATTTGGTGATTTTCAACTAAAAGATATTTCAATGACAGTTAAAAAAGGATTTATAACTGGGTTTATTGGTGGTAATGGTGTTGGAAAATCTTCAACGATTAAACTTATGATGAACTTATTGCAACCAGATAGCGGGTCAATATCAATTTTTGGGCTAGATCATAAAAAACATGAAAAAGAGATTAAGCGACGGATTGGCTTTGTCTTTGATGAAAATATGTTCTACTCACACATAACATTTGCAGAAATGAAGAAGATGATAAGGCCCTGCTATATGAATTGGGATGATAGCCTATTTAATTACTATGTTGAAAAATTTGAACTGCCGTTAAATAAAAAAATCAAATCATTTTCTAAAGGAATGATGATGAAAGCTTCTTTATCAATAGCCTTATCACATCATGCAGAGTTAATTATTATGGATGAACCTACATCGGGGTTAGACCCAATATTTCGCAGGGAGCTTCTAGATATTCTACATAATATAATGCAAGATGGAAAGAAAACGATCTTCTTTTCTACTCATATTACAACAGATTTAGATCGTATTGCAGATTATATTACTTTTATTCATAATGGCGAGCATATTTTCACAAAGAAGTCTTATCAAATTCAAGAAGAGTATGCCATTGTAAAAGGAGGCATAGAGCTATTAGATCGAGATACAGAACAGGAATTTATCTCCATTCGGAAATCTAATGCTGGTTTTGAGGCATTAACAGCCAATAAAGCACGTATAGAAGATGTGTTTGGTGACTTAGTTTTGATCGAAAAACCAACGATTGAAGAGCTGATGTTCTATACAAAGAAAGGGGCTAAGTAAGGTGTTTCAATTAATAAAAAAAGATATCATTTTACAAAAGAAATCTCTTATGATATTACTGCCTGTTTTATTTGTTTATTTAACGTTAAATATATCATATATCTGGTCAGGTTTTGTGTTTAGTATTGTCATAATAATGAACGCTTTTTCAATGGATGAAAAAGACCGAATAAATACTCTGCTGAATTCACTTCCTTATACACGAAGGGAAATTGTTAGTTCAAAGTACATCGGGGTGCTTATCTTTACTTTAATTGTTGTTTTTACAATTTTTATAGGAAACTTGATCATTCATAGAGAACTAACAATATGGATAGATCTAATGTTTATCGTATGCCTTGTGATGGTATCTGCTTCATTTATCTTTCCATTTAGTTATCAGTTTAAAAGCCAATATTTGTTCAAAGGCTCACTTATCTTATTTGGTATTTATATGGTATTAGTTAATACCTTGTTCCGAAATTTGAATGATATAATCAGAGAAAATGTTAGAATATTATTATCATTACAAAATCTTAATGTTTATTTGTTAATTCTGTTTTCGGTTATCATTTTATATGTTTGTTCTTGGCTTCTATCGATACGTATTTATAGAAATAAAGAATTTTAAAGGAAGGGTGTAGAATTCTTAAGAAAGCCTATTCTCATATGTTGCAAAAGGAACGGTATCTTAAATCAATGTTTTTTCGTTTTTTTCATTTCGCGTAAATGCATGATGAGGATTTTATTATTAATTACAAAAGGGGGGAGCATAGATTTTCCATCACTGATTGATTAAATAAATGTTGGGTCAGCTTCCTGTAAACATGTTCAAACGGGGTACTGCGCATGTCTTAGAAGCTCCTGAGCTTGGCAGAACAGTGATTCAAACTGTAAAGGGCAGCTTTGCGCGGATTAATCATCAGATAGATTTTCAGGTTATGTAAATGAATAATTGAAAAAAACCACTAAAATGTGGGTTCTTTATATGCGCTAACGGGGTAATAACTATTCTTCATCTTCAAAGAAACCGAATAGTTTTTCTTCATCATATTCATATTTACGTCCTAGATTATCTGTATCTCTTTCGTGCTGTAAAAGAACTTTATAGTTTTTTCCCTTTGAAGATTCGTTTTCAGTAACACTTAGGACGGTTACTTTATCGTTCTCATATGTCTTTGCAAAAAGTCTAATCTCCTCAATTGTATCCTTTAAATCTGTTTCATCACCATTAAAAAAGTCTAAAGAAACTTCAGTTGTGTATTTTTCAATCATGGCTAGCTCCCTGCAAAAAATGTATTAGTTCTTAAAGTATAACGGAAAATCTAATTAACAGCTATCACTGGATGGTCAAAGAGGTTCAACAGTTGGCTCTATGGTTCAGCAACTCTAATGTAAAATTGGGGTGTTGCTCAGTATGGATGAGATGGTGATCAATGGCCGGTGGGATTGCCTTACAGGGTGGATAGAGTTGCCGTTAACTTTAGTCTGGAGAAATTTTGAGTTTAATAAAAAGTTTTTAGGTTCATACGCTGATGTGCATTAGAAGTTTTACACGAGGCTCAAGAGGAATTAGAGGATGAGTTTAAAATAATAATAGAGTAGACTTTCTTTTTTGGTTTTATAAATTTGAAAAGAGTACCTCAGCGGCCTTACTTGAGTTCAAGAATGCTGCTGAGGTATTTTATTTTCAAGAAAGCCTGTCCTCATAAGTATACTTTCTACTTTGAATTAATGTATTGGCGCACTATGGCCTATCACTACAGCCTTTCTGAACGAGCCCTAAACAAGCAATTTTTACGATCGTTGTCGTTTCCGCTTGGAGGGAGCAGGTTCAGATGCTCATTTTTTTAGCTTTGGTAGTACTGTTATTCTTGCAATAGTTAAATAAAAGGCATCGACAAAATATCTACTATTGCAAAAGCTGATTCAAAAGTTACTGCCTTAAAAACATTATAAGCATCCAAAGTCAGTGCTAATAAAAATGGTGAATATGTTAAACTCCCATATGTATTAGAACTGCAATATGCAATTGCTGATGGCGTATCATTTCCTTTTAACACAATCGATGAAGATAGTTATAAAAGATCTGTATTTCACTTATTTAAGCAATCTTCCGAAACAAATAGCACATGCGTGTAGCTACCCGAGCTAGCTATATATAATTTAGGTAACTAATATTCCTTATATATTTAACATTGCATTTTTTATTATGCAATCGTTCACTCTATTTCTGCTTTCAATTTTTCGAACCACTCTAAATTAACCAAGTGATGTGAACGGGAATTTTCATTCATACGGCGAAAGTAATTGATTGTGCCGGGAATTTCTTGAGTGATGGACAGGTATTCATCAAGGAGCTCGATTCGAGTTTTCGTCTGGTCGATTTGTGATTGGATCAGATCCAGTAATTTATTTTTGTCGAATTCATCGGCAAAGAGTAACGCCCCATAAAATTGCAGGTTCACATATTCAGATTTGGTGCCGTATTTGATCATTAATTTCTCGAATTCTGCCCTTCCTGATTCTGTGACTTTAAAGTTACGGATTTCACGCCCACTGGTTGAGGGTTTCTGCTGAATCTGTTCAATAAAACACTTTTCTTCAAGTTGCTGCAGATTGTAATAAAATGAACCTTTCGTGAAGTTAACAATGTATTTGTAATGGCGTTTTTCCATTAAGGCCAGAAGTTCATAGCCGTGAGCTCCGGGATTTTGGATAAGCAAGCCAAGGATAAGTAAGGGAATCATGGTTTCATCACCTTCGCCATCCGCGCCTCAAATTCCGCGTACGTAATTTTACCCGAAGCCAAATCCATACTATGAAGGTAAATCTGTTCTGTTTTAGAATAGTCACCATTCACTTTCAGTGATTGCTCCTCTCCCGAAAGGGGTTTCAAGATATGGTGCTTTTTTGAAAAAGCCTCGAAATAGCGGTAACCGAATTTGCGTTGTGAAGCTGCGTCTAAATGAATGCCATCAGGATTCGCAGTCAAACCTGCTGCAGTAACAAAATAACAATTCTGTTGTTCATTAGCAAAACGCAGCAATTGTTCATTAACCTGTTGAAACTCAGTCGCGTGCTGTCCAAAACCGGTCTTCCCAAGAAAGTCACCAAGCCCTCCAATAATCAACGGTTCCTCATCAAGTTCCAACTCGTTTCTTAGCGTCTCGATGATAAGGGTTAATTTCTCGTAATACGTTTCATGTAGCGAACGATAACTGTCACTCTCACCCTGGTGCCAAAGGATTCCACAAATTTGACTGGACCGGAGGGCGAAGCGGGCTTCGGACAAAGCATGCTGAAAAAGGATGCCTTCCGGATGCCAGTCATTCAATGAACTGCCACCTTCCGCACAAGGGATCAAGCCAATTTCTTCATCGGGATGAGCTTTCGACCATGCATCTGCAAAAGATGCCGCCAGGCCAACGCCGGAAACCGGGCGGTCGTAATTAATCGGCTCTGTCATCATCTGCCACTGTCCATTGCGCAGCATTTTTATTTTTTCATTATAGATAGGATCTACTTCATTCAAAAATCCACGGCCCGCCATATTCGACTGCCCCAACATTAAAAAAGACTTTATCATCTCATTTTCACTTCTTTACATTAATATTTTAGTCTAATTAGACTATAGTCAACTCAGTTTGTCTTGTAAAGTTTTAATAAGGTTTTACTTTTATTATGAGTATGTATGAAAAACAAACTAACATTGAAAATTTGGTGGATGTATTTGAGAAATAGCAAGTTCTTTTGCTTTTGCTTTTTCTTATCCAACTATCGGGGGCTTTCGTTCAATAACGATCTTCCACAATCGGGCGCTATTATTGAACAAGAACTATAGGAGTGATACATATTAGTCATGTATAATATGTATCACTCCTTACTTTTTTATGGCTTTTTCTGATTTAGGTCTTGATAAACAATGAAAAAACAACAAAAATCCTGTCATGTAAGGGTTTCTATGAGGTTCAAAATCATTTCTCATAGGAAATACGTTCAATGATGGGAGTGTATCTCAGATGAAATGGATTGTTAAAAAGGGAGGGCTATGTTGAAGGGGATCAATAAAAAATTTTTAAAAAGGTTAACGATTGTACCAATTCTATTCATTTGTTATGTTTTATTTTTAAATTCTAAAGTTATACTTGAAGAGCAATGTCCTAATAAGCCTTATAGTGTAACAATCGTAAAGCACGGGACAGGTATATTCGATAAAAAATTGTTTTAATATATTACAAGATCAACGGAAAAACAGTAGCTGTTGGGGATTTGGTGTTTTTTGAGAATTTTGACAGAGATATAGATGTTACTTGGGATACGAATACTGATGATGGAACTTGGTGGATAGATAAAAGCGTACATTTAACCATGAGCTATGCTAAAAATTTTAAGGGGGATTTAGACAAGAAAGATATTGATTTTGATTATGGTACTGTCCAATAATAATGAAGCAGTTAATAAAATAGGAATATACACTAAAAGAACCGCTAGCCGCGGTTCTTTTGTGTTCAGATTTAAACTGACTTAGGAGCGGTTTTTTCTTTCCTTACAAATACCATGATTCCAGGAATGATTGTAAGTACTGCTGGTATTAAGTAGAACCAATCAATACAGATAAGTCCTCCAATCCCTGAGATAAAAAGTAAAACACTGCTCAACCTTGGTTTGAATAAAACAACAATTGAAGCGGTAAACCCAACGCATGAAAAGATCAAAGATCCCCATGCCCCTATAAGTTCTTTTAATCGTATAAAAAATAATACCATGGGAAAGAAAAAGCGAACTTAAAATTATCTTGATTGACATATCAAAGATACCGAATATTAACTTTGCGGTTTTTTTGCGGTCCAAACACTTTTTGGAAATGTTAGAATATTACATAAAAAGACATAAAAGGAGGGGTCCTGTGAATCCGGTTTTATCATCGTCAGAAGTTGGCGTAAAGATCAATGAATGGTATAAAATGATACGTCAATTTAGTGTCCCGGATGCAGAGATTTTAAAGGCAGAGGTGGAGCAAGAAATCCAACGGATGGAGGAAGATGAGTATTTACTCATTTACTTCTCCCTAATGAAATTCCGTCATCAGCTCATGTTAGATTATTTGGAACCCGTAACAACACGTATAAGACCAACTATTGACGAACTTCTCGAAAAAATTGAGACTTCAAATAAAGGCATATCTGGTCTGTTGTCGTATTATTCTCTGTTTTTCAGGGGGATGTACGAGTTTGATAAGAAGCAATACATGAAAGCTATCTACTATTATAGAGAAGCCGAAAAGCAGCTTATACATGTCCCTGATGAGATTGAAAGGGCAGAGTTTCATTTTAAGTTAGCTGAAGCATATTATGGTATGAAGCAAAGTCATGTGTCTATGCATCACGTTAAACAAGCATTGGATATTTATAATCAATATGAACTTTATAAGGTGCGGAAAGTTCAATGTATGTTTGTTATCTCAGGGAATTATACTGATTTTAAACATTACGAAAAAAGTCAGCCGCATCTTGAAAAGGCATTAGAGTTATCTAGGGAATTGAATAACAAAAGGTTGATTAGCTCTGCACTATATAATTTAGGCACTAACTTTGCTGACAGTGGTGATTACGAACAGGCGGAAGTATACATAAAGCAAGCAGTGGAGATTACAGAAAAAGAAAAGCTCACAAACTTGCCACATTCTTTATTTTCTTATGCAAAAATCCTTTTTAAACAAGGAAAAATGAATGAGGCTATCCAAGTAAGTAAGAAAGGTTTGTCAGCAGCTCTTTATCAAGGTGATGAGCTTTTCGCAAAATTACAGGGATATTTAAATGCTCTTTATGTCGATGCAGTGGACCAACAAGGTGTTAATAAAACCATAGAATACTTAGAAAAAAATAAGAACTATTCATATATTGAAGACATTGCCTGTGAGACCGCAGCTGCTTACGCAAACTCAAAAGAATTTGAAACATCCTATGTATATCATCAGAAAATGCTTGAGACTCAAACACAAATTCAAAGGGGAGAATGCCTGTATGACTTTTAAAAAGAAGGTATGCCTAATCCTGGGTTTGTCACTTGTTTTAGTGTGTGGTTTCGGATCCTTAACAGAAAATCAAACTCAAAACACATTTCATATTGCCTCTGATCGTTTTCAAACTTGATAATATTACATTCAACCTCCTTCAGAAATGGAGGTTTTTTTATTTGATATCAACAGAAACATTGGAATCAAATGCGATATAATTAGTCCCCCCCTTTAAATCCTTGAGGCCTAATCTTATTTTTTGGAGAGAAAAAGGCAATAGGGCACCGCTATAACTTTTGGTTCTCCAGGAAATCTCTCAGATGGGAATTAAGTGGTTTTGGGATGCAAAAAAGACGCTTTCTTATAAAAGAATAGCGCACGATTGTTGAATACCTTATCTTTCTAACTGAATGAGTTACATTTAAAGTGATTTTGAGGCATGGCTGACCAATAACACTAGCTGCCCGGTATCAAACGAATCCCCTTCACAGAGCTTCAGTGTTTTTCTTTCTGATGGACCATCGAATATGTCTTCAGGAAGTTCCAGTTCGGTAGCATTAAAGATTGTAAGTGAACAGCATTTGTCGATGTCGTGATGACAGCAGCATATTTTCTGTTATTCGAAAAATGGGGCTTCTTATCCTGAATTCATGGACTTCCGTTATATCCTTATGGACGTCTTACATAGATTTGTGGAGAGTTCCTTTGCCATGGTTCTTTTAACGCTTCAATAAAATCCTGATTCATTTTGCATAGTTTACGGTTTAGTAATCATCCATGTAACACCAAATTTATCTATCACTTCTCCATAGTATGCGCCCCATGGCTGCAAAGCAAAGGGATATTTGTTTTCTCCACCCTCACCAAGCTTGGTATATGCCTCTCTTGCTTCGCTCTCATTATCATAGGTTAAAGCAAGACTGATGCTACGATTACCGACCACTTGTTCAAAGGAATCAGAAAGCATCAGAATATTGTTTCCAGCTATCTTCAAAGACAGATGCATAACTTTCTCCTTCATATCTTCTGGAGTGTCTGGTACCTCACCGAATGTTTTAAGTGATACAATTTCTCCACCGAGTGATTCTAAGTAAAAATCCGCCTGGCTTCTTGCGTCCTCTGACATTAGATAAGAGTTTAATTGTGCTCCCATGATTTCAACAACCTTTCCATTTTTAATTGTCTTTCTACGAATACAACGAATACGACTTAATGAAATCGACAAAGGAAAAAACTTTTTTAAAATCTTTTTAACATGTGGAGTTGTTCCATTAAATTGATTTTCATAAATCAGAACATTTGAGTCCCTTAAGAACCCCCCCTATCCTCCTGGATTACTTTTCGACAATTACTTTCGACGTGAAGCAGAAAATTCCTGCCAGTCATAAAAGGGTAGTACGGACGTTTATTGTTTGTGCTCACCATTTTTAAACCATAATTCATATAAATGTAAGGAAATGAGGGCAAATGAATATAAGGAATGTAATGAAAATAAGCTTCCATAACCAATGATATGGATTTACTATGTTGAGGGCCTGCTGGTTATATAAAATTCATGGTTTTTAAACTATCGGTTTTTTTAGTGTTTTTTTCATACTCCCTGAAAATCTCCTCATTAGGATAATCAGTTATTACATAGCATCACCTAAGGGATGATGCTGCTTGAACGTCTGGCTAAATCTTAATGGCGGGTGAAAGCAAATAAGTAAATAACCTGCAATGACTGAATTTTTCATTGGCAGTATGGATTAACATAGCATCTTAAATATTTACTCACTTTGTAGATACAGACAGAGCTTCAAATGTTAGTTTCATAATAGTTGGAGATCAAGTTAGGGACTAAAGGAAGGAAAAAATCGTGCCCATTTTGTGCCCAAAATAGATATAAAATGATGCAATGAGTGTGTATTGGATAACTTCAGACGCTTGAAAGCTTCTGTAACTGACAATATACTTCCACTTTATTGAGGGCAACGAACTAATAAAGAAGATACCAAAAAGCCATTTTGGTATCTTCTTTGTTTGTTTTTTCTTTAGAGCTATTAAATCCATCTAGGAGTACCATGACTTGGCCTCAACAACAGTAACTAAATACTATATCGAATCTATTTGAGGAAACTGATTGATGATATATTGCTTGAAGTTTTCAGTGACAGGTGATAGATACTTCCCTTCAATCCATGAAATACCAACTATGCGCTCGAACCTTGGCCAACTAATGCGAACCTTTGCGATATTTGTTTGGTCTAAGCCTTTAAAATCAGGAAGAATTGAAACGCCAAGACCCGCTGCAACAAAACCTGCGATTGTAGCAGCTTCTTCGCCTTCAAATACAATGTTTGGAGTAATATTAACCTGTTCAAATATATGATCTATTGTTACTCGAAGAGCAAAACCTTCTTTCATTAAAACAAAAGGCTCATCAGTAATTTCGTTTAAGGTAATCTCCTGACGAGTAGCTAACACATGATGTTTGGGCAAAAATAAAAAGAGCTCCTCCTTCCATAAGGGTTTCCACATTATATTTGATTCGACTGGAAAAGAAGCAAGCAGGCAGAGATCTAGTTCACCTGATTTTAGTTTATCTAAAAGCTGATTAGAGTGAGACTGGTTTAGTTGGAAATGAACATTTGGGTATTGATCTCTAAATGCTCCAATTAAATTTGGAACGATGGTTGTACCCAGAGTGTGTAAAAAGCCTAAAGACACTTCACCTTGATCTGGTTGTAAAAGGGATTGAATTTCTTCCTTTCCTTCAGTAAATTCTCTAATGATGGTATCGACCCTCTTGAGGAATCTTTCCCCATATTTATTTAATGTAATGGAGCGGCCTTGTCTATCAAAAAGCGGAACCCCTAAGTGATTTTCTAATCTAACAATAGACCGAGAAAGTGCTGGCTGTGTTATTGATAACGTTTCAGCAGCTTTCGTTACATGCTGTATACGAGCAAGAGTTTGAAAGTACTCTAATTGTTCCCATTCCATTAAAACATCCACCTTTTTATAAATCATTACATAAATGAATTAAAATCATATTTATTATGCATTATACATCATAATTTATTAGTGCTATGATAAATTTATCGAAAAAATATATGAATTTTAAACTAATTGTGTATTCTGAAGGAGGACTATTTTAATGAACTATCGAATTGAAAAAGATACTTTTGGCGAAATAAAGGTGCCTGCTGATAAGTTTTGGGGAGCGCAAACACAACGTAGTAAAGAGAACTTCAAGATAGGTTCTGAAAAAATGCCTATCCGTATTGTTAAAGCTTTTGCTATATTGAAGCGCAGTACAGCTATTGCTAATAATCGTCTAGGTAATTTAGATAACGAAAAAACAGAGGTTATTACAGCAGTTTGTGATGAAATTCTTGAAGGCAACTATGATGACAATTTTCCACTCGTTGTTTGGCAGACGGGAAGCGGTACACAAAGCAATATGAATGTTAACGAAGTGATAGCAAACCTTGCAACAGCTTTATTAAAAGAGAAAGGCTCTAAACAAACCATACATCCAAATGATGATGTCAACCGCAGTCAAAGTTCGAATGACACTTTCCCAACAGCGATGCATGTTGCAGGTGTATTAGCTATCTATGAACAATTAGTTCCTGCACTTGATCAACTTCGGAACACATTAGATGAAAAAGCAAAAAAATTCAATGACATTGTAAAAATAGGTCGTACACATCTTCAAGATGCTACACCTTTAACCCTTGGACAAGAAATTAGCGGTTGGGTATATATGATTGACCGTTCGAAAGAAATGATTTTGGAAGCAACTGAAAAAATGCGTGAGCTTGCTATCGGGGGTACGGCTGTAGGGACAGGCATTAATGCACATCCACAGTTTGGAGAAGTTGTCTCAGAGGAAATCTCGACATTTACAGGCCAACATTTTAAAAGTTCACCTAATAAGTTTCATGCCTTAACTAGTCATGATGAAATAACGTATGTACATGGTGCTATGAAGGCATTAGCTGCTGACTTAATGAAAATTGCAAACGATGTTAGATGGCTTGCAAGCGGTCCTCGCTGTGGTATCGGGGAAATTTCAATCCCGGAAAATGAGCCTGGCAGCTCCATTATGCCCGGTAAAGTTAACCCTACTCAATGTGAAGCCCTTACCATGATTGCGGCTCAAATTATGGGGAATGATGCAACGATTGGTTTTGCTTCAAGTCAGGGCAACTTTGAACTAAATGTATTTAAACCAGTTATTATCTATAACTTCCTTCAATCCGTGCAGTTACTGAGTGATGGAATAAAATCTTTCCATGACCATTGTGCGGTTGGTATTGAACCTAATGAGAAAACCATTAAAGAAAATCTTTCCGGATCTTTGATGCTTGTCACAGCATTGAATCCTTATATCGGATATGAAAGTGCTGCAAAAATTGCTAAGTTTGCTCATAAAGAAGGCTTGACGTTAAAAGAGGCTGCTGTGCAACTCGAATTATTAACGGAAGAACAGTTTGATGAGATGGTTAAGCCAGAAGATATGGTGAAACCAAACATTTAAAACATTTTAAGATAAAAAACTAGTTATTCACCAGTAACTAGTTTTTTATTTTATTTTGATGAAACCATTGATATAAGGTTTCAATAGAGAAAAAAGCATTATGTTGATATAATAGGTATTTATAACCTTAAACCAAATGACTTCAAACGCTTGAAATAACAGGCTTCTGTAACTGATAATATGCTTCCACTTTGAGGGCCTAATGGGTGAATAATCCGTCAATGTTCAAGTCCTTTCGGCCGCATCAATGATACCAAGGGTTGTAGATCCTTGGTTTTTTATGCTCTTTTTTTGTTAAAATAATTCACCCAGCTTATCAACTGTTTGCTGGTGTTGAAGATTTTCTTTCTGCTGAAATTAGGCATTATTATTATCATCGTGAATATGTAGAGCTATCTTATGAATAGGTTCGTATGAGTATTGGAGACGAGAAAAACATAAAGAAGGGAAATGATAAATGAAGATAGCCAAGTTCTAAGTGGTATCTCAACATTTACTCACTTTGTAGAATGCAGACAGCGCTTCAAATGGTGATTTCAAAATTGCCGCAGATTGAGTTGGTGCATAAAGAGGAAGGGATTACCCCCCTTCCTTAAAGACCCTTCAATTCCTCTTGCTTCATCGTGAAATAATTTACTTTTTTGAAATCGGTATCCAAATTTCACTTCTAAAAGATGGCGATGTTACATCCTTATGTTCGTTCCACAGTATTTCTGGACCTTCTATTTGTTCATAATTGGACGATGGAAACCATTCGGAATAAATGCGTCCCCATACGTCTTGCAGTGTATCCGGAAATGATCCGATTGCTTCAAATACAGCCCACGTTGAGGCAGGAACCTCAAGCTGTGAGAGGCTATCTGGACACTGTTTCGTTGTGGCTGCGCCAATATAGTGATCAAGTTCGCCATTCTCCTCTGTCCGGCCTTCAGAAAAGTTCGTGGATGCACTAATGAGTCCCAAAGGCGCTACATTAGAAAGCTTTTTAAGATTATTTATTGCGTCTTCATCTAAACTTTCCCACATAGATGCAATTTCCGGGTTAACCCCTTTGAACATAATAGGAACTCTTTTTTTAATGCCAACGATGCGAAATGCCTCTTTTTCTTCAATACGATAGTTCATTTCATTGCCTCCTTGGATTGTTAACTGGAAGGTCATTCGTGGATAAGCTTTAAGTGAATGGCCATTATTTCTAGCTTCTGATGGTCTTATGCCATGCAAATTTTGAAATGCCCGTGCAAAAGAATCTGGTGACTTATAACCGTACTTTATTGCAATGTCTATCACTTTTACACTGCTGTCTTTCAGTTCAAAAGCTGCAAGAGTAAGACGTCTGCGACGAATATATTCCGATAGTGAAATGCCTGCAAGGAAGGAAAACATCCTTTTAAAATGATATTCAGAGCAGAATGCAAGCTTTGCTACTTCTTTAAAATCAATATCATTAGTGAGGTTTTCTTCAATATAATTTAATGCTTTATTCATACTTTTAAGCAAATTCATTTATTTGACCTCCTTTAACAAAAGAATAACAGGGGTGAAATGTTTCTACCCGACATTCCGTGCACCGTTTTGCAGGATTCCTTATATGTAATAAAGTATGTTATTCACCTTTGTTTGTATAGTTTTTTTAAATAAACACCTATTTGCGAAAAAATGAAGTGTAAAGAACTGCTGCTAGAGTATCCACAAAAAAGCAAGTGATCATTGTGTTATAAACAGCACATTCTTATAATTGAGTGAAAAAAGGATGCGTATTATGCCGATAAATTCTTTTGAAAACTATCCGATGAGCTGGAAGCCATCGATTGATAAAACGGAAAAGCCTATTTATAAAGCACTTGCGGGGCAGTTGGAACAGGATATAATAAACGGAGTTTTATTACCTGGAACAAAACTTCCTCCACAGAGAGAACTTGCTGATTATTTAGATTTAAATGTAAGCACCATTTCAAAAGCCTTTAAAGTTTGCGAGTTAAAGGGCTTGCTAAGTGCATCTGTAGGAAGCGGCACATTTGTATCATACGATGCGTTATCGAATGCGTATTTACTTGAGGACACAAAGCCAAAGCATTTAATTGAAATGGGAGCCACACTGCCAGATAATGCGTCTTATGAGCCTCTGTTACTCCAACTAAAAAACATGCTGCAAGATGAGGATTATGAAAAATGGTTTGGTTATGGCCGGGCAGGCGAGAGCCTTTGGCAAAAGGATGCAGCTGTAAAGCTAATCCGAAGAGGCGGGTTTGAAACAACCGTGGATCACATATTATTTGCAAATGGGGGACAAAATGCGATTGCTGCTGCATTGGCAAGTCTTTGTAAGCCTGGAGACCGCATTGGTGTTGACGATCACACGTATCCTGGATTAAAAACTGTTGCTTCAATGCTTAGTGTGCAAATCGTACCGATAAAATCAAAGAACGATGAAATGAGTCCGGAGTCACTTGAATATGCGTGTAAAAATGAAAATATTAAAGGCATTTATTTGATCCCGGATTATCATAATCCGACAGCTTCCTTTATGTCTGTTGAGAATCGAAGAATGATTGCAGAAATAGCAAAGAAATATCATCTGTTTGTTATTGAAGATGCATCGTACCACCTTCTCAACAAAAATCCGCTTCCCGCACTTGCATCGTTCGCGCCGGAACAGGTTATCCATATTGCAAGTTTATCAAAATCGTTAGCACCAGGACTGCGCCTGGCCTATGTAGCGGTGCCGAATCAATTTAAGGAGCCAATGTCAAAGGCGCTTTATAATTTAAATATAACGGTTTCCCCGCTATTAGCAGAACTTACTGCACGCACGATTGTATCAAATCAATTTGAAGCCTTAATTGAAGGTCATCGGGAAGAAACGATCCGCAGAAACCAAATCGTAAACCGATATTTGGCGGACTATACATGTTTAGGTGTTGAAACAGGCATCTTTCGTTGGCTGGTGTTGCCGGGTGAAATGACTGGTGCTGAATTTGAAGAGCTAGCTGCACAACATGGCGTGCAAGTGTATGCCGCTGAACGCTTTGTAGTGGGAAATAGTTGTCCGAAAAGAGCTGTCAGGGTTTCAGTATGTGCACCAAAAACAATTGAAGAGCTTGAGCAAGGACTAAGGATCCTAAAACGTTTGTTAAACGGTTTTAGCTAATATTGTTCGCCATACAATTATAACATTGTATGGCTTTTTTGTGCGTGTTATGATGATCCACATCTAGAGGGAAGTTTATATCATTAGGCTTTACGAAAGGCAGGTCAGAGTATGTTAAAAACAACAGACGTTCAAACAGCTTCATTACAAAGCTACATCAGTTCTCCGGAAAAACAAAAAGCATTATACAAGCGTACATTATTCGTTGTAAGTATTTCACAAATTTTTGGCGGTGCAGGTCTGGCGGCAGGAGTTACTGTCGGTGCGCTTATTGCACAGCAAATGCTTGGTACAGATGCTTACACAGGGGTACCAACAGCTCTATTTACATTGGGGTCAGCGGGATCAGCCTTATTTGTAGGCAGACTTTCTCAACGTTATGGACGCCGTACGGGCCTAGCTACTGGTTTTATTTTAGGTGGACTCGGTGCAATTGGCGTTGTTATTGCAGCCATGCTGAACAGTGTTGTTCTCTTATTTGCTTCCCTGCTGATTTATGGGGCAGGTACAGCAACTAATTTACAAGCCCGTTATGCAGGAACTGATTTAGCAAGTAAAAAACAGCGTGCAACGGCTGTTAGTGTGACAATGGTTATGACAACATTCGGAGCAGTTGCTGGTCCAAATCTAGTAAATGTAATGGGGAAATGTGCTACTTCTATTGGTGTTCCTTCGCTTGCAGGCCCATTCATTTTAGCAGCAGTAGCATATATCTTAGCAGGTATTGTACTTTTTATTATGCTTCGTCCAGATCCATTAGATATTGCAAAACGGATCGCAGCTTATAAACAACAAAACGGCCATGAAGTTGATTCAAATTCGGCAAGTCAAAAAAACAATAAAAGAGGTCTGGCAGTAGGTGCCACAGTTATGGTTATGACACAAATCGTTATGATAGCTATTATGACGATGACACCAGTTCATATGAAACATCATGGGCATGGTCTAAGTGAAGTAGGGATCGTAATTGGTTTTCATATAGGTGCCATGTATCTTCCTTCTCTTGTAACAGGTGTCCTTGTTGATAAAATTGGTCGTACAGCGATGAGTATTGCCTCGGGTATAACATTATTATTAGCTGGTTTATTAGCAGCACTAGCTCCAAGTGATTCAATGGTTCTTCTAGTAATTGCCCTATCTCTACTTGGATTGGGATGGAACTTTGGTTTAATCAGTGGTACTGCTCAAATTGTTGATTCTACAAAGCCTTCAACTCGTGCGAAAGTTCAAGGTACATTGGATGTTCTAATTGCATTAGCAGGGGCTTCTGGCGGAGCTCTTTCTGGGATGGTAATGGCTAATACAAGCTATGCCGTGTTATCTCTAAGTGGAGGGCTTTTATCTATGGTTCTTATACCGATTGTGATTTGGGTCTACAAGAAATAAAGATATAATTAAAGGGTAGTCAAAAGACTATTCTTTTTTTAATATTTATGGATACATTAAGAGACTGGCACCAATGACACGGAATTAACTGGATGGCGGCAATGAAAAGCACTACTTTATTTTACGAGGAAAAATGAAAATCGTAATCAATAAGATGTAAAAGTTAGGACGGGCGTTTATCGTTTTTTGGGATCGGTGTTAAAATCCCTTCAACAATAACAGATCGATTACAAACGATAGAGAACGAAAAAGAACAGAGTAAAAATAATGCAGACAAAGCTGCTGGCTAAGCCAGTGGCTTTTTTTTATACAGGCCAGAAGGAGAGAGTATATATGGCCATCAAAGTTGTAAAGAATTTAGTTTCAAAATTAAAATATGGGTTGAAGTGTCCTAATCCAATGAAAGCTGAATATATCACTATCCATAACACTGCGAATGATGCTTCAGCAGCCAATGAAATCTCTTACATGAAGAATAACTCTAGCTCAACAAGTTTTCACTTTGCAGTAGACGATAAACAAGTCACTCAAGGAATTCCAACAAATCGTAACGCTTGGCATACAGGAGATGGAACAAACGGCACAGGGAATCGAAAGTCGATTAGTGTCGAAATTTGTTATAGCAAGTCAGGAGGAGCTCGATATAAGGCAGCGGAAAAGCTCGCTATTAAGTTTGTGGCTCAACTACTTAAAGAACGCGGCTGGGGCATTGATCGTGTCCGTAAGCACCAAGACTGGAACGGTAAGTATTGCCCGCACCGTATTTTGTCAGAGGGAAGATGGAATCAAGTTAAGGCTGCAATTGAAGCAGAATTGAAAAAGTTGGGCGGAAAAACACTGGTGGCGCTTTATTTCTACCCGGATAAAGGGGCAAGAATAACGGCATTGACGGAGTGTATGGTCCGAAAACAGCAGATGCAGTTAGACGATTCCAGTTAATGCATGACCTTTCTGCTGATGGAATTTATGGACCTAAGACTAGAGAGAAAATTGAAGCGTTAATATTAAATAAAAAGGCTCTCTTTTCAAGAGGCCTTTTTTATAATATTAATCCTCAATATTTTCGATTACCTGTCTAACCATCTCATGTATTTGGTCAAACTGCCATTCTATATCACCTATTACTAAATGTAACTGTAGTAATTCAGAAGTTAGTTTTTCTTTAACTTCAATTTGACTTAAGTTAGCTAAAATTTTATTCATTCTTTCATCTATTTGCGGAAGTTCTTTAATATTTTCCTCTTCTTCTAAAAGTTCTTCTGTTGAAATTAATGTACTATTATATTTTTCATTTAATTCTTTTAAAGCACTAAAGATTTTATCAATATTTTTCATCTATCATAATTCTTCCAATGGCATTCTTAGTCTTAACTTCGTTCAATGTTCCATCCAAATTCAACAATACTCTTAAATTTCCTCTTTTATCAAAAACTTCTAAATGATCCTTGTGTAAATTATCTAAATAAAATCTATCGCCTTTTTTCAGATACGGATTATCCAATTTTTTATTGACTTCATAGATTGATTGGCCTTGGAATTGATTTTTTGTTTTTGTAACATTGTTTTTTATACTTTTTCCAAATCCATCATAAAAAAATTCTTTCATATTCGATACGGATTTAGCTTCACTGGTTACCTTACTACTATTAGTATTCCCCTTAGAACCATGATCAACATCAAAAGACTTTTTAATTTGTTGAAGCAAAAGGATTTGGTATTGACTCTAAACCTCTTTTTAGAAGTTCCCCAAAATCTTTGGTGTCTTTTATTACTTTTTTTGATGCAGACTTACCAACATTTCCGGCGCTGTTTAATCCTTTTTTACCCGACTTGCTGGTTCCTTTCTCTGCGATTCTCCCGACCTTTGAAACGACGGATCCACTCTTTGTAACAGCGCCACCGCCACCTGATATGAATAAGCTGGCTACATTTAAAGTGAAATATGTGGTGTAGTGTGATTGTGAATACATATCTCCGTGTACAAAGTTTTTGTCCCAGCTTTCTTTTACCTCATCCCAAGTAGAATCCCAGGCTTTTTTATAGTCGAATTCAAAAACGGACTTTATCGTTCCTTTTGGATCTAAACCGAGATCGATCCCGAATTTTGCAATTCCTAAAAGTCCTTCACCAGTTTCCTTCGAAAAATCATAATATGCCATTTGTTTGCCTTTATAGTATTCATATACTGGACCTAGATATTTTTACCCGCTGCATCTATAGGGCTAAATATGCTTTAACTGTCTTCTCTGTATCATCTATACCGGCTAATAAACCTTCATATACACCGTCAATCTGTTCTTTCAAAATATCCTTGGTCGCTCGAAGAGGATTATCCCAAAACTCGAGGGATTTAACATACTCCTGTTGTTCATTGGTGAGGTTGTCTTATCCAATCTCTTTAGCAACTTTTAGATACTCGTCAGGATCATCAACCAACGTATTGAGCTTTTTCTGTAATTCTTTGATTTCCCGTTCTTTTTCTTCTTTCTTTTTAATCGTCAAATAAGCTTCCGTTCGCTTCTCAATATCGCCTTTCTTCTTATGTATATCACTCTCACGGTACGCCTTGGCGTTGTAGTGAATGGGCGTAGCGTTTTTGCCTTTGCCCGTTGCTTCTTGGAGCTTTTGGAAATCTGACTTGATGAATTGTTCATTTGGCTCTGACATAGCATGGTTCTGTCAGTAAATCTTCGTCAAGTTCACCTAGTTTTTCAATTGTTTTTTTTTGCGTTTGTCATTGGCGTCTGCAAGCTCATCGACTTCTTCAAGTAAATCCCCATTAACCTTTTTTGGGGACTATTTGTAATTTCTGCGCAGTGAAATTATACCTGTGCTAGCCCGCCATCTACGAACAATTCAACACCCGTCAAGTAACTGCTTTCGTCTGAAGCAAGGAAAGATACAGCGTTTGCTACTTCTTCAGGTGTCCCAACTTTTCCAGCTGGAACAGTATTTCTGGTATTTTCCAATGCTCCTTCAAGTGCATCACCAAAAAGCTCATCGTATGCAGGTGTAAGAATAACTCCTGGACTAACCACATTTACACGGATTTCAGTACCTTTTAGGTCAAGAATCCAGTTGCGAACTAGTGCTCTTAATGCTGCTTTAGACGCTCCATATACACTAAACGCTGGGTTGCCAATTGATCCAGCAGTAGAGCCCGTTACAATAATAGAACCTACTTTGTCCGGGAATAGTGATAACGCTTTTTGAACAGTAAAGATGGTTCCTTTAACGTTAATGTCGAACGTTCTATCAACCTGCTCTTCAGTAATTTCACCTAATGGAAGGAAGTTGCCGATGCCTGCATTAGCAAAAAGAATGTCCAACTTACCTTTTTCCTGCTTTATCATGTCATATAGTTTGTCTAAGTCTTCAAGCTTAGAAATATCACCTTGAACACCGGTTACGTTCTTGCCAATTTGGTTAACAGCTTTATCAAGTTCGTTTTGTCTACGTCCCGTGATATAAACATATGCACCTTCGTTTACAAATGTTTGTGCTGTAGCAAGACCAATCCCACTTGTTCCACCCGTTACAAGCGCTATTTTACCTTCAAATTTACCCATACTTAACACTCCTTTAGAATTAATATTATTTTATGTCTAGTACCTTTAAGTACTTGAAGAACAACTTACAAGATATAGTATCCTTCAGTAAGCACATTATCGGAAGTACCCACTTTTTTGTGATATAGTAACTAAAAAGTAATAAATGTGGAATGGAGAGGTTTAGACTTGAAAAAATTTAGTTGTGGGTTTGAAGTGACAAAGGAAGTTATTGGCGGAAAATGGAAAGGTCTTGTATTATACTTTTTAATGAATGGACCAAAGAGAACGAGTGAATTAAAGCGCATTATCCCAAATATAACTCAGAAAATGCTAATTCAAACACTTAGAGAGCTTGAAGACAGTGGACTTGTGAGCAGAAAGATGTATAATCAAGTACCACCGAAGGTTGAATATTCATCCACTGAACTTGGAGAATCTCTTAAACCTATCTTGCAGGAGCTCTGTCAATGGGGAAGCCATTATGCGGAGCAAGAGTATGCAGAAGGTGAATATGAAATTGTACAACCAGAACAAGTTTCATATTAAAGATAATATAATTTCATAGAGATCTAAAGGTATTAGTCATCTTAATCAATACCTTCATAATAAGGTTTAGGAATACTTGAACGCACTATCAAGATATAATATACATAATGTAATACAGCTTTACCTAAAACACGGAGGACTACTTTAGATTAGATGAATCTTATTATTATTTTAACTTACTTAATTACTATAGTATTTGTAGTTTGGTATCTGATATATTTTCTGAAATTACAAAAAGAGAAAAGTGGGCGTGGTATATGTCAGAAAAGAAACCGATGATTCAAAGGGGGACTGACCCCTGTTTTTGAGACAGGGATCAAAACACTTTTTAAACATCAACTCAATGCGGCATCTCGCCGTGTTCAATTGTTTAGTTCTTTTTTTTCATAATCTTTACAAATCTGAAAAAGTCATCATCATTCGGCAGGGGCTTGTCATCTTCGCGTCCATTGCGCTGCATATGCGGATCAGAGTGATGTTCATTGTAGAACTCCACGATATGGAATCCGCACTTATTCACATAGAAGTTGATATTTCGCTTTTCAAAATAAGGTGTTACGGTTTCCCAAAGCACAGTATCCGGATACTGTGCTTCTATGGCTTTCCAAGCAGAAAGACCAATCCCCTGGCTGTGATGTTCTGAAGATACATAGAATAAATCTAGCGAATTATGATGTGTTTCGCTGTTGATACGTACTACTGCACCACCTACCTTCTTACCATCCCGAAGAATATGATATACGACTGCTCCGGGAGCGTCGAAAGACTCCTGAACATCATTGTCTGATGGAATCGGTCCATCTTCGAAATCACCGAACGTTTCAATCACGGCGATCGCAAAGGCTTCTTGTAATTTTTTTTGGAATTCTGGCAGATCAGATTCCTTTGCTGGTTCCAGAATAACTTTTGGTTCCTTTTTTGTTTTCATGATTACTCACTCCTTCAGTTGCTGAAATACCGAGTTCAGTCGTTCAGTAAAACATTCGAGATGCTCTGCGAGGCCTTTTCACAAAAAAGTGATTCCATCGCTCTTTCTTCCGCGGTAAATTTGGCGTTAAAATACTTCAAAAGCTTTCTCCTGTCTTTTTGTATGATTTCTTTTTCTTTGTTTCATTGGAAAACAAGCTGCACAATGCACATTGAGTAAACTCTGGTGGATTTATTAGCCCAAAGAAGCCTAAATGAAATAAAATAACTAGTCCATATATCAAATCTGTCCGTTTAATGCCGCTCCATTCAACAACACTAATTTGAAGTCATGCAATCTGTGCAAGGGGGTTATTTCTGAATAGATTTTTCCGAATGCAGCGGAGTTGCTTTGGGACTCCCGTTTACTTTGCCGTACGTCAGCTTGCGCCATACTAATTCCATCGGACCGTACCTAAACCGTTTCAAGCACAATGTACTAAAGCTCATAAGCACGAAGTACACGGCCAGACTGAACATGAACGTGCCGGCGGGTTGAATATGATCCGCAAGCCCGAATCCGTACCTGAGGAACAAAACTGTTCCAATGATAGAGTGAAGCAGATAACAGGTCAATGACATCCGTCCGACTTTGGTGAATATCATCATAGGGCCTCGCAGCTGAGGAACGTATAGAAACAGCATTGCAAAAGTGCTCATATAAAACATACTTCCGGTTAAGCCGCCATTTTGACCCAAGACAGAGGAAATGTCCTTCCACAGCATATTCTCAGAAAGATTAAACATGTCTAGTAATATACTGCCTTGTGTTATTAGAAAAGCGATTGTGCTAATGATCCAGATACGCTTCCATATAGGCTTTTTCGCTTCCATGTCTTTGAAAAATTCCATCTTAACAAAGTACACGCCCAGCAGAAACATGAGAAACATGGAATAGATCATAGAGAAAGAGCCAGCAGCCATCGTGACCATATCTGTCCACCGAGTGCTGATGGATTCTATGTAGGTAAGGCTGCTGTGGCTAAACAAAGTAAACTCTGAAAAATTCGGGTTTTTTGCCCCTGCAGTATTGATGACATCGTACAACATTGTGAAAACAGGAGTCAGGAATTGAAACACGATAAGTGCGATAATCCATCTAAGCACCGTTTTGGCCGTGCGTTTATAGAAGGCGAGTAACAGGAAGCCACTTACGGCGTAAAAGGCCAATATGTCACCGACCCAAACAAATGTGATGTGCAAAATGCCAAATCCCAACAGGATAGATAACCTGCGGGCAAACAGCTTGTTGGGACTATCTACCTTCTGCGCGGCTCGATCCATAAAGATCATAAACCCGACTCCGAACAGGAAGGAGAATAACGTAACGAATTTCCCTTCGGCAAACCAGGAAACCAGCTTGTGCAGTACGTCATCGGAGGCCATTTCGAATCCCTTTACTGAATCTACGATCAGAAAATAATTGACAATAATAATGCCGAGCAAGGCAAATCCGCGTACGATGTCCAGAAAATGAACCCGTTCCCGCAGACTCACCGGTTGCCCGCGTCCTTCTTTTTGTACAATCATATCAATACTCCTTTCCCATTTATCACGGCAATGTGTAGTGCGGATCTGAAAAACTGGAGCCTTACAATGGATAAATATAAAGACCGAATCTTAACAATTTATGAAGAGTCATCATGTTTTTTAAAAATGTGACAAATTTGTGGCGAGCATCAGCTTTCATAAATTGTTAAGATTTACGTAGTATCTTATAACGTACTTATTACTATGAACGATATATAGTAAGGACACACGAGAAATAACAACAAGAATCATGAGGTGAGAGAGACATGACCCATCAAATATTAGTCGTAGAGGATGATGAGGATATTGGTGATCTTTTGGAGGAATCCCTTACACGTGCAGGCTACGAGGTGCTAAGAGCCAAGGATGGAAAGCGAGCATTGCAACTTGTGAATGACTCGCTTGATTTGGTTATTTTGGATATTATGATGCCAGGCATTTCGGGAATTGAAACATGTCAGCACATCAGGAAGTCCTATAACGTCCCGATTCTGTTTCTGACGGCCAGATCGAGTACACTCGATAAAACTGAGGGATTACTCGCCGGCGGCGATGATTATATGACTAAACCATTCTCGGAAGAGGAACTTCACGCTAGAGTGATTGCTCAATTACGCAGATATACTATCTATCAGGAAAAGAAGGAACAGGAAGAAACATTTCTTATCGGGGGCAAATTAAGAGTGAGCGAAGAATTTAATGAGGTGTGGAAAGAGGAGAAGCAAATCAAGTTGTCAGATCTGGAGTATCGTATCCTGAAACTTCTGATGAGCAAACGCAACAAAATATTTTCTGCCCAAAATATATATGAGAGTGTGTGGGGACAGCCTTACTTTTACTGTTCCAACAATACGGTGATGGTGCATATTCGGAAGCTGCGCTCCAAAATTGAGGATGATCCGGCACGTCCGGTTTATATAAAAACTGAATGGGGAAGAGGATATCGATTTGGTGCATCGTAAATTTACGCTAACTAAAAAACTGGCTTTGCTGATCGTGGTTGCTGCGATTGTGAGTGGTGTGATCTTTCTGACGTTGCAAAAGATCACAGATGATCTGATCGAGGGGTATCTGAGTTCGGAAGAGTATTATCACGAGGAGTCAGCAAGATACATTCAAAAATTCAGCAAGTACGTTTCAGAAAATGAGTTGTCTACATCAGATAGAAAAGAGTTTGGCGAGTGGGTCAAAAAAGAAAATTACATTAACCTCACCATATTCAAGGATCAGGAGCTGCAATATGATTCTATTTATTCCGAATCGGATTATGGAAAGGAAAAGCTGACTCAGTACGCTCAAAATCATTCACATCCTGTCAAGTTTAGCGATGGTGAAGGACGAGTCATTATCGACGGTTTCTACTCTTCCCGATACTATGATCTGGCCTTCGCATTGGATTTGCTCGGGGCAACCCTCATCTTTTTAATCATTGTTCTCTTCGGAATTCGCCAAAGTCTTCGCTACCTTAAAACGATTCACCAAGAGATTCATATTCTTGAAGGGGGCGATCTGGATTACGAGATGACGATAAAAGGGCATGATGAATTAGCGATGATTGCAAAGAGCATTGAGGATCTGCGGAAAGCTTTCCTGGATAAACTTAAAGCTATCGAGGAATTGCAAGCTGAGAGCCGCAGCCTGGTTACCGAAATGTCGCACGATATGCGCACACCGCTGACGTCGCTGATCATGAATCTGGAGTTTGCCAAAAAAGAGGGAGGCGAAGCGGGTACCAGCAAAGATCGGTATGTAGCCAATGCTTATGGTAAAGCACTGCAATTAAAAAGCTTGTCTGACAATCTGTTTGCGTATTTCCTGCTGGACAAGGAATATGAGGCCGATCTGGAGACCGTTGCAGTGAAAGAAGTGATCTACGATCTAATATCAGATCAGATTGCTATTCTTCATCAGGAGCATTTTCGGGTCCATATTTCAGGCGAGCTGCCGGAAACCTATATTAACGTGAATTTGGAGGAGCTTGGTCGTGTATTTGATAATGTGATGTCAAACTTATTGAAATACGCAGATCCGGAAGAAGAAATCAGCATCACGTTTGTATCGGATCAAGAGATATTTGAGATCCATGTTAGCAATACGATTAAACTTGCAGATATAACACCGGAAAGCAACGGACTCGGTGAAAGAAGCATTGCGCGAATGATGTCCCGCATGCAGGGACAGTTTCAAAGTATACAAAAGAATTCTAAGTACTACATCGTGCTACGATTTTGGAACACCAAGATGTAGGCTGAGAATAAAAACCACGAATATATTGAAATAGGAGACAACATGATGAGATTTTCTAACAAATTCAAAAAGGTGCCTTACCTGTTACAAGCGCTTCTCAATGTCTGTCTGTTCTTCCTGGCGTTAGCCTTAAGCGCACTTCTGATCAGCGAGACTTGGTACATTGTGCTTTTCGTATACAAGTCACTGTTCAACAAAGTGGACAGCTATTATGAGATGCTTGGAGAACTGCTTATATTCTTCATGTACTTTGAGTTCATTGCTTTGATTATCAAATACTTCAAATCAGACTTTCATTTTCCGCTTCGTTACTTCATTTATATTGGCATCACAGCTGTCATTCGTTTGATTATCATCGATCATGATCAGGCGATCTCAACGTTCTGGTGGGCGATGGCCATTCTTGCAATGATTTGTGGGTTCTTTATTGCCAATAGACGAAATTCTGTTGTTGAACATTAATAAATTAGATCGCTTTATGCCGATACGCCGCCGAAATGTCCTAATTGTGAAAGGGAACTGGTACAGATTTTTATAAGTCTATCTGTTTAATGTCAGCTCAGAAATTTGTAGTGGATCAAATTGAATCGTGGTTGTAAGTGGATATCTGAATGTATGTATTGGCTACTTTAACAGACATGTCCCAATGAAATAGCATTAACTGTCTGGAGATGAAAATCGCTTCTTTATTTTGCAAGGAAGAGGTTAAAATTCTTAATAAATAAGATGAAAAAGTTAGAATGGACGTTTATTGGTTTTCATCACCATTTTTTACCATAATTGATATAAACGTATAGAAATGATAACAAATGAATATAGAGTGTGTAATGAAAATTAGCTTTCATAACCAATGAGCTAGATTTACTATATTGAGGGCCCAGTGATATAGAAAACAGATCGATGGTTCAAACCATCGGTTTTTTTATTTGTTTTCATACTCATTGAAAATCACCTCATTAGGACAAACAGTTATTACATAGCATTACCCATGGGGGGATGCATTTTATGAAGGTAATAATCATCGAGGGACCGCAAGCTGACAAATGCATGAACGATTGCTATCATTATTTAATAAAACTTTATAGGAAGGAGATCCAGGGTGATAGCAATATACCGAGGAACAAGCGATCAAGGGATCGAACATCGACAGCCAGATCGAGGCCTGCATAAAGAAAGCAGGGACTAAGGATGTGCTGAAGTATGCCGATGAAGGATTTACTGTGGAGCTTTTAGAACGTCCGGCTTTGAATGCCTGAGGGAGGATGCAAGCAAGGGACTTATAAGTCAAGTTATTTGTTACGATCCTGCCTGTCTTTCTCGGAGAGCTTATCAGCGATGAAAAAATGATTTTCATAACTCTTTCAAATAGAGAAAGCCGGAATATGAGATCCGGCTTCTTCTGCATTATTTCCCCTTCGCTTTCTTCCGCTTTTCCTTCTCCGCCCGATAGAACTCATGAAACATCTTCATCAGCGCCCGTTTCTCAATCCTTGATACATAGCTACGCGAAATACCGAGTTCTTTGGCAATCTCACGCTGCGTTTTTTCCTTCTTCAAATCAAGCCCAAACCGCCCGACAATTACTTCCTTTTCACGGTCATCTAAAATGTCAATGTATTGCTTCACTTTTTCAAGCTCCATATTGAGCTGGATTGTATCAATCACGTCTTCATTTTCTGATTTCAGGACATCGATCAGGCTTATTTCATTCCCTTCTTTATCCTGCCCGATCGGATCATGAAGGGACACGTCTTTTTTTGTTTTTTTCAATGCGCGTAAATGCATGAGGATCTCATTTTCAATACACCGCGCAGCATACGTCGCCAGTTTTGTCCCTTTTCCGGCGGAATAGCTTTCAATTCCTTTGATTAGCCCGATTGTTCCGATGGAGATTAAGTCCTCTGCGTCTTCACCTGTATTTTCAAACTTTTTTACAATATGGGCGACCAAGCGAAGATTATGCTCAATCAGCATGTTTCTGGCATGTTCATCCCCTTTAGCCATGAGCTCTAAGTATTTTTTTTCGTCGCTGCTTGAGAGCGGTTGTGGAAAGGCATTGTTTTTCACGTAAGATACTAAAAAGACAAGCTCTTTAACTACAAAACCGAGCGCTGCGAAAACACCTGTCACCATCGTCACCTCCACATGATTATGTAGGCAAAAGCCTATATGTCAATGTATGTGATCGGAAGGCTGTCTGTGTCTGTACCGGGAAAATTCTCAATGAGAGCTTAGGTTATGTTTTTTAAAATAATCTTTACGCTGCCCCCATACATTTAAATGAACGTAACTGTATGGGGGGATGAGGATGAAAAGATGGATGGCAATGCTTCTTCTGGCGGCAGCAGTTTTTCTTTGTTTGTTGGGAAAGGATATGACGGCTCCGCAACAGGTCAAGGGGGCTGCTTTATATGACAAAGTTTTATATTTTCCGTTGTCTCGTTATCCGGAAACCGGGGATCATATAAGAGATGCGATTGCCGAAGGACATTCTGATATATGTACAATTGATCGTGATGGAGCGGACAAAAGGCGGGAGGAATCATTAAAAGGAATTCCGACGAAGCCTGGTTTTGATCGAGATGAATGGCCGATGGCAGTTTGTGAAGAAGGAGGCGCCGGAGCCGATGTCCGCTATGTAACGCCTTCTGATAATCGCGGCGCCGGTTCATGGGTAGGAAATCAAATGAGTGGTTATCCAGATGGCACCAAAGTGTTGTTTATTGTTCAGTAATAAAAGAAGAGGCTCAATTCTGAGCCTCTTTTGCTATGATCCTATGTTGCCGCTAGGCTGATTTTCCTGAGGAGGATACGTTTCTGCTTCTCGCCAATACTGGCGTGTGCCTTCTTCACGTACAACGATCCCGATCCTTGCAAGTTCAAGACGAAAATCTTCAATGTCGTCTGTTTCCTCTTTTTTCAGTGCTTTCTGACGAGCCTTCAATATAGCATGAGCGCTCGGAGAGAGATCGGGTGATTCAGGTACCCATCGTCGAAATTTATCTTTAAACGGGTCACCTTCTGCCGACCATATGTAATGGTGTTTTTTAAAGGCCTGCTCAATGATTTTAGGTTTTTCATCTAATTCTTCACGTGCCAGTTCATATCCGTCTGTTCCTAAGAGGACAAGCCGTTTATGATCAATAAATACCAGAGCAATGTCTTCGGAGTTGATCGTTTGAACATGCTTGCCTTTCAGTAATTCCACAGAGTCGTCTGTAATGTGTACAGTTAATAGCAATTTGATGATTGAATGAGCAAACCATATACCGGCAATCAGGCCAAGCGCCGCGGTGATAAACTTCGCCGGTGATCCATGAAAAGAGGCAACAAGCCGAAGAGGGCCTTCTAATGGAATCCACGGCAGGGATAATGCCCATTTCGCAAGCTGGTGAAAAAAATACCCAATGAGGAGACCGATGATTGCAAGTGTACCGTATAATAAACATTTCGCGGTTTTCTTAATTCCAATGATTGTTTGTGTTTGATCCTGCAAGTTGTCACCTTCTTAGCTAGAAATAAATTGAATTCGCTTCCCATATTTTAACTTAAATAGAGAGGAAATCAAGGATGTTTCCACGATTTCTGCTGTAATACATGAAGGCGCCAAATGATTATCACACCCTCTTTCTGATAAAGATCATACAGAAACGATATGACACGGGAAAAGGAATCACTCTGGCTGATGATCACGGCCTTTGAGAAAACAGGACGTATCACAAAGCAGTTCACAGGGAACATAAAGAGTAATGGCTTTAGAGTTTAGACAACCAGGAGGATCTCACATGAAACTAGGATTGATCGGCTTAGGGAAAATGGGCATCAACATAGGAAAGCAATTGATTGATCGCAATTATCATGCAGTCGGGTATGACGTGAATCAAGCGGCTGTTGATGAACTGATGTCTTATGGGGCTGAGGGGACAACGAGTATAAAAGAGTTGATTTCTTCATTAGACATGCCGCGAATACTATGGGTTATGGTGCCCCATGGCGTGGTCGATACTGTTTTGCGTGATGTAACACCTTTATTAAGCAAAGGTGATATTATCATCGAAGCCGGAAATTCTCATTATAAAGAATCGATTCGTCGCTATAATCAAATGAAAGAAGCGGGTATCTATTATCTCGATGCGGGAACGTCGGGCGGAATGGAAGGTGCACGGCACGGAGCCTGTTTTATGGTGGGGGGAGACCCGGAAGCATGGGAGATTGCCGAGCCGCTGTTTCGGGATACTGCTGTTGAAAATGGATATTTATATGCCGGAGAAGCGGGCAGCGGCCACTTTTTGAAAATGATTCATAATGGCATTGAGTACGGAATGATGGCTGCTATTGGCGAAGGATTTGAAGTGCTGGAAAAAAGCCCGTTTGAGTTTGACTACGAGAAAGTTGCAAGGGTATGGAATCATGGATCTGTCATAAGGTCGTGGCTTATGGGGCTGACTGAGCGAGCTTTTTCTAAAGACGCGAAGCTGGAACAGATCAAAGGCGTCATGCATTCCTCAGGGGAAGGGAAATGGACAGTGGAAACGGCACTTGATTTGCAGACAGCCACCCCGGTGATCGCGATGTCGCTCTTGATGAGATACCGTTCGTTAACAGACGATACGTTTACAGGAAAGGTCGTTGCTGCGCTCCGTAATGAATTTGGAGGACATGCAACAGAAAAAAAGTAAGGGGGCGAAACGGGCCGCCCTTATTTTTTTGAGACTTTCACAAGATGAGGAAACTTTTTATATATGATCAGCATCAGGATCAGAACGTAGGTCCCGTAAATACTGAAGGATAGTAATTTGTTGCTGGAGAAATTGGCGCCGGCAATGGTAACAACTAAAATATTTGGGATTTTTCCTATTAAAGAGGCCAAGAAAAAAACATGCCACCGAACACTGCTTAGTCCGCATACAACATTCATGACAAGAGAAGGAATAACAGGGATAAGTCTTCCCAATAAAACAGCGGTAAACGCATTTTTATCGAAGGAAGCCTCGTATCCTTTTATAGCAGGGTAAGCTTTTATTTTTTTCCTAGCCCAATCACGAAAGCTGTACCTCGCGAGAAAAAATAGCAATATCGTACCGAGCATTGAACCGGCCAGTGTAATCCAAACGCCATTTGCAATTCCGAACACAGCGCCATTTAAAGCTGCAATAATTGCAAACGGCACAATCGGGAAAAAGACGTCGGCTGCAATCAGAAGCATACTACATAAAACGGAGATCAAGCCGCCTGCTTTTATAGCATCAAGCCAAGCTTCTTTCTGATAAAACCCGACTGCAATAACGGCGATGATCAAGATTATACCTAAAGTCTTTTTTAACATATCAATTATCCACTCCCAACACTTGTGGCGATGTCAGGAGGTAGAATCTCCGGCATCTACGTTAGTATAACTTGTACCATTTCGGAGGTTCAACTGTCATACGAGTGGGGGGAAATACAATTCTTTTTTAGCTAGTAAAATAGGCTGTCCATTTCACTCGTTTCTACATTCTTTAATAGTAGGGAGGGATAGAAATGGTAGCGATAAAAAAGGATTTTATACCAAAATCAAACGATAACCGTCCCGGTTATGCGATGACACCTGCCTATATTACGGTGCACAATACAGCAAATACCGCCAAAGGTGCCGATGCAAAAATGCACGCTGATTATGTAAAAAACCCAAGTACATCTGTCAGCTGGCATTTTACAGTAGACGATTCAGACATCTATCAGCATCTGCCTCTTACTGAAAACGGGTGGCATGCTGGCGACGGCACCGATGGGACAGGGAATCGCAAATCAATCGGGATTGAAATCTGCGAAAATGCAGACGGCAATTTTGACAAAGCAGTAGCTAATGCGCAGTGGCTGATCAAAAAATTGATGAAGGATCACAATATTTCGCTGGATCGTGTTGTTCCCCACAAAAAATGGTCCGGAAAAGAATGTCCCCGCAAACTCTTAAATCAATGGAGTGCATTCAAAAACGGAATTTCTTCCTCTGATACGCCATCTAAAGAATCACCCAAATCTTATCCTCTGCCTTCAGGAGTAATAAAACTTACTGCGCCTTATAGAAAAGGCACAAAAGTTCTTCAGCTGCAAAAGGCTTTAGCAGCACTTCATTTTTACCCCGATAAAGGTGCGAAGAATAACGGTATTGACGGCATTTATGGACCGAAAACAGCAAATGCCGTGAAACGTTTTCAGCTGATGAATGGATTAAAAGCTGATGGTATCTACGGACCGAAAACAAAGGCCAAGCTTAAAGCGAAATTAAAATAAATGCAGAGGTAATCAGTAGCCTGTTTCCTCTGGCGGAAGCAGGTTATTGCAATCAACTCTCTGAAGTGTTTTTTCGCAGGAAAAGACGGGAACTGAAATAGATATATCACCCCTTAATGGAGAGAATGATTTTAGTCGAGAGGGACACGTTAACATTAGAGAGAACGCTTAACGAAAAAACTCTGCGTTGAATGAAACAGAGCAGAGGTATAACATAAAGGTGAAGCTTTTGGGGGTGTAAAGATGAAGTATATGTTCATCCTTTTCCTAGTGCTGTTCGTTACAGCAGGATGCGGAAGGGGATACGAAGACGTGGTAGCATTTGGTGACAGCAATACACGCGGCTCTAATTGGGATTATCGTGACTATCCAAAAGCGCAGCAGTGGGTCAATATATTAAAAACGGCTGAACGCGGGAATCTTGATATCCTCAATGCAGGAATTGGAGGACAAACGACAGAAGATGCCCGTTTACGGTTTCAAACAGATGTACTCGATCAAAAACCTAAGCATCTTTTTATTATGTTTGGCACTAATGACGCCGCGATTCTGGCTGAAGGAAAGCCGAGAGTGTCAAAGCTGCGTTTCAGAGAGAATCTGGTTTACTTTATAAAAGAAAGCAGAAAACACGGCATCAAGCCTGTTTTAATGACGTGTATTCCTATTATTGAAGGAAACGGAAAGCATCACCTCTTTTACTATTCCAGGTATAAAGCGGCTGCTTTTGAATCAAAAGGCGGGGCGAGAAAGTGGCATAACTCATACAATGATATTACAAGAGATGTCGCGAAACATATGAATGTGCCTCTCGTAGACAACTGGAAGCATTTTATTGAAGCAGACGGCGGAGAAGCTACTGATGAAGCGCTTATCCAATCCGGCTTGATAGATCCTTCAGGCAATCATATGACACCAAAAGGGGCAAGGGTTGTTTATGAAGGGATACAAGATGGGCAGGTCCTGAAGCGCTGATCCGGACAAAGGCCTAAGCCGTTTTATTTCTCCTACATAGGCTATGATAGAAACATTTCTAAGGAGGCGCGCTTCACATGTACAGCGGGTATTTATACACGTATCCATTCGGCGGCTGGCCATATGGTGCAAGCAGAGCATACGGATACACTTTTATCGTTGTTTTGATTGTTGTTCTCCTGATTGTGGGCGGAGTGTATTGGCTCACATAAAATCCAGCCCTGAAAACACCTCTTTTTAGGGGTGTTTTTTGCTGAAAACAGTAGTAAAGCGCGTAACTGAAGTGATATAATATCAGTCATCTGAGTAAAAAAAGGAAATACGCCCGGAAAAAATAGACAAATTCCTATTAAGAAGATACGGAAATAATATGTCCGAGCGATCTTCTTTTTATTTCGTTTTCGATTAACTCGATAAAGTCGCGGTTTAAATTCATTTCGGTGGCTTTGAAATAAGATTCTATTAATAGTTCATCAGACAATTTTCTCATGCTAGGAACCCAATTAATGGGAGAGACACCTCCTTCATAGTTGGAATCATTCATGACTTTGTGACATACATTTATAGGTTGCGTTCATCTGAAGCTGAAGATTATCTTTAATCTACCATGAATTGCATATAAGAACAATCGTTCTGTTATCCACACCAAAAAGTGGATAACTTGTGAGTATCATGTTTATAATTTGTCTAAAGAGTGATGTAATAAGAGTGGATAGTGTGTGTAAATTTATCCACACCTGGTGAAGAAACCCAATTTTTGTCGAAATTTTTTTGCTCAGTTTTTCTTTAAGCGCAAGTTCGATTTTTTTCGACATTAATTTTAAGAGAAAGAAAAGGGAAGGGTGCGGGTTTTGTTAAAAAAGTTTTTTTTACCTGACGAGTTTGTAAAAAATATTTTTCATATTACACCTGAAAAATTAAAGGAACGAAATGTAAAAGGAATTATCACTGATCTGGACAATACGCTTGTTGAATGGGACAGACCAAACGCCACGCCGCGATTGATCGAGTGGTTTGAAGAAATGAAAGAGCACGGCATTAAAGTGACGATTGTCTCTAATAATAATGAGCGAAGAGTAAAACTTTTCTCGGAACCGCTCGGCATACCATTCATCTATAAAGCAAGAAAACCGATGGGCAAAGCCTTTAATAGAGCAGTGCGCAATATGGAGCTGAAAAAAGAGGACTGTGTTGTCATCGGAGATCAGCTGCTGACTGATGTACTCGGCGGGAACCGTAACGGCTACCATACGATCCTGGTCGTGCCTGTCGCTTCCTCAGACGGCTTTATTACGCGTTTTAACCGCCAGGTCGAACGCAGAATACTGAGTGCTCTCAAACGAAAAGGGCACATTCAGTGGGAGGAATAAGAATGGAAAAGGTTGTTTGTATCGGCTGCGGAGTTTCAATCCAAACCGAGGACAAAAACGGTCTGGGATACGCGCCGCCGGCTTCGCTTTCTAAAGAAAGTGTAATTTGCCAGCGCTGCTTCAGACTGAAAAACTACAATGAAATACAAGACGTTTCCTTAACGGATGATGACTTTTTAAACATCCTTCATGGAATTGGAGAAACCGATTCTCTCGTCGTTAAAATTGTTGATATTTTCGATTTTAACGGCAGCTGGATTAATGGATTGCAGCGCTTAGTCGGAGGAAATCCTATATTGTTAGTCGGAAACAAGGCGGATATTCTGCCTAAATCGCTCAAAAGAGAACGGCTGATCCAGTGGATGAAGCGCGAGGCGAAAGAGCTTGGCTTAAAACCGATTGACGTATTTTTGGTCAGTGCGGGACGCGGCCAGGGAATCAGAGAAGTCATTGATGCGATTGAGCATTACCGTAACGGCAAGGATGTTTACGTTGTCGGCTGTACCAATGTAGGGAAATCAACGTTCATTAACCGGATTATCAAAGAAGTGTCCGGTGAAGACAACATCATCACAACATCGCAATTCCCGGGCACAACTCTTGATGCGATTGAAATTCCGTTAGATGATGGCTCAGCGCTTTATGATACACCTGGAATCATCAATCACCATCAAATGGCGCACTATGTAAACAAAAAGGATTTAAAAGTGCTTTCGCCCAAAAAGGAACTGAAGCCGCGCACATTCCAGCTAAACGATCAGCAAACGCTGTATTTCGGCGGACTGGCAAGGTTTGATTATGTTTCAGGTGAAAGAGCTGCCTTTGTCTGCTATATGCCGAATGAATTAATGATTCACAGAACGAAACTTGAAAATGCTGACGCGCTTTATGAAAAGCACGCAGGAGAATTGCTCACACCGCCGGGAAAAGATGATATGGATGAGTTTCCAGAACTTGTTGCCCATACGTTTACGATGAAAGAGCAAAAGACAGATATCGTTTTTTCTGGGTTAGGCTGGGTAACGGTGCATGACGCGGATAAAAAGATAACGGCTTATGCGCCAAAAGGCGTTCACGTATTTGTTCGGCGCTCATTAATTTAACAAAAAGGGGAGAGGGGTATGAAGAAGCTGTACGGGGTTATCGGAAATCCGATTGCGCATTCCATGTCGCCGGATATCCATAACGAGGCTTTGAAGGATCTTGGTTTGGACGGACACTACCATGCATTTAAGGTGGAAGAGGATAGTCTTGAAGATGCGGTAAAAGGGATAAGAGCTCTTGGCGTACAAGGCATCAATGTGACTGTTCCGCACAAGGTTTCCATCATGGATCATCTCGATCATATTGATGAGAGCGCAAAAGTGCTTGGTGCCGTTAACACTGTCAGAAGAGAAGGAGACAAGCTTGTCGGATATAATACAGACGGAGAAGGCTTTGTGAAATCTTTAATGAGAATTTTGGACAAACCAATCTCTGAGCTGTCTTTCTTAATGATCGGCGCGGGCGGGGCAGCGAGAGCGATTTTTACGACGATCGTCCGCGACAATCCGGAAAAGTTTGATATTTGCAATCGAACGATAGAAAAAGCCAAACAGCTCACAGAATCCGCTCCCTCGTTCCGCAATGTAGAAGTGTTAAGCATAAAAGAAGCAGAAGAACGGCTTGAGCAGTATGATGTAATTATCCATACAACATCTGTAGGCATGTATCCAAACGTGGAAGATATTCCGCTTTCGCTGCAGCGTGCTGCAAGCAGTGCGGTTGTTTGCGATATCGTGTATAATCCGATTCAGACTTCATTATTAAAAGAAGCAAAGCAAAAAGGTCTGAAAACACTGGATGGAGTCGGCATGTTTGTTGAGCAGGCCGCATTGTCTTTCCGCTTGTGGACGGGACATGAACCTGATGTTGAAAAAATGAGATCTATTGTAGTAGGGAAATTAGGAGGAAAATAATGCTAACAGGAAAACAAAAACGTTTCTTGCGTTCAAAAGCGCACCATTTAAGCCCGATTTTTCAAGTAGGAAAGGGCGGAGTCAATGACAACATGATTAAACAAATTTCTGAAGCGCTTGAAGCGAGAGAGCTGATTAAAATCAGCGTTCTTCAAAACTGCGAAGACGATAAAAATGATGTTGCAGAAACTCTTGTTAAAGGAAGCCGCGCACAGTTGGTTCAGACGATTGGCAATACGATTGTTTTATATAAGGAATCAAAGGAAAATAAACAGATCGAGCTTCCTTAAGGTGGTTGAAATGAAGAAAATCGGAATTTTTGGAGGCACGTTTGATCCTCCGCATAACGGTCACCTTTTAATGGCGAATGAGGTGCTGTATCAGGCGGAGCTCGACGAAATTTGGTTTATGCCCAATCAAATACCTCCGCATAAACAGGATGAAGACTATACAGACAGCACTCATCGGGTGGAAATGTTGAAGCTTGCGATCCAGTCTAATCCATCCTTTAAGCTGCAGCTGGCTGAAATGGAAAGAGAAGGGCCGTCATATACCTTTGATACCGTTTCTTTACTAAAACAGCGATACCCGAATGATCAGCTATTCTTTATCATCGGTGCTGACATGATTGAATACCTGCCGAAATGGTATAAGCTGGACGAGCTGCTGAACCTTATTCAATTTATCGGAGTAAAGCGCCCCGGTTTTCATGTTGAAACCCCTTATCCGCTTCTCTTTGCAGACGTTCCGGAGTTTGAGGTATCATCGACTATGATAAGGGAACGGTTTAAAAGCAAGAAGCCCACTGACTACTTAATCCCTGATAAAGTGAAGAAGTATGTAGAGGAGAATGGTTTATATGAATCGTGAGGAGGCACTTGCCTGCGTCAAGCAGCAATTGACCGAGCATCGATATATCCATACAATTGGCGTAATGAACACGGCGATTGAACTTGCGGAGCGCTTTGGCGCCGACTCCAAAAAAGCGGAAACGGCGGCTATCTTTCATGATTACGCCAAATTCCGTCCAAAAGAAGAAATGAAACAAATTATTGCCAGAGAAAACATGCCCGCGCATCTGTTAGATCACAACCCAGAGCTGTGGCATGCTCCGGTCGGCGCTTACCTAGTCCAGAGGGAAGCGGGAATTCATGACGAAGATATTCTTGACGCGATCAGATACCATACCTCTGGGCGTCCGGGCATGACGCTTTTGGAAAAAGTCATTTACGTTGCCGATTATATTGAACCAGGCCGTAAATTTCCCGGTGTTGATGAGGTGCGCGAACTAGCAGAAACGGATTTGAATCAAGCGTTGATTCAGTCGATCAAAAATACAATGATTTTTCTAATGAAAAAAAATCAACAGGTTTTCCCAGATACATGTTTGACTTATAACTGGCTTGTGTCTGGCAAATGAACAGGAGGAATATGTGAATGAATCAAAAGTCCATATTAAAGATTGCAGCTGCGGCTTGCGACGATAAACGGGCAGAGGATATTTTAGCACTGGATATGGAAGGAATTTCTCTGGTTGCTGATTATTTTCTGATCTGTCACGGTAATTCAGATAAACAAGTTCAGGCCATTGCGCGTGAAATCAAGGACCAGGCAGAAGAAAACGGCATTGAAGTCAAAAAGATGGAAGGCTTCGATGAAGCAAGATGGGTATTAGTTGACCTTGGGGATGTGATTGCCCATGTGTTTCACAAGGACGAAAGAAGCTATTACAACCTAGAAAAACTGTGGGGAGATGCTCCGCTCGCAGACCTGGAACTTGGAATGAACCAATGATTTACCAAGGCTTTGCAAGCGTGTATGACGAGTTAATGTCTCACGCACCTTACGACAAATGGACAGAGTGGATTGAAGCATCTCTGCCTGAAAAAGGCCGTATTCTCGATTTGGCATGCGGCACCGGAGAAATTTCAATCCGGCTTGCCGAAAAAGGCTTTGAAGTCACTGGGATTGATCTCAGTGAGGAAATGCTCTCATACGCCCAGCAAAAAGTGACAGCTAAACAGCCGGTTCTTTTCCTTCAGCAGGACATGAGAGAGATTACAGGCTTTGAAGGCCAGTTTGATGCGGTTGCGATCTGCTGTGACTCCTTGAATTATTTAAAAACGAAAAATGACGTAATGAATACCTTTAAAAGTGTATTTCAGGTGCTGAAGCCGGACGGCATATTGCTGTTTGATGTTCATTCACCGTATAAAATAACCGAGGTTTTTCCTGGCAGCACGTTTGCTGATCAGGACGAAGATATCAGCTATATTTGGCAAAGCTTTGCCGGTAGTGAAGAGCTTTCCGCCATTCATGATATGACGTTTTTTGTTTGGAACGGAGAGGCGTACGACCGCTTCGACGAGACACATGAGCAAAGAACGTTCCGAGTGGATGAATACGAAGAAATGCTGGCAGGCTGCGGTTTTCAGCTTCATAAGGTCACCGCTGATTTTACCGATTCAGCTCCGTCACCACACTCTGAACGCCTTTTCTTTAAAGCACAGAAATCAAAAACCATCGTTTACTAAAGACGATGGTTTTTAAAATGCTTTTTTACCCTTTTGCATACAACAAAAGACTATGGCATACTCGTTTACACATGAAACTGCTTCTTCACCGCGGAAATATCTTCTTCATACTTCAAATGCGTATTTTGAAACACCCGATGAAACATATCCTGTACTCCGCTTTCGAGGGCTTTAATGCCTTCTCCTGTCACACCGCCTTTTACGCAAACCTTTTCCTGTAATGCAGGAAGGGTATACAATTCGGTTTCTAACAGTTTTCCCAGCCCGACAAGCATCTCTTTACACATGTGAATAGCGTCCTGTTTAGACACTGACGTTTCCGTAACGGCTGCATCTATAAACCGCTGAACCAGATAGCTCATAAAAGCGGGTCCGCAGCTTACGATATCTGACGCTACTCTTGTGATGTCACTTTCAATTTGCAGCGGACTAGATATGTGCTTCATCAGCTCGTTGATTTTTGTTTTTGTAGCCTCCCCGCAGCTTTTGCCGAAGGTGACGAGAGAAACGCCAGCAAGCGCCCGGTTTGTAATACTCGGGATTACTCGTGCCACCTGACATGGCACATACTGTTCCAGCTGATCAGTCTGTAGAGGGCTTGTAATTGAAATGAGAATGTGATCCTTTCTTAAATAAGGAACTGCCCTTGACAATAATGGATATATATCAAGCGGCTTTACGCAGATGAAAATCATCTCATTTTCTGCAACAAGCTTTTCAAGGCTCTCTGTTACGTTTAAGCTGCTGTAGCGGTTTTTTATCTTCAACGCTTTTTCAATTGTGCGGTTTGTGATTGTGATGTTTGAGGGATCGGCTGCTTGTGATTCAATAAATGATTCAATAAGGATCGTACCCATATTTCCAGTGCCGATAAAGCCAATCTTCAATGATTTCCCCTCCTTTGAGCTATTATCCTCTAAACCATATGTGATAAAGAAACAAAATATGACGAAAGCGGGGCGCATTCCAGTTGAATTGGTTGAATCAACATAAAACCATAATCATGTCAGTGGCCATTGCTGCTGTTCTCATTGCGGTTCTTTGTCTCTTTTTTTTCATCGGGCATAACAAAGAGCCTGTAAAACAAGTGATATCTAGTGAAAAGGATAATGCTGAGGTCAAGCAGGAAGTGACAAAAGAAAAAGCGGAAGAAAATATTGTAATTGACATAAAAGGTGCTGTTAAGCATCCCGGCGTTTATGAAATGCATGCAGGGGACAGAGTGTCGCAGGCTATTGAGAAAGCAGGCGGCATCGGTGAAAAAGCTGATGAAACGCAAGTGAATTTGGCGGAACTTTTGCAGGACGGTACAGTGGTGTATATACCGAGTGAGGGAGAAGGGGAGCCGCAGCAAGCGGCCGGAGGCGCTGTACAAAGCAGCACGGGGAAAGAGGCCTTGGTCAATATCAATACAGCAACATTAGAGGAATTACAAAACATTTCAGGAGTAGGGCCTTCAAAAGCTGAAGCGATTATTGCATATCGGGAAGAGAACGGGCGTTTCCAGGCAATTGAAGATATCACAAAGGTTTCGGGAATTGGCGAAAAATCATTTGAAAAAATAAAGTCTTCCATTACAGTAAAGTGAATTGACGGTCATGTATGATGATAGGTAAACTAAAGAACAGGCAACACAACATTTGGAGGGAACAACGTGGAACGAATTTCATGGAATCAATATTTTATGGCTCAAAGCCATTTACTGGCACTGCGCAGCACCTGCCCGAGATTGTCTGTCGGCGCTACCATTGTCAGAGATAAACGTATGATTGCAGGAGGCTATAACGGATCAATCGCAGGCGGCGTACATTGCGCGGACGAAGGATGCTTAATGATAGACGATCATTGCGCGAGAACGATTCACGCGGAAATGAATGCGATTCTTCAATGCTCTAAATTTGGAGTGCCGACAGATGGAGCGGAGATATATGTCACGCACTATCCGTGTATTCAGTGCTGTAAGTCTATCATTCAAGCCGGTATCAAAACAGTATATTACGCTGAGGATTATAAAACACATCCGTATGCCCAGGAGCTATTTGAGCAGTCTGGCGTTACGGTTGAACAGGTTGAACTCGATGAGATGATTGTTGATCTGAAAAACAGAGAAAAGCTTTCATTTGTAGCGGGACTTTTAGAAAAATTAGCGGATGCCGGTCTCGCAGAGGAAGATTTGAAGAAAATACATGAACAGGCTAATAAACTTTTTACGAGTTATGTGTGATTGATGCGACATTCGCGTCTATTATTGCCTTTGGCGGCAGCTTCAGCAACGGCTGGAATTGCTGCCGCCTCTTATTTCTCCGCTGTCTTTCTCTTCTTCCTCTTTCTTCTTATTGTGTCAGTTAAAACAAGACACGCTCCACTCATTTTTGTGTGTTTATTCTCTTTTGTGCTCAACTTTGCCCTGTTTAAGATTACAGATTTTCAAAATACTTCTTCGTACAAGCAGGGCAGCTATCACTTCAAGGCGGTCGTTCATAGTATTCCTAGAATTGACGGAGATCGGATGTCTTTGCTGATCAAGACGCCTGATGGCGAAAAATGGGCTGCCTCTTATCGGTTTCAGTCTTTAGCTGAAAAAGACAAACTGTCACATCTAGAGCCGGGTATGGCATGCGAATTGACTGGTACTTTAGAGAAGCCCAAACAAGCAACAGTGCCGGGAACATTTGATTATCAACAGTATCTTTACCGGCAGCATATTCATTGGAGCTATTCTGTCACATCTATTAGAAATTGCAGTCAGTCTTCAGGTGTCCGGTATAAGCTTCTCAGTTTGAGAAAATACATCGTATCATTCACGAACACCAAGCTTCCGTCAGATTCAGCAGGAATCGTACAGGCGCTTACAGTAGGTGAGAGGTCTTATTTGGATGACGATGTGATTAACGCTTACCAAAATCTAGGTGTTGTCCATCTATTAGCCATCTCAGGCCTCCATGTCGGGATTTTGACAGCTGGCCTATTTTACGCAATGATCCGTCTGGGTATAACAAGAGAAAATGCGTCAATCCTACTCCTTTTGTTTCTGCCGATCTATGTTATTTTGACAGGCGCAGCGCCTTCTGTTCTCCGAGCCGCTCTGATGTCGGGCATCTACTTAGCGGGAAGCCTTTTTCAGCAGCGGGTGAATTCTGCAGGGGTAATCTGTCTTTCGTATATCGTCCTCTTGCTTTTTAATCCCTACTACCTTTTTGAAGCTGGATTTCAGCTTTCATTTGCGGTCAGTTTCTCTTTAATTCTCTCATCATCTATTTTTCAGCATAGCAAAACGGGTCTGGGACAGCTGACGATCGTATCTGTTATTGCCCAGCTAGGCTCACTCCCCATTCTTCTGTATCATTTTCAGCAGTTTTCTATTATGAGCATTCCGATGAATATGGTGTTGGTGCCTTTTTATACATTCTGTATTTTACCGGCTGCTATTATAGGAGTGATTCTATTATTTTTTTCAGCATCCGTCGGTCAATTTCTGTTCTATTGGTTTGATGTAATGATGACCTGGACCAACAGACTGATCACTAAAATCGCAGATATAGAAATATTTACAATCATCATCTCACGTCCTGCACCCGCTCTTCTTCTCTTATTCACGCTCACTGTCATCATATTGCTTATGAGTATCGAGAAACGCTCATATCTCCGGCTGACCGTGTCCGCAGGCCTTTTTTGTGCAACGCTTACCCTGCTCTTTATTTTCCCTTATGTTAGTTCCGATGGAGAAGTAGATATGATTGACATCGGACAAGGTGACAGTATATTTGTCAGTGCACCCTATCAGAAAGGCCGTGTTTTAATTGATACAGGAGGCACTTTGTCTTATTCGTCAGAGCCTTGGCGGGAAAAACAGCATCCTTTTTCACTGGGGGAAAAGGTGCTGACCCCATTTTTAACGGCAAAGGGCATCAAGCAGCTTGATGCGTTGATACTGACGCACGCAGATCAAGATCATATCGGAGAGGCAGAGGTTTTGCTGAAGCATCATAAAGTAAAGCGTCTCATCATTCCGAAAGGGTTTGTTTCTGAACCTCATGATGAGAAAGTGCTGCAGACTGCCAGACAGGAGGGTGTGGCAATTGAAGAGGTGAAGCGGGGTGATGTATTGCAAATAAAGGACTTGCAGTTTCATGTGCTGTCACCGGAAACGCCTGATCCGGCAAGTAAAAATAATTCTTGTCTCGTTCTATGGATGAAAACAGGCAATCTCAGCTGGCTCCTGACGGGTGATCTGGAAAAAGAGGGGGAACAGGAGGTTATCAATGTCTTCCCAAATATAAGAGCGGATGTGTTAAAGGTAGGGCATCATGGAAGCAAGGGCTCTACCGGTGAAGAATTCATCAAACAGCTTCAGCCGAAAACGGCGATCATCTCAGCGGGAGAAAACAATAGGTACCATCATCCGCATCAAGAAGTTCTTCAATTGTTAAAAAGCCGATCCATCCGTGTGCTGCGCACTGATCAAAGCGGCACGATCCAATACACGTACAAAAACGGATCTGGAACCTTTTCTGTCTATCCTCCATATGATACATCAGATATGACAGAGGAGAATTAAAAAAGACTGCCGAGAAATCAGCAGCCCGGGCAGTCGTGTTATGAACCAACCAGGTGAATAACCGTTGCCATGACAAACAATAAGGCGAAAAATCCGAAGGACACAACAAAACCAACCGCTGAATCTACAGCATCATTTCGTTTGCTTTGAACGTTTTTTTCAAAATCATTCAATTTCATCCCCCCTGACTGACTTAAGTATAATGGAATCGATTTGAAAAATCTAGAAGCTAAGGTAACGTTTTCTGTTCTGGTGATTATCGCCTTTTTACAAGCTGTCCCGGGGGCTTGCGAACAGGCGTTTAATATAAATGGGGAAGCCGCTGTCAGGCTTCCTCTTTACTATTTTGCAAACTCAATTTAGGATAGAAGAGGATGATGAAAGAGAGGAAGTCGTACAACAATGGTATTTGATGTGTGGAAAAGCCTGAAAAAAGGTGATGTCCATCCGGTTTATTGTTTATACGGAAAAGAGACGTATCTGCTCCAAGAAACCGTCAGCAGGATCAGACAGACGGTGATTGATCAAGAGACGAAAGATTTCAATCTGTCTGTTTTTGATTTGGAGGAAGACCCGCTTGATCAGGCGATTGCCGATGCTGAAACGTTCCCGTTTATGGGGGAGCGGCGCCTTGTCATTGTGAAAAATCCATATTTTTTAACGGGTGAAAAAAAGAAAGAAAAAGTTGAGCACAACATCAGCGCGCTTGAATCGTATATACAATCACCGGCGCCATACACGGTCTTTGTTCTGCTTGCGCCTTATGAAAAACTGGATGAGCGGAAAAAACTGACCAAAGCGCTAAAAAAGCAGGCATTCATGATGGAGGCAAAGGAGTTAAACGCGAAGGAAACGACAGACTTTACGATCAATCTGGCGAGAACCGAGCAGAAAACAATCAGCACCGAGGCGGCAGAGCATTTGGTTTTGCTTGTAAACGGGCATCTGTCATCTCTTTTTCAGGAGGTTCAGAAACTCTGCACGTTTATTGGAGACCGTGAAGAAATCATGCTGGATGATGTAAAGACGCTTGTGGCGAGAAGTCTGGAACAAAATATCTTTGAACTGATTAATAAAATCGTCAACCGAAAACGGACTGAGAGTCTGCAAATTTTTTATGATTTGCTCAAACAAAATGAAGAGCCGATCAAAATTATGGCTCTCATATCGAACCAGTTCCGGCTGATTCTGCAGACGAAATATTTTGCGGAACAAGGGTACGGCCAAAAACAGATTGCTTCTAACTTAAAGGTGCATCCATTCCGGGTAAAGCTGGCGATGGATCAAGCGAGGCTTTTTTCAGAAGCTGAGCTCCGATCTATTATTGAACAGCTTGCCGTGATGGACTATGAGATGAAAACCGGGAAAAAGGACAAGCAGCTTTTACTAGAGCTTTTTCTCTTGCAACTGTTAAAAAGAAATGAAAAAAACGATCCTCAATGATGAGGATCGTTTTTGTTTTATGCAGAAAGTCCGTTCACTTTTTTCGCTAGTCTTGATTTGTATCGAGCTGCGGCATTTTTGTGTACAAGACCTGTTTTCACTGCTTTATCAATACGTTTAGCTGCTTCAGTAAGAGCAGTTTTCGCTTTGTCAGCTTCGTTGTTTGCAACAGAAGCTTCAACTTGTTTGATTGCAGTACGCATAGCAGATTTGATTGTCGCGTTATGAGCGCGGCGTTCGTTATTAGTTTTTGTACGTTTAATCGCTGATTTAATGTTTGGCATGTGTTTCACCTCCTAAGATACAACCTGTAGCACAGTGTCTTAAGGTTAAATCTTCTTCACAATAGAACAAATTGTATTCTATCAAACACACCTTTAGATTGCAATATAAATGTAAAGTATTTTTCATTGAAGGAATGCTTTTAAGCATGATTCATTTTATAAATGGAAACAATATGGATAGTGAATATTCGAAGGAGGCCCTGTATGAAAAAGAGTGAGCTGGATGTAAATCAGTATTTGATACGTACGGATTTAGCAGTTGAAACGAAGGAAGCCATGGCTAATCGTCAGGCTGTGCCTGCAAAAGAGATAAAAGGTTTTATTGAAAAAGAACGCGATCATGGCGGAATAAAAATCCGCACTGTTGATATCACGAAGGAAGGCGCAGAGCTTTCCGGAAAAAAAGAAGGACGTTATTTAACGATTGAGGCCCAGGGGATCAGAGAAAATGATTCGGAAATGCAAGAGAAAGTTTCTGCTGTATTTGCGGAAGAATTCTCAGCCTTTCTGGAAAGCCTTAAGATCTCAAAGGATGCGAGCTGTTTAATTGTCGGCCTCGGCAACTGGAACGTGACGCCTGATGCGCTCGGTCCGATGGCTGTAGAAAATCTATTAGTGACAAGACATTTATTTAAACTCCAGCCTGAAAATGTGCAGGAGGGCTACAGGCCTGTCAGCGCATTTGCTCCTGGTGTCATGGGAATTACAGGCATTGAAACAAGCGATATTATTAAAGGGGTCATCGAGCAGTCAAAACCCGATTTTGTGATTGCCATTGATGCACTTGCGGCCCGGGCGGTAGAAAGGGTCAACACAACCATTCAAATATCAGATACAGGAATACACCCGGGATCAGGCGTCGGAAATAAACGTAAAGACTTGAGCAAGGACACCCTAGGCGTACCTGTCATTGCAATTGGTGTACCGACTGTCGTTGACGCGGTAACAATTGCCAGCGACACGGTTGACTACATATTAAAGCATTTTGGCAGAGAAATGAGAGATAACAGTCCGTCGAGATCGCTTGTTCCGGCGGGGATGACGTTTGGGAAAAAGAAAGTGCTTACTGAAGAGGACCTTCCCGATCCAAAACAGCGTCAATCGTTTCTCGGCATAGTGGGGACTCTTGAAGACAACGAAAAGCGGCAGCTCATTCATGAGGTGCTGGCACCTCTGGGCCATAATTTGATGGTCACGCCGAAGGAAGTCGATTCATTTATTGACGATATGGCAAATGTGCTGGCAAACGGATTAAATACAGCGCTTCATGAAAAGGTGTCTCAGGAAAACAAAGGCTCCTATAATCACTAAACGGTTCTACTTCCTCTAGCTTGTTCATAGAGTAATTACTAGACGAGCGCTGGAGGGATTCAATGAGAAATAAACGCAGAAACAGACAAATTGTTGTTGCGGTGAATGGCGGGAAAGCGATAAAGGCGATCTTTCTATTTATCGCAAGCCTATTAGTGATTTTTGTTTTATCCGGTGTGCTGACGTCTCTCCGGCCGGAACTCAGGCCATCGTCCGACTCTTTTTACGGGATTGCCGACGAACTGCCGGGTGACGTATTTGCACACTTGCTGCGGATGGAAAACCATTATTTCGCTTCTGACCTTTCTCAAACCGACAGCTCATTTCATCTATCACGTCTTTCTTTAAAGCTGGCGACAAGTATTAATCTCGAGGATCCGCGAAGTTTTCTTGGACGCGAGCTGCCTGGGTTTGCGCAATTTGACACAGAGATTCTTTTAGCGGGACAAGGAACCGATTATACAAACATGCCGTCGGAATCCCCGCCGCCTTCAAAGGTGATGCAGGAAGAAAGAGAAGCGAATTTGGCGGAGATTGAAAAACAGCAGACGCAAACAGACAATACGCAAAAAGACCCGCCAAAACAAACAACCGGCGATAAGAAGGTTGTCTTTATCTATCACACGCATAATACGGAATCTTATCTCCCGCTATTAAAAGGTGAGACCGATCCCGATATGGCGCGTCATTCTAAAGCAAACGTCACCCTCGTGGGAGACATGTTCGGGAAAGCGCTGGAATCTCAAGGTATCGGAGCCACAGTTAATAAAACGGATATACAGGCAAAACTAAGCAAAAAAGGGTTGAATTATGCCAGATCTTACGATGAATCAAGGCCGGTCGTACAAGAAGCCCTTGCTTCAAACAAAAATCTGCAATATATCATTGACATCCATAGAGACTCCAGGCGCAAGAAAAATACGACGGCAACCATTAAAGGGAAAAGCTATGCCCGGGTCGCATTTGTGGTCGGCAAAAAAAGCAAGAATTTCGAAGAAAACTACAAAATTGCAAGCGAGCTTCACAAGCTGATGGAGAAAAAATACCCGGGACTCAGCACAGGGGTCTTCTCTAAAGGCTCACCAGGAGATAACGGAGTTTACAACCAAGATTTAAACGACAGAGCGCTTTTGCTTGAATTTGGCGGAGTGGATAACAATCTCGAAGAGCTGCAGCGGGCGGCTAACGCAACTGCTGACGTATTCAGCGAAATGTACTGGGATGCTGAAAAAGTTAACGCCGAAAGCGGCGGGACGAAAAAACAATAGAAATAGGTGGTCGAGTTGATTGCATATCTTGGCAAATGCTTGCTTCTTGTGACGATGATGTTTATAGGCGTCCTGTTCGGCATGCAGCAGGCAAATAACGGCATGCTGAGCATGAAAGGCTATCATGATCCTTCACTGAAAGGCGCGTTTACGCTCACAGACGGAGAAAATAATGAAAAAGAAGCGACCGTTTTAGGGGAAACAGTAACCTCGAAAGATTTAGAAGAGAAACAAAAAGAGCTTGAACAGGTGGAAACTTTTAACCTTTTCTCTAAAGCAGGAAAAACGCTTACTGACACAGTGACCAACACAGCTCAATCGATGTATGAATGGATACGGGATATGAGAAAATAAGTGCTTGAAAGAGAAAAGCAGCCCCAGTATGAGAGGGAACTTTTCTCTTTCTTGTTTTACATTGAATCTTTACAATCCTATTGATATAATCTAAGCTAGTGTATTTTGCGTTTAATAGTAGGAGTGATAGATTGTGACAGATAAAGAAAAGCGTTTAGAGAGGCAGTCGAGAATTCGGAATTTCTCCATCATCGCCCATATTGACCACGGAAAATCGACCTTAGCGGATCGTATTTTAGAAAAAACGTCGGCAATCACTCAACGAGAAATGAAAGAACAATTGCTTGATTCTATGGATCTTGAACGCGAACGGGGCATTACCATTAAATTAAACTCTGTTCAGCTTAAATACAAAGCAAAAGACGGAGAGGAATATATTTTCCACCTGATTGACACACCGGGACACGTCGATTTCACATATGAAGTATCCCGAAGTCTTGCTGCCTGCGAAGGAGCGATACTTGTCGTGGACGCGGCGCAAGGAATTGAAGCGCAGACGCTTGCGAACGTTTACTTGGCGCTTGATAATGACCTTGAAATTCTTCCAGTCATTAATAAAATCGATCTGCCAAGTGCAGAGCCGGAACGTGTTCGCCAAGAGGTGGAGGACGTCATCGGCCTTGACGCATCGGAAGCCGTGCTCGCTTCAGCAAAAGCTGGGATCGGGATTGAGGAGATTTTAGAGCAGATCGTGGAAAAGGTGCCTGCTCCGACCGGAGATCCAGAGGCGCCGCTTAAAGCGCTGATCTTTGACTCGCTTTATGACGCTTACCGCGGTGTCGTGGCTTATATCAGAGTCGTAGAAGGAACGGTAAAGCCGGGGCAAAAAATCAAAATGATGGCAACCGGCAAAGAGTTTGAAGTAACAGAAGTCGGTGTGTTCACGCCGAAAGCAACTCCGACAGATGAACTGACGGTCGGCGATGTAGGCTTTTTAACTGCTGCGATCAAAAATGTCGGTGACACACGCGTCGGTGACACGATCACAAGCGCGGCCAATCAAGCTGCCGAAGCATTGCCTGGATATCGCAAGCTGAACCCGATGGTGTACTGCGGTTTATATCCGATCGATACGGCCAAATACAACGATTTAAGGGAAGCTCTTGAAAAGCTTGAGCTGAATGACTCATCGCTTCAATATGAAGCAGAGACATCCCAAGCGCTAGGATTCGGTTTCCGCTGCGGATTTTTAGGTATGCTTCACATGGAAATCATTCAGGAGCGGATTGAGCGGGAGTTTAAAATTGACCTGATCACTACAGCGCCGAGTGTTATATATGATGTGTATATGACAGACGGGGAAAAGGTTGTTGTCGACAACCCGTCCAATATGCCTGACCCACAAAAGATCGAAAGGATCGAGGAGCCGTATGTTAAAGCGACAATGATGGTGCCGAACGATTATGTCGGTGCGGTGATGGAGCTTTGCCAAGGAAAACGCGGCAATTTTATCGACATGCAATATTTAGATGCAAATCGCGTCAGCATTGTCTATGACATGCCGTTAGCGGAAATCGTCTATGAGTTTTTTGATCAGCTGAAATCAAGCACAAAAGGCTACGCCTCCTTTGATTACGAACTGATCGGCTACAAACCGTCTAAACTTGTCAAGATGGACATTATGCTGAACGGAGAAAAAATCGACGCCCTTTCATTTATCGTGCATCGCGATTACGCGTACGAACGCGGAAAAGTAATTGTAGAAAAACTGAAAGAGCTCATTCCGCGCCAGCACTTTGAAGTACCGATTCAAGCGGCGATCGGCCAGAAAATCGTGGCCCGCTCTACCATTAAAGCGATGCGTAAAAACGTATTGGCTAAATGTTACGGCGGAGACATCTCGCGGAAACGGAAGCTTCTTGAAAAACAAAAAGAAGGAAAACGCCGAATGAAGCAGGTCGGCTCAGTTGAAGTGCCGCAAGAAGCATTTATGGCGGTCCTGAAAATGGACGACAATCCGAAAAAATAATAGAAGCCGCCGCAGTCCTGTACTGCGGCTTCTTTCTTTAAAGAAGGTGAATACATTGAAATCAGCTTATATCCATATTCCATTTTGTGAGCATATTTGCCACTACTGCGATTTCAATAAATATTTTATTCAAAGCCAGCCTGTCGGCGAGTATTTAAACGCACTCGAGAAGGAAATGCTAAATACGATAGAAAAAACGGGGCAGCCTGATCTGCATACGATTTTTATCGGAGGAGGCACGCCGACATCCCTCTCTGAAGACCAGCTCGAAAAATTAATGGACATGGTCAGCCGTGTGCTGAAGCCTTCAGGCGCTTTAATAGAGTTCGCTGTTGAAGCGAACCCGGACGACCTATCGGCAGAAAAACTGAAAATACTCAAGGAAGCGGGCGTTAATCGTTTAAGCTTCGGTGTGCAAACATTCGAAGACGACCTTCTAGAAAAAATTGGACGGGTCCATAAACAAAAAGACGTATTTGCCTCTTTTGAACGTGCAAGGGAAATTGGTTTTGAAAATATCAGTCTCGATTTGATGTTCGGTCTTCCCGGACAAACGCTTAAACACCTTGACCACTCTTTAAAAACTGCTTTATCCCTGAACGCAGAGCATTATTCCGTTTACTCTCTCATTGTAGAACCGAAAACGGTATTTTATAATTTGATGCAAAAAGGGCGGCTTCATCTGCCGGCGCAGGAACAGGAAGCCGAAATGTACGAAACGGTGATGAGCCGGATGGAAACGGCCGGTATTCACCAATATGAAATCAGCAATTTTGCGAAACAAGGCATGGAATCTAAGCACAACCTGACGTACTGGAGCAACGAGGAATATTTCGGTTTCGGAGCAGGAGCCCACGGATATATCGGCGGAATTCGAACAGTAAACGTCGGACCTGTCAAACATTACATTGACCTGATAGCTGAAAAAGGTTTTCCTTATCGGGATACACATGAAGTGACGATGGAAGAACAAATTGAAGAAGAGATGTTTTTAGGGTTAAGAAAAACATCCGGAGTCAGCAAAAAACGGTTTGCGGAGAAATACGGCCGTTCTCTTGATAAACTTTTTCCCGGCGTTTTAAAAGAGCTTTCTGAAAAGGGACTGATTATCAATACGGAGTCAGCCGTTTGTTTGACTCATCAGGGGAAATTATTGGGTAATGAAGTTTTTGGCGCTTTTTTGGGTGAGTTATAATTGACATTTTTCTTGTGGTTTGATACTTTTGTTATAGATTTAGCACTCGCTTGTTGAGAGTGCTAACAGAGGTGATGATGATGTTAACCAATCGTCAGCTGCTGATCCTTCAGGTCATAATCAACGATTTTATTAAATCGGCGCAGCCCGTCGGATCAAGAACTCTTTCGAAAAAAGATGAAATCACATTTAGCTCTGCAACAATAAGAAACGAGATGGCTGACTTGGAAGAACTGGGCTTCATTGAAAAAACCCACTCTTCCTCAGGACGTGTTCCGTCGGAAAAAGGGTACCGGTACTATGTTGATCATTTGCTGTCGCCCGTCAAACTGACAAAAACCGACCTAGACCAAATCCACTCGATCTTCAAAGAAAAAATATTCGAGCTGGAAAAGACAGTTCAAAAATCAGCACAAATTTTGTCCGATCTTACGAATTATACGTCTATCGTGCTCGGGCCGACCCTGAGCGAGAATTATCTTAAACAGATTCAAATCATACCGATTCAGCCCGATAAAGCGGTAGCCATTCTCGTTACCAATACGGGGCATGTGGAAAACAAAACGATTAATTTTCCAACCAAAATGGATCTGTCTGATATTGAAAAGCTGGTAAATATACTGAACGACCGTTTAACCGGTGTTCCGATGGATGAACTGAATGAACGCATTTTTAAAGAAGTTGTCATGTACTTAAGGCAGCACATTAAGAACTATGACAACATACTTGAAGCGCTGCGTTCAACATTTCATTCGACAAGTCACGTTGAAAAATTGTTTTTCGGCGGGAAAATCAATATGCTGAACCAGCCGGAGTTCCATGATATCGGGAGAGTGCGGTCGTTGCTTTCTCTGATTGAAAAGGAGCAGGACGTGTTGAAGCTTGTCCAATCTTCAGATACGGGCATTTCGATTAAAATCGGAAAAGAAAACGACTATGAAGAGATGGAAAACTGCAGCCTGATTACTGCCTCTTATTCAGTAGATAAGAAGCAAATAGGCTCAATTGCGATCATTGGACCAACCCGCATGAATTATTCAAGGGTCGTCAGTCTGCTTCAGCATGTGACTTCAGACTTGTCAAAAGCATTAACAAGTTTGTATGATGAATAAGGGAAAATTGGCAAATTTTATCGAAGGGCATCACCCGCCCTTCTCCTTACACTTTTGAGGGAGGTGAACACAATGTCAGAAGAAAAACAAACCGCGGAACAAAACGAAACAGAAGAACAAGAAGTAATCGAAGAACAAGCTGCCGCTGAAGAACAGCAGGAAGAAACAAACGAAAGCGAACTTCTTCAAAATCAAATTAACGAATTGCAAGGTTTGCTTGAGGAAAAGGAAAACAAACTTTTGCGTGTTCAAGCAGACTTTGAAAACTATAAACGACGCAGCCGTTTAGAAATGGAAGCGTCCCAGAAATACCGTTCTCAAAACATCGTTACTGAATTGCTGCCGGCTCTTGACAGCTTTGAAAGAGCGCTTCATGTTGAAGCCGACAATGAACAGACGAAAAGTTTGCTCCAAGGAATGGAAATGGTCCACCGCCAGCTCGTAGAAGCCTTGAAAAAAGAAGGTGTAGAAGCAATCGAAGCTGTAGGACAGGAATTTGATCCGAACCTTCACCAAGCCGTTATGCAGGCTGAAGATGAAAACTACGGCTCCAACATTGTCGTAGAGGAAATGCAAAAAGGCTACAAGCTGAAGGATCGCGTCATTCGCCCTTCCATGGTAAAAGTGAATCAATAATTACATAGCAGGAGGTTATTCAAAGTGAGTAAAGTTATCGGAATCGACTTAGGTACAACAAACTCATGTGTGGCAGTGCTTGAAGGCGGCGAGCCTAAAGTTATTGCTAACGCTGAAGGGAACCGCACAACTCCATCTGTTGTTGCGTTCAAAAACGGCGAACGCCAAGTAGGGGAAGTGGCTAAACGCCAATCTATTACAAACCCTAACACAATTATGTCTGTTAAACGCCATATGGGTACAGATTATAAAGTTGAAATTGAAGGAAAAGATTACACTCCTCAAGAAGTGTCTGCTATCATCCTTCAACACCTTAAATCATACGCTGAAAGCTATCTTGGCGAAACAGTATCAAAAGCAGTTATCACAGTTCCTGCATACTTTAACGATGCTGAGCGTCAAGCGACAAAAGACGCTGGTAAAATCGCAGGTCTTGAAGTAGAACGTATCATCAACGAGCCGACTGCAGCGGCGCTTGCATACGGACTTGATAAAACAGATGAAGATCAAACGATCCTAGTATACGACCTTGGCGGCGGTACATTCGACGTTTCCATCCTTGAACTGGGCGACGGTGTGTTTGAAGTTCGTTCAACTGCCGGCGACAATCGTCTAGGCGGGGACGATTTTGACCAAGTCATCATCGATCACCTTGTATCTGAATTCAAAAAAGAAAACGGCATTGATCTCTCTAAAGATAAAATGGCGCTTCAGCGTTTGAAAGACGCAGCTGAAAAAGCGAAAAAAGATCTTTCCGGCGTATCTTCTACGCAAATTTCTTTACCGTTTATCACAGCTGGAGAAGCAGGACCGCTTCACCTTGAACTGACATTAACTCGCGCTAAATTCGAAGAGCTTTCTTCTCATTTAGTAGAGCGCACAATGGGTCCTGTCCGTCAAGCGCTTCAAGATGCAGGACTTTCTGCAAGCGAAATCGACAAAGTCATCCTTGTCGGCGGATCAACTCGTATCCCTGCCGTACAAGAAGCAATCAAAAAAGAAACTGGAAAAGAAGCACATAAAGGCGTAAACCCGGATGAAGTTGTAGCGCTTGGTGCTGCAATTCAGGGCGGCGTTATCACTGGTGACGTAAAAGACGTAGTTCTTCTTGACGTTACACCGCTTTCTCTCGGTATTGAAACAATGGGCGGCGTATTCACAAAACTGATCGACCGCAACACAACAATTCCGACAAGCAAATCACAAGTGTTCTCAACTGCTGCTGATAACCAAACAGCTGTTGATATCCATGTTCTTCAAGGTGAGCGCCCAATGTCTGCCGACAACAAAACACTCGGCCGCTTCCAGCTTACTGATATCCCGCCAGCACCGCGCGGCGTGCCTCAAATCGAAGTTTCCTTCGATATTGACAAAAACGGTATCGTAAACGTAAGAGCAAAAGACTTAGGCACAGGAAAAGAACAAAATATCACAATCAAATCTTCTTCAGGTCTATCTGATGATGAGATCGAACGCATGGTAAAAGAGGCGGAAGAAAATGCTGACGCTGATGCGAAGAAAAAAGAAGAAATCGAAGTCCGCAACGAAGCAGATCAGCTTGTTTTCCAAACTGAGAAAACATTAAAAGATCTAGAAGGCAAAGTGGACGAAGAACAAGTGAAAAAAGCCAACGATGCCAAAGACGCTTTAAAAGCAGCAATTGAGAAAAACGAATTTGAAGAGATCAAAGCGAAAAAAGATGAGCTTCAAACAATCGTTCAAGAGCTTTCTATGAAGCTTTATGAAGAAGCTGCTAAAGCACAGCAAGCTCAAGGCGGAGAAAACGCTGAAGGCAAAGCGGATGACAACGTTGTCGACGCTGAATACGAAGAAGTAAACGACGATCAAAACAAAAAATAAGTTCTTTTCAGTCCCGCTTCTGGGACTGACAAAAAGAACACATTTCATAATCTGATTCAATGGTTAGAAAGTCAAAGTCAGGCATCTCTTGGCTTTGACTTTTTTTCTTGCCCGGGATAAAAGGAATTGAAAAATCATAATTCAAAATGATACAATCTAATTTATGTGAGAAATTCGGGAGAGTGAAGTAGATGAGTAAGCGTGATTACTATGAAGTGCTGGGTGTAAGTAAGAGCGCTTCAAAGGATGAAATAAAAAAGGCTTATCGAAAGCTGTCGAAAAAATATCATCCTGACATTAACAAAGAAGCCGGATCAGATGAAAAGTTTAAAGAAGTCAAAGAAGCATACGAAACGCTGTCTGATGATCAAAAACGGTCTCATTACGACCAATTTGGCCATACTGATCCTAACCAAGGCTTCGGCGGCGGCGGTTTTGGCGGCGGCGACTTCGGCGGTTTTGGTTTCGATGATATTTTCTCAAGTATTTTCGGCGGCGGCACTAGACGAAGAGATCCAAATGCACCGCGACAAGGGGCGGATCTGCAATATACGATGACTCTGTCATTTGAGGATGCCGTTTTCGGAAAAGAAACGACCATCGAGATTCCGCGTGAGGAAACGTGCGATACATGTAAAGGCTCAGGGGCAAAACCTGGTACAAAACCGGAAACGTGCTCGCACTGCGGAGGCTCCGGCCAGCTAAATGTGGAGCAAAACACGCCGTTTGGAAAAGTTGTCAACAGACGAGTGTGCCACCACTGCGAAGGTACGGGTAAAATCATTAAAAACAAATGTGCGGATTGCGGCGGCAAAGGAAAAATCAAAAAACGCAAAAAAATCAACGTCACAATTCCTGCCGGTGTAGATGACGGGCAGCAGCTGCGTCTCTCAGGACAGGGTGAACCAGGCGTAAACGGCGGCCCTGCAGGGGATTTATTTGTCGTATTCCACGTGCGCGCCCACGAATTCTTTGAGCGCGACGGAGATGATATTTACTGTGAAATGCCATTAACGTTTGCTCAAGCCGCTCTTGGAGATGAAGTGGAAGTTCCGACGCTTCACGGGAAAGTGAAATTGAAAATCCCTGCCGGTACACAAACAGGAACAAAGTTCAGATTAAGAGGCAAAGGCGTTCAAAATGTCAGAGGCTATGGACAGGGTGACCAGCATATCGTCGTCCGCGTTGTCACGCCGACAAACTTGACAGATAAACAAAAAGATATTATCCGTGAATTTGCCGAAGTCAGCGGAAACCTGCCTGATGAACAGGAAATGAGTTTCTTTGATAAGGTAAAACGCGCGTTTAAAGGCGATTAATTATTGGATGAGGAGTTGGTAGTTTTGAAATGGTCCGAATTAAGCATTCACACAACACATGAAGCGGTCGAACCTATCTCAAATATTTTGCATGAAGCTGGTGCGAGTGGGGTTGTGATAGAGGACCCGCTTGATTTAATTAAAGAACGTGAGAATGTATACGGGGAAATCTACCAGCTCGACCCCAATGATTATCCGAACGAGGGTGTCATTGTCAAAGCGTATCTGCCGGTCAACAGCTTTCTTGGAGAAACGGTAGAGGGCATTAAAGAAACAATTAATAATCTGCTTCTTTATGATATTGATTTGGGCAGAAACCATATCACTATTTCCGAAGTGAACGAAGAGGAATGGGCGACTGCCTGGAAAAAGTATTACCATCCTGTGAAAATTTCCGAAAAGTTTACGATTGTACCAACGTGGGAGGAATATACGCCGGTACACACGGATGAACTGATTATTGAAATGGACCCGGGGATGGCATTCGGAACAGGCACACACCCGACAACCGTACTTTGTATTCAGGCGCTTGAACGCTTTGTGCAAAAGGGTGATAAGGTGATTGATGTAGGCACAGGCTCCGGAATTTTAAGTATTGCGGCTGCAATGCTTGAGGCTGAATCGGTTCATGCCTATGATCTTGATCCCGTTGCTGTAGAAAGCGCACGTCTCAATTTGAAGTTGAACAAGGTTAGCGATATAGCTCAAGTCAAACAAAATAATTTGTTAGACGGGATTTCAGGAGAACATGATGTGATCGTTGCCAACATTTTGGCTGAAGTCATCCTTCGTTTTACTTCACAGGCATATCATCTGCTGAAAGACGGCGGGCACTTTATTACTTCAGGAATTATCGGGCAAAAAAAGCAAGAGGTAAAAGAAGCATTGGAACAGGCTGGTTTTACCATTGTGGAAATCCTCTCAATGGAAGATTGGGTCAGCATTATTGCGAAAAAATAACAGTTAGTAGGTGTCACAGCGTATGCAACGATATTTTATCGAGCTCACGAAGCAGCAAATGGAGGAAGCGCCGGCTATTTCAATTACCGGAGAAGATGTTCATCATATTGTCAATGTCATGAGAATGAACGAGGGAGACCAAATTATCTGCTGCTCTCAGGACGGCTTCGAAGCAAAATGTGAACTTCAATCTGTTTCCAAAGAAAAAGTGTCCTGTCTTATGATAGAATGGACGAATGAAAACAGAGAGCTTCCGATAAAGGTTTATATTGCAAGCGGCCTCCCGAAAGGGGATAAACTTGAATGGATTATCCAAAAGGGGACTGAGCTGGGAGCTCATGCCTTTATTCCTCTGCAAGCCGCACGTTCTGTTGTCAAGCTGGATGACAAGAAAGCGAAGAAAAAGCGGGAAAGATGGACAAAAATTGCGAAGGAAGCGGCGGAGCAATCATACCGAAATGAAGTGCCGCAAGTGCTGGATATCCATTCCTTTCAGCAGCTTCTTGACAAGGTGCAGAATTTCGATAAATGTGTCGTTGCATACGAAGAGTCATCGAAGCAAGGAGAAACAAGCTCGTTCAGCGCAGTTGTAAGCAGCCTTCCGAAAGGATCATCCCTTTTGATCGTATTCGGTCCCGAAGGCGGTTTAACAGAAGCGGAGGTTGAGCGGCTCACGGCGAAAAACGCTGTTCCGTGCGGCCTCGGACCGAGAATTTTAAGAACAGAAACCGCTCCGCTATACGCGCTGAGCGCAATTTCTTATCATACAGAGTTATTAAGAGGTGATCAATAATGGCAACTGTTGCGTTCCATACGCTTGGCTGCAAAGTCAATCATTATGAAACAGAAGCAATCTGGCAGCTTTTCAAAGATGCGGGCTATGAGAGAAGAGACTTTGAACAAACAGCTGACGTATATGTCATTAATACATGTACGGTAACAAATACGGGAGATAAAAAAAGCCGCCAAGTGATCAGACGCGCCATTCGTCAAAATCCTGACGGCGTCATCTGCGTCACAGGCTGTTATGCGCAAACCTCGCCAGCGGAGATTATGGCAATCCCGGGCGTAGACATTGTAGTCGGAACTCAGGATCGTGAAAAAATGCTCGGCTACATCGATCAATATCGTGAAGAGCGTCAGCCGATCAATGGCGTCAGCAACATTATGAAAGCTAGGGTATATGAAGAGCTTGATGTACCTGCTTTCACAGACCGGACAAGAGCGTCATTAAAAATACAGGAAGGTTGCAATAACTTCTGCACGTTCTGTATCATTCCGTGGGCGCGCGGACTTCTCCGTTCACGTGACCCGGAGGAAGTCATTAAACAAGCACAGCAGCTTGTTGATGCGGGTTATAAAGAAATCGTACTTACTGGTATTCATACAGGCGGCTACGGTGAAGATATGAAAGATTACAACTTTGCCAAGCTTTTGAGAGAACTTGACGCCCGTGTTCAAGGTGTGAAACGGATCAGAATTTCGTCCATCGAGGCAAGCCAGATCACAGACGAAGTGATTGAAGTTTTAGACCGTTCAGATAAGATTGTGCGCCATTTGCACATTCCGATTCAATCCGGGTCAAACACAGTGCTTAAACGGATGAGACGCAAATACACGATGGAATTTTTCGCTGACCGTTTAAATAAACTGAAAAAAGCACTTCCGGGCTTAGCCGTAACCTCCGATGTCATTGTTGGCTTCCCTGGCGAAACAGAAGAAGAGTTTATGGAAACCTATAACTTTATTAAAGAAAACAGATTCTCTGAACTTCATGTTTTTCCTTACAGCAAACGTACGGGAACGCCAGCTGCGCGGATGGAAGACCAAGTGGATGAAAACGTCAAAAATGAACGTGTACACCGCTTGATTGCACTTTCTGACCAGCTTGCGAAGGAATATGCCTCTGATTATGAAAATGAAGTCCTTGAAATTATCCCTGAGGAAGCATTTAAAGAATCAGATGAAGAAAACATGTATGTCGGCTACACAGACAACTACATGAAAGTTGTATTCAAGGGCACGGAAGACATGATCGGCAAAATCGTGAAAGTAAAAATACTAAAAGCAGGCTATCCATACAACGAAGGACAGTTTGTCCGTGTTGTTGAGGATGACATAACAGAACAAATGCGTATGTCTTCTTAACCTGAAAAAACCGGTGCATCTAAATGTGCCGGTTTTTTACGTTCAGTTTTTAACTGGGATAAGCCATTTGATAAAGCTGTAAAACAAGTTGGTAAGCGGCAAAAATAAGAGAGCTGATACAACATTAAATAGCAGACTGAAATGGGCGATTCTTTGGGCAGGGTCAGCCGAGAGCTGTTCAACAAAGCCGGTCGCTGCCGCCAAAAAAGGGAATACAATTGCTACGCCGATCACGTTAAACAAAACATGGGCGCACGCTGTCTGTTTTGCCGCATATCCGCCGGATACAGCAGCCATGACTGCTGTAATGCATGTCCCGATGTTTGACCCAAGCACAACGCTCATTGCCTGTGTCAGTCCGATAACGCCTTCATTCATAAAGCTCATCAAAATGCCGATGCAGACAGAACTTGAGTGAATGATTGCAGTTAACACCATGCCGATAAACAAAGCAGACCAGTTTGAGTCGTTCACATGATGAAGAATGCCTGCTCCCGTTTTCAGCTGAGTAAGCGGTTCTGCAAGGCGGCTGAAGCCTGTGATGCAAAAAAAAATAATCCCCAGTCCGAGGAAGCTTGTCCCCAGCTGTTTGAACGGATACCTGCCAGTCAGAAAAAACAGCAACCCGCCAATCAAAAGAATCCAAATCAACACATCCATTTTGATTGCAAGAAATTCGGTTGTAAAGGTAGACCCGATATTTGTTCCAAGAATCATCGGTATTGTCCGTTTGAAAGAAAGGGCGCCCGCACTCACAAATCCGATGACAATTACCATAAAGGCGGAGCTGCTTTGGAGAAATCCTGTAAAAACAATACTGATGAGAAATGCCTTTAACGGATGATCCGTAAAAATCAGCAGCTGCTCTTCAATTTTTGAATACGTCAGCGAAATTAAACCTTTCCGAAGCATGTTCATCCCTGCGAGAAAGAATAAGATAAGAGCAGTAAAACTAATCAGAAGCAACATTTTATTCACCAACCCCTTTCTATCATTATATAGACAGGCAGTCCCGCTCATGACGGAAAAGTGAACGCACTTAGTTGACCTGATTGAAGGCTTATATTATAATGTCAAAGTACATGTTTATATGTGTAACTTAAAGGTAGTCGATTGGTGTATTCGGAGGGAGGGAAAGAGAATGTCAAAAACGGTCGTTAGAAAAAACGAATCGCTTGAAGATGCTCTTCGTCGCTTCAAACGCAGTGTATCAAAGACAGGTACTTTGCAAGAAGCAAGAAAGCGTGAATTTTATGAAAAACCTAGCGTAAAGCGCAAGAAAAAGTCTGAAGCTGCTAGAAAACGCAAATTCTAAAAGAGGGTGGATTTATGAGTCTTCTTGAGCGACTTAACCAAGATATGAAGCTATATATGAAAAGCCGTGAGAAAGACAAACTGACTGTCGTTCGAATGGTTAAGGCTTCACTTCAAAACGAAGCAATTAAGCTTAAGAAAGACAGTTTGACCGAGGATGAGGAACTCACTGTCCTTTCTCGTGAACTTAAGCAACGTAAAGACTCCCTCCAGGAATTTTCAAACGCTAATCGTTTAGATTTAGTAGATAAAGTTCAAAAAGAGCTGGACATTTTAGAAGTTTATTTACCACAGCAGCTTTCAGAAGAAGAGCTGCGTACAATCGTAAATGAAACCATCGCGGAGGTTGGTGCGAGCTCAAAAGCGGACATGGGCAAAGTGATGGGGGCAATTATGCCTAAAGTAAAAGGTAAAGCTGACGGAAGTTTAATTAATAAACTTGTTAGCAGTCAACTGTCTTAAATGGCGAAGAAAAGGACATCTTTCTAAGAGAGATGTCTTTTTTTATACATAAAAAAATGAAACCTTTGATACATTTGTTACGTATGAAGAGAAGGCACTTACTTTACGAGGAAGGAGGGATACATCGCCCTTGCTTCAAACAAAAGGATTCCGAGCGGCTCTTTTGAGCATACTTCTACTATCATTATTAGGAGTTCAACTGCACACAAAAGCAGAAAAACAAACCGTCTACGTCATTCCCGTTGAAAAAAATGTCGAACAGGGTCTCGCCTCCTTTTTGTCACGTTCGCTACAAGATGCAGAGGCTGCGCATGCAAGCCATATTATTCTTGATATTAACACGCCGGGAGGACTGGTGAAATCAGCTATTGATATAGCGGACACGATCAACGAAACGGACATCCCGATAACTGCTTATGTAAACAAACGGGCATTGTCTGCTGGTGCATATATCGCGTTACAAGCTGACGCCATTTATATGGCACCAGGAGGAAAAATGGGAGCCGCGGCGATCATTGACGGTAAAGGTAATGCTGCTGACAAAAAAGCTGAATCATTTTGGCTTGCGGAGCTGGAAGATGCCGCAGCAAAAAACAACCGTGATCCAAAATATGCGCGTGCCATGGCAGACCCTGATGTAGATGCAAGAGAAGCGGGCGCGCCGAAGGGAGATCTGCTTACGCTGAATGCAGAAAAAGCTGTTGACGTAGGCTATTCGGAAGGAACCGTTACCAATCTTTCCGCGCTTGTGAAGAAGCTTGGATACGAAAATGCACATATCAGCTATGCCGAGGAAAGCTTTGCAGAGAAGGCAGCGAGGTGGCTGACCAGTCCGATTGTTGTTCCTATTTTATTGACAATTGCCTTCTTAGGCCTTACTGTTGAGCTTTTTTCTCCAGGTGTCGGTCTGCCTGGAACAGCCGGATTTATTGCTTTGATCCTGTTTTTTTACGGACATCTTGCAACGGGTCTTGCCGGATATGAAACGGTTCTCCTCTTTATAGCAGGGGTGATTCTGATCCTGATGGAGATATTCCTCCCCGGAGGAATTATTGGTTTACTTGGCTTGGGAGCAATTGTTGCGAGCTTATTTTTGGCCGCGGGAAGCTTCACAGTCATGGCGGTTTCTCTCTTGATCGCCTCAGCTGTTTCCATTACAGCTTTCATTTTACTGACAAGGGTGTTGGGAAAGCGTATGAAATTCTTTAAGAAACTTATATTAAATGATTCTACAAATACAGAGAGCGGTTATGTATCAAATCAAACGCGCACGGAATTAATCGGCAAGGAGGGCGTGACCTTTACGCCGTTGCGTCCCGCGGGAACCGTCATTATTGATGACGAACGTCTTGATGTGGTATCAGAAGGATCATTTACAGCGAAAGATAAAAAAGTAAAAGTAATTAAAGTGGAAGGCTCGCGCATTGTCGTGAGAGAAATTTAAACAGAAACGAGGAGAAGTAGCATGGACCCATCAACATTAATGATACTGGCTATTGTTGTAGTAGGGATCATTGTTTTAGCTGTATTTTTTACATTTGTACCAGTAATGCTCTGGATTTCAGCTTTAGCAGCCGGAGTTAAAATCAGCATTTTCACTTTAGTAGGGATGAGGCTTCGCCGCGTCATACCGAACCGGGTGGTTAATCCGTTGATTAAAGCCCATAAAGCGGGACTCGACGTTGGAACAAACCAGCTTGAAAGCCACTATCTTGCCGGAGGGAATGTAGATAGAGTCGTTAATGCCCTTATCGCAGCTCAGCGCGCCAATATTGAGCTTACATTTGAACGCTGTGCTGCCATCGACCTTGCTGGCCGTGATGTATTGGAAGCCGTGCAAATGAGCGTTAATCCGAAGGTTATTGAAACACCATTTATTGCAGGTGTTGCCATGGACGGAATTGAAGTGAAGGCGAAAGCGAGAATTACAGTAAGAGCCAATATCGACCGCCTTGTCGGGGGTGCGGGTGAGGAAACGATTGTAGCCCGTGTAGGCGAAGGGATCGTCTCTACAATCGGTTCATCAGAAAACCACAAAAAAGTGCTGGAGAACCCTGATATGATTTCTCAAACGGTTCTCGGTAAAGGCCTGGATTCAGGCACAGCCTTTGAAATTCTTTCGATTGATATTGCTGATGTTGACATTGGTAAAAACATCGGGGCGATCTTGCAGACGGATCAGGCAGAGGCCGATAAAAATATTGCGCAGGCCAAAGCCGAAGAACGCCGTGCAATGGCTGTTGCTCAAGAACAGGAAATGCGCGCACGTGTAGAAGAAATGCGAGCTAAAGTGGTTGAAGCCGAAGCGGAAGTGCCGCTTGCGATGGCCGAAGCGCTTCGCGAAGGAAATATCGGCGTCATGGACTACATGAATATTAAAAACATTGATGCAGACACAGATATGCGTGATTCATTCGGTAAATTAACGAAAGACCAATCGGATGAAGACCGCAAATCATAATCTCTCTATGCAGAAGGGAGAATATTGATGGAAGATATACTGACGAATCCGCTTGTTATTGCAGCGATTATCGGAATTATTTCCGCGATTTTCGGCAAAGTGAAAAAAGAAGAAGAAAAAAACAATCAAAATCAAAAAAGAGAAAAGCCGCAGACCATGAAACCTGCTTCTGTTCAGAAAAAACAATCAGCTAAAGAAACGCCTGCTCCTATTCCAAACCGCTTGGAACAGATGAGACAAGAAGCTGAAGAAAGACGGAAGGAAACAGAAAGAAACCTGAAAGGGCTTGAGCGGGATCTTACTGCCGCCAAAAATAAAGCGGTGTACACCAAGCAAAAACTGCTTCAGGTCAATAAAGACACTGTGGTGCAAGGTATTGTCTTAGGCGAAGTATTCGGTCCGCCAAGGGCAAAAAAACCTCATCACACAATGCGTGCAGCCCGCAAAAATTAAGTGTTAGAACCCTCTTTCAAATCATACATATGAGATGAAAGGGGGTTCTTTTTGTATGGGGCATAGAAAGAATCGTTTAAAAGCTTGGCTGACAAGAGCATTGGAAATTCCCCCGGACGTTATGATGGATCTGCCGCGGATAACAATGGTCGGCAGACTTCATATCTACATAGAAAACCACAGAGGCCTTCTGCTGTTCAGTGAAAATGAAGTGAGGCTGATGCTGAAGCAGGGCCAGTGCATCATATCAGGAAAAAACTTTGTGATCAAAGCGATTCTTCCGGAAGAAATACTTTTGGAGGGTACGATTGATGTCGTTCGATATGTTGAGTCATAAAGCCGAGGGGGAAATGTTGTGAAAAATAAATGGCTGTCTTTTTTTGGGGGTAAGGTCCAGCTTGAAGTGACGGGACGAGGCATTGAACGGCTCCTTAATGAATGCACAAGAAGAGGGATTCCGATCTTTCATCTGAAAAAAAAGAAAGAAGCCGTCTTGTTATATATACAGCTTCAGGATGTACATGCCTTTCGGCGTGTCAGGAGAGAATTTGACTGTAAAGCCCGTTTTATCAATCGAAAAGGGTTCCCGTTCTTATTGCTGAAATCCAAGCTGAATTTAGGTTTTACCATTGGTTTTGCGCTTTTTTTTATCCTTTTATTTTTGCTCTCCAATATGGTGTGGAAAATTGAAGTGACTGGCGCAAAGCCTGAAACGGAGCACCAAATGATGCAGCATCTAAAGGGAATAGGCGTCCGAAAAGGGCGATTGCAATTTTTAATGCAGTCTCCCGAAAAAATACAAAAATCGTTAACCAACGGAATAGACAATATCACTTGGGTCGGAGTCGATTTGAAAGGCACGACCATCCGTATGAAAGTTGTGGAGAAAAATGAGCCTGAAAAAGAAAAGTATGCCAGTCCGCGCCACATTGTCGCCAAAAAGAAAGCAACCATTACAAGAATGTTTGTGCAGAAAGGACAGCCCATGGCCGCCATCCATGATCATGTGGAAAAGGGACAAATGCTTGTCTCCGGCTTAATCGGAAGCGAAGATGAGCAGCAGGAAGTCGCCTCTAAAGCTGAAATTTACGGTGAGACCTGGTACAGATCTGAAGTAACAGTGCCACTTGAAACATTATTTAACGTTTATACGGGCAAAGTAAGGACAAAGCACAAGCTTTCTTTTGGCTCATGGGCTTTCCCAATCTGGGGGATGACGCTTAAAAAAGAGGAATTAAAACATCCAAAAACAGAACAAGAGAAGCATTCGCTTCATTTTCTCGGTTTGGAGCTCCCTGTTTCTTATATCAAAGAGCAAACGAGAGAAAGTGAAGAGGCTTTGCGAAAATATACGGAAGAAGAAGCAGTTCAAGAAGGAATCAAAATGGGTAAACGGGATGTAGAGAATAAAATAGGCGAGGACGGCGAGGTGAAAAGTGAAAAAGTTTTGCACCAGACAGTCGAGAATGGTAAAGTAAAGTTGATTATTCTCTACCAAGTTATAGAAGATATCGTTCAAACCACACCTATTGTCAGGGAGACTGAAGAATGACAGAACATTTACTTGCGATTAATCAAAAACTGAAAAGCCCGGACGAGGCGCTTTCACTGTTCGGGAATCAAGATTCTTTTTTGACACTGATGGAGAAAGATCTGGATGTGAATATCATTACGCGAGGCGAAACGATTTATATTTCAGGCGATGAAGAATCGTTTCAGATTGCCGACAGGCTGCTGGGATCACTTCTCGCATTAATTCGCAAGGGGATAGAGATCTCTGAACGTGATGTGATTTACGCCATCAAGATGGCAAAAAAGAATGAGCTTGAATATTTTGAAAGCATGTATGAAGAAGAAATAACAAAAAACGCAAAAGGCAAATCGATCCGTGTGAAAACCATGGGACAGCGGGAATACGTAGCAGCCATGAAACGAAATGATCTTGTATTCGGTATTGGCCCGGCTGGAACCGGAAAAACGTATCTTGCTGTCGTAAAAGCAGTCCACGCATTGAAAAACGGACATATTAAAAAAATCATTTTAACAAGACCTGCCGTAGAAGCCGGTGAAAGCCTCGGTTTTTTACCAGGTGACCTGAAAGAGAAAGTTGATCCTTATTTGCGCCCGCTGTATGACGCTCTTCATGATGTGCTTGGAACAGATCATACAGAACGTCTGCTGGAAAGAGGAGTCATTGAAATCGCTCCGCTCGCTTATATGAGAGGCCGGACGCTTGATGATGCCTATGTTATACTTGATGAAGCACAGAACACTACGCCTGCCCAAATGAAAATGTTTTTGACGAGACTGGGTTTTGGCTCTAAAATGATCATTACAGGTGACGTTAGCCAAATTGATCTGCCGAAAGGCGTCAAATCGGGACTTGCAGTAGCGAGAGAGATGCTGAAAGAAATCGACGGCATTTCTGTGATTGAACTGGACCAGACAGACGTGGTCAGACATCCGCTTGTTGCGAAAATTATTGAAGCATATGATAAGCAAAATTAATCCTGAATGACCCGATCGCGCGTTATCGGGTCATTTTTGCTTATCGGCTTGATTTTCTAGAGGAGGTTCTTGTGTTGAAAAAGAAGGGGAAGACCAAAAGCGGCTCAACAAAGTGGCGCGGCTTTAAAAATGCACGCTCCATGCATGTACTGCTGTATCTTCTGCTGGCTGCGATTATGTTCGCATTGCTTTTTGTACATGTGAAGCCGGAATCGCTTGATTTAGACCTGTTTTCAGTCAGCGACAAGACCATTTATGCTCCGGCAACCGTGGAAGATCAAAAAGCGACAGAGGAAAAAAAGCAAGCTGCTGAGGATGCGGTCGAAGATCAATATACCTTAAAGAAGGATTATACAGACAATCGAATTGATCTTGTGTCTTCGATATTTGACAGTATTAGTGAAGTGAAAAAATCAGCAGAAGAAGACAGCGGTTCACCATCAGAAAAATCAATGATTAAGTCGGTGAAGAATAAGCTGACGTCAGATGTGAATGATTCGATATCAGAGGAAGCCATCAAGACTTTGCTGAAGGCGGACCATGAAGATTTTTCATTTGTCAGAGATACTGTCATAACAGCAGTAAACTCAGTGATGAGCAGTGAAATCCCGTCGGATAAATTATCTGAAGCAAAAGATAAAGTGGAAAAAGAACTGAAGAGTAATTCTATTCCGTCCAAATATTTGGGAGCCGCCACGGAAATCGGGCGTTACGCCATCATTCCGAATTACGTCTTCGATCCGAAAGCAACAGAGGCAAAGCGCCAGGAAGCGTCAGACAATGTTCAGCAGGTTCAGATCAAACAGGGGCAGGTGCTCGTGGAAGAAAATGACCTCATTGATCGGGAAGTATACAGAAAACTTGAGCTGACCGGATTATTAAATAACTCCAATTTGTTCAAGCCGATCAGCGGTCTATTGATTATGATTGGGCTTTTCATAGCTACACTTGTTTACTATTTCGAAAAACAGAATCAAAATCTGAAATTCAAACAAAAGTCGATCTTATTATTCTCCATTATTACAACGCTTTTGCTTGTTATTATGGAGGTTGTCAGTTTGTTTCAAAAGATGGAATATAACAATATTGGCTATCTTGTCCCCATTGCGGCCGGCGCGATCTTAATTAAGCTGCTGATGAATGAGCGAATCGCCATTTTAGGAAGTATCATTCTTGCGATTTGCGGAAGTATGATGTTTAATCAAGGTGTGACAGGAACATTTAATTATGTCATTGGGATTTATTATTTGATCAGCGGTATTTCTGGTGTTTTGTTTTTAGGAAAACACAATGGCAGATCAAAAATATTGCAGACCGGACTTTTTGTGGCGTTTATCAATATGATTGTGGTTCTATCTCTATTATTGATTCAAAACACCGCGCTGTCAGGTCTGGAAATCGGGACGCTCATGCTGATGGGAGTTGTGTCGGGCTTTGCTTCTTCTGTATTAATTATCGGGCTTATGCCATTTTTTGAGACAGGTTTCGGCATTTTGTCCACAATGAGGCTGATTGAGCTGTCAAACCCTAACCATCCACTGCTTCGAAAAATACTGACAGAAACACCAGGTACATATCACCACAGCGTCATGGTCGCTAATTTGTCAGAGGCTGCCTGCGAGGCGGTAGGGGCAAATGGTTTGCTTGCAAGAGTCGGTGCGTATTACCACGACCTTGGAAAAACAAAGCGGCCGCAGTATTTTATTGAAAATCAAATGAATATTGACAATCCGCATGATAAGCTTTCTCCGCAGCTCAGTAAAAATATCATTATTTCTCATACCACTGACGGGGCGAATATGCTGAGGAGCTATAAATTTCCAAAGGAGCTTGTGGATATTGCTGAGCAGCACCACGGGACTTCTCTTTTGAAATTCTTTTATTATAAAGCGAAGGAAAAAGGCGATCAGATTACAGAGGAAGAATTCCGTTACCCGGGGCCGAAGCCACAGTCAAAAGAAGCCGCGATAATCTCAGTGGCAGACAGTGTCGAAGCGGCAGTCAGATCGATGCATAATCCAAATCCTGAACGAATTGAAAAGCTTGTCCGGGGCATTATATCCGATAAGCTTCAGGACGGACAGTTTAGTGAATGCGATTTGACATTTAAAGAGCTTGATACAATCGCAAAAACGCTTTGTGCAACATTAAAAGGAATTTTCCACTCCCGGATTGAATATCCGGAGGCTACTAAGAAGGTGAAATAGATGAGTTTACTGATTGATATCGTAGATGAAACCGGAAGTGTCTCTGAAGAGATGCTTAAAGAAGTAGAAAATCTGCTTCAATTTGCCGCTGAGCGCGAAGGAGTTCAGGATCAGGCTGAGGTTTCTGTCACGATCGTTACCAATGAAGACATTCAGCAGATCAATAAAGAGTATCGGGGAAAGGATACACCGACAGACGTCATTTCATTTGCTCTTGAAGAAGAGGGAGAAGATGAAGTTGAAATTGTCGGTGCTGAAATGCCGCCGGTTTTAGGTGACATTATCATCAGTGCAGATCGTACAAGAGAGCAGGCTGAAGAATATAACCATTCTTTCAAGAGAGAGCTTGGCTTTCTAGCGGTACATGGATTCCTGCATCTTTTAGGATATGACCATATGACGAAAGAGGAAGAAGAGGAGATGTTTACTAAGCAAAAGGATTTGCTAGACGCCTATGGACTCAAGAGATCATAGAAATGAGCTGAAGCGATTCCTAATGAGCTTCGTGCACGCAGGACGGGGCATATGGAAAACGGCGCGGACGGAGCGGAATTTTCAATTTCATACCGCGGCTGCCTGCGCCGTTATCATTTGCGGTTTTCTCGTTAATCTCAGCTTGACAGAGTGGACTATTATTTTTCTTTTGATCGGCGGAATGCTTTCGTTAGAGCTTTTAAATACAGCTATTGAACACACGGTTGATTTAGTAACAGATAAACATCACCCGCTTGCGAAGGCGGCTAAGGACGCTGCTGCCGGGGCTGTTTGCGTTTTTGCCGTGATTTCGTGTATTATTGGTTTACTTATTTTTTTGCCAAAGCTGTAATGGCTGAAAATTCTTACATTTATTTTACATTTTTAGAAATGGGCGTGAAAAAAGGAGCGCTATTATGTAAAATATAAAGTGATAGCGGTACCATTATAGGTAAGAGAGGAACATGTACACATGAACAGACAGGAATTGATAACAGAAGCTTTAAAAGCGCGTGACATGGCATATGCACCGTATTCCAAGTTTAAAGTAGGAGCCGCTCTTCTTACCAAAGATGGAAAAGTGTACAGAGGCTGCAATATAGAGAATGCGGCATACAGCATGTGCAACTGCGCTGAGCGTACCGCTTTGTTTAAAGCTGTTTCTGAAGGCGATACTGAGTTTCAGATGCTGGCAGTAGCTGCTGACACCCCGGGACCAGTATCACCGTGCGGAGCCTGCAGACAGGTAATTTCTGAGCTTTGCACAAAGGACGTTGTTGTCGTGCTGACCAATTTACAAGGACAAATAAAAGAAATGACTGCAGAAGAATTATTGCCAGGCGCATTTTCATCGGAGGATTTACATGACGAACGAAAGCTTTAAATCAGGATTTGTATCCATTATCGGAAGACCAAATGTAGGAAAGTCTACTTTTTTGAACAGAGTGATCGGCCAAAAAATCGCCATCATGAGTGATAAACCCCAAACAACGAGAAACAAGGTGCAAGGGGTTTTAACGACAGGCACATCACAAACAATTTTTATTGACACACCAGGAATTCATAAGCCTAAGCATAAGCTTGGGGACTTTATGATGAAAGTGGCGCAAAATACATTGAAAGAAGTCGATTTGATCTTATTTATGATCAATGCTGAGGAAGGTTACGGCAAGGGCGACGAGTTCATTATTGAGAAATTGCAGAATACCTCGACACCTGTTTTCTTAATCGTAAACAAAATTGACAAAATCCATCCTGATCAATTGCTTCTGCTAATTGACGAATACCGCGGGCGATATCCTTTTAAGGAAATTGTTCCGATCTCTGCATTAGAGGGAAATAATATTGAAACCTTGCTGGCGCAGATTGAAGCCTATTTGCCTGAAGGACCGCAGTTTTATCCAAGTGATCAGGTGACCGATCATCCGGAGCGCTTTATTATTTCTGAGTTGATCAGGGAAAAGGTGCTGCATCTGACTAGGGAAGAAATCCCGCACAGCATTGCGGTAAGCATCGAATCGATTAAAGGACAGGACAACGGATCCGTGCACGTGGCGGCAACAATTGTAGTCGAACGGGATTCTCAAAAAGGCATTGTCATCGGTAAAAAAGGCAGCCTGCTGAAAGAAGTCGGAAAAAGAGCGAGAGCGGATATTGAGGCCCTCTTAGGTTCTCGCGTCTATCTTGAATTATGGGTAAAAGTGCAGAAAGACTGGCGTAACAAAATGTCCCAGCTTCGCGACTTCGGCTTTAAAGAGGATGAATATTAATCTCTTGCTGTGTCATAATCTCACATGAACAGGGATAACTTAGCAAATTTTGTTTAACATGAAATGGAGGACATCTGGTCAAGATAAAGGTAAGAATTTGGAGTTTAGGTAAGCTAGTTTAACTACAGAAAGGTGGGTTTCTTGTGTTGAATTTTACCTGGAACGTATTTTCTCAAACAGGAAATGTTGATACGTATCTTCTTTTTAAAGAACTGGAAAAAGAGAACATGGAAAGACCCGAAGAACTAGAAGATGAGCTAGCCCGATTTGATTTTCCAATTTTATAGACCTCTTGACCGCTCCTGTTTTAGGAAGGTGCGGAAATGCTGACAAAATGTGAAGGAATCGTTCTTCGTACCAATGATTACGGAGAGACGAATAAAATTGTTACTTTACTGACAAGAGAACACGGAAAAATAGGTGTTATGGCCAGAGGAGCCAAAAAACCGAACAGCCGTTTATCAGCAGTCAGCCAGCCCTTTTTGTATGGTTCATTCTTGATGCAGAAAACAACAGGCCTCGGAACCCTTCAGCAGGGTGAAATGATTCTCAGCATGAGAGGCATCAGAGAGGATTTGTTTTTAACTGCATATGCAGCTTTTATTGCTGAGCTCGTTGACAAAGGGACAGAAGAAAAAAAACCAAATCCCTATTTGTTTGAATTTATTTTAGAATCCTTTAAACAGCTTGATGAAGGAACAGACCCGGATGTTATTACCTTCATTGTTCAAATGAAGATGCTTGCTGTGATGGGACTGTATCCTGAGCTTAATCATTGTGCGCATTGTAAAAGCCAGGATGGGACATTCCATTTTTCTGTTCGCGATAACGGTTTTATTTGCCACCGCTGCTTTGACAAAGACCCTTACAAGGTGCCGATTAAACCGCAAACGGCAAGGCTATTGAGATTGTTTTATTACTTTGATCTTTCAAGGCTTGGCAATGTGTCCTTAAAGCAGGAAACGAAAGATGAAGTAAAGCAAGTTATTGACTTGTACTACGAAGAATATTCAGGAGTTTATCTGAAATCGAAGCGCTTTTTAGATCAAATGGAGAGCATGAAACATCTTATGGGTGAAAACAAAAGTTGACATCTGGCCCATCTTTTTATATGATCATTTATTATAAAATATGTTGCAGTGAGAGAAAGAAGTACTTGCGTATACCTCATAAAAGCGACCTTAGGACGGTGTAAGCTAAGGATGAGCACGCAACGAAAGGCATTCTTGAGCAATTTTAAAAAAGAGGCTGGGATTTTGTTCTCAGCAACTAGGGTGGAACCGCGGGAGAACTCTCGTCCCTATGTTTGCGGCTGGCAAGCATAGAGACGGGAGTTTTTTGGTTGCTGCCGCAGCAATTTTATGAAAGAAAAGTGGAGGTGCTTGAAATGAATATTCAAGACATGATTCTAACCCTGCAGAAGCATTGGTCCAATGAAGGCTGTGTGCTCATGCAGGCATACGATGTAGAAAAAGGGGCCGGCACGATGAGCCCGTATACATTTTTGCGCAGTATCGGTCCTGAGCCGTGGAAAGTGGCTTACGTTGAGCCGTCAAGACGCCCAGCTGACGGCCGATATGGAGAAAACCCGAACAGACTTTATCAGCATCATCAATTTCAGGTCATCATTAAACCGTCACCTGATAACATTCAAGAGCTGTATTTAGACTCTTTGCGCGCTCTGGGAATTGATCCGCTTGAGCATGACATCCGTTTCGTTGAAGACAACTGGGAAAATCCGTCTTTAGGCTGTGCGGGTCTTGGCTGGGAAGTATGGCTTGACGGAATGGAAATTACACAATTCACGTATTTCCAGCAGGTTGGAGGACTCGAGTGTAAACCTGTTTCCGTTGAAATTACATACGGAATTGAGCGTCTGGCCTCTTATATTCAAGATAAAGAAAATGTATTTGATCTTGAGTGGACGTCAGGGTTTACCGTGAAAGATTTATTCATGATGGCTGAGTACGAGCATTCCGTTTATACATTTGAAACATCAGATGTTGATATGCTGTTCCAATTATTCAGCACGTATGAAAAAGAAGCGATTAAGCAAATGGATAACGGTCTTGTGCATCCTGCATATGACTACGTGCTTAAATGCTCGCACACATTCAACCTTCTTGATGCCAAAGGGGCAATCTCAGTTACAGAGCGGACAGGCTATATCGGAAGAGTGCGGAATTTAGCAAGAAAAGTCGCAAAAACCTATTATGAGGAACGAGAAAAACTAGGGTTCCCAATGCTTAAAGGGGAGGGTTCTTCTCATGAGTAAACAGGATTTACTTTTAGAGATCGGATTAGAGGAAATGCCGGCGCGCTTTTTGAATGAAAGCATGGTTCAGCTTGGCGAAAAGCTGACAGGCTGGCTTGCAGAAAAAAATATCGCACACGGTGAAGTGAAGCTTTTTAATACACCGAGACGCCTTGCTGTTTTCGTAAAGGGTGTAGCAGAAAAGCAGGATGATATAAAAGAAGAAGCAAAAGGGCCTGCAAAAAAAATCGCCCTTGATGCTGACGGCAACTGGACAAAAGCGGCGATTGGGTTTTCAAAAGGGCAAGGTGCCAGCGTGGAAGACTTGTACATGAAAGAAATAAAAGGCACAGAATATGTTTTTGTGCAAAAATTCCAAGCAGGCCAAGAAACCAAAACACTTCTGCCTGAACTGAACAACTTAATTACAAGCCTTCATTTCCCGAAAAACATGAGATGGGGAAATGAAGATCTGCGTTATATCCGTCCGATTAAATGGATTGTCGCTTTATTTGGCCAGGATGTCATTCCGTTTGCAATCACAAATGTTGAGTCAGGCCGGACGACACAGGGGCACCGTTTCCTGGGCCATGAAGTGTCTATTGAATCGCCTTCAAGTTATGAAGAACAGCTGAAAGAGCAGCATGTGATTGCTGATCCAAATGTTCGCAAACAGATGATTCAATCGCAACTGGAAGCAATGGCCGAAGAAAACAAATGGAGTATTCCGGTTGACGAGGACCTCCTTGATGAGGTCAATCATTTAGTAGAGTACCCGACGGCTCTTTACGGCTCATTTGAATCTGAGTTTCTGTCCATTCCTGAGGAAGTGCTTGTAACGACTATGAAAGAGCATCAGCGCTATTTCCCTGTTAAAGACAAGAACGGAGATTTGCTTCCTTACTTTATCACAGTCCGTAACGGAAACAGCCACGCGATCGAAAATGTCGCGCGGGGCAATGAGAAAGTGCTGCGTGCACGTTTATCCGATGCTTCCTTCTTCTACAAGGAAGATCAGAAGCTGAACATTGATGAAAATGTGAAGAAGCTTGAAAACATTGTGTTCCATGAAGAGCTTGGCTCTCTCGCTGATAAGGTAAGAAGAGTAACAGCGATCGCAGAGAAGCTTGCTGTCCGTCTTCAAGCTGATGAAGATACATTAAAACACGTGAAACGTGCTGCTGAAATCTCTAAGTTCGACCTTGTGACACATATGATATATGAGTTCCCTGAGCTTCAAGGAATTATGGGTGAAAAATATGCGAGAATGCTTGGCGAACATGATGCTGTAGCTTCTGCTGTCAACGAACACTATATGCCTAGATCCGCAGGCGGAGAAACGCCTTCCACTTTCACTGGGGCAGTAGTGGCAATGGCGGATAAGCTGGATACAATCGCATCCTTCTTCTCTATTGGCGTCATTCCGACTGGTTCACAGGATCCTTACGGCTTGCGCCGCCAAGCGAGCGGTATTGTTGCGATTCTGCTTGACCGGAACTGGGGCATTTCGTTTGAAGAGCTGCTGACTTTCGTACAAACGGAAAAAGAAACCGAACTGTTAGATTTCTTCACTCAGCGTCTAAAATACGTCTTAAATGCGGAGCAGATCAGACATGATGTAATAGATGCCGTGCTGGAAAGCTCTGAGCTTGAGCCGTATTCAGCGCTCCACAAAGCGCAAGTGCTGGAACAAAAACTGGGTGCCCCGGGCTTTAAAGAAACAGCTGAAGCTTTAGGCCGAGTGATCTCTATCAGCAAAAAAGGAGTTCGCGGAGATATTCAGCCTGATCTGTTCGAAAATGAATACGAATCGAAGCTGTACGAAGCTTATCAAACTGCTAAACAAAATCTGCAGGAAAGCTTCAGCAAAAAAGATTATGAGGCGGCACTTTCTTCACTTGCAGCCTTGAAGGAACCGATCGATGCTTATTTCGACCATACGATGGTTATTGCTGATAACGAGGCATTAAAGGCAAACCGATTAGCGCAAATGGTAAACTTGGCGGATCAGATCAAGTCCTTTGCTAATATGAATGCCCTTATTGTAAAATAAAGAGAGAAAAGGCGGTTGCTGTGTGATCGGTAATCGTCTTTTCCCCATTTGAACGTTTTTTTGTTTGATTACTGAGCATTTACGTTATAATATGGTTTATTATTCTCTTTACATAGATATGAAGTGAAAAGGTGGTGAGTACGATCGAACTAAATAAACGGCAAGAACATATTTTGCAGATTGTAAAAGAAAACGGACCGATTACAGGGGAGCATATTGCCGAACAGCTGAATTTAACGAGAGCAACACTGCGTCCTGATTTAGCCATACTCACCATGTCAGGTTTCCTTGAGGCGCGCCCGAGAGTCGGTTATTTCTATACTGGAAAAACCGGTACGCAGCTGCTGGCAGATAAACTGAAAAAGCTTCAGGTGAAAGACTTTCAATCTATCCCCGTCGTTATTCACGAAAACGTTTCTGTATATGATGCGATTTGCACCATGTTTTTAGAAGATGTAGGTACTCTGTTTGTAGTGGACCGTGATGCTGTTTTAGTCGGAGTGCTTTCACGAAAGGATTTACTACGAGCCAGCATCGGCCAGCAGGAGCTTACTTCTGTCCCTGTGCACATTATTATGACTAGAATGCCGAACATTACAGTGTGCAGACGCGAGGATTATGTGATGGACATTGCAAAGCACTTAATTGAAAAACAAATCGATGCGCTGCCTGTCATCAAAGATACCGATAAAGGATATGAAGTGATCGGCAGAGTGACGAAAACGAATATGACCAAAATACTTGTCAGTTTATCAGAAAATGAAATCCTATAAGAGCGCAGACTAACGGGGGGATAATATGAATAACCGCATCATCTATGTCGTATCGGATTCCGTCGGTGAAACGGCTGAATTGGTAGTCAAAGCTGCATTAAGCCAATTTAACGGATCAGCAGACGATACACATGTAAGAAGAATTCCTTATGTTGAAGACATTGGCACTATCAATGAAGTGATTTCACTAGCAAAAGCAGATGGAGGCATTATCTGTTTTACACTTGTGGTGCCGGAAATAAGAGAATATTTGATTGCCGAAGCGGAAAAAGCAAATGTCTTATATTATGATATTATCGGCCCGTTAATTGATAAAATGGAAACAGCCTACGGTTTAACGGCGAAGTATGAACCGGGACGGGTCCGCCAGCTTGATGAAGATTATTTCAAAAAGGTCGAAGCGATTGAGTTTGCTGTTAAATACGATGATGGGCGTGACCCACGAGGCATTTTAAAAGCTGATATCGTTTTGATCGGTGTATCGAGAACCTCTAAAACACCGTTATCTCAATATCTTGCCCACAAGCGGCTGAAAGTTGCCAATGTCCCGATTGTTCCGGAGGTTGATCCGCCGGAAGAGCTCTTTAATGTTGACCCGAAAAATTGCATCGGGCTGAAGATCAGTCCGGATAAACTGAATCATATCAGAAAAGAACGGTTAAAATCACTTGGCCTCAATGACAAGGCCATTTATGCAAATATCAACAGAATTAAAGAGGAACTGGAATATTTCGAAAAGATCGTGGATCGAATCGGCTGCCAGGTTGTAGATGTTTCAAATAAAGCAGTAGAAGAAACAGCAAATATTATCCATCATCTCAAAACGAAAAACATGTAACTCAGGACGCTCTATCCTGGGTTTTTGACTTTGCCAAAAGGGAATAATGAAAAACAATAGCATCTTTGTGAAGTTTGTATTATAATAAAAAATTGTGATAAAATGATTAATTTTAGGTTTAAGGTTCGTGTGATACGAATAAACTATTATGGGTAAGATGTCAAGAATTTCTCCCGGAAATTTTTCGACAAATTCAAATACACCCGCATTTTTGCAGGGTGTGTGATTTTGCTTGCTTTTATGCAGGAGTTTAATGGAGGGATGGAGAATTACTCTTCTTAATGAAAAAGAAAAGACGATTTTTGTCGATGCTGATGCTTGTCCCGTAAAAGACGAAATTTTACAAACAGCATCCGATTATGAAGTTCAAGTTCTTTTTGTCGCTTCATTTGAACATTACCAGCTTTCCAGAAGTCAGGAAGAAAAATGGAAGTATGTTGATCCTCATAAAGAAGCTGCTGATTTATATATCGCAAATCATGTAAAACCGGGAGATATCGTGGTGACGCAGGATATTGGTTTAGCGTCCCTGCTTCTGAACAGGAACGTCACTGTCATGTCGGAGAGAGGGCGTCTTTACAAGGAAGATACGATTGATTTTGCCCTTGAAGGCCGTCATGTTTCCGGCAAACAAAGGAGAAAAGGCATATATGCCAAAGGGCCTAAAAAATTGAATCATGAAGATCGAGAACGATTTGTTACACTGCTGCAAAAAATCCTGTCGAACGATGAAGGGATTTTGCACTAAAACATCGAATAATGTACGACGGAGTGTTATAAGATGGGAAATCGGATACCAGATGAAATTGTAGACAAGGTGCAAAAGTCGGCAGATATCGTTGAAGTCATAGGTGATTATGTTCAATTAAAGAAGCAAGGCCGAAACTACTTTGGACTCTGTCCTTTTCATGGAGAAAGCACACCTTCGTTTTCCGTATCGCCAGACAAACAGATTTTTCATTGCTTCGGCTGCGGAGCGGGTGGCAATGTCTTCTCCTTTTTGAGGCAGATGGAGGGCTATTCGTTTGCTGAGTCGGTTTCCCACCTTGCGGACAAATACCACATTGATTTTCCAGATGATATAACGGTTCACACCGCAGTCCGGCCAGTATCCTCCGGAGAACAAAAAATGGCGGAGGCTCATGAGCTTCTGAAGAAATTTTACCATCATTTGTTAATAAATACAAAAGAAGGCCAGGATGCGCTTGATTATTTGCTTGCAAGAGGGTTTACGAAAGAGCTGATTGATGAATTTCAGATTGGCTATGCACTTGATTCTTGGGACTTCATAACGAAATTTCTCGCCAAGAGAGGCTTTAGTGAAACACAAATGGAAAAAGCGGGGCTGCTCATTAGACGCGAAGACGGAAGCGGATATTTTGACCGTTTCAGAAACAGGATCATGTTTCCGATCCATGACCATCATGGAGCTGTTGTGGCTTTCTCAGGCCGAGCGCTTGGCAGCCAGCAGCCAAAATATATGAACAGCCCGGAAACGCCGCTTTTTCATAAAAGCAAGCTGCTTTATCATTTTCACAAGGCCCGCCTTCATATCAGAAAGCAGGAAAGAGCTGTCTTATTCGAGGGATTCGCCGATGTCATATCAGCGGTAAACTCAGGCGTAAAAGAGAGTGTAGCGACGATGGGCACGTCTCTGACAGATGATCATGTAAAGATTCTGAGAAGAAACGTGGAGGAGATCATTCTTTGCTATGACTCTGATAAAGCCGGATATGAAGCCACCTTGAAAGCTGCAGAGCTTCTTCAGAAAAAAGATTGTAAAGTCAGAGTCGCTATGATCCCTGACGGATTGGACCCTGACGATTACATTAAACAGTACGGCGGAGAAAAATTCAAAAACGACATTGTCGATGCAAGCGTTACGGTGATGGCGTTTAAAATGCAATATTTCCGAAAAGGAAAGAACCTGTCCGATGAAGGCGATCGATTAGCCTACATTAAAGAAGTGCTTAAAGAAATCAGCGCGCTGTCAGGATCACTTGAACAGGAAGTCTACGTGAAACAGCTTGCTTCCGAATTTTCGATTTCCCAGGAGTCATTAACTGAGCAGCTGACTGTATTCGGCAGGCAAAACAAACCTGCTGACAGCAGCGGTGAAACGAAAACAAGAAGAGCGCATTTGACAACTAAGGCAAGGCAAAAACGGCTGCGCCCGGCGTATGAAAATGCAGAAAGGCTTTTACTGGCGCATATGCTTCGTGACAGGGGCGTCATAAAAAAAGTCATTGACCGGGTCGGGTTTGAATTTAATATTGATGAACACCGCGCTTTGGCCGCCTATCTGTACGCTTTATATGAAGAGGGTGCCGAGCTGACGCCTCAGCATCTTATGGCCAGGGTGACGGATGATCATATAAGCCAGGTATTGTCTGATATTTTAATGCTTCAGATTAATCAAGAACTCAGCGAGGCCGAGTTATCAGATTATGTGAAAAAAGTGTTGAATCACAGAAAATGGTCAATGATAAAAGAAAAAGAGGCGGAAAGAGCCGAAGCCGAAAGGCAAAAAGATTTTTTGAGAGCCGCATCTCTGGCTCAAGAAATCGTTACATTGAACCGATCTTTAAAATAACAGGGACAACTGATGAGGAGCTTTTTATTGGCAATGATTCCTTGCGGAGGAGCAAATAGATCGCTTGACCTCATCATGAATTGTCATTTCATTATTCGCACATTGTTAAAGGCAGTTCACATAGAAAACGCCTGAATGGACCGAATAAGAATCATACCGCTTTTAGAATTCGTTGCAAGCTTTGGAAGGAGGGATCCATAATGGCTGATAAACAAACCCACGAAACAGAATTAACATTCGACCAAGTGAAAGAACAATTAACTGAGTCTGGTAAAAAACGTGGCGTTTTGACATATGAAGAAATTGCTGAGCGTATGTCCAGCTTTGAGATTGAGTCAGACCAAATGGATGAGTATTATGAATTTTTAGGTGAACAAGGTGTTGAATTAATTAGTGAGAATGAAGAAACAGAAGATCCTAATATTCAGCAGCTTGCCAAAGCCGAAGAAGAATTTGACCTTAATGACCTAAGTGTACCGCCTGGTGTCAAAATCAACGACCCAGTACGTATGTATTTAAAGGAAATCGGCCGGGTTAACCTTCTTTCTGCAAAGGAAGAAATCGCCTATGCGCAAAAAATTGAAGAAGGTGATGAAGAATCCAAACGCAGATTGGCTGAAGCGAACCTGCGGCTTGTTGTCAGCATCGCCAAACGGTACGTCGGACGCGGAATGCTGTTCCTTGATTTGATTCAAGAAGGTAACATGGGTCTGATGAAAGCCGTTGAGAAATTTGATTATCGTAAGGGTTATAAATTCAGTACGTATGCTACGTGGTGGATCAGACAGGCAATTACACGCGCCATTGCCGATCAGGCGAGAACGATCCGGATCCCCGTTCATATGGTTGAAACCATTAATAAATTAATCCGCGTACAGCGTCAGCTATTGCAAGACTTAGGCAGAGAGCCAACACCTGAAGAAATTGCGGAAGACATGGATCTAACACCTGAAAAAGTACGTGAAATCTTAAAAATAGCACAAGAGCCAGTGTCTCTTGAAACACCGATCGGTGAAGAGGATGATTCCCATCTTGGTGATTTCATTGAAGATCAAGAGGCTACTTCACCTTCAGATCATGCGGCATACGAGCTATTGAAAGAGCAGCTTGAAGACGTGCTTGATACGTTAACAGATCGTGAAGAAAATGTATTGCGGCTTCGATTCGGTCTTGATGACGGACGTACAAGAACATTGGAAGAGGTCGGCAAGGTATTTGGAGTTACGAGAGAGCGTATTCGACAAATCGAAGCGAAAGCGCTGCGGAAACTAAGACATCCTAGCAGAAGTAAACGTTTGAAAGATTTTCTAGAATAAGATGGAACGGGTCTTGCAGATCCGTTCTTCTTTTTTAAAAAAGATATATGGATAATATGTCTTTATTTTACTGAAAAATGATGTCATTTGCAAATGAACATTGCGATGAAAAATTTCAATATACCAATCCATATTTTCTATTGTAAGCGTATACAATACATTATACAATAGAATAAAAGGAATGTTAGAGAAATAGGCATGTTTGGATTTAATTTTGTATAAAGTGTGAATAAAAAACTTTTGTATGCCAATCCATTTACTTTTTGTAAAAATAAGTTAGAATTAGAAGTGTTTACATAGGGGGAAGGATCATAAAGGGGGAAGGGAAATGAAATGGAATCCGCTTATTCCATTTTTATTGATCGCTGTTTTAGGTATTGGTCTGACTTTCTTTTTATCAGTAAAGGGGCTTGATGACTCTCGCGAGATTGCGAGCGGAGGAGAAAGCAAGTCTGCTGAGAAAGATGATGCAAACGCTTCACCGGAAGACATTTACAAGGCAAATTGTATTACGTGTCACGGGGAAAATTATGAAGGAGTTTCTGGTCCGAGTTTAAAAGGTGTAGGGGATAAGAAGGATGTCGCTGAAATCAAAACAAAGATTGAAAAGGGCGGTAATGGAATGCCTTCCGGTCTTGTTCCGGCTGATAAGCTTGATGACATGGCAGAATGGGTGTCTAAAATTAAATAAAGGATGTATCTTTCTCCTTATACGTTCTCAGGCCGCCGAGATGTTCTCGACAGCCTTTTATTTTTGTCCCATTCCATACTGATTTTGTTACTGCAAAGAAATAAACTGAAAATCATTCGCTCAGCTTGGATTCCGGGCTGATTTTTTATATGATAGTAAAGGAAAAAATGATTGAGAAAAGTTGTGATGACAAGTGAACGAATTAAAATTATCAAAACGATTACAAACAGTAGCGGAGTACATACCGGATGGAGCGGTAGTAGCGGATATTGGTTCTGACCATGCTTACCTTCCTTGTTATGCGGTGTTGAATCATAAAGCGAGCAAAGCTATTGCTGGAGAAATAACAGACGGTCCATTCTTGTCTGCCAAACGGCAGGTCGACAAATCGGGCTTAAGCGCACACATAACGGTAAGACAAGGAGACGGCCTTGAAGTGCTTCAGAAAGGTGAGGCTGACGCCATAACAATTGCCGGCATGGGCGGGTCACTGATCGCTCATATTTTAGAAGCAGGCAAGGAAAAACTGATAGGTAAAGAACGGCTTATTTTACAGCCGAATATTCATGCCGTTCATATTAGAGAATGGCTGTATAAAGAAGGGTACGCACTTATTGATGAAGTGATTCTTGAGGAGGACGGGAAGTGCTATGAGGTGCTTGTCGCCGAAGCGGGAGACAGAGATGCAGCTTATGCAGGAATTTCTTTGCCGGCAGGAATGCTCGTAGGCCCATTTTTGGCAAAAGAAAAGAATGCTGTATTTTTGAAAAAATGGACACAAGAGCTCCAGCATACTCAAAACATATATGAACAGATCAGCCGTGCTGCGACATCCGAAGATAACAAAAAGAAATTGAACGAACTAACCGATCGAATGGAGCTATTAAAGGAGGTTATCGATCATGGCTAAAACGGTAAACGGACAGCAAGTCATTCAGCTGTTTGAACAATTTTCTCCCAAAGCCTATGCAGTTGAGGGCGATAAAATCGGTCTGCAAATCGGCAGTTTAAATAAACCAGTTAAAAATGTGATGGTTACGCTGGATGTATTGGAAAGTGTCGTCGATGAAGCGATTGAAAAGGATGTTGATTTAATCATTGCACACCATCCTCCTATTTTCCGGCCGCTAAAGCATATTTCAACTGATCAGCCTGGCGGAAGGCTGATTGAAAAGTGTTTGAAGCATGACATCGCCGTGTATGCGGCTCATACTAACCTAGATGTTGCGGACGGCGGTGTAAACGATTTGCTTGCTGAGGCCTTGGAGCTGAGTGGAACTGAAGTATTAGTGCCTACTTATACTGACCCTCTCAAAAAACTCGTCGTATACGTGCCGAAAGAATATGAAGAGCAGGTCAGAGGCGCTCTGGGAAATGCGGGGGCAGGCCATATCGGTGAGTACAGCCATTGTGCGTTTTCATCTGAGGGCATTGGCAGCTTTAAGCCATTGGACGGCGCACAGCCTTTTATCGGAGAGGTTGGAGAGCTTGAGCTCGTTCATGAAGTCAGACTGGAGACAGTGTTTCCTCAAAGCATAGAAAAAGCCGTTATAAACGCAATGATAAAAAGCCACCCGTATGAAGAAGTCGCTTATGATATTTATCCTGTCGAGCAGTCACCAGCCGAAAAAGGGCTAGGCCGTGTCGGAACACTTAAAAATGAAATGACACTTCAGGAATTTGCTTTGTTTGTGAAAGACAAGCTTCAAGTGAACGGCGTCAGAATGGTGGGACAGGCTGACAGCATGGTGAAGAAAGTAGCTGTTCTCGGAGGAGACGGGAACAAGTATATCCATCAGGCAAAACGGAAAGGCGCAGATGTTTACGTCACGGGCGATCTATATTTCCATGTTGCCCATGATGCGATGATGCTTGGTCTGAATGTTATTGATCCAGGCCATTACGCTGAAAAAATTATGAAAGAAGGCGTCGTAAAAAAACTGACGTCAATGTGTAAGGATAAAAAAGCAGACGTCAATATCTTTATTTCCGAAACGGATACAAATCCATTTACTTTTCTATAAAAAAACTGAGGCTGTGAGGGCCTCAGTTTTTTGCTTTCACTTTCGGAAGGATTTTTTTGAGCGGAACATTGTGTTCGATTGTCCAAGTTGATGGGTCTTCATGATCGAACTGTTCTAAAAAGCGAATCACTTCTTTGGTGATCGGCGTCGGTGTTGAAGCTCCGGCAGTAACGGCGACGGTATTTACGCCGTTAAGCCATTCCAGTTTTAATTCGCTGAGATCGCCGATTCGGTACGCTTTTGTCCCGGCTATTTCCTCAGACACTTGGGCGAGCCGGTTTGAATTATTGCTTTTTGGGTCGCCGACAACGATCGTTAGGTCCGCTTTTTTCGCCTGCTCCGATACAGCTTCCTGCCGCACCTGAGTAGCCAGGCAAATCTCTTGGTGATATTCAACGTGAGGATATTTTTCCTTCACAAGCTCCATGATATCGTGAACATCCCATTGAGACATTGTCGTTTGGTTTGTTACGATCAATTTTTCAGCTTGGATATCGAGACTTTTGACATCTTCCGGTGTTTCAACCAAGTGAACGATATCAGGTGCAACGCCAACCGCTCCTTCCGGCTCCGGATGGCCTTTTTTGCCGACATAGATCACGTGGTATCCTTTTTCTTTCATTTCTAAGATTAAATTGTGGGTTTTCGTTACATCCGGACATGTAGCGTCTATAGCGACTAATCCTTTTTCTTCGGCGATTCTTCTAACCTCGGGAGAAACGCCGTGCGCTGTGAAAATGACAGTTCCTTTGTCAACCTGCTTCAGGATGTCCAGTCGATTAGCGCCGTCCAATGTATAAATGCCATCTTCCTCAAACGCATCAGTGACGTGTTTATTATGAACAATCATCCCGAGTATATAAATGGGTCTTGGCAAGCTTATATCCAGTGCCGCGTTTTTAGCGATTACCATAGCGTCAACAACACCATAGCAATAGCCGCGCGGCGAAATTTTAATTACGTCCATTTTCGGTTGTCCTCCAATACAGAAGTGAGTAAAGGCAATATAAAAAGCCGTAATCAAACGGCTCTAATCTTGCAATCTTCTGATCTCCATTATAGCCAATCTCACTCCAGATATCAAAGAATGTTAAATATATAATCTCGGCTTAGAACTGCCGGATGTTTTTTTCGAGGAAGGAGAGGGCGTTTCCTTTTTCTGTGAGACAGATGTTTTTGATTTTTGTTCCTTTAAGTCCGGTGCTGCTGTTTTTTTTGTAGATGATGGTCTGCTTGCTTTTGATTTTTCCTTTTCACCAGATTCGTTTGACGCAGCGTTCTTTTCTGTTTCTGTATTATCTTCTGATTCTGTCTTCGTTTCTTCTTCAGTGCCCTCTGAATCATCGTTTTTGCTTAATTGACTGTAAAGCTTTATCATTGCCGGCAGGTTGCGGACTAAGGGTCCGTACTGCTGAATCATAGGGGTGACTTGCTGCGCCATGCCGAGCACTTTTTGTACATTGCCGAGCATACTGGATAACGATGCCGGATTGGCGAGATTTTGAATGCCCTGCAGACCTGCTCCTCCGCCTGCGGCTGCTCCTGGCGCCCCTGTGCCTCCTGTGCCGGGTAAAAATTTGGACAGCATCCCTTTTAAGCCTGTGCCCGCCCCATTTCTTGCCCCGGCGTTTGGCTGAGGAAGAAATTGCTGCCCTGTTTGCTGGAAACTTTGCTGCGGCGGACCAAATGAAGGTCTTCGCATTTCAGGCGCTGTTCTTCCCATCATGCGCTGGTTTTGCATAGGGCGGGGCGGACCGGGCTGCGGATAGTTTCTCATTGGCTGCTGCTGTGAAAACATACTTGTACCTCCTTTCAGCTCTCTCTGCTATTACAATATGCATGGGTTTCAGTATTTGCTTTCCTTATCTGTAAAACAAACGCCTTCCAAACGTGGTGTTTTTAAGGGAAATCGGGTATAATGTGATGATGGACACATAATGTGCCGCTTTAAGGAGCTGGGAAAAATGAAAGAAACTAAATTTGATGCGTATGAATTGAAACCGTTTATTATAGATGCAGTACATCGCCTTGGTTTTTATGAACCGACTGATATTCAAAAAAGGCTGATTCCTGCTGTATTAAAAAAAGAAAGCGTCATCGGACAGTCTCAGACTGGAACCGGAAAGACTCATGCTTACTTACTTCCTTTGTTAAATAAAATTGATCCTGCTAAGGATGTCGTTCAGGTGGTCATCACGGCTCCGACGCGCGAGCTTGCCAACCAGATTCATCAGGAAGCGCTGAAAATCACTCAGGGTGCTGAAGGTGATTCGATTCGTTCCAAATGTTTTATCGGAGGCACAGATAAGCAGAAAGCCATTGATAAACTGAAAACGCAGCCGCATCTAGTCGTCGGAACGCCGGGACGGATTGCGGATTTAATCAAAGAACAGGCATTAAGTGTTCATAAAGCTGAGTCTCTTGTTATTGATGAAGCGGATTTAATGCTGGATATGGGATTCCTTGCAGACGTTGATTACATTGGTTCACGTATGCCAGAGGATCTGCAGATGCTTGTGTTCTCTGCAACGATTCCGGAAAAGCTGAAACCGTTTTTGAAAAAATACATGGAAAACCCGAAATACGCCCACGTGGAGCCTAAACAGGTCACTGCTGCGAAAATTGAGCATATTCTTATTCCTTCAAAGCACCGAGATAAGGACAAGCTTCTTTTCGATATCATGTCTAATCTGACCCCTTACTTAGGCATTGTGTTTGCTAATACGAAAAACAATGCCGACCATATCGCCAAATATTTGATGGACAAAGGGATGAAAATCGGACTTCTGCACGGCGGCTTAACGCCTCGTGAGCGTAAAAAAGTCATGAAGCAGATTAATGATTTGGAATTCACTTATGTAATTGCAACTGACCTCGCCGCAAGAGGCATTGATATTAAAGGTGTCAGCCATGTCATCAACTATGAGCTGCCGGATGATCTTGATTTTTATGTTCACCGTGTGGGCAGAACAGCGCGCGCGGGTTCTTCAGGACAGGCCATGACAATTTATGAGCTTTCTGATGAGGATGCATTGGTGAAGCTTGAGAAAATGGGCATTGAGTTTGATTACCTGGAGATTGAAAAAGGCGAATGGAAAAAAGGCGATGACCGACAGCGCCGCCAAAAGCGTAAAAAGACGCCGAACGAAGCAGATGAAATCGCCCATCGTCTCGTGAAAAAGCCGAAGAAGGTTAAGCCCGGATATAAAAAGAAAATGAGCTACGAGATGGAGAAAATTAAGAAAAAACAGCGAAGAAATCAATCTAAAAAAAGAAAGTAGGGGAACCGGTTGTTGAGAATAGGTTCACACGTCTCTATGAGCGGAAAACATATGCTTCTGGCTGCGAGTCAGGAAGCAGTCTCTTACGGGGCGAACACGTTTATGATTTATACAGGCGCGCCGCAAAATACGCGCCGAAAAAAAATTGAAGACTTAAATATAGAAGCTGGCCGTGCTCACATGCAGGAAAACGGCATCGACGAGATTATCGTACACGCGCCTTATATTATTAATATCGGCAATACGGTCAATCCGGCTACTTTTGAGCTTGGTGTTAATTTTCTCCGCTCTGAAATTGAGCGGACAGCTGCCATCGGCGCGAAGCAAATCGTCCTTCACCCGGGTGCTCATGTTGGCGCGGGAGCCGAGGAAGGCATTAAAAAAATTATTGAAGGCTTAAATGAAGTCATTGATCCGAATCAAAATGTGCAGATTGCATTAGAAACAATGGCTGGCAAAGGGTCTGAATGCGGCAGAAGCTTTGAAGAGCTTGCGCAAATTATTGATGGCGTTACACACAATGAGCATTTGTCTGTATGCTTTGACACATGCCATACACATGATGCCGGCTACAATATTGTCGAAGATTTTGACGGAGTGCTGAATGAGTTCGATAAAATTGTTGGTATTGACAGAATCAAAGTGCTCCATATCAATGACAGCAAAAATATCAAAGGCGCGAGAAAAGACCGTCATGAAAATATTGGCTTCGGGGAAATCGGATTTGACGCATTGCAATATGTCGTTCATCATGAGCAGTTAAAAGATATCCCGAAAATCCTTGAAACGCCGTATGTCGGTGAAGATAAAAAGAACAAAAAACCGCCGTACCGTTTTGAGATTCAAATGCTGAAAGAAAAGCAATTTGACAACACATTACTCGAAAAGATTTTACAGCAATAAAAAAGCGGGGGATTGAATCCCCCGCTTTTTTTTAGCTTGAGAATTGCTTGAAAAGTTCATGAACGGTTTGGGCTGTTTCTTTTGAAGTAATGGATTCTACTTGTTTCAGCAGCCGCGTACGTTCCTGCTCATTAAAAATATTCACATTTTTCCCGTATAACAGGTTTGCTACTTCAATTGCTTGCGGTTTTGTCAGACTGATTCCGTATTGCTTGGAGTACTTCAATAAATCTTCAGCAGTGGCTTGATTGAGTCTTTGCAAAATAATTCTTTGAAATAATATCATCGAACATTCCACCTCTCAGACATAATGTATGGGCAAATCAATAAAATGTGTCAGCATTTCATGGTAAAATAGAGTCATAGTGTATTTAAAATAGTTATTGCAGGAAAGGAGATTTTATGACCCCAACAAAACAACACAAAAGAGAATCATTTACCCACTTTATATTCAGGGTCATTATGATTCTGATCGGAGCTGCGTCTGCGGCGGTGAGTATTGAATTATTTTTAGTCCCCAATGATTTTATTGATGGCGGCATTATCGGTGTATCACTTATTTTAGACCACCTCTTTATGTCAAACCCCTTTCTGAATTTCGCTGTTTTTGTTGTCATCTTAAACATTCCTTTTATGATCTTCGGATATAAATATATCGGTAAGACCTTCCTCGTCTCTACTGTTATCGGGATCGTCGGCCTTGCCGTAATCGAATCCTCACTTCACCACGTAGAAGCCATTACGACACAGCCTATTCTGGCTACAGTATTCGGAGGTCTATTGCTCGGCTTTGGCGTGGGTCTGGTGATTCGTAACGGAGGTTCAATGGACGGCACAGAAATTCTCGGTATACTGTTAACGAAAAAATTGCCGTTTTCAGTTGGTGAATTTGTGATGCTTATCAATGTATTTATCTTTATTTGGGCCGGTTTTGTGTTCGGTCCTGAGCAAGCTATGTATTCTTTCATGACTTACTACATTGCCATGAAAACCATTGATGCGGTCATCCAAGGGCTTGATGAAACAAAAGCTGTGATTATTGTCTCGGACCAGTATGATGAGATTTCCGACGCAATATTACACCGTCTCGGACGCGGAACAACAAAGCTGAAGGGAAAAGGCGGCTATACAGACGAGGAAAAAGATGTGATTTATGCAGTTGTCACAAGGCTGGAAGTGACCAAGCTCAAATCCATTGTGTTTGAAGTCGATGATAATGCATTTATTACAATTATGAATACTCATGAAACAAGAGGCGGCAAATTCAAAACCGCAATCCACTAGGCTTTCATTTACTTTTATTCATTTTATGGGTATAATTTTATCAGTAGTTAAGAAAATGGCTTGCTGGTCAGACAGCTGCCATTTTCTTTTTGATATTTAAGATACGTTCGTTCTTAAGCAAAGCGAAAAGGGGGGCCCTTCATGAACGTACAAGAAGCGCTGAACTTACTGAAAGAAAACGGATATAAATATACAAGCAAACGGGAAGATATGCTTCAGCTTTTTGCTGATTCGGACAGGTATCTGACCGCTAAAAATGTACTTTCTGCACTAAATGATGATTATCCCGGTTTAAGCTTTGATACGATTTACAGAAACCTATCTTTGTATGAAGAGCTAGGTATTTTGGAAACGACTGAGCTCTCCGGTGAAAAGCTGTTCCGATTTAAATGCTCATTTACTCATCATCACCATCACTTTATTTGCCTGGCTTGCGGCAAAACAAAAGAGATTGAGTCTTGTCCGATGGATAAGCTCTATGATGACTTAGATGGCTATCAGATCAGCGGGCATAAATTTGAGATTTACGGGACATGCCCAAGCTGTGAACAGGAACAGGAAAAGCAAGATCAACCCTCTGCATGAGAGTGAAAGGATAGAGAAAAAGGAGCCTAATCAGGCTCCTTTTTTAATTTTTCACACGTATGAAAGAATGTTTATTTTCATTTATCCATTGAACCGCTTCGAGCCAGTTGTTAACTCTAATGATGTTTGAATCAATCGGGAGCTGGTTATAAGGCGAATTGAATAAAATCACCGGTATACCAGCTTCTTTTGCAATCATCATTGCGTTTCCATGATGATCCTCAAAAAACAAGTCGATGTCATGTTTTTTGACCGCTTCGACTTTATGATTCCCGCCCACAAGCTCTATGTGGTCATAATGGATGTTTTGTCTGTCAAACCATTCGTACGTAATATCGCTTAAATGAGTCCTTCTCGCCGTAATATAAATCAGCCGGTGCTCCTCTTTGAGGAGGTCAAGGGACTGTTTTGCATGCTGCGCAAGAAGTGCTTCTTTATATATCGTCGCTTCATTTTGATTCATCCAATCCCAAAATTCTTCCTGTGTAATACGTAACAGTTTTGTTAAATCATAATCCGTCATATCGTTTAATGAAATGGAAAGATTAAACGAGCGGTTTAAATAAGGGACGAATGTATCCTGAGCCGTGATTGTGCCGTCAATATCTATTCCTAAACGTAACATGCCCACACTCCTTCAGTTTCATCCTTTCAAGTGTAACATAAACAATTAGCATTACCAGAAAAGTTTAGCAAACATGAATCGGGAAAAATGGATCAAACTATAAAAGCTCCTTTATAAAACAGAAGGGGGAATTGAAGGTGGCAAACGATTACGAAAAACGTGATAACAACAGTTACTATGTAGATCATGGTTCTGAAGGAACAAATATTACCCGCGACAATGATGGTTTTTTTGAGGAAACAGCTGCTGAAATTGCAGAGCCTTTCCGTGCTTCTGACCGAAGCGATGACCAAGGGAATGACCGCAGCGGCAGCAATGTCAATGAAGGACGGGGGATAGGGTATATCGCTTTAGCCTTGTCCATTATTTCATTGTTTGTCCTTCCTGTTTTGTTGGGAGCTGCCGGTATTATTGTCGGCTATATCGCAAGAAGAAGAGGAGCCCAAAGCCTGGGCGCATGGGCTATGGGGATTGGTGTTGTCTCATTAGTGCTTGGAATATTTATTATTCCATTTTTCTAATACAAAAAAGCTTGACGGGTTCCCGTCAAGCTTTTTGTGTTTCTTCATTTAAGTTCGCTTTTTCAGCTTCAAGCTTTGCGTAGTGTTCTTCAGCAAGTATGTCGATTTCTTTTTTCAGTTCTTCAACCATTGTTTCTTCTGGAACCTTACGGACAATTTTACCTTTTCGGAACAGAAGGCCTTCGCCGCGTGCTCCAGCAATGCCGATATCAGCTTCTCTCGCTTCACCCGGGCCGTTTACCGCACATCCGAGAACGGCGACTTTAATCGGCGCTTTCACTTTAGAAATATATTCTTCCACCTCATTGGCGATGCTGATCAAATCAATCTCGATACGGCCGCAAGTCGGGCATGAGATGAGCGTTGCAGCGTTAGAGGCCAAACCAAAGGATTTCAAGAGCTCTCTCGCTACTTTAACCTCTTCAACCGGGTCTGCGCTTAATGAGATACGCAGGGTGTTTCCGATGCCCTTGCTTAAAATCGCGCCAAGTCCTGCTGCGCTTTTTACTGTACCGGCAAACAGCGTACCTGACTCGGTGATACCGAGGTGAAGCGGGTAATCAAATGCTTTTGACGCTTTTTCATAAGCTTCGATGGCAAGGTTTACGTCAGAAGCCTTCATGCTGACGATAATATCGTGAAAATCAAGATCTTCAAGAATCTTAATGTGATGAAGAGCACTTTCTACCATGCCGTCTGCTGTCGGATATCCGTATTTTTCTAAAATCCGTTTTTCCAATGAACCTGCGTTTACACCGATTCGGATCGGAATCCCTTTTTCTTTTGCCGCTTTAACGACCGCTTCGACTTTTTCACGGCGCCCGATGTTGCCTGGGTTGATTCGTATTTTATCTGCGCCGCCTTCAATGGCTTTTAACGCAAGTTTATAATCAAAATGAATGTCAACGACGAGCGGAATGGAAATCCGTTTTTTAATATCCGCAATGGCGTTTGCCGCCCGTTCATCCGGACAAGCCACCCGCACGATTTGGCATCCGGCTTCAGCCAGCCGGTTAATTTCCGCAACCGTTGCTTCTACATCATGTGTTTTGGTTGTTGTCATGCTTTGGATGACGACTTCATTGTTACCGCCTATTGTTAAAGGTCCCACTTTAACGGGACGCGTTTTTGTACGATGGGTGATTTCACTCACTTGTCAATCGCTCCTTAATTGTAGTTGCCGCTTCTAGATAGAATAAACCTAGTATGGTGTATGTCAATGTATTTTACAAATTATATTGTAACAGTGTATTCGCCAAACTGACAAGAAATTAACGTTAATTATGGGTAGACCGGGAATTTGTATGCTGTTCCTGCCTGAATCGTATTGGCTTTTACATTTGGGTTGAGCGCTTCAAAATCCTTTACAATATCGTCAGGGGAACTTGCAGTTCCGACAATTGACATGACCGTGTCACCCGGTTTTACCGTTACCGTTTTATATGCTGTTTCTTGCATAGTTGTTTTTGCCGATGCTTTATAAACAGGGAGGTTTTGAACAGGGATCGTTCCAATTTTAAGATCATAAAAAAGGATAAAAAGGATAAAGAGAATGCCGAATACAAAAGTGAGACGTTTCATTGATTTTGCCTCCCGCATACAACATTTTTTATAACATTGTATGCTTGTCCGTTATCATTCATGACAAAAGAAAAGAGACTGCGAAGGCAGTCTCCGAATTAAGCAGCAGCTTTTTTGGACGGGAGCTCTTTTAAAACGAGAAACAGGATGACAAAGTTTACAAACCAGTTGACTAAAAATTCACTTGGCACCGTTGTTTCTAACGCACGCATAATCGTGAAAAATATCGTTGAAAGGGTGATGGAGTAAGCAGAAAGCTTCCATAGCTGCTGGTAGGACAGCTGCTTTTGCTGAGCGTTCTTTATGATTAGCCCGATAAGCGCCAAGAAAGAAACCTCAATAAATTTTCCCGCCGCTGTCACGAGAAAAATGAGTACTGAAAGAACAGTCACGATCATCGCTTTATTTTGGTTTAACCCTGCAGTGATATCTTTTTTTGTTAAATCTGACGGCATCATTGAGTAAGCCATCTCTTGGGCCTGTCCGTCAATGGCCAAAACAAACTTATCCTGAAGTATACCTATTGCGTTTTGCTTTGCTTCGATTTGTTCTGTGCCATATGCATCCGTCGGATCAAACACAATGACAAAGCCGTTTGCCTTTGATTCTGTGGCTTTTTTTTCATCTGTTTGTAGTTTGCCGTTTGAAATTGTGAAATCAGGGAAATCTTTGTTTAAAACGGATTTAAAGCCGTTCATAGATTGGACGGTCCCTGAGCTTACATAATAAGCAGTGGGGATCGCAAAAAGGACAGAGAGCAAAAATACATAAAGAATCGCTTTTCCGATTCCTTGAAATCTTGTTTTTGCAATATCCCGTGGAGAGTATGTACTTTTGATGAAAAGCTGAAATACATTCACTGTCTTCACTTCCTAGCTATACAATATATGTTGCTTATTGTATCGCTGCCTGCGTTTGAATACAAGGAAGACCTGCATTGGCAGAAGTGTAAGATCAGAGATGTAAGCATATTGAGGAGGATGGATTCTATGGATGTTTTGTATTGGCTGTTGATCGCGGCCCTATTTATCATCGCTTTTATCGGGCTTGTGTACCCTGTTATTCCAAGTGTTGTATTTATTGTAGCCGGTTTTGTATTATACGGATTTTTGTTTTCTTTCAGTCCGTATTCCTATATGTTCTGGCTGGTTGAAGCTGTATTCGCCGCAGTATTATTCGCTGCAGATTATGTTTCCAACCTGCTTGGTGTAAAAAGGTTCGGCGGAAGCAAAGCTGCTATTTGGGGGAGTACGATCGGTTTGTTAATCGGACCATTTGTGATTCCGGTTGCAGGAATCATATTAGGGCCGTTTATCGGGGCTGTTTGTGCAGAGCTTATCGTACATCAAAAAGATGTAAAATCAGCGTTTAAAATTGGGCTAGGCTCATTAATCGGCTTTTTAACGGGTGTCATTGCAAAGGGAATTATTCAGCTTCTAATGATCGGATATTTTTTATGGACTGTTCTGTAAAGATGCCATTCAGGAGGTTTAAGGTGACAAAGTAACGGTTAAAGTGAAATATGTCTGCTGAAATAGCCAAATTGTGAGCTTTTTCATTGATTACATGGCGTTCTTTTGTTACATTGAATGAAGAAAGGCTCGCTGTAAAGCGGCATTTCAGTACATATATATTAAGGAGGAATTATCATGGCTTACGAACTTCCAGAACTACCTTATGCGTACGATGCTTTAGAACCGCATATCGACAAGGAAACTATGAATATTCACCATACGAAGCACCATAACACATACGTTACAAATTTAAACAAAGCGGTTGAAGGAAACACTGCTCTTGCAAACAAATCAGTTGAAGAGCTTGTTGCAGATTTAGATTCTGTTCCTGAAAACATCCGCACAGCAGTCCGCAACAATGGCGGCGGACATGCGAACCACAAATTATTCTGGACACTTTTATCTCCAAACGGCGGTGGCGAGCCAACTGGCGAGCTTGCTGAAGAGATCAACAGTGTATTTGGAAGCTTTGACAAATTCAAAGAACAATTCGCTGCAGCAGCAGCTGGACGTTTCGGTTCAGGCTGGGCATGGCTTGTTGTAAACAACGGCAAACTTGAAATCACAAGCACGCCAAACCAAGATTCTCCGCTTTCTGAAGGCAAAACGCCTATCCTAGGTCTTGATGTTTGGGAGCATGCTTACTACCTGAACTATCAAAACCGCCGTCCTGATTACATTTCAGCTTTCTGGAATGTGGTAAACTGGGACGAAGTTGCTCGTCTTTACAGCGAAGCAAAATAATAACGCAAAACAAGGTCCTCATAAAAGGGCCTTGTTTTTTTTATGTCTTCTCTTTACATATCTCCGTTTCAGTGAGACAGACTAAGGGGTAGTAAAGGGGAGTCAGTAATGAGCAAACTAAAAAAGGTAATTGGCGATGTAGATGTAAATAAAGGATTACTCCTTCTGCTGACCGTTGGCGGTCTTTACTCGTTAGGAATTGCGCTGTCCAATACATTTGTGAATGTGTATCTCTGGAAACAGTCAGGGAAATTTATTGACTTGGCGATATACAACTTATCGATTGTGACGATGCAGCCGATAACATTTTATTTAGCTGGCCGGTTAGCCAAAAAAATAGACAGGGTTTTCATTCTCAGATTCGGAGTGATTTTTTTAGCAGCATTTTATTTAAGTGTGCTGCTGGCTGGGGAAACGGCTGCATCACGTCTTGTTCTCATCGGAGCGGTGCTCGGAGTAGGCTATGGATTTTACTGGCTCGCGTTTAACGTGCTCACCTTTGAAATAACAGAGCCTGATACGCGGGATTTTTTCAACGGCTTTATGGGCATCCTGTCCTCATCCGCAGGAATGATTGGTCCGATTGTTGCAGGATTTGTCATCTCAAGACTTGAAAATAATACGGGTTACACTGTCATTTTCAGTCTCTCCCTCAGTTTATTTGCACTGGCTGTCGTGATGAGCTTCTTCCTAAAACGGAGAGAATCAAAGGGCCATTTTATGCTGAGTAAGGTATTTGGAGAACGCCACACTAATATGAATTGGCGGCGAATTACAAATGCGCATTTTTTTCAGGGCTTGAGAGAAGGGATTTTCGTCTTTCTAATCAGTGTTTTTGTGTTTATTGAGACAAACAGCGAACTGGCTCTCGGAACCTTTGGTCTTGTCAACTCAGCTGTTTCCTTTTTTGCCTATTATTTTGCATCAAGGCTGATCAAGAAAAAGGCCCGTAAAAAATCAATTTTGCTTGGCGGCCTTATTCTGTATGGTGCGCTGTTTTTGATACTCTTTCATATGAGTTTTACGACATTATTGACGTACGGTGTGTTTATAGCGATCGGCTATCCTCTTCTGCTCGTGCCTTATGTATCGCTTACATATGATGTCATAGGCCGGGCCAGGCATGCCAGAAAAGCGAGAATTGAATATATCGTGCTGAGAGAGCTTTTTCTAAACGCCGGCAGAATTGTTTCGATTTTATGCTTTCTCCTTATCGTGGCCCTTTTAAAAGAAGATATAGGTATACCTTTGTCGCTTGCTATCTTGGGCATCGGACATCCGCTGATTTATTACTTTGTCAAGGATATTCGTTTTAAAGAGAAAGATGAGGAAAATGAAACTATGGAAGAAGACGGCCAGGGCCGGGTGACTGAACCGAACCTTTTAAAGGGCCAAAGATAATTTTTTGGCAAAAAGGGGTTATCTGTAGAAAAAAGTCGAAAAAACCTTTAAAATGAAAAATGGCACTCTTACTTGAGTGTCTTTTCTTTCTGTAAATAGAAAAGGTGATGTTATGAGGAGAAATAAACAAAAAAAGCAAAATCATAAAGAGAAAAAGAAGTCGCTTCCGATCCGGCTGAACATTTTATTTTTGGCCGCTTTTGTCATTTTCACCTGGATTATTGTGGAGCTTGGCATTAAACAGATCGTTCAAGGCGATGATTACAAAAATCAAGCCAATCAGCAGGAACAAAGTGAAGTCAGCTCGGCTGTGCCGCGCGGGAAAATCTATGATCGAAATTTTAATGCCATTGTGACAAATAAGGCTTTAAATGCGATTACATACACGAGATCTAAATCTACAACGCAAGAACAGCGTTTGAAAATCGCAAAGAAGCTGGCGGATATGATTAAAGTCGATACAAAAAAAGTAACAGAACGGGATAAAAAAGATTATTGGATTTTGACAAGACCAAAAGAAGCGAAAAAGTTGATTACTTCTAAGGAAAGACAGCAGGTAGAAAATAAAAAATTATCAGATGATGATTTATATCAGCTCCAGCTGAAACGGATTACCGATAAGCAGCTGAATGAATTGACTGATAAAGACATGCAGATTCTCGCCATTAAAAGACAGATGGACTCCGGATATGCGTTAACACCGCAATACATCAAAAATGAAGATGTATCAGCGAAAGAAATGGCAGTTGTAAGTGAACATTTAGATGAACTGCCGGGTGTTGATGTCACGTCAGACTGGGAACGTGAATATCCGTACAAAAATCTTCTCCGCTCAGTGCTCGGAAGTGTTTCTAGCTCTGATGAAGGATTACCGTCAAATCTGCTCGACCATTATTTATCGCTTGGCTACAGCAGAAACGACAGGGTTGGAAAAAGTTATCTAGAATATCAATACGAAAGCCTTTTGCAGGGCCAAAAAGCTAAGGTGGAAAATATCACAGATTCAAACGGCAATGTCACGGGAACGAAGACCGTTTCTGAAGGGAAAGCCGGTAAAGATCTCGTGCTTACGATTGACATTGACTTGCAAAAATCAGTTGAAAAAATTATCGAAAAAAATCTCAAATCTGCTAAAGCAAGGCCAAGTACTGAATTGTTAGACCGGGCATTTGTCGTCATGATGGACCCGAGAAACGGTGAAGTGCTGACGATGGCGGGTAAGCAGATTAAAACAGAAAACGGGAAATATAAAATTGACGATTACGCATTGGGAAATATGACGTCATCTTATGCTATGGGGTCAGCTGTCAAAGGCGCAACTGTACTGACAGGTCTTCAAACCGGTGCCATCAATCTAAATACAGTCTTTCAGGATGAACCATTATATATTGGCCAGGATAAAAACGGCAAAAAATCGTGGACTACTTTAGGACCTGTTAATATTCAAAGAGCCTTAGAGCAGTCTTCAAACGTATTCATGTTTAAAACTGCAATCGCACTTGGAAAAGGTGAATATAAACCGCATCAAGCTTTACCGATTGATACGACGGCTTTTGATACATTCCGGAATTATTTCAGTCAATTTGGACTTGGTGTCAAAACTGGGATTGACCTTCCAAATGAAATGACAGGCTATAAAGGAACAAGCAGATTGACGGGATTCTTGCTAGACTACGCTATCGGCCAATATGATACGTATACACCGCTCGAACTGGCACAATATGTATCAACAATCGCAAATGGTGGTTACCGCTTGAAACCTCAGCTTGTAAAAGAAGTAAGGGAACCTGACGCTGAAAAAGGAATCGGGGCAGTTGTACAATCTGTTCAGCCTGAAGTGCTGAATAAAGTTGATATGAAAGGCGAGTACATTAAAGAAGTTCAAGCCGGCTTTAGACGAGTCGCGACTAAAGGAACGGCGGCAAGTCAATTTGCTTCAGCATCTTATAAACCTGCTGCTAAAACAGGAACAGCGCAATCGTTCTATGACGGACCAAATAAATCAAAAACAGGTGAAGGTACTTATAATACGACACTTGTTGCTTATGCGCCTGCTGATAACCCTGAGGTTGCCATCTCTGTTGTAGTTCCTTGGGCTTATGTAGATTACAGCGCTAAATATACCATTACCAACGAAATCGGCAGAGAAGTATTGGATAAATATTTTGAACTGAAATCGAAGCAGGACAAAGAAGATACTCAGCAAAAGAATAAAGACAAAATCGAAGAAAAAGCAGAAAACACCTCGTCTTCTGATAACTAAACAGAAACGTCCACATCATGTGGGCGTTTTTTTTTATACAAAAAAATGCACGGATTTACAAAACCTTAACATTCGATTCAAACCTATTTTACATAGAACCTTTACTCTAAACGTGTAGGACAAATTACACATTATACGCAGGGGGAATTCAGGAAATGAAAAAAAACAAATTGGTGCTTATGCTTCTAATGGCTGCTTTTATGATGATTGCAGCTGCATGCGGAAACGCAGGAGATAGTGAAAAAACAAATAGCGGCTCTGCAAAAGGAGAAGAAAAGGCATCAGGTTCTTTAACCATTTCTGGTTCATCGGCCATGCAGCCATTAGTACTTGCAGCTGCAGAAAAATTTATGGAAGAAAACCCTGATGCTGATATACAGGTACAAGCAGGGGGTTCTGGAACAGGCCTTTCTCAAGTCTCTGAAGGGGCTGTGCAAATCGGAAATTCAGATGTTTTTGCTGAAGAAAAAGAAGGCATCGACGCAAAAGCGCTTGTCGATCATCAAGTTGCAGTAGTCGGTATGGCAGCGGCTGTAAACCCTGATACAGGTGTAAAAGATATCTCAAAAGATGAATTGAAAAAAATCTTCACTGGCAAAATCAAAAACTGGAAAGAGCTTGGCGGCAAGGACCAAAAAATTACGCTTGTAAACCGTCCTGATTCTTCAGGTACACGTGCGACATTTGTAAAATACGCGCTTGACGGAGAAGAACCGGTAGAAGGCATTACTGAGGATTCTTCCAACACTGTGAAAAAAATCATTGCTGACACTCCGGGAGCGATTGGATATCTTGCATTCTCATATTTAACAGATGACAAAGTAACAGCTTTATCCATTGACGGTGTGAAGCCAGAAGCGAAAAACGTTACAACTGGCGAGTATCCGATCTGGGCTTATCAGCATTCTTATACAAAAGGCGAAGCGAAAGATCTAGCGAAAGAATTTCTTGATTATCTAAAAAGTGAAGACATTCAAAAAAGCATTGTAACTGACCAAGGGTACATTCCGGTTACTGATATGAAAGTGACTCGCGATGCCAAAGGGAAGCAAAGCTGATCTAAATAAAAAGAGGAGTGCGGAGACTTCCGTTTCTCCTCTTAACACATTCATAGGAGTGTAAAACAATGATAAACAATAGAGAAAATATGTCTGTGAGCGAACGTTTAATCAGCTCAAGGCAAAACCGGCAATTGGATGAAGTTCGGGGAAGAATGATCGTGACAGCCTGCGCGCTTATAATGATAGCGGCATCTGTGGCAATCACCATTTTCCTCGGCATTAAGGGGCTGCAATCTTTTCTAGTAAATGGTGTAAGCCCAATTGAATTCTTAACCAGTCTGAATTGGAACCCTACAGATTCTGATCCGAAATACGGAGTGCTGCCATTTATCTTTGGCTCATTTGCAGTAACGATTCTCTCCGCTCTCATTGCTGCCCCGCTCGGCATAGCAGGTGCGATCTTTATGACGGAAATTGCGCCGAATTGGGGAAAGAAAGTGCTGCAGCCGGTGATCGAATTATTGGTCGGCATCCCATCTGTTGTTTATGGATTCATAGGTCTTACAGTATTGGTGCCTTTTATTGCTCAGTTCAAAACGAGCGGAACAGGACACAGTTTATTGGCGGGAACGATTGTGCTTTCCATTATGATTCTGCCGACGATCACATCTATCTCAGCTGATGCGATGGCATCACTTCCGAAAAGCTTAAGAGAAGGTTCTTACGCTCTCGGTGCGACAAGATGGCAGACCATTAGAAAAGTACTCATCCCTGCAGCTTTTCCGACATTAATGACTGCCGTTGTCCTAGGTATGGCGCGTGCGTTTGGTGAAGCTCTGGCTGTTCAAATGGTGATTGGAAATACAAGAGTTTTGCCTGAAAGTCTGCTTGACACCGCAGGAACATTGACAACCATTATTACGCTGAATATGGGCCATACCACATACGGAAGCGTTGAAAATAATACGCTGTGGTCAATGGGACTTGTGTTGCTGGTGATGTCATTCTTGTTCATCCTGCTTATTCGCTACTTGTCATCTAGGAGGAAAGTGTAATGAACCGCAAATTAACAAATAAACTGGCGACTGGAATGTTCGGTTTATGCGCAGCCATTATCGCCGCGATTCTAGTCGGTTTGTTTTCCTATATTATTATTAACGGTGTTTCTCAGCTCAGCTTAGACTTTATTACGACAAAATCCAGCGCCATCGCCGCAGGAGGCGGAATACGAGACCAGCTGTTTAACTCCTTCTATATTTTGTTTATCACGATGCTGATTACCATCCCGCTCGGAGTGGGCGGCGGCGTGTTCATGGCGGAATACGCGCCTAACAACAAAGTGACAGATTTTATCAGAACATGTATTGAGGTCCTTTCATCTCTTCCGTCCATTGTCATTGGAATGTTCGGATTACTGATGTTTGTTAACCTGACAGGCTGGGGATATACGATCATAGGCGGGGCGCTGGCATTAACAGTATTTAACCTTCCAGTTATGGTACGTGTGACAGAAGACGCGGTCCGTTCAGTCCCTAAAGATTTGAAGGAAGCATCGCTCGCTCTAGGTGTTTCTCGCTGGCATACCGTAAAAACCGTATTAATACCAAGCGCAATTCCTTCCATCATCACAGGTGCCATTTTAGCGTCGGGGAGGGTGTTCGGAGAAGCAGCGGCTTTATTATTTACAGCAGGACTTACAACGCCGCGCCTCAATTTTACAGAGTGGAATCCGTTTTCTGAAACATCGCCGCTTAATATTTTCAGACCTGCTGAAACACTTGCGGTCCACATTTGGAATGTAAATACGCAAGGGATGATTCCGGATGCTGAAGCGATTGCCAACGGCGGTTCTGCAGTGCTGGTGATTTCAGTTCTTATCTTCAATCTCGCGGCGAGATGGCTTGGAACAATAATCTATAAAAAGCTTACGGCAAATTAGACCGGAAAGAGGCGAAAACAATGTCTGAACAAATGGTAAAAGAAAAGCCTGAGAGAGTGGTTATGATTCCTCAGCAGCAAAATGTGCTCGAGGTGAAGGATCTGTCTATTTTCTACGGAAACAAACAGGCTGTTCGTGATGTGAATATGGAGATTGAAAAAAATGCGGTAACCGCTTTGATCGGGCCGTCAGGATGCGGCAAATCTACTTTTCTAAGAAATATTAACCGAATGAATGACTTAATTCCTTCTGCAAGAAGCGATGGTGAAATTTTGTATGAAGGATTAAATATACTGGGAAGCAATATAAACGTTGTCAGCTTAAGAAGAGAAATCGGCATGGTCTTCCAAAAGCCGAATCCATTTCCGAAATCGATCTATCAAAATATCACGCATGCATTAAAATATGCCGGTGAGCGGAACAAAGCAGTGCTAGACGACATCGTGGAAGAAAGCTTAACAAAAGCGGCGCTCTGGGATGAAGTAAAGGACCGTTTGCATTCATCCGCCCTTTCGTTATCAGGCGGTCAGCAGCAGCGTTTATGTATTGCCAGAACGCTTGCAATGAAGCCGGCCGTTCTTCTTCTTGATGAACCTGCTTCAGCGCTTGATCCGATTTCAAATGCGAAAATAGAAGAATTGATTACGGAATTGAAAAGCGAATACTCAATTATCATTGTCACTCATAATATGCAGCAGGCTCTGCGGGTGTCTGACCGGACGGCTTTCTTTTTAAACGGCGAAATCGTTGAATACGGACAGACCGAACAAATTTTCACAAGTCCGAAGCAGCAAAAAACAGAGGATTACATTAACGGGAAATTCGGATAGGAGGGCGGCAATGAGTATTGCTACCGAAGCTGTAAAGAAACAGGAAGTTTATCAAGTCAACGGAATGAATTTATGGTATGGAGAAAACCATGCTTTAAAAAATATCAATTTGAGCATTAATCAAAACGAAGTCACGGCGATTATCGGGCCGTCAGGATGCGGCAAATCAACATTTATTAAAACATTGAATTTAATGATTCAAATGACACCGAATGTAAAGCTTGCAGGTGAGCTGAACTATAAGGGCAGCAACATTTTAAAAGATAAAGTCGATATCGTAGATTTGAGAAAAAACATCGGCATGGTATTTCAGAAAGGAAACCCGTTTCCGCAATCAATTTTTGATAATGTCGCTTACGGACCGAGAGTCCACGGCATCAAAAATAAAAAGAAGCTGCAAGACATTGTAGAAAAGTCATTAAAAGACGTGGCGCTGTGGGATGAGGTGAAGGATCGTTTGCATTCATCTGCACTCTCATTATCAGGCGGCCAGCAGCAGCGTCTCTGTATCGCCAGAGCTCTTGCGACAAACCCTGATATTTTGCTGATGGATGAGCCGACATCTGCGTTAGATCCAATTTCGACGAGAAAAATTGAAGAGCTCATTCTTCAGCTGAAAAATAAATACACCATCGTTATCGTGACGCACAACATGCAGCAGGCAGCGAGGGTTTCTGATCAAACTGCATTTTTCTACATGGGTGAGCTTGTGGAATGCGACAATACAAATAAAATGTTCTCTCAGCCGAGAGATCAAAGAACACTCGATTATATTACAGGGAAATTCGGATAAAAAAAACAGGCTGTTACAATAGCCTGTTTTTTTTATCGTGTTAATGTTTTAACGATTTTTTTGAAGCTCATATCTGATTTTACTTTAAATTCACCGGCACGGATCTCCTTGTGATACCCCGCGTCTATCACGTAGTCATTAAAGTCTTCAGCTGAAGCAATAATGCCTTCTTTTTCAAGAATAGCTGATACATCTGCGGTGCTCATGCCGTCTTTAATGATGAGCTTGTACGTTTTTATTTTGCCTGTTTTCGGGTCTGAGCTGCTGTCATCGCTCAGAGATTTCTCTTTTGAGTCGAGAAGCTTTTGATATTCATCACGGTTAACAGACACCATTTTTTTAGAATCGAGATAATTGTTTACGTCTTGCTCGGTTACTGTTTTTTGTTCTTTTACAGCAGCTGCTTGATCTTCATCTGACAGATAAAAAACACTTGCGAGAACGGCTGTTGCTAATATGATACCGCCGGCAAATGCCTGAATGCCTCGTTTTGTCATACGAGCACCTTCTCATTATCTTTTATAATCGTATTCACGTCTTCTACTGATACATGCTCAGCTTTAGCAATTGCTTCAGCTGACATGCCATTATTATATTTAGAAAGTATTTGTTTGGCGATCTTTTGATTGATGCCGCTGTTCTTTGCTTTGCGGATCACAAGATTTGTTTCAAGTAATTCTTCCTCAAGCACTGTCATTTTCTTTTTGAGCTTATAAATTTCCTGCATAGCAGAAAGCTGCAATGTTTCAAGCTCCTGCTCGACATCTTTCATCGGATCTCGTTGAGAATATGAGAATGCAATTAGCGCTATACTGACGATAAACAACGCAATAATAGCAATTTCCACGTTTCATCACCTTCTATTCTTTTTTTATCCTTCTTTTTTATACCATAAAACAAGTGGATTCTAAAGGAATTCGCGAAAAAAACGAGTTTTTGTCGAGAAATCTTTCTTTTCTTCCTTTATGTGTAATGGTTTAATAGGATCACCAAGCCAATGGAAGGAAAGGAGAATGTGAGAAGCCTATGGACCAACACTCATTTCCTTATAACATTCGAAGTGGGATTCCTTTTTTTAGGGATGTATTCGACATGAACATCCAAAACTCTCACAGATTGACAGTCCGATGGAATCTGTCGGTTGAGACGATGAAACTGGCAGAAACCGTGCTTTTCGAAAAAACGCCCGACATGATAAAAGAAATCCGTATTTTTATGAAAAGAAACGGTATAGAAGCTGTCAGGACGAAACGCATAAAACGGGATAAAGGGAAATGGATCATTGTTCAGGTGCCTGGTCATGCTTTGTATCGCGCTGAATACAGAATACTGAATTCGATGAATGTTTCTCTCAAACTAGCTGAAACAGAGGGCACCTTACTTGCAGAAAACGGTGTCAGCGACATAAACAGTTTTCGCAATGCAGAAGCACATACCAGGTGGGAGGAGCAATTTTCTGCTTACACCTGCTATCGCAGTGAGGGAAGAGGGAAATGAACATCCTTATGCTTTCATTCGAGCATCCTGATAAACCGAAAAGCGGGCTTGGTGTTCATTTAAGCCGTCTTATATCCTATTTAAATCCGCATATCAACATAACAGTCTGCGTTCCAAGCAGGAAGCGATGTTCCTATGCGAATGTTGAAGACTTTATAGCTGATGCCAATGTTAGAATGGTTCAGCAAGTGTTGTCATGCAATGAACGCTTTGATCTGATTCACGCCCATGATGACTTGACGGCCCCTGCCGCTCATTATTTGAAAAAGCAGCTCAGCATTCCGCTTGCTGCAACGATCCACGGGCTTGAAAGCGGAAGGAAGCAGGTGTGCAAAGAAACACCTCATCCGTACAGGCTGCTGACGGAGCGGCTCCTCATCGAAATTTCCGATGAATTGATTGTGTTAAGCACTTTTATGAAGAGATCGATTAGTAAGGCGTATCCGTTTCGTGAAAAAATAACCGTCATCCCAAGTCCTCTGTCACAGGAGGCGAAAATAGGTCTAGCTGAAAGGTTGATACATAAAAGATACTTGTTTTCGTTTGGAAGGTTTGTTCCGGAAAAAGGGTTTTCACAGCTGTTGAAGGTATTTTCTATTCTGAACAAATGCCGGCCTGACCTTCAGTTGGTGCTAGCCGGACAAGGGCCGTTATTGGCATCCTATAAGAAACTGGCTGAGCAGTTGAGCATAAAGCAAAGTGTAATGTTTTATCCTTTTTTAAATAGAAGAGAGATCGTGACGTTTCTGTCTCAATGTGAAATGGCTGTTTTCCCAAGCTTTTATGAACCCTTTGGGCTCGCTGTACAAGAAAGCATGGAACAAGGCGTGCTGACAGCCGTATCGCAGTCGGGCGGTTTTTGTGACTTTGCCGTTCATAACAAAACTGCAATTGCAGCTGATTTTTCGCAAGAACGGGGAGCGGCAGATAGGCTTTACAACGTATTAATAGATGAAGAAAACGCCTGCCGGATAAAAGAAGCGGGCCGAGAACGGGTGATGAAACTGCATCATCCACAGATCATCACAGCATCCTATTTACAGCTTTATCAGCGTCTATCCAATAATTCATGATTTCATTGAAAAACATCCTAGCATTCCGTCCATTATAGTGGTATTATATATAAGTCTGAATAAGTAAATGATATTTAGTTTGGAGGGAAAACAATGCGCGTTAATATTACTTTGGCTTGCACAGAATGTGGTGAGCGTAACTATATTTCTAAAAAGAACAAACGCAACAATCCAGACCGCGTTGAATTTAAAAAATATTGCCCACGTGATAAAAAATCTACGTTACACCGTGAAACAAAATAACAGCATAGCTGTTTGAGGTGTAAGAAAAAAGCCAGAGCTTTGAAAAAGGTTCTGGCTTTTTTCTATTCCGAGGGGGATAAAAATGAAATCACAATTAAGAAAAAAGACAATGGAAAATTTATCAGCGATAACAAGTAAAGAATGGTCTAAGAAAACTGCGTGTATCAACGAGCGTTTATTTTCTCTCCAAGAATGGCAGAATGCCCGCACCATAGCCGTCACCATTTCAAGAGGGCTGGAGGTACCGACACGGCCGATCATCGAAAAAGCCTGGGGGGAAGGGAAAGAAGTTTGTATTCCAAAGTGTGATCCTGACACGAAAAGAATGCAGTTCCGCACATTTCAAGCGGATGATCAGCTTGAAACGGTTTACGCCGGACTTCAGGAGCCGATCATTGAGAAAACGAATGAAGTGGTCCAATCACAGATTGATTTGATAATCGTGCCTGGCGTATGTTTCGATCCTGACGGCTATAGGATTGGCTTTGGCGGCGGTTATTATGATCGTTATTTAAGTGATTATAAAGGAAACACAGTCTCTTTGCTTTTAGAATGCCAGCTGTATGATCACGTGCCGCATCTTTCACATGATATCCCGGTTCAAATGCTGGTTACTGAGGGTCGAATCATTTCTTGTTTTTCATAGCTCGTCCCTTCATCAAGAATAAATCAGAAAGAATAACAAACCCTAATGGCAGGAGGGATATAATGAAAAAATTTATGATCTATGCCATTTGCGCTGTTTCTGCCGTGATGTTTTACCAAAACCGTTACCGTCTTATGAATACCGTACTCAGCCAGCCTGGGATCAGACGGTCCTTTATTCATCTTTTTTTAAAAATTCCGTTTATCCGCAATAAGTTTATACAGCAAGCTTTTTAAAAATCCCGTTTTCACGGGATTTTTTGCTTTTAGTAGGCGTCAAGAGCACCAGCTGTTATAATGAAAAAAAACCATTGGAGCGGTAATCATGTATTTGTTGGAGTATACATATTGGAATATCGCGGCGCATTTAGTAAGGAGAGGGTATGGTGTCATACAATCCGGTGAATCTGATGAAATATGGCTGGAAGCACCGGACAAATCCTCTCATGATCTGATTCGCCTCTTTAAACAGAATATTGATTTTCGCCAAGAAATGGCAAGGGACATAGAAGTGCAGGCGGAGCGAATAGAGCATGTCAGAAAGTCTATCGGCAAACGGCATTTGAAGCTGCTGAATGTGCTGATCTCAGCGGAAGCACCTGTCGATGACTGGCAGGAAATCGCCGAAAAGCCTTTTGAAAAAGGACAGGTATCCGTTGAAACCGCTCTTGTGACTGGTACGTCGCTTCATGAAGATCTGCAAGCCATTTTTCCATCATTTGAAGCTGTTGAATGGACAGAAGACCGAGACTCATTGGAACACGTCCAAATGGCAAAAGAACGCTTTTTTTCACTAGTGCAGAAACAAGAAGAACAGCGGAAAAAAGAAGCGGCGTTTTTCCAGAACGGAAAGCCGATCTTTACATATTTGTTCATCGCGTTGCAGCTCGTGATGTTTTTCCTGCTCGAAATAAACGGCGGAAGCACCAATACGGAGACGCTTGTTGCTTTCGGCGCTAAGGAAAACGGCCTGATTGCAGACGGAGAATGGTGGCGCCTGCTGACGCCGATTGTGCTTCACATCGGCCTTGCGCATTTAGCCTTTAACACGCTGGCTTTATGGTCGGTCGGAACCGCTGTTGAGCGCATGTATGGATCAGGAAGATTCTTGCTGATTTATTTGGCGGCGGGTATCACGGGATCGATTGCCAGCTTCGTGTTCAGTCCGTATCCTTCAGCCGGTGCTTCAGGCGCCATATTCGGCTGCTTAGGCGCATTGCTATATGTAGCTGTGTCAAATCGAAAAATGTTTCTAAAAACAATAGGCACAAATATTATTGTGATTATCCTGATAAATCTGGGTTTTGGCTTTGCGGTTTCGAATATTGATAATTCAGGGCATATTGGCGGCTTGGTCGGCGGTTTTCTTGCTGCGGCAGCACTTGGTTTGCCAAAAACAAAAGCCTTGGGCAAAAAATTGGTGTCAGCGATTCTGCTGGTTGCCCTGGCCGGCGGGTTTCTCTATTACGGATTACATTCACCGTCCCATCAGGAGACAGCGCTGATTCAGCAGGCAGGTGAGCTTTACCAGGAAGGAAAATATCAAGAAGTAACCGAACTGCTGAACGGTGAAGCGGAGCAGAAAGACGCTTCAGCTAATCTTCTGAAAGCCTTGGCCGTTTCTGATATTCAAATCGGCGAATATGATCAGGCGATTTCTCTTTTAGAAAGAGCTGTGCAAAAAGAGCCTAAAAACCATGCGTCCTATTACTATTTGGCATTGCTGTATGCGGAAAAAAATGAACTTGGTCAAGCTGACAAGGCAATCAGGACCGCTGTAAAGCTTGAGCCGAAGGAAGAGCATTACAAAAAACTGCAGCAGGAAATTGAAAATAAACAAGAATAAATGATAGATGATAAAGCGTTGAATTTGCCAAGGAATGAATTCCGGGTATTTTTGTCAGCGTTTTCTTCTTGACTGGCGGGTTCTTTATGACTACGCTATTGATAGTTAAGATCAAGAATGGTGAGGAATATGAATACATTTTATGATGTACAGCAGCTATTAAAAACATTTGGACACATTGTTTACTTTGGTGACAGAGAGCTTGAAATTGAGTTTATGCTCGATGAATTAAAGGAACTATATATAAATCATATGATTGAGAAGGAGCAGTGGGCTAAAGCCGCAGCTGTCCTTCATAAAGAGCTGGAACAATCAAAAAAACGGAAGAGATTTACGTAAAGGTTAAGGTGATCAAAATGGACGAGATATGGTTTGCGGGCATTGATCTTGGAGGAACGACGATAAAACTCGCATTTATTAATCAATATGGAGAGATTCAGCATAAATGGGAAGTGCCGACCGATAAGTCCGGTGATACCATTACCGTGACAATAGCAAAAGCGATTGACAGCAAGCTGGATGAGCTTCATAAACCAAAGCACATCGTCAAATATATAGGAATGGGCGCACCAGGGCCAGTAGATATGGCAACTGGGGTCGTTTATGAAACGGTGAATCTTGGCTGGAAAAACTATGCTTTAAAAAATCATCTGGAAACGGAAACAGGCATCCCTGCGATTATAGAAAATGATGCGAATATTGCCGCGCTCGGAGAAATGTGGAAGGGGGCGGGTGACGGCGCAAAAGACGTCATTCTCGTTACGCTAGGTACAGGAGTTGGCGGCGGTATTATTGTGAATGGGGAGATTGTGCACGGAATAAATGGCGCTGGCGGAGAAATCGGCCATATTTGCAGCATCCCTGAAGGCGGGGCGCCGTGCAACTGCGGTAAAACAGGCTGTATTGAAACCATCGCGTCGGCAACTGGCATTGTTAGAATTGCAAAAGAGAAAATTGCAGAAGCTAAAAAGCCGACACAATTAAAAGCATCTGAGCATTTAACGGCACGAGATGTATTTGAAGCAGCAAATGAAAATGATGAATTAGCTCTCGAAGTTGTCGATTATGTAGCAAAGCATCTCGGCCTGGTGCTTGGCAATCTGGCCAGCTCGCTTAATCCGTCAAAAATTGTTCTTGGCGGTGGCGTTTCAAAAGCCGGAGAATTGCTGAGATCCAAAGTCGAAAAAACATTCCGTATATGTGCCTTTCCGCGTGCTGCGGAAGCGGCTGATATATCTATTGCGGCGCTTGGAAATGATGCGGGCGTTATCGGAGGAGCGTGGATCGCTAAGAATGAATGGCTGAAACACCAAAATTGTTAAATTTGTGAAAATGAAATTGATTTTTTGTTATGTTCAGGTTAAGATTTAATTTGATGTGTTAATGAGAATGTTGAGAATAGACTGATTTTTTTGAGCGTGCTGCATAGGAGGTTGAAATGCGAAAACCGTTTTTTTCGATGATTTCATTTATGCTGATTGCCATTTTAATGATGTGGCTGAAAACGTATGTTGTTTACAAAACCAGTTTTCATATTAAAATTGACAATCTTACGCAGGAATTTATTCTGTTTATCAACCCATTGAGCTTTTTGCTGCTTATTTTTGGCTTCAGCCTGTTTTTAAAGGGAAGAAACAGAAATCGTTACATTATTGCCATGAGTTGTATTGTCACATTTGTTTTGCTGGCGAATATGGTTTTTTATCGTTTTTACAATGATTTCCTAACGATTCCGGTTCTTTTTCAAACGAGCAATATGGGTGATCTGGGAAGCAGCATCGGAACGCTTCTTGAGCCGACAGACCTCCTTTTGGCTGTAGATATCGTGATTTTAATATGGCTTCATATGCGTCAAAAAGCCTTTCAATCAGACATCCCCTCCACGAAAAATGAACGGGCGGCATATTTTCTGTTTGTGGCTTCCGTTTATTTCTTCAACTTAGGTCTGTCTGAGGCAGAACGGCCGCAGCTATTGACACGCTCATTTGACAGAGAAATGCTTGTTAAAAATATCAGCCTGTTTAATTTTCATATTTATGACGGAGTACTTCAGTCGAAGCAATCCGCACAAAGAGCGCTGGCTGACAGCAACAGCCTGACGGAAATTGAGAACTATGTCACAGCCAATGCGAAAGATGCCAATAAGAACTTATTTGGCGCCGCAAAAGGCAGAAACGTCATCCTTGTATCTCTAGAGTCGACGCAAAGCTTTGTGATCAATGAAAAGGTGAATGGAAAAGAAATCACCCCGTTTTTGAATGATTTTATAAAAGAAAGCTATCACTTTAGTAATGTTTACCACCAAACCGGGCAGGGGAAAACCTCTGATTCTGAATTTATCGTTGACAATTCGCTTTATCCGCTTGGACGAGGCGCTGTGTTCTTTACAAATGCGGGCAATCAATACATGGCCGCGCCTGAGATTCTCAAAAATAACGGGTATTATTCAGCGGTGCTTCATGCCAATAATAAGAGCTTTTGGAATCGCGATTTAATGTACGATTCATTTGGATATGATTCATTTTTTGATATTGAATCGTATGATGTGACTGACGATAATTCAGTCGGCTGGGGGCTGAAGGATAAAGAATTTTTTGAACAGTCTTCAGAGCTGATGAAAAACCTGCCTCAGCCGTTTTACTCTAGGCTGATCACACTCACGAACCACTTTCCGTTTGATCTTGATGAAGAGGACAAATTGATTGAGGAATATGATTCAAGCAGCCAAACGTTAAACAAGTATTTCCCGACTGTGCGTTATCAGGATGAGGCGCTGAAACGGTTTATCGAAAAGCTGAAGGAAGACGGCTTATATGATAACTCCATTATTGTTTTATACGGTGACCATTATGGGATATCGGAAAACCATAATGAAGCGATGGGGCAATTTTTAGGGAAAGAAATTACACCATTTGAAGAAGTGCAGCTCCAAAAAGTGCCGTTTGTCGTTCATATTCCTGGAATTACAGACAAGAAGCCGAAAACGATTGACAAGGTAGGCGGACAAATTGATATCCGGCCGACGCTGATGAATCTGTTAGGTATTGATACAAAGAACCTCATTCAATTCGGCAACGATCTGCTTTCTGACGATAAACTGGACTTTACAGTGCTGCGTGATGGCAGCTTTATCACAGACCAGGTCGTGTATACTGATGGTCTATGTTATGACAAAGCGACAGGAAAGCCTTTGAAAGAGGCAAAGCAATGTGAAACATTTGCAGATAAAGCGAAGCAGGAGCTTTCACTTTCCGATGAAATCATTTACGGAGATTTGTTACGATTTTATGATCAGGAAAGGCTGGACAACTCGTCAAAAAGAAAAGAACAAATTCTTGATCAGGCTTCATGATCATAAAGTCTCCCGTATCAAAAAACGCGGGAGGCTTTCTTTTTTAAAAAACGCCGTCATATAGTAACAAAAAGGGGGATGAGGATGGCGTTTATTACGATAAAACCTGAGATCAAACACAATTTGGCTTTAGTGGCAAGAGAACTGAAGATAGATGAGACATTGCTTAGAAGTGCCAATCAAACAGCACAGAAACATCAATTGTACTGTCCTGGTTATAAGATTGTAGAAGGCAATGATAAGGAGCTTCAATCCATTCAGGAAGTAAAGCGCTTTTTACACCCGCTGCAGCTGCAGCCTGCTGATAACTGGCTGGAGCAGGAAAAAATCTATGACTTTCTTGCTGTCGAAGAGGAAATAAAAAAAATAGTCAATGTGTTTCCGTTTGTTTCATGCCGGGAAATCGGACGTTCCGTTTTGGGCAGGCCGATCTGGGAGCTGACAGTTGCGGGCGAGCATACCTCCAAAAAAGTTCACATGAATGCATCGTTTCATGCGAATGAGTGGATTACCACGAGTGTACTGCTGAAATGGCTGAAGGAGTATTGCCTCTCTTTATGTCATAATACTACTTTCTATGGCTTTACTCCTTTGGAGCTGTTCAGCCGAACCTCTCTGTCTCTTGTTCCTCTTGTGAATCCGGATGGTGTTGATCTTGTCTTACACGGATCAGCGGGCATGGGAGACAGGAGAGATGAACTTGAAAGACTAAACTGCCATCGTCCGGATTTTAATGAATGGAAGGCAAATATTAACGGCGTTGATTTAAATAAACAATTCCCGTCTTTATGGGAAATTGAAAAATACCGCAAACCGAAAATGCCCAGCTACCGAGACTTTCCTGGAACTTCTCCGCTTACGGAGCCGGAATCCATTGCGATGCAGCAGCTGATAACGGCGGATCCGCCTGACAGGCTGCTGGCCCTTCACACTCAGGGAGAAGAAATCTATTGGGGATATAAAGGCCTTGAGCCTGAAGAATCGGCTTCTGTAATAAAGGATTTTGAGGCGATAAGCGGAAACATTTATAAAGGAATTAAGGATATTGACAGCTATGCGGGATTCCGCGACTGGTTTATTCATCACTATTTTAAAGAAGGTTATACGGTTGAACTCGGAAAAGGTCAAAATCCCTTGCCGTTTGAGCAGTTTACACAGATTTATCAGGCGACAAGCGGGATCTTATGGAGGTCGTTATTTTTTCTTGACTAACTGAAACTTTTTCTTTTTCGTGCCGTATCAAATATGGGACAATAAATATGATCGGAGGGGGAGGCTGATGAGATCAGTTTGTTTGATTCTGCTGTCAGCATTGTTAGTTTGTTTATCGGCATGCGAACCGTCTCATCAGCAGCAAAAACAGGCAGCGACGGCAAAAAGTGAGGAAAAAGAGATTGTTCCGCTGCCAGCAGGAAAAGCGGACGGAGCGGAAGGCTGGCTTAATAACAACACAATTCTGTATACAGCCTCAGATCCGACAAAAACAGAGCTTCTTGCATATCAAATCTTTAATGGTAAAACGGAAAAGCTCTATCAGACGGATGGTCAAATCGTTGATGTTCAAATCAATCCCAAGAAACAGATGATTCTGCTGCAGATCACGCATAGCCAACAGACAGCAGTAGTTTTGCTGAATCACAAAGGGGAGACGCTGTACCAGAAAGAATACGAAACGTATGAGCTGGAGGCAGCATGGAATCAGTATGATCCATATCAAATGATGGTTACGGTATTCACTGAAAACTGGGACTTCAATACATATTTCGTGGATGCCAAAAAAGACAAGTCTGCTTTAAGTCCAATACAGGTTCCGTTTGTCCATTGGACCTCAAAAAACACATTTGACTATCTAAAAGAGGGAAGAAACGATAAAGAAGGCCCTTTGTATACGTATGATATTGCTTCTGAAAAGGAGAAAAGGCTCGAGGGGGATGTCCTTTACTTTGATTCTTTTCATGATATGAGCTTTACCGTCAAAGTAGATTCCGGAGAGAACGGCTTGTATGAGTTTACATCACCGCAATCGAATGGTGAAGCAGTTACAGCAGAATGGCCGCTACAAACCAAATATACAAGCCTGGCTCCGATGGAGTATGATTATGATGAGGCTGGCGGACTGTTTTATACGTTTAAAGAAAGCGGGGATGCATATAAGCTGTCAGCGATCGATATGAAATCGGGAAAGGCGCAGGATCTTTTTACTTTGCCTGAAATGGAGCCGATACAAGTATCCCCGAACGGAAAATATGCGTTGTACGGGTTTCATTTTGAGCGCATGATATCATTGAAATCACATGAAATAAAGCCAATCATCATTGATAAAAAGGAGATGGAATAATTAATGGCTATCGCAGATGTAACCATTATCCCAATCGGAACAGAAACACCTAGTGTAAGCGCCTATGTGGCGGATGTGCAGAAAATCTTAGAGGGCTATAAAGCCGAAGGGAAAATCAAATATCAGCTGACACCGATGAACACACTGATTGAAGGCGAGCTCAGCGACCTTTTCACTGTGATTCAGGCGATTCACGAAGCGCCGTTTCAAAAAGGGCTTCACAGAGTGGCGACCAACATTCGTATTGATGACAGACGCGACAAAAAAACGACGCTTGAAAGTAAAATAGAAAGCGTGAATAAACATTTATAGCAATAAAAAACAAACCTGTATCCCATTGGGTACAGGTTTTAATGTGCAGTAGGATAACCGCTGTTTATCACCGTCATCACTGTAAACCAGCCAAACACACACAAGGTGGCTCCGGCTAATAAAAATCCAAGTATATTTTTGTTTTTCACAGAACGCAAGACTCCCCATAAAGCGAAAAGAGCGACAAGGCCGAAAATCACGACAAGTAACATTACGCAGCCCCCTTTACATTGAAAAACCTGCAATTCTTTCCATTTTTATTCTACCCGTTTTCAGTGTGTTTGTCGATAGCGTTTTCATAGCGATTGTTTGAATCTTTTTTCAAAAACCCTCATAATAGGAGCATAAAAAGGAAAGAGGTGAGAAAAGTGAAATGGAGAAGAATGCCTGTAGGACCGATTCAAGCGAATGCATATTTTTTAATCAGTGATGATCAATGCCTGATTTTTGATCCGGGCGGCGAAGGGGATAAAATTAATCAATACATAAAAGAAAAAGGATTAACGCCTTTAGGCATTTTACTGACACACGCCCATTTTGACCATATTGGAGCGCTGGATAACGTGAGAGACAGATGGGATATCCCTGTCTATCTGCATCAAAATGAAAAGAATTGGCTTACAGATGCCTCATTGAACGGCTCAGGAATGCTGAGAGGGATAGAAGTGACAGCTAAGCCGGCAGATCATTTAATTGAAGGGGACGGTGAGCTGAATATCGGGCCTTTCCATCTGGAGACGCTATTTACACCGGGACATTCCCCAGGAAGCGTTTCATACTACGTGAAGGATGCCGACCTGGTGATTTCCGGTGATGTCCTGTTTCAAGGCGGGATAGGCCGTACAGATTTACATGGAGGCGACCAAGAAACGCTGCTTACGTCTATCCATGAAAAATTGCTTACGCTGCCTGAGCACACGTTGGTGTTAAGCGGACATGGCCCTGAAACTGACGTGCAGACTGAGCAGGATCAAAATCCGTTTTTAAATGGATTTTCATTATAGAAAAAGAGACAAACCGGTGAGGTTTGTCTCTTTTTGCATTTAATGTCCTCCGCCGCCTGGTACCATAATAAAAATGGAATAGTATGTGAAGCCGGCAAAGAAGATGGTTAAATAAGCGCCAAAGATATAAATGTACATCCGTTCTGTTAAATTCAAATACGATAGAAACACAAATAAGATCGTCTGTCCAAAAAATAAAAGGGAAGCATCTTTCATATCACCTAAATAAAACATGACTGCAAATATTCCCGTCCAAAATCCTAACACCCGGAACATGCGATTCATTTTTTATCCCCTCCCGAGAGTCCCTCTGACTGTTATTATAATAGATCACGGACAAAAATGTAAACATTTTCATTATTAATATGAAAAATGGTATTTAACCCTTTGATTGCGTTTTCTATTATATGTGCGGTTTTTTAGAAATAACCCGAAAAAAAGTTCAATAAATGGTTTAAAGAAAAATTGATACGGGTAGTTATTCTACAAAGAGATGGTTAACTGGAGGAGGAAAAAACATAATGGAACAATTAACTTTTTACTCATACCCAAGCTGCACGTCATGCCGAAAAACAAAACATTGGCTCAAAGCGCACCAGATTGAATTTAACGAACGGCACTTATTCAGAGAAACTCCAACGATGGATGAATTAAAGTATATTTTATCTTTAACGACAGAAGGAATTGACGAAATTTTAGCAACAAGAAGCCAAACCTTCAAAAATTTAAATTTAAACATTGAAGAAATGACTGTAAACGAAGTACTTGAACTTTTAATTGAGAAACCGAAGCTTTTGCGCCGTCCGATTCTCGTGGACAACAGGAAGCTTGTTATCGGCTACAATCCGGGAGAACTGTTAAAGTTATCGAAGAAGAAAACGGTTCATCAATCTGCATGATGAAAAACCGAAGATCCGCTGATTTGCTTGAATCAGCTTATCTTCGGTTTTTCACGGTTCAGAAACTGGGCTAGCTGGATTCGAACCAACGATCACGGAGTCAAAGTCCATTGCCTTACCGCTTGGCTATAGCCCACTGAATGTAAAAATAGTATGTGTAACGTGAGACAAGTTATACAAATCAATTATAAATTTTTTGAAAGATAAACATCACAGGAGGTAACCGATTAAAATGAAAGCTCTAGATCAGTATTTAACAGAGCACAAAGAAGATATTACACTTCAATGGCTGGAAACATGCACGTTAAAAGGAACTTTACTGTATTCTGCTAAAGATCAGCAAAAATTAGAACAAAAGTTAAAAGAGCAGCATGAATCATTGGTAGCGATTGTAGCAAAATCCATTAGAAAAGAAGATGTGAAGGATGAGCTTAAGCAATGGTCACTTCAATGTGCCCGAGACCGTGCTGTTCATGAGGTGACTGTGACGGAAAGTGCCGGTCAGTTTAACGCGTTCAGACACATTATGTGGCAATGGATTCAGGGTTTCAGTGAAGCTGCTTCTTCCCAAGAAATCGGCATTCAGGAGGTATTTGAGTGGAGCAAGATTTTGAATCAAACGATTGATGAGATTATCGAGGTATTTACAGAAGAATATCACCAGGTCACGGTGATCCAATTAAATGCGCAAAAAGAAATGATCAATGAATTGAGCGCACCGATTATGCCGATTTCTAAAGACATTGGAATTCTTCCCCTTGTTGGTGAAATTGACACGTACAGAGCGAGAACCATTTTGGAATCCGTTTTGGCCCAATGCTCGGCGTTAAAGATTTCATATTTATTTTTAGATATATCCGGTGTTCCCATCGTTGATACGATGGTTGCCTATCAAATCTTTAAAGTGATTGACAGCACTAAACTGCTGGGCATTGAGACGATTATTTCAGGAATCAGGCCTGAAATCGCCCAGACTGTTGTGAAGCTCGGATTAGATTTTTCGAAGGTGAAAACAGAGCAAAGTCTTGCTAAAGCTTTAGCCAACAAAGGATTTAAGATAGAAGAATCTTAAGATGTTTCTTGCTTGATGTATTTTTTTGAAGCACGTTCAACACGCAAGAGAAGCAGCAGCTGAACAGCCTGTGCTATGGCTATTCAGCTTTTTTTACTTCGATAAACAAAATATGGTGACTGTCAATTTCTTTAACCTTGAATGAGTAGCCATCATATTCAATGACACTTTCGGGCTCGGCGTCTATGTTCTGTGTGAGAAACCAGCCTCCGAGCGTATCAACTTCAGCATCTGATAAATCAGTTCCAAGCAGGTTATTTACGTCACTGATTAATAATTTCGCATTTAATAAATAATGATCTTTTCCCAGTTCACGAACATGAGGCACTTCATCTGAATCGAATTCATCGCGTATTTCTCCTACAATTTCTTCAATAATATCCTCGACGGTGATCAAACCTGAAGTTCCGCCATATTCATCAATGAGAATTGCCATATGGGTGCGTTCCTTTTGCATTTTGATGAGTAATTTGTAAATCGGAATGGTCTCAATGACATGAATGACAGGCTGTATGAAGGGTTCAATTTTGTGCTTCTGAAAAGAAAAGTCTTTCGTCAGCAATGAAAACAGCACTTCTTTCATATTGATCACACCGATGACGTTATCTTTATCTTCCTTAACAATCGGGTACCGGGTATATTTGGTCTGCTTAACCGTTTCCCGCATGCTTGGGATTGAGTCATCCTCAATTGACAAACTGACCATTTCGTTTCGTGGCACCATAATTTCCTTTGCCATGCGTTTATCAAATGTAAATATATTATTCATATATTTTAATTCGCTTTTTCTGATTTCTCCGCTTTTATAGCTTTCGGTCAACAGTACTCTAAGCTCTTCCTCCGTATAAGCCAGTTCATGCTCTGATGCCGGCTTCAGCCCAAAAAGCCCCGTGATTAATCGGGCAGACTGGTTAAGGAGCCAAATGAACGGAAACATGATTTTATAAAACCAGATTAATGGTTTCGCGAGCATCAGCGTAATGCTTTCTGCTTTTTGAATCGCGAAGCTCTTCGGTGCCAGCTCCCCAATGACGACATTTAAATACGTTACCACTAAAAAGGCGATAATAAGAGAAAGAAGATGGGTAAGCGACTCGTTTAAGCCTGCTTTATGAAAGAGCGGCCGAAGCAGAGTCTGTACGGTCGGTTCACCCAGCCAGCCGAGTCCTAAAGCTGCGACCGTGATGCCCAGCTGGCAGGCTGATAAATATTCGTCAAGATGAGTGACCACATGTTTTGCCGCTTTAGCCCCTTTTCTTCCTTTTGCGACAAGCTGATCAATTCTGGATCGTCTTACTTTTACGATCGAAAATTCTACGGCGACAAAAAATCCCGTCAACAAAATTAAAAACGCGACTGCTAATAAATTGATAAATTCCAAAATAAACTGCCTTCTCCAAGGAAGGCATGCACCTCCCTTTCCGATGTCTTTCTACATTCCATACCACCGGGAATAGCTCACAAAACATGTGATAAAGTGCCTAAATGGTTTAGGAATGCTTTTCATTGGGCAATTAAAGAACAAAAGAATAAAAGTCTGGAGGAGCGTAACATGAAGGTACATACAGGTGAAGATTGGTTTTGGTACCAAATGGGGCCTCAGGAAAGAGATAAGGCAAGAGATCTGATCCATTACTCTCATTGGCCGCAATGTGAAAAATGGTTTGAAAATAATCATCATATTAACTTTTTGCGCGTGGATACAACAGAAGCGGAGAATGAAGCGGTATTCGGCTCGATCGTATATGATCAAGGGCTGAACGAAGAACAGGATCACACCGTATTTCACTTTTATATCACACGGCAATATTTTTTCACCATCAATTTTGATTTCTCTATATTAGAAGGGATTAAGGGAAAACAAGTTGTCCAGCAAATGAAAAGAGCGGACAATGCCATAGAGGGGTTCTTAATACTTCTAGAGGAATTAATGAATGCTTATTTAATCGGTGTCGACAAATTTGAAGTGAGATTGAGAGAGCTTAGGTGGCAAATCAAGGATGACAACAGCAAAAGTATTTTAAACCGTGTTCATTTACTGCGCCATGAGCTGATGATTTGGAAAAACTTGATCTTAAGCGCCAAAAAACTTGAGATGGCGTTAAAAGAAACCTTCTTGCCTCAAAATGAAGGGAAAAAGGATTATCAGCGCACGCATCTGAAAATTGACAGAGGTTTCACATACATCAGTGAATTTGAGGGGGAGCTTAACAACCTTTTGCATTCAGAAGAGGTCATTACTTCTCATAGGGGAAATGAAATCGTAAAAGCCCTTACTATTTTCACGACGCTTTTTACGCCGATTACAGCACTTGGCGCCCTTTGGGGAATGAACTTTTCGGTGATGCCGGAGCTGAATTGGAAATACGGATATCTTTTTTCTCTATTTTTAATTTTCAGTTCAACAATTCTGATTTACCTGTATCTGAAGAAAAAAGGCTGGACGGGAGATATGCTGCAAGAAAGGAAGAGAAAAAATTCACGAAAAAGGCACAGGCAGTAGATGCTATTCTAATTTGTGGAATCATCTAATCGGGACTTTGTCATCACAAGCTTAGCTGAAGATCAAATAGAAGCGCCAAGCTAGTGACATCATGGGCACAGAAATCGTTGCCGGTCATCCGGATAGGCCTGACGCTGGAGCGAGTCAGCTTATGGCAGAGCATCAAATCCGCCGTTTACCGATTCTTGAAAATGAAGGTTTAACGGGTATTGCGTTAGGTAATCCTTCCGTTAAGAAATACACAGACCAGAAAGCCTAAGCATTAAGTGACATTTCTAAATCAGCATAACAAACAGTCGGGAAGAGGCAGCTGCCTCTTCCTTTTTATTTTGTATACGATAAACTGATCGCCGTTTTTAGTTAGTGTCAAACTCCGATTTTATCATTCCCTCGTTAGAAGCCAGAGCCGGACTGCGTACATCTGTCCATTAATCTCTTTTCATATCCTTATTAAAATCGAAAATCATGTGATACATAAAGCTGACTTTCAATTTTTACAGGAGTAAATGACTTTTTTAGGTTGTAAATAGATCAGAAAATCATATTTTCTTTGTTTGATTACCATGTCTTCTTTTTCTACAATACGCTTTGAAAGGAGAGGGAATCAAATTGGATACGATAGAAAACATAAGTAGAACCTTAATTGAAGAGGCATATAAGACGAAGGCCTCTGACATTCACATTGTGCCTAGGGAACGGGACGCGATCATCCATTTTCGGGTTGACAACGCGTTGCTGAAAAAGCGAAACATGAAAAAAGAAGAGTGTGTAAGGCTCATTTCTCATTTTAAGTTTCTCTCAGCTATGGACATTGGGGAGAGAAGAAAGCCGCAAAGTGGATCGCTTACTCTAAAATTAAAAGAGGGTGACGTTCACTTAAGGATGTCAACGCTCCCGACAATTAACGAAGAAAGCCTCGTTATCAGAGTGATGCCTCAGTATAATATCCCTTCGATTGACAGACTGTCTTTATTCCCACAGACAGGAGCCACCTTGCTTTCATTTTTAAAACACTCCCACGGCATGCTGATTTTTACCGGACCAACAGGCTCTGGGAAAACAACAACGTTATATTCTCTGATCCAATATGCAAAAAAACATTTTAATCGAAACATTGTCACACTTGAAGATCCAGTGGAAACGAGGGATGAAGATGTTCTTCAGGTGCAGGTGAATGAAAAAGCCGGTGTCACATATTCCACAGGGCTGAAGGCTATTTTGCGCCATGACCCCGATATGATCATTTTAGGTGAGATTAGAGATGCTGAAACAGCCCAAATCGCGGTGCGGGCAGCGATGACTGGTCATTTAGTGCTGACGAGCCTTCATACGAGAGATGCCAAGGGCGCGATTTACAGGCTTCTTGAATTTGGCATTAATATGAATGAAATCGAGCAAACGGTTATTGCGATAGCGGCTCAGCGTTTAGTTGATTTGGCTTGCCCGTATTGTGAAAACGGATGTTCTTCAGTGTATTGCCGACTGTCACGAAACGTAAGGAGAGCAAGCGTATACGAGCTGCTATACGGGAAAAACCTTCAGCAGTGTATTCAGGAAGCGAAAGGGGACAATGCAAATTACCAATATCAAACGCTGCGTCAAATTATAAGAAAAGGGATTGCGCTCGGCTATTTAACGACAAATAACTATGACCGGTGGGTTTATCATGAAACGGATTAGAAAAGTTTGGCCGTTAAAGGATCAAGCCTATTTACTGAAAAGGCTGGGTGAAATGACAGCGGGCGGATACAGTCTTTTAGACGGATTGCGCCTGATGCAGCTGCAAATGAATAAAAGGCAGCTGGCGGACTTGGCTGCCGCAATAAGACGGCTCAGAGAAGGAGAATCGTTTTACCATGTATTAAAGAGCTTGTCATTTCATAAGGAAGCTATTGGTATTTGTTATTTTGCTGAAACACATGGAGAATTGCCAGCTTCCATGATTCAGAGCGGGGAGCTGCTGGAACGAAAAGCAGCGCAGGCAGAACAGATAAAAAGGGTGCTGCGATATCCTCTTTTTCTCATCTTTACCGTTGGTGTCATGCTCTATATGCTGCAAAACATCATCATCCCTCAGTTTTCCGGTATATATCAATCGATGAATGTAGAAACCTCACGCACAACAAACATCATTTTTGCGTTTTTTCAGCACCTTGATGCCGTCTTCATATTAATGGCCTTTTTGGCCGCAGGGATAGGTCTTTATTATTGGTTTGTGTTTAAGAAAAAATCCCCTGACCACCAAATGCACATTTTCGTAAGCATTCCTTTGTTTGGAAAGCTGGTCAGGCTGTTTAACAGCTACTTTTTTTCTTTACAGCTGAGCAGTCTTCTGGCATCAGGACTTTCTATTTATGACAGTTTGAAAGCATTTAGCCATCAAACGTTTCTCCCTTTCTACCGCCACGAAGCTGAACAAATGATTGAACGGTTAAAAGCCGGTGAAACCATTGAAACTGCTTTATACAAACGGCCTTTTTACGAAAGTGATTTTTCAAAAGTAATATCTCATGGCCAGCTAAGCGGGCGCTTGGATCGGGAACTCTTCACATACAGTCAGTTTATATTGCAACGGCTTGAGGACAAGTCACAAAAATGGACAGGCATTCTTCAGCCCATTATTTACGGATTTGTGGCAGCAATGATTTTAATTGTGTATTTATCGATGCTCCTGCCTATGTATCAGATGATGAATCAAATGTGAAAGGAAGAGGCTGATGAATGAGAAAGGGTTTACACTTGTTGAGATGCTAATCGTGCTCTTTATTATTTCTATTTTGCTATTGATCACCATACCGAATGTAACAAAACATAATCAAACCATTCAGAAAAAAGGCTGTGAAGGCCTGCAAAACATGATAAAGGCGCAGGTAACAGCATATGAACTCGATCATGACGGGAAGACACCAAGCCTCGGCGATTTACAGTCAGAAGGCTATGTGAAAAAGGATGCGGTTTGTCCAAATGGAAAGCAAATTATCATTACCGGCGGGGAGGTTAAGGTTGAACATTAAATTAAAAGGAGAAGCCGGCTTCACCCTTTTAGAAAGCCTGCTTGTTTTAAGTCTCGCCTCTATTATGCTGATTGCGGTGTTTACCACGCTTCCTCCTGTTTATGAAAATACAGCTTTACGGCAGACAGTATCACAGCTGAAAAACGATATTTTACTTGCGCAGCAGACTGCAATTTCCAATCATCAAAGAACAAAAATTCTTTTTCGAGAGAAAAAATATCAAGTAATCATAGGTGACACTGTTATAGACCGTATTTATGATAATGGTCTTTTAGCAGAGACACTGACATTAAAAGACCGATTGGAATTTAATGAGAAAGGGCACCCGAATATAGGCGGAAAAATACGTATAAAAGGGCATGCTGCCTATGATATAACAGTTTATTTAGGGAGCGGAAGAGTCAATGTGGAGAAAAAATAAAGGCTTTTCTACAATTGAAACAATGTCTGCCCTCAGCATATGGCTGTTTATGCTTCTGACAATAGTGCCGTTGTGGGATAAGCTGATAGTTAATGAACATATGGCGGACTCCAGAGAAATTGGCTATCAGATTGTTAATGAAAGCATAGGCCAATATATGCTGACAGGGGCAGGAAATTCATCACAAACTGTTTCAATGAACAATAACAAATACTCGATGACATGGGAGGAGGAGGGAGAATATCAAAACGTATGTATCTCATCAGACGCCTATAAAGACAAGCCATTTTGTCTCAGCATTTTGCGGACAGACTGGCTATACGCTTCTTAATGTGCTATTTTCGCTTTCTGCCTATTTGCTCATATCAGGATCGTTAGCGATGTTCTTTCATTTATTTTTGGCACGTCAACAGGAGAATGAGGGCTTCATGCAGCGAGAATGGATCATTTCGGTAGAGCAGATTATGAATGAGTGCAAGCAGTCGCAGACTGTGCAGACAGCTGAGCATGGCAGCGCCTTAATCTGCAGAAATCTGTCTGGGCAAGAGGTCCGTTTTGAAACCTACCATTCAATGATCAGGAAAAGAGTAGACGGGAAAGGGCATGTTCCGATGCTTGGCCATATTAAAACAATGAAAGCAGAGGTTAGAAAAGGGATGCTTTGGCTGAAAGTCAAGAGTGAGAATGATAAAGAGTATCACACCGCTGTTCTGGTATATACGTCATTAGGTGGTGGGTGAATGCACTGCTCAAAAGGGTTTATCTATCCAGCCGTTCTTTTTACATTTGCCCTTGTGCTGCTGGTTGTGAATTTCACCGCCTCTCAATTTGTTTCACGCCATATGTTTGAGAAGGAAACAAAAGAATATTACACAGGAGAAAATCTGCTGCAAAATGGTGCGCTTCTATCCATCAGGCACATTCTTGAGCACAGACAAGGCCAAAAGGGTTCACAGCAGCTTCCATATGGACAGGTTTCTTATGACATTCGCGAAACAACCATAAAAGAACAGCAAGAAATCACCCTTAAAGCCATCACAGAGTCGGGAACAGAAAAAAGCGCCCAGCTGCTGTTCGATCAAAATCAGAAAAAACTGCTGAGCTGGACAGAATAAACCAGGGGGATGTGTATAAAAAAAGTCGTGTGAGCCAACACTTCATAATAACTGAATGATGAGGTGATCACGTGAAAACGAATGATTATGTCAAATATATGACTCAGCAATTTGTAAAATATATAGACACTCCGAAAGATGAGCGAAAAGAACGAAAAGAGGTTCGGAAAGAAACAAAAACGCCAGCTTCTCAGCATTGGTTTGGTATTTTACCTTATGGTTTTAGGCTATGGCTGAAAAGAAAAAAATAAATTGTGCCAATATAACGAACAAGGTCCTTCACATGGAGGACCTTATTGATATTCTTCTAAAATTGCAATTTTATTCACCTTTTGACTATAAGGATCGAATGAAATCGTGACAAACACGCCGAATTCCTTTGAGCCTTCTCTCAGGGTTAAATGATATTGCTTCACAGCTTCATCTTTTCTTTTGCGGTCCCAAACTTTTTGTTTAACCAGTACCTGTGCGAGCGGGTACCTTTTTTTTGCTTCTTTTACAGCAAGCTCTTCCCATTTTGACATGTGGCGGGCGGTTACAAGCGGCCCTTCTTCTGCTTGAACGGCAGCGGTGCTGAAACCTAGAAGAGACAGACAAATCACACATTGTTTGATCATAAGCCGTCACCCTTTCTTTGTTGTTTATTATTGCCAAATGTTAGCCTGATATGCGTTTAATTTCTCACATAACAATCCCAAAAAATTGAAAAAACTTAAAAAGGTGAGCAATATTAAGTAAGGCTATGCAATATGATGAAAACATTCTCTTAAACGAACGAAATGGCGGATTTTGGTGTTTTTCAATCCGTCATTCGTTGATTATACTCAATTTGTGCGGTTCTTAAAAGAGAACGATTGTCACATCTAGTTACAGTGTTTTACAGGAGGTAAGGTATGTTTCGATTGTTCCGCAATCAGCATAAGGCTAAGACGAAACTGAGATTGCTGCTTGTTTTTCAGCTTTCAGCCATATTCAGTCTGACAGCCGCGATATGCTTACAATTTAACGGAGATACAAGCGCTGCTTTTCATGATATTGAAAACTTGGATGTTTCGCTTCAAACGTGTGAGCACTTTCAACATACAGATAAAAACTGTCATTATGATAAGCGGTGGGACCAAAGTGATTTGCACGTGGTGAATCAAACAGATACAAAAGGTACTGTCTGTTCACCTGTCAGTCTATTTGCCGAGCTGGAAAACAGAGGCGAGAAACTTAAGAAATCGAAATGGAAGTGGGAGCTTCATAAACTGGCAAACACCAGCAAACCGCTAAAAGACGGGAACGTAATAGATAAAGGATACGTTTCCAACCAAATAGGCGAATCACTTTACAAAATTGAAACAAAGAAAAAAGTGAAACCCGGCATTTATGCGTTTAAAGTATATAAACCGGCCGGCTATCCGGCGGACGGCAGCAGGTCTGAGTGGTCGGAACCAATGACAATTGCGAAGTGTGACGAAAAACCGACAGTACCGAAAAAGGAAAGTCAGCAAGCTGCGAAAACTCAGCACAATCAAGCAGAAAGTGACAGAAAAGAAGAAACAGATAAAGAAAAAACAGCTGACAAAGACGTAACTGAAGACAAAGAACATCAACCAGTTCAGAAGGAAAGCGGGGAAGAGGATGAAAAAAGCATTAAAGCTGATCAGTAATATCCTTTACGTTATCATCTTTACTCTGATTATTGTGTTAACGCTTGTTGTGATATCAACACGTTCATCCGGGGGAGAGCCGGCAGTATTCGGATACACGCTGAAATCAGTACTGTCTGGCTCAATGGACCCTGAATTTAAAACGGGCTCATTAATTCTCGTGAAAGAAATCACAGATGTAAAAAAGCTCCAAAAGGGCGACGTAATCACATTTATGCAGGATGCAGACACTGCGGTAACCCATAGAATTATTGATATTACAAAGCAAGGCGATCATTTGTTATTCCAAACAAAAGGGGATAATAATGCTGCAGCGGATTCTGCGCCTGTGTCGGATGAGAATGTCCGCGCGCAATATACAGGTTTTCAGCTTCCTTATGCCGGCTACATGCTTCATTTTGCCAGTCAGCCGATCGGCACTGCTATTTTACTGATTGTTCCAGGCGTTATGCTACTGATCTACTCCTTTGTGACAATCAGCAGTGCGATCAGAGAGATTGAAAGAAAGACGAAGGTCTTGGAAACAGAGACAAAGGACAATACGATGTCCACTTAACATCAGTTGTAAACCTGGCAACAGGTTTCGATAATATAATCATTCAATAAAAGGGGAGTTTGCCATGGGTATGAAAAAGAAATTAAGTTTAGGAGTTGCATCAGCAGCACTAGGATTAGCATTAGTAGGAGGAGGAACATGGGCAGCATTTAACGATATTAAATCAACAGATGCTACTTTTGCATCTGGTACGCTTGACTTAGCAGCTAAAGAAAATTCAGCAAGTGTCAACTTATCAAATCTAAAGCCAGGAGACAAATTGACGAAAGATTTCCAATTTGAAAATAACGGCTCACTTGCGATCAAAGAGGTATTAATGGCCCTGAATTATGGGGAATTTAAAGCGAACGGCGGAAGTAATACATCTCCAGAAGATTTTCTAAGCCAGTTTGAGGTTACATTATTGACAGTCGGCAAAGAGGGAGGCAACGGCTATCCGAAAAACATCATTTTGGATGATGCCAACCTCAAAGACTTATATTTAATGTCCTCTAAGCATGATGCTACGGCAACTGAAAAAATTAAAAAACAAATTGATCCTAAATTCTTAAACGCTAGCGGAAAAGTCAATATAGCGACAATTGACGGTAAAACCGCTCCTGAATATGATGGTGTTCCAAAAACACCAACCGATTTTGACCAGGTTAAAATGGAAATTCAATTTAAAGACGATAAAACAAAAGATGAAAAGGGACAAATGGTTCAAAATAAATATCAAGGCAACTCTTTACAGCTTCAATTCTCATTCGAAGCTACACAGTGGAATGGCTTGACAATCAAAAAGGAACACACTGATAAAGACGGTTACATTAAAGAAAATGAAAAAGCGCATAGCGAGGATAAACATTAATAGAAAAAAGAGGTGGCTCAGTACATGCGTACTGAGCCATTCCTTATGTTCATTGACAAAAGAGGAGTAAGTGCCTCTGCTCAGACACTACTCCTCTTTTTGAGATTTTTTCCATTTTTGATAATCTAAAAATTCACGAAATTGTTTTTTCGATACCCCAGATGTCATTGCATCGCGAACCAATTTCTCCCATTCACTATCTAATTGACCATCGTATTCGGTTTCATGTTTTTCATCGAGCAAAGTATGAACCGAGACGTCCAGAACAGCGGAGACTTTTTCGAGAAATTGAATGGAGGGGTTCGTTTGTAGATTTCGTTCTATTGAGCTTAAATAAGACTTCGCTACCCCAGCTTTTTCTGCTAGTTCTGATAGTGAGTAGCCTTTTTCTTTACGGTATTGTTTAATACGCTGGCCAATCAATGTCATCACCTTCCTTGTGATATTATAGCACATTCAGAAAGGATTTACGGTATGACTTCTGGCTGCCGGACCAGGATAAGCAGACTTTTTGTTTAAAAGTAAATATTTGCGTATTTCCTCAGGGCTGATATTTGCTTCTCTGGCTTCCATCATTAATTCAACCCATTCTTGATCCAATTCGAAGTGCTCTTGTTTTGCATTTTTCATGCAGTTTCTCCTCCTAAAATACTTGTTTATGTATTTCAGCCAGTCCGGCCATGATGTACGCCTTCTGTGGTCTCTGGAAGTCATTTGCCAATTGAATAGCCAGAATTTTTTTCCAATATACCTTTATTATAATAGCATTTTTCCAAAAAAAACGAGAACGATGTCGAATCTGAAAAAAGTTAGCTCGAAATATTATTTTGTAGAAAAAATAATCCGCCATTCTCGATCTGAACTGATATCTTTGGTTGATACAAGGCTTTTAACGCCTGTTTTTCAAGGTGGTACTCTTCTGGTTTTTCTTCTGTATGCTCATAAAACTGATCAAGCAATTTCATATCGTTTTGCCACCTGTTTACCGCCTGCTCTGCCCAGTCTGACGGTTCTTGCATAGCGGCCTGGGTAATATAGCTCTCCATCCGCTTAAGACCGCTTTCAGGTTTAATCATAGGCGATATGGTGAAACAATAGTCACATATTTGTGATGTCAATGAAAGCTGTATGAGCTTGCTTTGAAAATCTTCAATCATGGTTCCAGAGACAAGGTGAAGACCTAGTGACAATAGCTTATCCTTTTTCATGTCGGACTGGTATGAAATCATGACATTTATACCAAGCCAAGGCTGAAGCGGAATTTTCGCTCCGGCTGATTCAATTTTCTCATACATTCTGGTAAATCTCCCATTTTGTTTAACAGCTTTAAATATTTGAAATAGACGTGGCGCCCCGAAATAAATAAATTCGCCCTCTAGGTCTTTTGGAGCAGACTCTTTATCTGTAATGAACGTTATTTTCATCGGATTCGGGTCGCCGCCGGTCTTCTCGCGCCAGTGCCAGTAAAAAGGCCGATTCATGATCTGTTTGTCCATTTCAACGGTAAGCTGCACCGTCATGTAACCGGGGCCTTGGTCGATAATCGGACAGCTGTTTGCCTGGAAAAAACGAAGCAGAAATTGATGAACCTCTTGCTGTCTCACTTGTAAAACCTCCTTTTCGGCTAAGATCCTCTTTTTTCAACGGGCTGCTGTTTTTTATATGACAAAAATGAGGTTAAGTTGTCCATTTTAATTTTCATTTCTTCTTCGGTTGCCGAATGGTACAAAATATCATGCAGGTGCTCTTCAAAATTGTTGACTTGAATTTTTGTTAAAATGTCATCAAGCTCGCCGACCACTTTTTCAAATAAATGAATTTTTTCATATAATAGCTTTAAAATATGCTCTTCCACTGTATGTTTGGTAGCCATGTTATAAATATGAACATCACGCTCCTGCCCGAGCCTGTGGATTCTTCCGATTCTTTGTTCAAGCCGCATCGGATTCCATGGCAGATCATAGTTAATCATGTGATTGCAAAACTGCAGGTTGATCCCTTCGCCGCCTGCTTCAGTTGCAATCAGCACTTGAATCTTCCCGCGGAAAAGATCCTTCATCCAGTCTTTTTTTCCGCGTTTAAATCCGCCTCTGAACGGCACAGAGCTGATGCCGTGTTGCTGAAGAAACCACTGCAGATAAATTTGAGTGGCACGGTATTCTGTAAAAATAATGACTTTATCGTCTATCTTTTTAATTAGATCAACGACTTGATTGGCTTTCGAATTTTGCGTCACTTGATTGATGCGGTCCATTAATATAGAAATGGTGTGTTCATCAATGGCTGGTGCCTGTTTTTCTTTTTGGTCGAGCATTTTTTTCAGTGTCATGTACACAGCTTCCCTGCTTGAACAGCATTCTCTTTGGAGTGTCATAATGGAGAACATGCTGGCCGGTTTGTTAATGCTTTCTCTCAGACGGGAAATTTCATCATAAAGTGCCTGCTCTGATGGAGAAAATTCAATCGGCACTGTTTCGACGCGGCGCTGCTTCCAATTCAGCCCGGTGTCATGCCGCCTGTTGCGAATCATGACTTTATTCACTAGGTCTTTTAAATGATCATGCGCTTCTAAGCTGGATTTCTTTTTAGAAAACATTTCTTGAAAGTGATTCTGATTGCCTAAATGACCAGGCTTTAATAAGGAAACCAAATTGAAAATTTCTTCAACACGGTTTTGGATTGGCGTCGCGGTCAGCAGCAGGCAGTATTTTTTTACAAGATTCCGGACAAATTCATAGTTCTTTGTTTTGCTATTTTTCAGCTTATGGGCCTCATCAATAATGACGAGATCATATGGGATTGACAGCACAATTTCCCGGTGGGGCGAGCGCTTTGCAGTATCGATGGAGGACACGACGATATCGCACTGCTCCCACACATAGCTTTTCTTTTGCTCAACAGCCGGGATCAAAAATTTTTCCTGAAGCTCATTCACCCACTGCGAGACAAGAGAAGCTGGCACAAGGATCAGAATTTTTTTGGCTAACCCGCGAATCATATATTCTTTTAGAATCAGTCCAGCCTCAACAGTTTTGCCGAGCCCCACTTCATCTGCTAAAATCGCTTTTCCGTTCATTTTTTCAACGACCTTCTGCGCAACCTCAAGCTGATGGGGAAGCGGCGTAAAGGAAGGGAGATATAATGGGGCCCGCAAGCCTTCAAATTCAGGAATCGCCAATGTTTCCTGAATTTCTGATGAAAGCTTGTACAGCTCCCAGTTTGACCACGGACCGTCGTTATTCAGTCTATCGGCAAATTCTTCAGGCCATTTTGTATCATATGTTATTTCTGCATTCATTGCTGTGAAACCGCCTTTCATATTCTTCAATTTTTAAAATGTACAATATAAGAAAAATCCGCCCAAATTGCTGTTGCCCCGCATATAGTGATGATGGTAGGATATGAGTATGTATTTGATGTAAGATATTGCTATAGTATGTCCATAACAGCATGAAAATATGAGCGAATGACAGCAAGGGGAGAGACCTGACCGAGAAAACCGGGATACAGGCGCCGAAGGAGCAAGCTGCGGAGTGAATCTCTCAGGCAAAAGAACTCTTGCTCGACGCAACTCTGGAGAGTGTTTGTGTGAAATGCGCAAGCCACCAAAGGGGACGTCTTTGCTATTGCAAAGTAAACTTTCAGGTGCCAGGACAGAGAACCTTCATTTAATATGAGGTGTTTCTCTGTCCTTTTTTGTATGTATTTTTAGCTGCGCCGTTGAAAAAGGGGAGGAATTTGATGCTGAAAAGAACGCCGTTATTTGAATTGTATAAGGAATATGGAGGGAAGACGATTGATTTCGGAGGCTGGGAGCTTCCCGTTCAATTTTCTTCTATCAAAAAAGAGCACGAGGCTGTCCGAACAGCAGCCGGGCTGTTTGATGTATCTCATATGGGTGAAGTCGAAATCAAGGGGAATGACAGTCTGTCTTTTTTACAAAAGCTGATGACAAATGATGTATCCGCGTTAAAAACCGGCCGTGCGCAATATACCGCCATGTGCTACCCGGATGGCGGCACCGTTGATGATTTACTCATCTATCAAATATCTGAAAACCGCTATTTGCTTGTCATAAATGCTTCTAATATAGATAAAGATCTTGCTTGGCTCAAAGAACACGCAGCAGGAGATGTCCAGATTGACAATTTGTCAGATCAGATCGCGCTTCTGGCCGTGCAGGGTCCGAAAGCAGAAACAATCTTGAAACATATGACAGCTGCAGATGTGTCTGCTCTAAAACCATTTGCATTTATTGATGAAGCTGATATCAGCGGCTGCAAAGCACTCATTTCGCGCACCGGCTATACGGGTGAAGATGGGTTTGAAATTTACTGCCGCGCTGAGGACGCTGTCCGAATTTGGAAACAAATCATTGAAGCAGGTGAAGAACACGGGCTTGTGCCATGCGGGCTAGGCGCACGTGATACACTCAGATTTGAAGCGAAGCTCCCGCTCTATGGCCAGGAGCTGACTCGGGACATCACGCCGGTTGAAGCAGGTATAGGCTTTGCCGTAAAACACAAAAAAGAGTCTGATTTTTTCGGTAAGTCTGTATTGAGTGAACAGAAAGAAAATGGAGCGAAACGAAAGCTCGTGGGTCTTGAAATGATTGAAAAAGGAATACCGAGACACGGATATGAAGTGTTTCAAAGCGGCAAGTCCGTCGGGAAGGTAACCACAGGCACCCAGTCACCGACATTGGGGAAAAACGTCGGCCTTGCCTTGGTGGATGCTGAAGCGAGTGAGATCGGAACTGTTGTAGAAGTGGAGATTCGCAAAAAATTAGTAAAAGCAAAGGTTGTTAAAACACCTTTTTATAAACGCTAAAATTTTTCTTTGGAGAGGGGTCAAAACATGAAGCACCGCTATTTGCCCGCGACAGAAAAGGATAAACAGGAAATGCTTGATGCCATCGGCGCAAACACAATCGATGATTTATTCGCTGATATACCCGAGGACGTCAGGTTTAAAAAAGAGTATCAAATCAAAAAGGCAAAATCAGAAACGGAATTAACAAAAGAACTGACAAAGCTGGCGTCTAAAAACTGTGATACCGTTCAATACGCATCTTTCTTAGGCGCCGGTGTATATGATCATTATCAGCCGATTATTGTGGATCATGTCATTTCAAGGTCTGAGTTTTATACAGCATATACGCCATATCAGCCGGAAATTTCTCAAGGGGAGCTTCAGGCAATTTTCGAGTTTCAAACGATGATTTGTGAATTAACAGGAATGGATATCAGCAACTCTTCTATGTATGATGGCGGAACAGCCTTGGCGGAAGCTGCGATGCTTGCCTCCGGACATACGAAAAAGAAAAAAATCGTGGTGTCCACAACCGTGCACCCCGAATCGAGAGAAGTGCTGAAAACCTATGCAAAAGGACAATATATTGAAGTTGTTGAAGTCCCTGCTGCAAATGGAGTGACTGATCTTGATGCTTTACGTGAAACTGTTTGTGACGATACGTCAGCAGTCATTGTGCAGTACCCAAACTTTTTTGGGCGGGTTGAGCCGTTGAAGGATATTGAGCCGATCGCTCATCAGGGGAAATCCATGTTTATTGTCTCAGCCAATCCGCTTGCATTGGGACTTCTGACCCCGCCGGGCGCTTTTCAGGCTGATATTGTGGTTGGCGACGCACAGCCATTCGGGATTCCCTCAGCATACGGCGGACCCCATTGCGGATTTTTTGCCGTTACGAAAAAATTAATGAGAAAGGTGCCGGGCCGCCTCGTTGGACAAACGGAGGATGAAAACGGAAAAAGAGGTTTTGTGCTTACCTTGCAAGCCAGAGAGCAGCATATTCGCAGGGATAAGGCGACCTCAAACATCTGCTCGAACCAAGCATTAAACGCACTGGCTGCTTCCGTCGCCATGACGGCTCTCGGGAAAAACGGCGTAAAAGAAATCGCCCGCCAAAATCTCTTAAAAGCCAATTATGCTAAGCAAGAAGCGAAAAAAGCGGGGCTCACTGTGATGTTTGATGGGCCGATGTTTAACGAATTCGTCATCAAACTTGATGAACCTTTGAAATCGGTAAACCAAAGATTGCTGACAAATGGGATCATCGGCGGCTACGATTTGGGTCTGACGTATCCGGAGCTTGACCGCCATATGCTTATTGCCGTAACAGAGCTGAGAACAAAAGAAGAAATTGACGCACTCATTCAGGAATTGGGGGATCGCCATGAATAATCAGGATCAGGCACTTATTTTTGAGCTTTCAAGAGAAGGCCGTGTCGGCTACAGTCTGCCGGAGCTTGACGTACCGGAAATGGAAGTGGAGGACCTCTTGTCAGACAGCTATATCCGTGATGAGGACGCAGAGCTGCCGGAGGTTTCTGAGCTGGATATTATGCGGCATTACACAGCATTGTCCAGACGGAACCACGGGGTTGATTCGGGCTTTTATCCGCTCGGTTCCTGTACAATGAAATACAATCCGAAATTAAATGAAAAAATCGCGCGGATTCCCGGTTTTGCCGCGATTCATCCTCTTCAGGACGAAGACACAGTGCAAGGCGCTTTGGAGCTTTTATATGACTTAAGCAAGCATCTCGAAGAAATTACGGGAATGGATGAGGTCACGCTTCAGCCCGCGGCGGGTGCGCATGGTGAATGGACGGGACTGATGATGATCCGCGCTTATCATGAGGCGCGCGGAGATATGAAACGGACAAAGGTCATTGTCCCCGATTCAGCTCATGGGACAAATCCTGCTTCTGCAACAGTTGCCGGTTTTGAAACGGTTACGGTGAAATCGAATGAAAACGGACTTGTTGATTTAGAGGATTTAAAAAGAGCGGTGAATGAAGAAACGGCAGCTCTTATGCTGACGAATCCGAATACACTCGGATTATTTGAGGAGCAGATCACTGAGATGGCAGAAATCGTTCACCAAGCCGGAGGAAAGCTGTATTATGACGGCGCTAATTTAAATGCCGTGTTAAGTAAAGCGAGACCCGGTGATATGGGATTTGATGTGGTGCATCTTAATTTGCATAAAACCTTCACAGGGCCTCACGGCGGAGGCGGTCCGGGTTCAGGGCCGGTTGGGGTAAAAGAAGATCTGATTCCTTATCTGCCAAAACCCGTTTTAATCAAAAAAGAAGGCCGGTTTACTTTTGATTATGACCGCCCTCATGCGATCGGGCGCGTTAAGCCTTACTACGGCAACTTTGGCATCAATGTCAGAGCGTATACGTATATTCGTTCTATGGGCCCAGACGGGTTAAAAGCCGTTACTGAAAACGCGGTGCTGAACGCCAACTATATGATGAGAAAGCTTGCCCCTTATTACGATCTGCCGTTTGACCGCCATTGTAAGCACGAATTTGTATTGTCAGGGAAACGCCAGAAAAAGCTTGGGGTACGCACGCTGGATATTGCAAAACGGCTGCTCGATTTTGGGTATCATCCGCCTACGATTTATTTCCCGCTTAATGTTGAGGAATGCATCATGATTGAGCCGACAGAGACAGAATCCAAGGAAACGCTGGATGCGTTTATTGATGCTATGATCCAAATTGCGAAAGAAGCAGAGGAAACTCCGGAGCTCGTACAGGAGGCACCGCATACAACAATCGTCAAAAGAATGGATGAAACAAAAGCAGCCAGGCAGCCTGTACTCAGATACGAGAAAAACGTAAGCAGTGAACTTGTAAATTAAAAAACAGCTGTCTGATATCAGACAGCTGTTTTTTTAATTTTTGGCTTTAATTTTTCCGCCCCATTTTTTAAAGCCGCCCTTAAGATTATAAATCTCAGTGCAGCCGTTTTTGCGCAGGGTTTGTGCCGCGCGTCCGCTACGGACACTGTTCTGGCAGTACAAATAGACAGGCTTGTCCGGACGGATTTCATTTTTTCTCTGTTTCAGCTGAGAAAGCGGGATATTACGGGCGCCTAAAATATGTCCGCCATCAAATTCATTCGGTTCACGAACGTCGATAAGCTGCGCTTTGCGGTAACCTGCACGGAATTCTTCTTCCGTAAGTGTTTTCATAATTCGCTGCTGATAGACATATGAAGCAATCATATAGACGATAAACGCAGCAAAAATAATTAAAACGATCATATTAGACAATGTGATTCTACTCCTTTAACGTATAAAATCAAAACCCTGCTTCTTTAAACAAGGCATAGAGACGTTTTCGACAAATACTATTATAGTAAAGCACGGCGCGATTGTCATCCATAATGGAATTAAAATATTTTTCATTTTCCCGGCAGTTTGTTAAACTGATTCTATTAAAACGGTAAGGAAGGTCTCAAAATGGAAAAAGAAACTTGGCGGTTTATAGATTCAGGAAATGCAAGCCCGGCTTTCAATATGGCGCTTGATGAAGCGCTTTTATATTGGCACAGTGAGAAGAAAATTCCTCCGGTCATCCGTTTTTACGGCTGGAATCCGGCGACACTTTCTGTGGGATATTTTCAAAATATTAAAAAGGAAATCAATTTTGAAGCAGTACATAAGTATAATCTTGGATTTGTCAGACGCCCGACCGGAGGAAGAGGGGTGCTCCACGATCAGGAATTGACATACAGTGTAATCGTTTCTGAGGATCATCCGGAAATGCCGGCGACTGTAACCGAGGCATATCGGGTTATTTCAGAAGGCATACTTCAAGGCTTTAGAAATCTTGGTCTGGACGCTTATTTTGCCATTCCGAGAACCGAAAAAGAAAAAGAAAGCTTAAAGAACCCGCGCTCATCCGTTTGTTTTGATGCGCCGTCCTGGTATGAGCTCGTTGTCGAGGGACGTAAGGTGGCGGGAAGCGCGCAAACGAGACAAAAAGGCGTCATCCTTCAGCACGGATCCATTCTGCTTGATTTGGATGAGGATAAGCTATTCGATCTATTTTTGTATCCGAGTGAAAGAGTAAGAGAGCGGATGCAGCGCAATTTTAAAAATAAAGCGGTTGCGATTAATGAACTCACCGATCACCCGGTGACGATGGACGATGCACGCAAGGCTTTTAAATCCGGATTTGAAAAAGGATTGAATATTCACTTGGAGCCATACGAACTATCTCAGGAAGAACTTGATTTTGTTCAGGACTTGGCAGAAACAAAATATGCTTCTGATGAATGGAATTATAAGCGGTAAAAAGGGCTTTTGGGCCTGCAGAGCATCCTTGTTTTTTCAAGTTCATTAGTGTAAACTTGTAATGATTTATAAAGTTAAGGTGCTTTTTGGGAGGGTTTCGATGACGACACCAAGTATGGAAGATTACATTGAACAGATTTATATGCTGATTGAAGAAAAAGGATATGCAAGGGTTTCTGATATCGCGGAAGCATTGGCAGTCCATCCCTCCTCTGTAACAAAAATGGTTCAAAAACTAGATAAAGACGAATATTTAATTTATGAAAAATATCGCGGTCTCGTGCTAACGTCTAAAGGAAAGAAAATAGGCAAACGGCTAGTATACAGACATGAATTGCTTGAGCAGTTTTTAAGAATCATTGGTGTTGATGAAGAGAAAATATATAACGATGTTGAAGGAATTGAGCATCATTTAAGCTGGAACAGCATTGATCGCATCGGTGATCTTGTTCAATATTTTGAAGAAGACGATGCGCGTAAAAAAGAGCTAAAATCAATTCAAAAGAAAACAGAACATCATAATCAGTAAAAAGGCGGGTCTCAAAGGAGGCCGCCTTTTTTTGATGAAATGCGCCCTGCTTCATTCATTGGTCTATTTCTTCGCGTTTTTTCTTAAAATGATAGTAAACCATCGGATGGAGGGGGAGGGTATGGGATGTATATTGACGGTGTGTTTTCTGGCGGAGGGGTAAAAGGCGTGGCGCTTGCCGGCGCGTATGAAGCGCTTGAAGAAAAAGGCTTCCGCTTTGCACGGCTTGCCGGCACAAGCGCCGGCGCCGTTATTGCCGCTTTTATTGCATCAGGTTATTCAAGTAAGGAAATTCATGCTTTGATTGAAGAAGCGGACGGAGAGAGCCTGCTGGACCAGCGATACTCATTTCTCCCCTTAAAAATGCTTCAATGGGTGTCCATTTATTGGCGTCTGGGCTTGTTTAAAGGAGACATGTTAGAAAAGTGGATTGCTGACCTTTTAAGAGTGAAAGGCGTGCGGGTTTTTGGCGATTTGAAAAAAGGCTCTTTGCGTCTCATCGCTTCGGATCTGACTAACGGCACAATGATCGTGCTGCCAGACGACTTGGTCCGCTACGGGTTAAATCCAGATATGTTTCCGGTTGCCAGAGCGGTAAGAATGAGCTGCAGCATTCCCTATTTTTTTGAACCAATAAAATTAAAAACAGATACAGGAATCGCCACCGTTGTGGATGGGGGCGTTTTAAGCAATTTTCCCATATGGCTGTTTTCCAAAGAAAGAAAACGACCTGTCATCGGGGTGACGCTAGCGCCGAATGAAAGGGAACGGCCGAAAAAAAATATCCGAAACGCTTTTGAACTGTTTGGCGCTCTGTTTGAAACGATGAAGGATGCGCATGACGCAAGACACATCGCGTCACGCTATGAGCAAAATATCATTTTTCTTCCGGTTGACAACGTGATGGCGACCGAATTTCATTTAACACAACAAAAAAAACTAGCCCTGATTGAGCTAGGTAAAAGTCGGACAGAGCAGTTTTTAAAGCAGTGGACCTATTAAAAAAGTGCTCTGTTTTTCTTTTTATTTTTTTTCCCTTCTATGACAGTTAGCTGCGTCTGGCTTTTTTTCTTGAGAATCATCGGCTTAGGCTTGCTGGCGCTTGGAACGCTTCGCAGGTGGCTCACCCGTCCCTTATGCCCGGCGCGGTGCTTTGCTTTTTGTTCTTTCAGCCGACGCTGCGATTGTTTGGCCGCTTTTTTAAAAGCCGCTCCTTCACTGCCAGTATTTCGATTCATTACATATTTCACAATAAAATAAATAATGATACCTGCCAGGATGACGGTTATCGCCATTTTGGCCATTTCTCCGGGATTGGTTACCAGCACATAGAGAAAACCGAACGCTCCCAGCGCAATTAATACAGCAATAATAGGTTGTACACGATGATTCATAACTGTCCACCTCCGAAAGTAATAGCAGGGCAACGGATATTAGATGACGTTGTGAGAAGGCTGCTTTTTTTGTTCAGATCTTTCTTCGAGTCTGAGAAGCTCGTTAAAGCTTTCGATTGCAACTTCAACTTGGTCATCCTTAGGTTCTTTAGTCGTTAACAGCTGAAGCCAGAGGCCCGGGTATCCGAGACATTTCAAACCGGGTATATCACGCACTTTATTTGTCAGCTGCAGAACTTCAAAGGAAATCCCAAGTACAACCGGTATGAGCGCGACACGATCTATAACACGCAACCAAAGCGGATCTGTCGGAACAAGCAAGTATACAAACATACCGACAATAATGGTAAATAAAATAAAGCTGGACCCGCAGCGGTAATGAAGCCGTGATTGATTTTGAACGTTCTCTACAGTAATTGGCAAATTCTGTTCATAACAGTTTATGACCTTATGTTCGGCTCCATGATATTGAAACACTCTTTTAATCAGCGGTGTCAGGGATAAAAAATAAATATAACCGAGCAGCAAAATCAATTTGAACAGACTTTCAACTGCGATTTGCGCTGTGTCCGATGGAAAAACCGGTCTTGTCAGTTCAGCTAAGAAAACAGGAACCAATGTAAATACGAATTTACTGAACAAAAATGATAAGACGCCGATCACTGCGAGGCTGAGATACATTGACAGTCCCGAGGATTTTTTTTCTTCCTTAAGCGTCTCGTCCTCAGACGGATCAAGTCCGTAGCGCTCACTCGAAAAATTCAAATGCTTTGTGCCATTAGCGCTCGCTTCAATAATAGCTGCGATCCCTCTTATAAATGGTATTTTTTTTACCATGTTCAGCTTCGGATTGTGTTTCCGGGGAAGCTTGAAGAAATCAATGCTTCCGTCTGTTCTTCTGATGGCCGTAACGTAATGGTGTTTTCCGCCAAACATAACGCCTTCCACAACCGCCTGCCCGCCGTAAGCGGGCGGGATTTTATGTTTTGACATATTCATCAACCTGCCTATTTCTTTAGGATTGCTAACCATTTCCTTTCACTCTATTGTACAGGAAACAGCGCTAAACCTCTAGATTGACAGGCTCAAAATTTACCAGCGCCTAGCTTTTTCTACATGCAGTATACCCGTTAATTTCAAATTTTACTCGCTTCTGTCAAAATGTGTGAGCTTTTTTATTGACATTTCATTTTTTGGGCACACTTTAACAAGGAGGTGCCGTTATGACAAGTGAAAAAAATACAGATCAAAACAAACAAACAAAAGAGGATCAGGGACCGCCTGTGCCAATGGGCGGCAGGGTAGCGGCGACGGGTTTTTGCGGAGGCGTATTATGGAGTTTCGTCGGTTATATCGCCTACTTATTTCATTTTTCCGAAATCAGCCCCAATATGATATTGCAGCCGTTCGTGCTCGGAGAGTGGAAAAAACATGGTTTAGGAACGATTATCAGCATTATTGTGATTGGCATCATTTCGATTGGCGGGGCGTTTCTTTATTATCTTCTCTTGAAACGCCTGAAAACGATGTGGCCTGGTATTTTATACGGCTTGCTGCTTTGGCTGCTCGTGTTTTTTGTGTTTAACCCGATTTTCCAAGATGTGCGTGCCGTAACTGAATTGAAATCAGATACGATTATTACAACGATTTGCATCTATCTGCTTTACGGGCTGTTTGTCGGCTATTCCATTTCATTTGAATACAATGAGCTGAACTCGGAAAAGCTGGCACGTGCGCTGGGAACACAGAGAGAATAGTGTATTATCCTTTTCTGTTATGATAAAATGTTCACGAGAAGTGAACATTTTTTACATGAGAAACCCTAGCGAAAAGGAGAGAGCCGTGTGCCTCATTTTTTGATTTTGAACGGCCCGAATGTCAATCGGCTGGGGAAGCGTGAGCCGGATGTATTTGGCCGTCACACCCTGACAGATATTGAAACAGATCTTTTTCAATTTGCTGAAGCCTTACATATTCAGCTTACTTTCTTCCAGTCTAATCATGAAGGCGATTTGATAGACGCCATACACGAGGCTGAGGAACAATATGATGGAATTGTTTTGAACCCGGGCGCGCTGAGCCATTACAGCTATGCCATCAGGGATGCTGTTTCAAGCATCAGTCTTCCTGTGGTAGAGGTGCATTTATCAAACTTATACGCCAGAGAAGAATTCAGACATCAGTCAGTGATCGCTCCTGTTGCGAGAGGGCAGATTGTCGGCCTTGGATCTGAAGGCTACAAGCTTGCTGTTCGCTATTTATTAAGCCAGCAAGGGGGAGAATAAAGATGAAACTTGAGAAATTAAGAAACTTGTTCGAACAGCTGGGGATAGACGGAATGCTGATTACAAGCAGCATCAATTTGCGCTATATGACCGGTTTTACAGGGTCAGCGGGCTTAGCTGTCATATCCGGGGACAGGGCTGCATTTATTACAGATTTCCGTTATACGGAGCAGGCGAAGGTTCAGGTAAAGGGCTTTGAAATCATCGAGCACGGCGGCAGCCTGATTCAAACAACTGCCGACACAATTGAAAAATTCGGCATCAAACGCCTTGGTTTTGAACAAAACAGTATGACCTACGGTACATACGCGTCATATAACGCGGTTATCAGTGAGGCTGAATTAGTGCCTGTGGCTGAATCCGTGGAAAAGTTGCGCTTGATTAAGTCTAATGAAGAGATTAAGATATTAGAGGAAGCTGCGAAGATTGCAGATGATGCTTTCAGCCATATCTTGACGTTTATGAAACCCGGCATTTCTGAAATAGCTGTTGCCAATGAATTGGAATTTTATATGAGAAACCAAGGAGCGGACAGCTCTTCTTTTGATATGATTGTCGCCTCAGGCCTTCGGTCAAGCCTTCCCCATGGGGTGGCGAGTGACAAACTGATTGAAAGCGGGGATCTTGTTACGCTGGATTTTGGCGCTTACTATAAAGGATATTGTTCTGACATTACCCGTACGGTCGCTGTAGGCCAGCCAAGTGATCAATTGAAAGAAATTTATCAGGTCGTATTTGATGCTCAGGCACGTGGCGTCGAACAAATTAAGCCGGGCATGACAGGCAAAGAGGCTGACGCCCTGACAAGGGATCATATCGCTGCAAAAGGCTACGGTGAGTACTTCGGCCATTCAACCGGGCATGGGCTCGGCATGGAAGTTCATGAGTCGCCGGGGCTGTCCGTCAGATCTTCAGCTATCCTTGAACCGGGCATGGTGGTTACAGTGGAGCCGGGCATTTACATACCAGAAACTGGCGGTGTCCGAATTGAAGATGACATCGTAATTACAGAAAACGGCAACCGGACAATTACCCATTCCCCAAAAGAACTCATTATTTTGTGATTGGAATATAGGAGGACATTAAACATGATTTCAGTAAACGATTTCCGTACAGGATTAACAATTGAAGTGGATGGCGGCATTTGGCGCGTTGTTGACTTCCAGCACGTAAAACCGGGTAAAGGCGCGGCATTTGTTCGTTCTAAACTTCGCAACCTGCGTACCGGTGCCATTCAGGAAAAAACATTCCGTGCTGGTGAAAAAGTGGCAAAAGCGCAAATCGAAACAAAAACAATGCAATACTTATATGCGAACGGAGACCAGCACGTATTTATGGATACAAGTTCTTATGAACAGCTTGAACTGAGTGAAACTCAAATTGAAGAAGAATTAAAATATCTGCTTGAAAATATGTCTGTACACATCATGATGTATCAGGATGAAACACTCGGTATCGAACTACCGAACACGGTTGAGCTGAAAGTGGTAGAGACTGAACCTGGTATTAAAGGTGACACTGCATCAGGCGGTACAAAACCTGCGAAAACCGAAACTGGTCTTGTTGTAAACGTGCCGTTCTTTGTCAATGAAGGCGACACACTTGTAGTCAACACATCAGATGGTTCTTACGTTTCAAGAGCGTAAGGAGAAAAAAGAGGCCTGTTCCCAATTGGGAGCAGGCTTTTTTTTGTACGCAAAAACAGAATCTTTCTTTTATACGAAAATGGCAAGACTACTTCCGCAAGCTAGAGCATATCATATAAAAAAATGGGAGGTTGGGAGAGTGCTATGAAATTTTTTCTTGGAAATATCAATTCTACTGTTTTGACGATGGCCGGATTGCGAGTTTTATCCTCCATGATTGAGCTGACGGCCGCGATTGTGATGCTTGTGACAAATGATGTCCGCAAAGCGGTTGTGGTTAACAGCATTCTTGCTATTGTCGGTCCGCTGATTTTTATCATTACCATGACTGTGGGAATCTACCAAATTGCCGGGCAGCTGTCATATGCAAAACTGATCTTGATTTTTACGGGTGTCGTGTTGATTTTAGCGGGTGTCCATAAATAAAGAGAGGCTTGTCATAAAGTCTGCCTCACATCATACATTTTAAAGAAGCCGATCGGTAGAAAGGAGGAGACTCTGTTGAATGAAATTGCTGACGTTCTCCCTGAATCCATGAAAAACGCCCTTTCTGAAATACCGGAACATCAATGGCTGGAAATCGAAGAAATCAGAATTCGGGTTAACCGCCCTGTTGAACTGATAAGAAAAGGACAACCTCTTTTTTTGTCCTATGCGGGCACGGCCGAGGATGCCCATCTGATCCTCAGCCGGCTGAGCAATTATAGTATGTATACGCTCGAAGAAGAGCTGAAGAAAGGGTATGTCACCATTAGGGGCGGTCATAGAGTCGGACTTGCAGGCAGAGTCATTACAGAAAACGGAGGGGTGAAGGGTCTCCGTGACATTGCGTCTTTTAATATACGAATTGCCCGGCAAAAGCTCGGAATTGCAGAGCCGCTGCTGCCTTATCTGCATCATAACGGCTGGTTGAATACATTGATTATCGGTCCGCCGCAAACCGGTAAAACAACCCTGCTTCGGGATCTTGCCAGACTTGCGAGCAGCGGCAAGAACCGCATTGCGCCCGTAAAGACTGGCATCGTCGATGAACGCTCAGAAATTGCCGGGTGCCTGCGCGGCATTCCGCAGCATCAATTCGGACAGAGAATTGACGTGTTAGATGCCTGTCCGAAGGCAGAGGGGCTGATGATGATGATCCGGTCCATGAGTCCCGAGGTGATTATCGTCGATGAAATTGGAAGGGCGGAGGATACAGACGCACTTCTCGAGGCGCTGCATGCCGGTGTCTCGGTCATCGTATCCGCGCATGGCTGGAGTATTTCTGATCTAATGAAGCGGCCTTCATTAAAGCGTCTGTGGGAAGAAAAAGCCTTTGACCGCTATTTGGAATTATCCAGAACGAAGGGGCCGGGTACGATAAGCCGTATTTATGACAAAGACGGAAACGTGCTTTCGGGAACGAGGGACGTGAAGACATGCTGAAGCTGTTAGGCGCTGTATTCATAGTAGCTGCGACAACATGGACAGGTTTCGAGACGGCGAAAATTTATACAGAACGGCCGAGGCAAATCCGTCAGCTGCGTGCGGCGCTCCAATCCCTTGAGGCAGAAATCATGTACGGCCATACACCGCTTCATACTGCTTCGCAGCAGATCGCAAAACAGCTTGCGCAGCCTGTTTCGGCTCTATTTCTCAGTTTTAGCGAACAGCTGGAAAAAGGCAGTGATTCCGCTAAAACGGCATGGGAGCAAAGCTTAAAGAAAGTGTGGGACAACATGTCACTGAAAAAAGCTGAATATGATGTGCTGAAGCAATTCGGCGAGACGCTCGGGATTCACGATCGAATCTCACAGCAAAAACATATCAAGCTGGCACTTACACACTTAGAGGCATCGGAAGCGGATGCTGAGCAGGCACAAGCGAAAAATGAAAAGATGATAAAAAGTTTAGGCTTTTTAGCGGGCTTGTTACTCATTCTTCTATTGATGTAAACGTGAGGGGAGCAAAAATAAAATGGGAGTAGACGTGAATGTCATTTTTCAAATTGCCGGAGTGGGAATCGTGGTCGCGTTTTTACACACGATTTTGGATCAGATGGGAAAAAAAGAGTACGCCCAGTGGGTGACGCTGTTAGGTTTTATCTATATTTTATTTATGGTCGCCACCATTGTGGATGACCTCTTTAAAAAGATAAAAGCTGTGTTTTTATTTCAAGGATAGGGGGGGCTTGCAGATTGACATTGTTCAAATTGTAGGTTTAGGGCTGATCGCCACCTTCCTTTCTTTGATCGTGAAAGAACAAAAGCCGACATTTGCCTTTTTAATTATCGTATTTGCCGGATGTGTTATTTTTCTTTATCTGGTAGATCAAATCTACGACATTATCAGAATGATTGAAAAAATCGCCGTCAACGCCAATGTCAACATGGTATATGTTGAAACGATTTTAAAGATTATCGGAATCGCCTATATTGCTGAATTCGGGGCGCAGCTCACCAAGGATGCCGGTCAAGGAGCCATTGCCTCGAAAATAGAATTGGCGGGAAAAATTCTGATTCTCGTTATGGCTGTTCCTATTTTAACCGTGATTATTGAAACGATTCTCGGACTTATACCTTCCATGTCATAACCGAAAGGAGGCGGCAGATTGAAGCGTTTTCAATGGGCGTTGGTTCTTGCGGTGCTGCTCGTATTAGGCTGCGCAGAAACTGTACAAGCTGCAGACGATTCGGTCCAAACAGAAGAACATACCGAAACGCCGAAGCAATTGGCTGAAAAAACGGCAGAGTCGCTTGAAACAGACAAGATCGGTGAATTTTGGAATGACATAATGACGGAGTACGGCGGCCTGCTGCCGGAAAGTCAAAAAGGAAGTTTGCTTGAGTTTATAAACGGCGATAAATCCTTTTCACCGCAAGAATGGCTGAAGGCTCTCTTTTCTTATTTGTTTCATGAAGTGCTTGCCAATGGAAAGCTTCTCGGCACGTTGATTTTGCTGACGATTTTCTGCGTCATTCTTCAACTGCTGCAAAATGCATTTCAGCAAAGCACAGTCAGCAAGGTTGCCTACGCAATTGTCTATATGGTGCTGATTATCCTCGCGCTGAACAGCTTTCATGTAGCGATCAATTATGCGACGGAGGCGATTCAGACGATGACCAGTTTTATTTTGGCTCTCATTCCTCTCCTGCTGGCGCTTTTGGCTTCCTCTGGAGGAGCTGTATCTGCGGCCTTCTTTCATCCTGTTATACTCTTTCTTATGAATACGAGCGGTCTGCTGATACAAAACATCGTCATGCCGCTGATTTTCTTATCAGCGATTCTGAGCATTGTCAGTACAATGACAGAACAGTACAAAGTAACGCAGCTGGCCAACCTTCTCAGGAATATCGCCATCGGAGCGCTGGCAGTCTTTCTCACTGTGTTTCTCGGCGTCATTTCTGTGCAGGGGGCCTCGGCGGCAGTGACAGACGGCATTACGCTCAGGACGGCTAAGTTTATTACCGGCAACTTCATCCCTGTTCTTGGAAGAATGTTTACTGACGCAACGGATACAGTGATCAGCGCGTCCTTATTGCTGAAAAATACGGTAGGAATTCTAGGTGTCGCCATTTTGATTTGTATTGCGGCTTTCCCGGCAATCAAAGTGCTTTCTCTCGCTTTTATTTACAAGCTGGCAGCCGCGATTCTTCAGCCGCTCGGCGGCGGTCCGGTCATTACCTGTCTCGATGTCATCAGCAAAAGCGTCATTTATATTTTTGCGGCTCTCGCCATTGTGTCTCTCATGTTTTTTTTAAGCCTTACCGTCATTATTACAGCCGGAAACCTCACGATGATGATGAAGTAAAGGAGGCTGGCGGATGAGTTTTCTAACTGAATGGCTTACCAGCATCGTCTTATTTATCCTATTTGCAATCGTCATTGATATGCTGCTGCCGAGCTCCAGCATGCAAAAGTACGCAAAAATGGTCATCAGCCTGCTGCTGATCGTCGTCATGCTTACTCCAATTTTTAAGCTTTTCAAAACAGACCCCGAAGTCATCTTTGAATACCTCACCAAAAACGGACAATCGGAATCTGCAGAAATAAAAAATCAGATCAATTCAAAAAAAATAGAAATACAAGCTTCCCAGCGCGCATATATTTTAGAAGAAATGGCTGTCCAACTAAAAAAGAAAGCGGAGGAGATGTTCAGTCATGACGAATATAAAGTAGACCAAATCAAGATCACGGCAGGAGAAAAAGTAGATTCAGAAGAGGATATCAAAACAATCAGCGTGTATATGGCCCCGTCTTCTGAAAAAACGGTCCAAACGGTCGCGCCGGTCGACATTAATACGGATCATGCATACGTCACAAAAGATACAGCGGAACAAAAAGAAGCTAAACAGATTCAGGGAAAGCTTGCAGACATCTGGGAAATCGGCAGTGAGAAAATTACGGTTCATATGGAAGGCGGGGAGAGGATCGGCAATGAATAAAAACGGATTATGGAACGTATTGAAAAAGCAGTTTCTTCCGGGGCAATCGAAGGACGGCGAAAAACCGAAGCTGACCAAATATCATTACTTTCTGTTCGTTTTTGTTCTCGGCGTCTCCTTTATGCTTGTCAGCCAGCTCTTTTCTTCACCGGAGAAAACGGAAAACGCCCAGACTATAACAGCACCGGCATCAGCTGATTCGGCGGACAGCAAAGAGAAAACAGCTGAAGTGTTTAAGGCCTCAAAATCTGATGATCCTAAAAACTCTATTGGCGATTACGAAAAAGAATATGAAAACCAGCTGAAGGAAATTCTTGAAACCATTATCGGCGTGGAGGATGTCTCGGTTGTGGTTAATGTGGACGCAACGTCACTGAAGGTTTATGAAAAAAACAAATCAAGCAAAAATACAACAACTGAAGAAACTGACAAAGAAGGCGGAACCAGAAGCGTGACGGATCAAACATCAGAGGAAGAAATCGTTATGATCAGGAATGGGGATAAAGAAACACCTGTTGTCGTTCAAACGAAAAAACCGGATATACGCGGTGTACTCGTTGTTGCTCAAGGAGTGGACAACGTTCAAATAAAACAAACCATTATTGAAGCGGTGACACGGGTCCTGGATGTTCCAAGCCACCGGGTTGCGGTTGCCCCTAAAAAAATAAAGGAGGATTCATAAATGCTCAAAAAACAAACTGTTTGGCTGTTAACAATGCTCAGTCTTGTTGTGGTGTTAAGTGTTTATTATATCATGTCACCTGAAAGTAAAAACGCGGTGCAGATGCAAAGTGAAAAAAGCCCGTCAGACAGCGGTGAAGTAGCAACTGAAAAAACACCTGCCAAGGAAGACACAAAGGAAAAAAACGGTACTGAAACAGAAAAAGAAGACGGAACAAAGGGTACGAAAGATTCTTCTTCAGACAAAGAAACTTCCGCTGAAGCAAGTGAAAAAGGAACGGTTGTGACCGAAACCGCCGACGATGATCTCTTCACAACATACCGCCTTGATTTGGAAGATGCCAGAAGCAAAGAACGGGAAGAACTGAATGCGATCGTATCCAGCGACGATGCAACAGCAAAGGAAAAGAGCGAAGCATATGATAAAATGACAGCCCTCAGTGAAGCGGAAGGAACAGAAAAACAGCTTGAAACACTGATTAAAACACAAGGCTATGAAGATGCCCTCGTAAATGCGGAAGGAGACAAAATCAACATCACGGTCAAATCTGACAAACACTCTAAATCGAAAGCTACAGCCATCATAGACCTTGTTGCAAAAGAGATTAAAACGATGAAAGACGTTGCGGTTACATTTGAGCCTTCCAAATAGTTATTGAACAACCGCCCGCCGAAACGCGGGCTTTTTGTATGCCAGTCATATTAGAGTTGAATTCAAAAGTCCGCTCCTGTAAGATAAACATAGTATGTACTTTTAGTAGTAACCTATAAAAAAGAAATTTCATACATAGGAGTGCGATTGAATGTTAAATATTAAAGAAATCCACGAACTGATTAAAACAATTGACGAATCTTCAATTGATGAATTCGTATATGAAAATGAAGGTGTTTCCCTAAAACTGAAAAAACATGAAACGGGCACTGTTCAAGTGATGCAGCAAGCGCCGGCAGCACCTGTACAAGCAGCAGCTCCGCAAGCGCAGCAAGCAGCGCCGGCACCTGCACAAGAGGCGCCGAAACAAGATGAAAACCTGCATCAAATCAAATCACCGATGGTGGGAACATTTTATGCTTCTTCATCACCGGAAGCCGGTCCTTATGTAACAGCAGGCTCTAAAGTAAATGAAAACACAGTTGTTTGCATTGTAGAAGCAATGAAGCTATTTAACGAAATCGAAGCGGAAGTAAAAGGCGAAATCGTTGAAGTGTTAGTTGAAAACGGCCAGCTGGTTGAGTATGGACAACCTCTATTTCTTGTAAAAGCAGAGTAAGGAGACTTAACATGATAAAAAAGCTATTGATCGCCAACAGAGGAGAAATTGCTGTCAGAATCATCAGAGCCTGCAAAGAGCTCGGTATTGAGACTGTCGCCGTTTATTCAGAAGCTGATAAAGATGCCCTGCATGTACAAATGGCTGATGAGGCTTTTTGTATCGGACCGAAAGCATCAAAAGACAGCTATCTAAACGTTACAAATATCGTAAGTGTCGCCAAGCTGACCGGTACAGACGCTATTCACCCGGGCTACGGTTTTCTAGCTGAAAACGCCGACTTCGCGGAATTATGTGAAGAAGTAAATGTCACGTTTGTCGGACCTAGCGCTGAGGCCATTTCAAAAATGGGAACAAAAGACGTTGCGCGGGAGACGATGAAGCAGGCGGGCGTGCCGATTGTTCCAGGTTCACAAGGAATTATAGAAAATGTGGAAGAAGCGGTTTCGCTAGCTAATGAAATTGGGTATCCTGTAATTATAAAAGCCACCGCAGGCGGAGGCGGTAAAGGAATCAGGGTTGCGCGCACCGAAGAGGAACTGATTAACGGCATTAAGATTACTCAGCAGGAAGCTGCAACTGCATTTGGAAATCCTGGTGTTTACATCGAAAAATACATAGAGGATTTTCGTCATGTTGAGATCCAAGTGCTTGCCGATAATTATGGAAATACCATTCATTTGGGCGAACGTGACTGCTCGATTCAAAGACGCCTTCAAAAGCTTTTGGAAGAATCACCATCTCCTGCGCTTGATTCAGAAATCAGAGAGCAGATGGGTGAAGCGGCGGTTAAGGCTGCAAAAGCAGTTGGCTACACAGGCGCGGGAACAGTTGAATTTATTTATGACTACAGAGAACAGCGCTACTACTTCATGGAAATGAACACAAGAATTCAAGTAGAGCACCCAGTTACAGAAATGGTGACAGGAACAGACCTGATTAAGGAACAAATCAGAGTCGCATCAGGAATGGAACTCAGCCTCAAGCAAGAAGATGTTGTATTTGAAGGCTGGGCCATCGAATGCCGAATTAATGCGGAAAACCCAAACAAAAACTTCATGCCGTCACCTGGTGAAATTAAAATGTATCTGCCGCCGGGCGGTTTAGGTGTCCGTGTAGATTCAGCCGCGTATCCGGGCTATACCATCCCTCCGTACTACGACAGCATGATTGCGAAAGTAATCACATACGGAAAAACGAGAGATGAAGCGGTTGCCCGCATGAAGCGCGCACTAAGCGAATTCGTCATCGAAGGCATAGAAACAACAATCCCGTTCCACATCAAACTGCTTGAACACGAAACATTTGTTAGCGGAGAGTTTAATACGAAATTTTTAGAAACATATGATGTAATGGGCTCATAATTTTTACGGAGGTGAATTGAATGAAAGACAACAGCTTGCTTAAGATGGATCATGAAGACACGCATTTAGGTAAGGTTGAGATCGCGCCGGAAGTCATTGAGGTGATTGCCGGTATTGCGGCTTCTGAAGTTGACGGCGTTGCTGAAATGCGCGGAAACTTTGCGACAGGCGTCGTCGAGCGCTTCGGCAAAGTAAACCATGGCAAAGGTGTAAAAGTCGACTTGGCGGATGACGGAATTACGATCGATGTCTACTGTGTTGTCGCATTCGGCGTTTCTATTCCGAAAGTCGCAGCGGCCGTTCAGGAAAACATTCGTCAAACCTTATTAAATATGACGTCTCTTTCAATTAACGAGATCAATATTCACATCGTCGGCATTCAATTTGACACAAAAGCCCAGGAAGTCGAAATCGACGAAGAAATGTAAAATGGCTTAACAGGAAACCAAGGGGAGGGCGGCCCTTTGGTTTTTTTACACGTTACCCTTTATTTCAAAGCATGAAGAAAGCCGGCTCAAGTCAGCCGAGTTTCTTCATGATCGTGAAATCCGAATGATCATATAAAGGTTTGTAAAAATATTCGGTAATAGGGTCGGAAAACCTTGATTTCAATATGCGGATACGAAAAAAATATGTTATGATCTCTTTATGGCTTAACGACAAGCAGATAAAGAGGATCAAAGGAGAAAGAAAATGAAAAGAAGAACAGCAAGAGAAAAAGCTTTGCAGGCACTATTTCAAATTGATGTCAGCGATATTGCAGTGAATGAAGCCATTGAGCACGCATTAGATGAAGAAAAGACAGATCCTTTCTTTGAACAGCTTGTACACGGGGTATTGGAACACCAGATTCAGTTGGATGAAATGATTTCGAAACATCTGGTGAATTGGAAACTGGATCGGATTGCCAATGTTGACCGTGCTATTTTGCGTCTGGCAGCATACGAAATGGCATATGCCGAAGACATTCCGGTAAATGTCTCCATGAACGAAGCGATTGAGCTGGCGAAACGGTTTGGTGATGACAAAGCGACAAAATTTGTAAACGGGGTTCTTTCTAACATTAAATCTGATATTGAACAATCATAGGAGGAAAGAAAATGACTGCAACAATCATCGACGGAAAAGAAACGGCAAAAGAAAAACGCGAACAATTGGCAAAAGAGGTAGAAGAGCTTAAAAAGCAAGGCGTCACTCCCGGCCTGGCGGTTATTCTGATCGGAGATGACCCAGCTTCTCATTCTTACGTGCGGGGAAAGAAAAAAGCGGCAGAAACAATGGGCATGAATTTTAAGCTTGATCAATTCGACAGCAGCCTCACAGAAGCTGAACTGCTTTCGATTATTGACAAATACAATGAAGACCCTGAGTTTCACGGAATTCTCGTTCAGCTTCCGCTTCCAGACCATATTTCTGAAAAAGCGGTGATTGAACGTATTTCTCCTGATAAGGATGTAGACGGTTTTCATCCGTTAAATGTAGGGAAAATGCTATTAGGTGAAGATACATTTCTTCCTTGCACGCCGCACGGAATTGTTGAGCTTTTGAAAAAAACCAATATTGACCTTTCCGGTAAAGAGGTTGTTGTAGTCGGCCGAAGCAATATTGTCGGTAAACCTGTCGGCCAGCTTTTATTAAATGAAAACGCGACAGTGACATACTGTCATTCAAGAACAAAAGATATATCTGAACATACGAAAAAAGCGGACATCCTGGTGGTGGCGGTCGGTAAAGCCAACTTTATCACTGCTGACCAGATAAAAGAAGGCGCCATCGTAATTGACGTCGGCGTTAACCGTTTGGAAAGCGGGAAGCTTTGCGGAGACGTTGAGTTTGAAGGAGCGAAGGAAAAAGCATCCTTTATTACACCTGTTCCAGGCGGGGTCGGTCCGATGACCATCACGATGCTTGCGCATAATACTGTTAAATCTGCGAAACGTACGTTATTATAGATCTTTGGAGATATTCAGAGATGGAACAAAGCACTGCCTCTGGATAATGAGCACGATACCCGCTTCTTCAGGCTCCTTAAGCCAGGGCGGGTTTTCTTTAGTTATGGTGCAGGAATGCTTACGAGAGGAGTTTGAGACATGGGTGAAACAGCGTATGTTACTGTCTCAGCGCTGACAAAGTATATAAAACGAAAATTCGATGTAGATCCTCACCTTGAAAATATTTGGATTAAAGGCGAATTATCGAATGTAAAAATACACACGAGAGGCCATATTTATTTCACTTTAAAAGATGAAAACGCCCGGATGCAGTCAGTCATGTTCGCCAGACAGAGCGAGCGTCTTCCTTTTAAACCGGAAAACGGTATGAAAGTGCTGGTGAGAGGCGGAATTTCCGTATACGAACCGAGCGGAAACTATCAATTATATGCAAAAGAAATGCAGCCTGACGGGGTCGGAGCGCTTTATTTAGCGTATGAAGAATTAAAAAAGAAGCTAGCCGGAGAAGGTTTATTTGACGAACGCTACAAAAAACAAATCCCCGCATTTCCAGCCACAATCGGGGTTGTGACATCACCCACAGGTGCTGCTGTCAGAGATGTCATTACAACTCTAAAAAGAAGATATCCCCTTGTAAAAGTCATTGTACTTCCAGCGCTCGTTCAGGGCGAAAATGCGAGCAGATCCATCGTTAGGCGCATTGAAGAGGCGAATGAAAAACAGATGTGCGACGTATTAATTGTTGGAAGAGGCGGCGGATCAATTGAAGAACTGTGGGCGTTTAACGAAGAAATCGTAGCGCGTGCGATCTTTGCTTCCAACATACCGATCATTTCAGCTGTCGGCCATGAGACGGATTTTACCATCAGTGATTTTGTTGCGGATATCAGAGCGGCGACACCTACAGGGGCAGCTGAGATTGCAGTGCCGCATACAACTGATTTAATGGAACGGACGAAAACGGCGGAAGTCAGGATGTCAAGAGCAATGCAGCAGCATCTCAACCAAAAAAAAGAACGGGTTCAAACACTTCAATCCTCATATGCATTTCGCTTTCCTAAGCGGCTGTTTGAGCAAAAAGAGCAGCAGTTTGACCTTGCTTACCAGCAGTTTCAAGCTCAGCTTACCGCTCTTTTGGACCGGAAAAGCAGACAGCTTGAGCGAGAAACTTACAGATTAGAGGCGCTGCATCCCCATGAACAGCTGAAGCAGGCCAGAAAACGATATGAGGATCAAACGAATCAGCTTAAAAAAAATATGAATATCCAAATGAAGCAGCTGCATTCTCAGTTTCAAACTGTTCTGGGCAAGCTGAACGCGTTAAGTCCCCTTCAAATTATGGAAAGAGGGTACAGCTTGGCTTATAAGGAAGATGAACTTATAAAAAGCGTCAGTCAGGTAGAAGAGAAAGACCAGCTGGAGGTAAAGCTGAAGGATGGCGTGCTGACCTGTGAAGTATTAAATAAGAGAGGGGAAGAAAAATGACAGACATGAAAAAAAATGAAAACATGACGTTTGAAGAAGCGATGAAAGGCTTAGAAAGCATTGTATCAAAGCTTGAAGAAGGCGATGTGCCTCTGGAGCAAGCAATTAACTACTTTCAAGAAGGTATGGCCCTTTCAAAAATGTGCCATGAAAAGCTTCAAAAAGTAGAGAAGCAAATGGACTTCATTTTAAAAGAAGACGGCGAACTGGCACCTTTTAGTGTTCAGGAGGAAGACGAAGGTGACAAATAAATTAGCTAGCTTTCTGGCGGAGCGTAAAAAAGCGGTTGAAGAACAGCTCTTTGTATATACAGAAAACCTTAATATCCCGGATTCATTAAAAAAATCTATGCTGTATTCCCTTGAGGCCGGAGGAAAGCGGCTGCGGCCTCTCATCGTGCTGGCGGTTTTGAATGCATACGGAAAAAGTGAAAAAGACGGTATCCCAGTCGGGTGCGCTGTTGAAATGATTCACACGTATTCCTTAATTCATGATGATCTGCCTTGCATGGACGATGATGATCTGCGCCGCGGAAAACCGACAAACCATAAAGTATTTGGTGAAGCCACGGCTGTTTTAGCGGGAGACGGGCTGCTTACGGAAAGCTTTAAGCTGATTACGTCCCATGTGTCAGACGAGGTATCTGCAGAGAAGCGACTTCGTCTTGTGAATGAACTGATTTCAGCGGCGGGAACCGAGGGCATGGTCGGGGGGCAGATCGCCGATATGGAAGCAGAAAACCGTCAGGTCACGCTTGAAGAACTTGAATCTATTCATGAACGGAAAACAGCCAAACTGCTCGGTTTTGGCGTCATCGCCGGCGCTATTTTGGCGGATGCGCCTGAGGAAGAAATTGAAACATTGCGCGCCTTCAGCAGCCACATTGGAATCGGTTTTCAAATCAGAGACGACATTTTAGATGTAGAAGGCAGTGAAGAGAAAATCGGCAAACGTGTCGGCTCGGATACAACGAACGAAAAATCAACGTATCCGTCACTTCTGTCACTGGAAGGGGCCAAAAAGAAATTGGACGGTCACATAGAAGAAGCAAAGCGCTTGATTGGCGGTCTCTCCCTTCAAAAAGACCTTTTGTATGAGCTATGTGATTTAATTGCGGCAAGAGACCACTAAAACGATCCTTATTTGAAGCGGCTGCACGAGATATGGTAAAATGTAAGCAGTTTCGATGAAAAAACAAAAGGAAGAGCGCGTTTGTCTTTTTTTATGCCTGAGAAATGATCTGAGTTCAGCTCGGCATTTAAGACATATATCAATGCAGAAATTCATGCTGAAAGTGAGTTGATCCGCTTTGGATCTTTTATCAATACAGGACCCGTCGTTTTTAAAAAACATGTCCATTGATGAATTAGAGAAATTAAGTGATGAAATCCGTCAGTTTCTGATTACGACTTTATCGGCTTCTGGCGGACACATTGGCCCTAATTTGGGTGTTGTTGAGCTTACCGTTGCATTGCATAAGGAATTTAACAGCCCGAAAGACAAGTTTTTGTGGGATGTAGGTCATCAGTCTTATGTCCATAAGCTGCTGACGGGCCGCGGAAAAGAATTTGAGACCCTTCGACAATATAAAGGGCTTTGCGGATTCCCGAAGCGGAGCGAAAGCGAACATGACGTATGGGAAACTGGGCACAGCTCAACTTCCTTGTCAGGTGCGATGGGGATGGCGGCCGCTCGCGATATTAAAGGAACGGATGAGTTTATCATTCCGATTATCGGTGACGGTGCGCTGACCGGCGGAATGGCGCTTGAAGCGCTGAACCATATCGGTGACGAGAAAAAAGACATGATTGTTATCCTCAACGATAATGAAATGAGTATCGCTCCGAACGTCGGCGCTATTCATTCCATGCTCGGACGTCTGCGAACAGCCGGGAAATACCAATGGGTGAAAGATGAGCTTGAATACCTGTTTAAGAAGATACCGGCTGTTGGGGGCAAGCTTGCCGCTACGGCAGAACGTGTCAAAGACAGCCTGAAGTATATGCTTGTCTCAGGCATGTTTTTCGAGGAACTCGGATTTACTTATTTAGGCCCGGTGGACGGACATTCTTATCATGAGCTGATTGAAAATCTTCAATACGCTAAAAAAACCAAAGGCCCTGTCCTGCTGCATGTGATCACCAAAAAAGGAAAAGGGTACAAACCTGCTGAAACCGATACGACCGGTACGTGGCATGGAACCGGCCCATATAAAATTAATACAGGTGACTTTGTAAAACCAAAAGCCGCAGCGCCTGCATGGAGCAGCCTTGTCAGCGGCACAGTACAACGAATGGCACGTGAGGACGGGCGAATTGTGGCGATAACACCGGCAATGCCTGTGGGTTCGAAGCTTGAAGGCTTTGCGCAGGAGTTTCCTGACCGAATGTTCGACGTCGGCATTGCAGAGCAGCATGCGGCTACAATGGCAGCCGCTATGGCATTACAAGGCATGAAGCCGTTTTTGGCTATCTATTCAACCTTCCTGCAGCGTGCATATGACCAGGTTGTTCATGACATCTGCCGTCAAAACGCCAATGTGTTTATTGGAATCGACCGCGCCGGATTAGTCGGTGCAGATGGAGAGACGCATCAAGGCGTATTTGATATCGCGTTTATGCGCCACATTCCAAATGTGGTCTTAATGATGCCAAAGGATGAAAATGAAGGGCAGCATATGGTTCATACAGCGCTGAGCTATGACGGCGGTCCGATCGCTATGCGTTTTCCGCGCGGAAACGGCCTCGGCGTCAAAATGGATGAACAGCTTAAAACGATTCCAATCGGCACGTGGGAGGTGCTGCGTCCGGGTAACGACGCGGTCATCTTAACATTTGGAACAACAATTGAAATGGCGCTTGAAGCTGCTGAAGAGCTGCAAAAAGAAGGCCTTTCCGTACGTGTCGTCAATGCGCGATTCATTAAGCCGATTGATGAAAAGATGATGAAGGACATACTAAATGAAGGCTTGCCGATTCTAACGATTGAAGAAGCGGTCTTAGAAGGCGGATTTGGAAGCGCGGTTTTAGAATTCGCTCATGACCAGGGGATGTACCATATGCCGATTGACAGAATGGGCATACCGGATCGATTTATAGAACATGGAAGCGTAACGGCGCTTCTTGAAGAAATAGGATTAACGAAACAGCAGGTGGCTGACCGAATTCGATTGCTGGCACCGCCCAAGACACATAAAGGAATTGGATCATGACGGCTAAGAAAGAACGATTAGATGTATTATTAGTGGAAAGAGGGCTTGCGGAAACGCGGGAAAAAGCGAAACGAGCCATTATGGCAGGAATTGTGTATTCGAATGAAAACCGCTTGGACAAGCCTGGTGAAAAAATTGACCGCGAGCTTCCGTTGACCATCAAAGGAAACCCGCTGAAATATGTGAGCAGAGGCGGCTTAAAGCTTGAAAAAGCATTGAAAGAATTTCCTGTCTCTGTTCAGGAGAAAGTTATGATTGATATCGGTTCCTCCACCGGCGGCTTTACGGACTGTGCTCTGCAAAACGGCGCAAAACAGTCTTACGCGGTGGATGTGGGCTACAATCAGCTTGCATGGAAGCTAAGACAGGACGAACGCGTCGTTGTGATGGAACGCACGAATTTTCGTTATGCGACTCCGGCAGACTTCACAAAGGGCATGCCGGAGTTTGCTACGATTGATGTATCCTTTATTTCACTTCGGCTGATCCTGCCAGTTTTAAAAACATTGCTTGTACCAGGCAGCGATTGTATTGCGCTTGTCAAGCCTCAGTTTGAAGCAGGCCGGGAATCCGTCGGCAAAAAAGGCATTGTCAGAGATCCGAAGGTGCATGAAGATGTTGTGCGGCGTATGGTCAGTTTTTCGGCTAGCGAGGGCTATATCTGCAAAGGCCTGTCATTTTCTCCAATTACGGGAGGAGACGGAAATATTGAATTTCTCCTTCATTTGCAGTGGCCGGGTGAAGGTCAAGAAGGCGCAGGCTTGCCTGAGGAGGAAATCAGCCGCATAGTGGAAGAAGCACATAGGACGTTAAAAGAAAAAAAAGCAGATGTACCGGAATAATAGGGCGCTATTATTCCTTTTTTCTGCATTCATGTACTTTTTGCGGAGAATCATATACCATATAAGAACAGATAAGCTGGAAATAGAGGTGCTTACATGAACAAAGGCCAGAGGCATATCAAAATCAGAGAAATCATTACAAGCAATGAAATCGAAACCCAAGATGAATTGGTTGACATGCTGAAGCAGGATGGATACAAGGTCACACAAGCCACGGTTTCGCGCGATATTAAAGAGCTTCACCTTGTGAAGGTGCCGACAAATAATGGCTCATATAAATACAGCCTACCGGCGGACCAGCGTTTCAATCCGCTGTCTAAGCTGAAACGGTCACTGATGGATGCTTTTGTGAAAATAGATTCAGCAAGCCATATGATTGTGCTGAAAACCATGCCGGGCAATGCCCAGGCAATCGGAGCGCTGATGGACAATCTGGACTGGGACGAAATTATGGGGACCATTTGCGGAGATGACACCATTTTAATTATTTGCCGGACTCCTGAAGATACCGACGGCGTAAAAAGCCGGCTCCTAGAGCTGCTGTAAAGGAAATCTAACAAAGATAAGAGGTGTAATGCTGTTTGTTAGCTGAATTATCGATTAAAAACTTTGCCATTATTGAGGAACTGACGGTTTCTTTTGAACGCGGGCTTACGGTTTTAACAGGAGAAACCGGAGCCGGCAAATCCATCATCATAGATGCCATTTCTCTTTTAGTCGGTGGCCGCGGCTCATCTGAATTTGTCAGGTATGGAGAAACAAAAGCCGAGCTTGAAGGGCTGTTTCAGTTAGACAGCGGCCATCCCGTTTTTGACGTTTGTGCTGAACAGGGGATTGACGTTTCAGATGAAATGATCGTCATGAGAAGGGATATCAGCACGAACGGGAAAAGCGTATGCCGGGTAAATGGCAAACTTGTAACGATTGCGTCGCTTAGAGAAATCGGCAGGCTTTTATTAGATATTCACGGGCAGCACGATAACCAGCTGTTAATGGAGGACGAAAATCATCTTCAGCTATTGGACAAGTTTGCGGGAGCCGAAGTGGAAAGCGCACTTCAAGCGTATCAGGAAGGTTATCAGCGCTACATGAAGCTGCTTAAAAAGTTGAAGCAGCTTTCTGAAAGTGAGCAGGAAATGGCGCACCGGCTTGATTTGATTCAATTTCAGCTTGAAGAAATTGAGTCAGCAAAGCTCGAACTGAACGAAGATGAGCAGCTGCAAGAAGAGCGCCAGCAAATTTCAAATTTCGAGAAAATATTTGAATCACTGCAAAATGCTTATAACGCGCTGCGCAGCGAGCAGGGCGGTCTGGACTGGGTCGGAATGGCGTCGTCTCAGCTTGAAGATTTATCCGATATTAACGAACCGCTGCAAAAACTTTCTGAGAGTGTTTCGAACTCTTACTATCTGCTAGAGGACGCTACATTTCAGATGAGAAATATGCTGGATGAGCTAGAATATGACCCGGAACGATTGAATTTTATTGAGGCGCGTCTTAATGAGATAAAGCAGCTAAAGCGGAAATACGGGGCAACCGTTGAGGATATTTTAGAATATGCTTCTAAAATTGAAGAAGAGATTGATCAAATTGAAAACAGAGACAGCCATCTTCAAAGCCTGAAGCAGGAGCTCGATTCGGTTGGTAAAGATGTTGCAGTAGAAGCGGCAAACGTTTCACGAATTCGAAAAACATGGGCGAAAAAGCTGGCTGACGAAATCCATCGTGAACTGAAAAGCTTATATATGGAAAAGTCGACTTTCGATACGGAGTTTAAGGTCAGAACAGCAACCCGCGGTGAGGAAGCGCCTGTCGTAAACGGACAGGCTGTTCAGCTCACTGAACAAGGGATTGATCTGGTGAAGTTTTTGATTTCCACCAATACGGGGGAGCCGCTGAAATCTCTTTCTAAAGTCGCTTCCGGCGGAGAGCTGTCAAGGGTCATGCTTGCCATTAAAAGCATTTTTTCCTCACAGCAGGACGTTACCTCGATTATATTTGACGAGGTAGATACAGGCGTAAGCGGCAGGGTCGCTCAGGCTATTGCTGAAAAGATTCACAAAGTATCGATGGGATCACAAGTGCTTTGCATTACGCACCTGCCTCAGGTGGCAGCCATGGCCGATACCCATCTTTACATTGCGAAAGAATTAAAAGACGGAAGAACGACGACGCGTGTAAAGCCGCTGACTAAACAAGAGAAGGTGGCGGAAATCGGGCGCATGATAGCAGGAGTCGAAGTCACAGACTTAACAAAACGCCATGCGAAAGAGCTGTTAAAACAAGCGGATCAAGTCAAAACAACTGGGTAAGCTGCGCAATATACGCAGCAGCTTCAGCGTGCTGACAAACCCTCAATCGTTGTCAAGTCTAAGCGTCGGTGCTCACGAATGACAGTACCCTCCCTTTCTAGACTTCAAGGGTTTTCAATCACGCTGAAAGGATGACAAAAGTTTAAAACTTTATTCGATTTTAAAACTTTTGTCAACAGTCTTAAGCTGCGCATATGCGCAGCTTATTTTTTTTGTATACTCATCCATTCGTTCATCAGTATATCCAATGTTTTTCTTTATATGACAGTTATAAATAAGGGCTGAGAAGGCAAAAGTAATGATGTAGCAGCAATTCATAAAGAAGGTGTGGGGTAGGAGCGAGGAGAGTGAAGTAGTGAATGCCGGATAACATCAGAAAAGCAATAGGTTTAATTCTCCTTGTTTCGTTATTAAGTGTAGGTTTATGCAAACCATTAAAAGAGTATTTACTGATTCCAACGCAAATGAGAGTATTTGAAACCCAAACACAAGCGATTGAAACGAGTTTATCTGTAAACGCCCAGGAAAAATCATCAGAAGCGTTTACAGTAGAGAAAGACCCGCATGAAATCAAAGTCACAGGCAAAAAATCAGGCCAGTCAGAATTAGTATATGATCTTGTCGGATTTCCAATCAAAAAAACAAAAGTGCAAGTTCTGCCGGATTTAAAAGTCATACCGGGCGGGCAATCGATCGGTGTCAAACTTCATTCCGTGGGAGTGCTTGTCGTCGGATTTCATCAAATTAACACAAGCGAAGGGAAAAAATCCCCTGGTGAATCGGCAGGTATTACAGCAGGCGACATTATTATTGAGATGAATGGACAGAAAATTGAAAAAATGAATGATGTTGCCCCGTTTATTCAAAAAGCGGGAAAAACCGGAGAGTCTCTTGATTTGCTGATCAAACGTGATAAACAGAAGATCAAAACAAAGCTGATTCCTCAAAAGGATGAAGCTGAAGGCAAATACCGAATCGGTTTATATATCAGGGATTCTGCCGCGGGTATCGGCACAATGACCTTTTATGAGCCGAAAACAAAAAAATACGGAGCGCTTGGCCACGTGATCTCCGATATGGATACGAAAAAACCAATTGTCGTGGAAGATGGAGAAATCGTCAAATCGACTGTGACATCAATTGAAAAAGGGACAGGCGGAAATCCTGGAGAAAAACTGGCGCGATTTTCCTCTGAACGCAAAACGATCGGGGACATTAACAGAAACAGCCCATTTGGTATCTTCGGCACGCTGCATCAGCCGATTAAAAACAAAATCTCAGACAAGGCGCTGCCGGTTGCTTTTTCAAATGAAGTGAAAAAAGGGCCTGCTGAAATCTTAACGGTCATTGATGATGATAAGGTAGAAAAATTTGATATCGAAATCGTCAGCACGACACCGCAAAAGTTTCCGGCTACAAAAGGAATGGTCTTAAAAATTACCGATCCAAGACTGCTCAAGGAAACAGGCGGCATTGTACAAGGCATGAGCGGAAGTCCAATCATTCAAAATGGAAAGGTCGTCGGGGCCGTCACCCATGTGTTTGTCAACGACCCGACAAGCGGCTACGGCGTGCATATTGAATGGATGCTGTCTGAAGCAGGAATCGATATTTACGGAAAAGAAAAAGCAAGCTAACTGCCGGAATTCCGGCAGTTTTTTTGCTTTTCTCCCTCTTCACTTCTCATCATACATACGTTAAAATGAACAAAAGAAGATTTTTCGACAAATTCACGTTTCCTTATTTGTCAAATTTCATTTTTAGTCGAAAAACAGAGAAAAACATAGAATAACGAAGATATGCCACTATTATTGTTAGTTATGATTTTTTTTAGAGGGTATATAGCGGTTTTGTCGAATGTAAACATGTAGCAAGGTGGAATCCTGTTAACTACATTTGGGGAGGAAGAAACGTGGAGAAAATTAAAGTTTGTGTTGCTGACGATAATCGAGAGCTGGTAAGCCTGTTGAGTGAATATATAGAAGGACAGGAAGACATGGAAGTCATCGGAGTTGCTTATAACGGACAGGAATGCCTGTCGCTATTTAAAGAAAAAGATCCTGATGTGCTCGTCTTGGATATTATTATGCCGCATTTGGACGGACTTGCTGTTTTAGAGCGCCTGAGAGAATCAGATCTGAAAAAACAACCTAACGTCATCATGCTGACAGCCTTCGGACAGGAAGATGTCACGAAAAAGGCCGTCGATTTAGGAGCTTCCTACTTTATTCTCAAACCGTTTGATATGGAAAACCTTGTCGGCCATATTCGCCAGGTCAGCGGAAATGCCAGCAGTGTGACGCATCGCGCGCCGTCATCACAAAGCAGCTATATACGCAGCAGCCAGCCTGAACCAAAAAGGAAAAATCTCGACGCGAGCATCACAAGCATTATCCATGAAATTGGCGTCCCTGCACATATTAAAGGATATCTCTATCTGCGTGAAGCGATCTCAATGGTGTATAACGACATCGAACTGCTCGGCAGTATTACAAAAGTCCTCTATCCGGACATCGCCAAAAAATTCAATACAACCGCTAGCCGTGTAGAAAGAGCGATCCGCCACGCGATTGAAGTGGCATGGAGCAGAGGGAATATTGATTCCATTTCCTCATTGTTCGGTTATACAGTCAGCATGACGAAGGCTAAGCCGACCAACTCAGAGTTCATTGCGATGGTTGCGGATAAGCTGAGATTAGAACATAAGGCTTCTTAAGCATGATCAGTAAAAGCACTTAAATCAAACGTCTTTTATTTATTGGTTTCCACTGATAAATAGGAGGCGTTTTATTTTTGGATAAATCTGTTATAATAAATGCGGAAGATTGATGAATATTTGTTTATACGCTTGGAGTGATCGAAAATGCGTGAAACGTACGGGCTGCTAATCGCTATATTTATTCTTTCGCTTTGTGTCAATTCAAACATCGTTGTGGAGTCACACAAAATAGGCATGCTGATTGACTTCATTTCATTTGCTGCTATGGTCGTATGTATATTCGTTGGTTGGACCATGAGAAACAGAAAGGCAAAAACGGATTGAAACCCTTTACGCTGGATGTTCGTAGGATAAAGAGCAATTGAAGGATAAAGGAGACATACGCATGAAAAAGAGAAAAAAGAAAAACAGAAAAAGTGACGGACTGCTGTTTGATTTTCTAACCGAAGGAATTGGTCAGCTTCTCATTTTGCCGTTTAAATATTTGCACAAACTATTCGATTGACGAAAAGGACCCTTTCCTAAGGGTCTTTTTTTATAAAAAAGACTGCCGAAATATTCCGGCAGTCACATCAAATTAATCTTTATAAGGAACCCATCCAGGTGTGTTCACAATCGCTTGCCATAGCGGCTCGGGCAAGTGATATTTTTCTTTGTCTGTGCCTTTTATCACAGTTTCAATTTGTTTTTCGCGTCCTTCTTTTACTTTTACAGCCCAATCAGGATCAACTAAAATTTCACGCCCCATCGCCACAAGCGGGATATCGTTTTCAATCACAGCAAGCGCGTCATCAGCAGAATGGATGGAACCAACAGCAATCAGCGGCACCTTGTGTCCGACACGTTCCTTCAATAAGTCCATACGTGTACGTGTTGGGTCTGCGCCGCGGCGCGCTTTGGAGTTGACGTCCATCAATGAAATATGGAGGTAATCCAGTTCTTTTTCTACTAAGGCATCAACTAGCGTGAAGGTTTCTGTCATTGTCAGTCCCGGTGTATCTGGCTCTTCCGGAGACAGACGGTAGCCGACTAAAAATGCACCCTTCGCGTGATCAGCAATTGCTTGTTTCACCTCATCCACAATAGCAAGCGGGAAGGCTAATCGTTTCTCGTCGCTTCCTCCCCAGCGGTCTGTGCGCTGATTTGTTTTTGGAGAATAAAACTGCTGAATCAAGTAGCCGTTTGCACCGTGAATTTCGACACCGTCAAATCCGGCTTCAATGGCACGTCTTGTCGCTTCTCCAAAAGCCTTCACAATGTTTTCAACCTTTGCCTCTGTCAATGCACGGGCAATTTGTTTACCGCTATCAGACACGTCACTTGGCGCGACAACATCCTGATTCGGTACAAGCTCAGGAGGACATTCAATTCCGCCGTGATGAATTTGCACAATCGCTTTTGACCCTTGTGCTTGAATGGCTTGCGCTAATCTTTTTAGCCCGGCAATATTTGAGTCGTCATGGATGGCTGGCTGTCCGGGAAATGCTTTTCCATCAGGCGTGACGTTTGCGCATGCTGTAATCACCATTCCCATTTCTTTTGAACGGGGGATGATGTAGTCCAGCTCCGCTTCAGAAATCGTGCCGTCCTCGTTGGAAGAATAATGGGTCATTGGAGCAACCGCGATCCGGTTGTCAATCGTAACGCCGCTTCGAAATGTAAATGGTTCAAAGAGAGGTTTGTACTTTGGATTCATAAAATCATCTTCTTTCGTTTGGATTCGCACATATTCTAGCCTATATGTAAAATTTGATGCAATCAATCTGCTTCACCGGCTGAATATCTTGATTGCCGAATGTGGTTTTCTTCGCTCTTTTTCGGGGCTCTTGTAGCCGCCTTTGATTTGATGGCCAATGGAGCAAGTGATGACCGCCGCGGCTAGCAGCAGAACGAATTTTTTCATGAGCTGTATCTTCTTTCTGTAAAGTAAATATTCTTTAAAAGCTTACGCCTGTCCAACTCTTCCGTCAAACCATCTGCTCACTGTACTCATCAATTTTTTAAAAATGAATAAAAAGTTGCTTCTTTTCCGCTAATTTTTTCTAAAATACAGCTCTTTTAGAGACATCTTCATAGACAGATCCGCTTGCTTTCTTTCTAACAACAGGAAATCAGCAGGTCAGATAGCCCTTTTGAAAATCATGGAAACGTCGTGCCGGCTTTCGAGCCAGCTTTACAAATCCGACATTCTGGTCAAAGATAAAAGCCAAACATCAGGAAGAGGTGATCATGTGAAACAAACTGGCCTATTTCTGTTAACTGTGCTGCTGCTTTCCGGATGCAGTATTGCAAGCGCAGGTGATTCAGTCCCAAAGTTTACAGAAGAGGGAAAATACATTGGTTCGGCTGATCCTCATACAATCGCCGTTTCCCTTAACGGAGACGAAACCATGATACAAGTTCCAAGGGACAAACGCGACGATTGTGAGAACCTGCCAGATCACACAAATGTCCAGGTGAAATATACAAAAAAAGAAAACGGAACCTTACAGCTGGAAGATATTCAGCTGCAAAAGAACTCGTAATGACAGACCGGAGGGAGAAATGTTGAGAATGTTATGGAGGAGTTTAGCGATATGCGGATTGGCTTTTATGCTCGCACCCTGTGCACAAGCGGCAGAGCCGATAGCAGGGAAAACGGTATATATTGATGCCGGTCATGGCGGCAAAGACAGCGGGGCAGTCGGAAACGGGCTGTTAGAGAAAAATATTAATGTGGCTGTCTCCGGTCATGTTGTGGACAAGCTGAAAGCGGAAGGAGCAAATCCTGTCGCTACAAGGACGGATGATCATTTTCTGACCCTGGAGGAAAGAGTGGCAAAAGCAAGTGCAAACCATGCTGATCTTTTTGTCAGTATTCATGTGAATTCGGGCGTTTCCTCTGCTTCAGGCACGGAAACGTACTTTCAGTCTGATTATGAAGCGGAAAACAGTCAGCGGCTGGCATCAGATATTCAGTCAGAGCTGGTATCATCCTTGCAAACAAGAGACAGGGGTGTGAAAGAATCAGATTTTTATGTCATTACATATTCAAAAATGCCGAGCGTGCTGGCTGAGCTTGGATTTATTACAAACAGCTCTGATGCGGACAAGCTTGGGAGTGAAGAATATCAAAAAAAAGCTGCTGACGCGATCGTCGCCGGAATCGATTCTTATTACGCACAGTAGTCAGAGTACAAAAACACTTCATTCTAGAGTGACAAGGCCTAAATCAGTATAATAGAGAAAACGGGCAACTTTAGGCTTGAGGTGAAACAATGACAAAGATTTTTGCCCATCGGGGGGCATCAGGTCATTATCCCGAAAATACAATGATTGCATTTGAAAAAGGGATTGAAAACGGAGCGGATGGAATTGAGCTTGATGTTCAGCTGACAAAAGACGGACATATTGTCGTTATTCATGATGAAAGGCTCGACCGGACGACATCCTTAAAAGGTTTCGTAAAGGACACGATGTACGATGTTTTGAAAACCGCTGATGCGGCTGCCGGTCATCAACAAACAGTCGGCGATGTAAGGGTGCCGCTGCTTGAAGACGTGCTCTCGTGGGCGGAAAAAAAGGATTTTCTGATTAACATTGAATTGAAAAATAGCGTGATCCGCTATGAAGGAATGGAAGAAAAAGTGCTTGAGGCAGTAAAGCGATTTAAAATAGAAGAAAGAACGATTCTGTCCACATTTAACCATGAAAGCTTAGCGTTATGCGGCCGGCTGGCACCCCATATTGAGCGGGCGGTACTGACCTCAGATGTGTTATATCAGGCTGATCAATATGTAAAATCCATTCCGGCAGCCGGCTACCACCCAAAGCTGCATAGCCCGGCGGTAACGGATGAAGTGCTGCAGCAAATGCGGAACAGCTCGATTAAGGTAAGGCCTTATACAGTCAATCGGCCAGACGATATGGAGCATCTGATGAAAATGGGAGCAGACGGCATTTTCACAGATTTTCCTGAGCGGGCTGCTGCCATCGCTAAGAAATTGAATAGAAGAAATTAGTTTTCAAGAAGGCTGCCGGTGCAGCCTTCTTTTTCATTCATTCATACCTGTTTCAAAGCATACATTCATAGAAGACACCCAGAAATGTAAGCGCTGTCTATCTTTTGATTTGAGGTGAAACCATGAGGAAAACAGTCATTGTAAGTGCCGCAAGAACCCCGTTTGGCAAATTTGGAGGTGCGTTAAAAGAAGTAAAAGCTGCTGAACTCGGGGGCGCTGCTATGAAAGAGGCGTTAAAGCGTGCCGGAGTCTCTGGAGATCAGGCGGAAGGCGCCATCATGGGTATGGTTGTCCAAGCCGGTGCGGGCCAGATACCTTCCCGGCAAGCTGCCCGTATAGCCGGACTCCCTTGGAGTGTGCCATCGGAAACACTGAATAAAGTTTGCGCCTCCGGCCTTCGCGCTGTCACTCTATGTGACCAAATGATTCGGGCGCGTGATGCGGACATTCTTGTTGCCGGAGGCATGGAGAGCATGAGCAATATTCCGTATGCTGTTCCCGCTGGCCGCTGGGGGGCACGGATGGGTAACGGGGAGCTGAGGGATTTAATGGTTTACGACGGATTAATGTGCGCTTTTGATGAAGTGCACATGGCCGTTCACGGAAATACGGCGGCCAAGGAATATGGCATTTCACGTAAAGAGCAGGATGAATGGGCCCTTCGAAGTCATAAGCGGTCGGCTGCTGCGGTCGATGAAGGAAAGTTTGATGAAGAAATTGTTCCTGTCAGCTGGCTTGGCAGGAAAGGAAAAACAAACATTGTTGACAAAGATGAAGCGATTCGCCGCGATACCACTCTCGATCAGCTTGCGAAACTTTCTCCGATTTATTCGAGTGACGGATCCATTACAGCCGGCAATGCGCCGGGAGTCAACGACGGAGCGGGAGCATTTGTATTAATGTCAGAGGAAAAAGCCGCTGAACTTGGAAAGCGTCCTCTTGCAACCATTCTTGGTTTTTCAACAGCCGGAATGCAAGCGCATGAGCTTGCGGCGGCTCCGGGATACGCAATAAAAAAGCTGCTGAAAAAGACCGGCTTTACATTACAGGATATTGACCTTTTTGAAGTGAATGAAGCATTTGCTTCTGTTGTATTAACATGTGAAAAAATCGTTGGGTTTGATCTTGAACAAGTAAACGTCAATGGCGGAGCAATTGCACTGGGCCACCCGATCGGTGCTAGCGGTGCGAGAATTTTGATGACACTTGTGTACGAATTAAAGCGCCGGGGAGGTGGACTGGGGATTGCTGCTATTTGCAGCGGAGCGGCTCAGGGAGACGCTGTCTTGGTTCAAGTTCATTAAAACATTGACGGAGAAGGGGATTTGAATGGAAATCAAACATATCATGGTAGCCGGCGCCGGACAGATGGGAAGCGGAATTGCCCAAACAGCGGCTGAAGCCGGCTTTTATGTGCGGCTGTATGATTTGAATCCTGAGGCAGCGGAAACGGGGTTTCAGCACATAAAAAAGCATTTGACCCGTGATGCTGAAAAAGGAAGAAAGACGGAAGCAGAAGTGAAGGCTGTTATCAGCCGTATTTCGATTTCTCCGGCGCTGGAGGAGGCGCAGCATGCGGATGTTGTGATTGAAGCAATTGCAGAAAGCATGCCGGCAAAAACTAAATTGTTCAAAAACCTTGATCATATTTGCCCGGCTCATACGCTTTTGGCCAGCAATACGTCCTCCTTGCCTATAACAGAAATTGCAGCCGTCACAAACCGTCCTGAACATGTCATTGGCATGCATTTTATGAACCCCGTCCCTGTGATGAAACTGGTTGAAGTCATTCGCGGCCTGGCGACATCAGATGAAACTGCGTTAGCCATTACGGCATTAGCGGAAAAAATGGGCAAAACGCCGGTCGAAGTCAATGATTTTCCCGGATTTGTCTCCAACCGTGTGCTTTTGCCAATGATTAATGAAGCCATCTATTGCCTTTATGAGGGGGTAGCTGAGCCAGACGCAATAGACCAGGTCATGAAACTTGGTATGAATCACCCGATGGGGCCGCTTAAATTAGCTGATTTTATCGGGCTGGATACATGTTTGTCGATTATGGAAGTCCTTCACTCCGGGCTTGGTGACTCCAAGTACCGCCCTTGCCCGCTGCTTCGTAAGTACGTCAAAGCAGGGTGGCTCGGCAAAAAGAGCGGACGCGGCTTTTATCATTACGGCGAGGAGAAGAATACCTGAAGTCAATTCCAACCCGGGGGTGGCCAAGTTGCATTTAACCCAAGAGCAAGTCATGATGCGAAAGATGGTGCGTGATTTTGCCCGAAAAGAAATTGCTCCTGCTGCGGAGGTCATGGAGAAAACAGATGAATTTCCATTTCAGCTAATGAAGAAAATGGGTGAACACGGCTTGATGGGAATACCAGTGCCGGAACAATATGGCGGCGCTGGAGCGGACGTTGTTTCTTATATTTTGGCCATTCATGAGATTTCTAAAATCAGCGCGGCGGTAGGTGTCATTCTTTCGGTTCATTCCTCAGTGGGCACAAATCCGATTTTGTACTTCGGAAACGAAGAGCAAAAAGTGAAATATGTACCGAAACTCGCCTCAGGAAACTATTTGGGTGCATTTGCGCTGACTGAGCCTTACTCTGGATCGGATGCCGGGAGCCTACGGACCACAGCAATCAAAAAGAACGGCAAATATATTTTAAACGGATCAAAAATCTTCATAACGAACGGGGGTGCCGCTGACCTCTATATTACGTTTGCTTTAACTGCCCCAGGCCAAAACAGGAACGGGATTTCGGCTTTTATCGTTGAAAAGAACACACCTGGTTTTACAGTCGGCAAAAAAGAAAGAAAGCTGGGGCTTCACGGTTCCAACACAACAGAGCTGATATTTGAAAATGCGGAAGTGCCGGAAGAGAATTTACTGGGCCAGGAGGGGGATGGATTTAAAATCGCGATGGCGAACCTGAATGTGGGGCGCATCGGCATTGCAGCACAAGCGCTGGGAATCGCAGAGGCTGCCCTGGAATATGCGGTTGCTTATGCGAAACAGCGTGTCCAATTCAACAGGCCTATCGCAGCCAATCAAGGCATATCGTTTAAGCTCGCCGATATGGCGACAAGAGCAGAGGCGGCAAGGCACCTTGTCTATCATGCGGCAGATCTCCATAACCGCGGCCTGGCCTGCGGAAAGGAAGCGTCCATGGCTAAACAATTTGCTTCCGATTCAGCAGTGAAAGCTGCACTTGAGGCAGTCCAGATTTATGGAGGATATGGTTATATGAAGGATTATCCGGTCGAACGGCTGCTTAGGGACGCAAAGGTAACACAAATTTATGAAGGCACAAATGAAATTCAAAGACTCATTATTTCCAAGCACCTGCTTGGCACAATCTGACAGATAATAACGCAAAGCGGAGGTTGAGGATATGGATGGTAAACAGCATTTTTCTCCAGGTCTTGACGGGGTCGTCGCGGCAGAAACGAATATTTCTTATCTTGACACACAGTATAGTCAGATATTGATTCGAGGCTATGAGTTAATAGATCTTTCAAAAACCAAAAGCTATCTTGAACTGGTGCATCTATTGCTGGAGGGGAGGCTGCCGGCTGACAATGAAACGGAAACGGTCAAAAGGAAGGTCAACAGCGCTTCAAACCTGCCGGCTGACATTGTCCGTCTGCTTGAGCTGCTGCCTGAACATACTCATCCGATGGATAGTCTGCGAACCGGGGTGTCAGCTCTTGCCGGCTACGACCGCAAAATTGACGATCGATCGCCTTCTGCAAACAAGGAGCGCGCCTATCAGCTTTTAGGAAAAATGCCTGCTCTCACAGCAAGCAGCTATAGAATGATAAATGAAGGAAAACCGATTTCCCCGCTTCAGCACCTATCCTACAGCGCGAATTTCTTATACATGATGACGGGAAAAATACCATCCGCATTGGAAGAGCGGATCTTTGACCGTTCACTTATCCTGTACAGCGAGCATGAGATGCCAAATTCAACCTTTACGGCCAGGGTGATCGCCTCAACACAATCAGATCTTTATGGCGCATTGACAGGAGCCGTAGCATCCTTGAAGGGAAATCTACATGGAGGCGCAAACGAAGCGGTCATGTATATGCTCTTAGAGGCAAAAACAACGCCTGATTTTGAACAAATCCTGTTATCAAAACTGAGAAAAAAAGAAAAAATCATGGGCTTCGGCCACCGGGTGTACATGAAAAAAATGGACCCGAGAGCGCTTATGATGAAAGAAGCGCTTCAGCAACTTTGCGATCAAGCCGGCGATCATCGCTTATACGAAATGTGTGAAGCGGGGGAGCAGCTGATGGAGCGGGAAAAAGGGCTTTATCCAAATTTAGATTATTATGCCGCCCCGGTGTATTGGATGCTTGGCATACCAATTCCATTGTATACGCCTGTTTTTTTCAGTGCGAGAACGGCAGGCTTATGCGCACATGTGATGGAACAGCATTCCAATAACCGCTTGTTCCGCCCTCGTGTCCGCTATACCGGCCCGCGATATGAGAACAAATCCAAATCATGAAAGGAATTGGTCGAATGTTGAAAACGGATCATGTTATTGAAGAAATAACAGACTATGTGCTTGAGAAAGAGATTACGAGTTCAGAAGCGTTTACAACGGCAGGTCACGTTTTGCTTGATACACTCGGCTGCGGGATTTTAGCGCTCCGCTATCCCGAATGCACCAAGCTGCTCGGCCCGATTGTTCCCGGAACCCTTGTGCCAAACGGAAGCAGAGTGCCGGGAACGTCATATGTTCTTGATCCTGTACGGGCAGCATTTAACATAGGGTGTATGATCCGCTGGCTTGATTACAACGATACGTGGCTTGCTGCGGAGTGGGGGCATCCGTCAGATAATTTGGGCGGCATTCTTGCGGCGGCTGATTATGTATCAAGAGTGAGGCTGTCTGAAGGAAAAGAGCCATTAACGGTCCGTGACATCCTTGAAGCGATGATTAAGGCTCACGAAATTCAAGGTGTGCTGGCGTTAGAAAACAGCTTAAACCGAGTCGGTCTAGATCATGTTTTGTTTGTCAAGGTGGCAACGACGGCTGTAGCCGCAAAGCTGCTGGGCGGTGGAAGGGAAGAAATCAATCATGCGCTTTCGAATGCTTGGATTGACAATGCAGCCTTGAGGACATACCGGCATGCACCTAATACAGGCTCGCGCAAATCGTGGGCCGCAGGAGATGCGACCAGCAGGGGCGTTCATCTCGCACTGATGGCGTTAAAAGGCGAAATGGGTTATCCGACAGCTTTGACCGCTCCGGGCTGGGGCTTTCAAGACGTATTATTCAATAAGAAAGAGATCAAGCTCGCCCGCCCGCTTGACGCTTATGTCATGGAAAATGTGCTGTTCAAAGTCTCTTATCCTGCGGAATTCCACGCCCAGACAGCGGCAGAGTGTGCCGTCATTCTTCATCCGCAGGTCAAAGACCGTATCGATGAAATTGACCGTGTTGTCATCAGAACGCATGAATCAGCTATTCGCATCATTGATAAAAAAGGCCCTCTGCATAATCCGGCGGATCGCGATCATTGTCTGCAGTACATCACAGCGATCGGTTTAATATTCGGTGATATCACTGCTCAGCATTATGAGGCAGATACGGCAAGTGATCCAAGAATAGATAAGCTTCGAGAAAAAATGGAAGTAACTGAAAACAAAGCATATACTGAAGATTACCTCAAACCAGATAAACGCTCCATTTCAAATGCCGTGCAGATTCATTTTAAAGACGGAACGAGTACAGAGAGGGTTGAATGTGAATTTCCGCTGGGGCATCGTTTTCGAAGAGATGAGGCTGTGCCAAAATTGTTAGAAAAGTTTTCTGCGAATCTCAAAACCCATTTTTCTGAGAAACAGCAAAACCATATTTATAAGAACTGCACCAGTTATGAAACATTGCAAACCATGCGTGTAAACGATTTTGTCGATATGTTCTGTATGTAAAAGGAGGACTCGCATCATGTCTTGGATCGTCAATAAGCAATCGTCACAAGAAGAGCTTGCTGAACGCTTCCGTAAACTGATGTGTGCGCCGGAAATATTGCAAATTCCCGGTGCGCATGACGGGATGGCCGCATTGCTTGCGAAGGAGGCCGGTTTTTCTGCCTTATACTTATCGGGTGCGGCTTATACGGCCAGCAGGGGGCTGCCTGATCTCGGAATTGTCACGTCGGCAGAAATGGCCGAACGGGCAAAAGATATTATCCGCGCAACAGACCTGCCTTTGCTCGTTGATATCGATACGGGCTTTGGCGGGGGATTAAACGCTGCCCGCACCGCCCGCGAGATGCTGGAGGCAAGAGTGGCAGCTGTGCAAATAGAGGATCAGCAGCTTCCGAAAAAATGCGGACATTTGAATGGCAAACAGCTTGTTCCGGCTCAGGAATTGGCGCAAAAAATAAAAGCCATCAAACAAGCGGCGCCATCACTTGTCATTGTCGCTCGTACAGATGCAAGGGCGCAGGAAGGACTTGCATCCGCAATAAAACGCGCTTCAGCTTACATTGAGGCGGGAGCGGATGCAATTTTCCCGGAAGCGCTTCAAACGGAAAATGAATTTCGCGAGTTTGCTGAACAGATCCCTGTCCCGCTTCTTGCCAATATGACGGAGTTTGGGAAAACGCCGTATTATCATGCTGATGAATTTGCTGCTATGGGGTTTCAGATGGTGATCTATCCTGTCACCACGCTCAGAGCTGCAGCAAAGGCTTATGAACGGATGTTTAGCCTGATAAGGGAGCGCGGGTCGCAAAAAGAAGGGCTTGATGATATGCAGACACGTAAGGAACTGTATGAAACGATTTCTTATTATGATTATGAAGCGCTGGACAAAACGATTGCCAAGACTGTCTTGCCTGATGAATAGTGCGAACAAAAAAGTCGGAGCACGCTCCGGCTTTTTTACATCTTTTGTTTTCTGAATCGCGGACTGACTTGATTGCGTTTTCTGTCTCTGTACAAGATGAACCCGGCCAGCACATACAGGCCGAAAACAAAAAAGATAAATCCTGATAAACCTTGGAGCCAAAGAGAAGAAAACGGCTTAACCGTATGGCCGAAAAGCATATCTCTCATCAGTTTAATGCCCATAGCGGAAATGGCGCCGGGGAGCACTAAAATCAAAAGCGCAAAAAGTCGGCTCATGTTCAGAAAACCCCTTTATGTTTCATTTCCTTTATTGTCCAGCGGAAAAAATATTTTGTCAAGAGAAGAAAACGTGGTAACATAGGGTTGTGCAAATTATTGCAACGGAAAAAACAGGTATGCAAATTTTTTCATACAAAGGGGTATCGGGATGCAGAAGGTACTGATCGTAGGTGCCGGTAAAAGGGGAACGGCGTTATTACAAATTCTCATTAAAACAGCCATCATAGACATTATTGCCGTGGTTGACAAAAACCCCGAAGCGCCGGGATTAAAAGAAGCAAAACATTATGGAATTGCCGTTTCATCTGATTGGAAACCATACATACAACAAAAGCCGGATATCGTCATTCATACAACGGGTGATCAAGCTGTACTTGACGAACTCCTTCAGGAAAAGCATGAGCAGACCATTGTTATGCCGGGAAAGATGGCTTATATTGTGTTTCAGCTCATGGAAGAAAAACAGCAGCTGATTCAAATGTTAAAAGAACAAACCTACAAACATGACAGGATCTTTAATTCCACTCATGACGGGATGATTTTTATTGATATCAATGAAGAGATCATTCTGTTTAATCATATGGCTGAAAAAATGGTAGGGAAAAAACGCGAGGAAGTCATTGGGCGCCCGATCAAAGAAGTCATCCCGAGCACTAAGATGCCTCGGATTTTAAAAACAAGAGAGCCTGAATACAATCAAAAGCAACTTTTGGGTGAAAATTTGCAAATTGTAACAACCAGGCTGCCGATCATTGATGAAGGCGGACGTCTGCTCGGAGCACTCTGTGTATTTAAGGATATTACAGATGCGGTCGAGCTGGCGGAGGAAGTGACAAATTTAAAACAGGTGCGCACGATGCTGGAGGCGATTATACAATCCTCTGATGAGGCGATTTCTGTCGTTGATGAAAATGGCATTGGCCTGTTGATCAATAAAGCATACACAAAAATGACGGGACTTTCTGAAAAAGAAGTCATCGGCAAGCCGGCGAGCACTGATATTTCTGAAGGAGAAAGCATGCATTTAAAGGTGCTTGAGACAAGACGCCCAGTGCGCGGCGTCAGAATGAAGGTCGGCCCGAATGAAAAAGAGGTCATCGTCAATGTAGCGCCGGTGATTGTGGATGGCATTTTAAAAGGAAGTGTCGGCGTGATCCATGACGTGTCAGAAATTAAAATGCTGACCGCAGAGCTTAACAGGGCCAGACAGATTATCCGCACGCTCGAAGCGAAATATACCTTCGACGACATTATCGGCAAAAGTGAGCAAATGCTGGTTGCGCTTGAGCAGGCGAAGCTCGGAGCGAAAACGCCGGCAACGATTTTGCTGCGCGGAGAATCGGGCACTGGAAAAGAACTGTTTGCCCATGCCATCCATAACGAAAGCGACAGGAAATACAATAAATTCATCCGCGTAAACTGCGCCGCTCTTTCAGAGAATCTTCTGGAATCGGAACTGTTTGGCTACGAGGAAGGCGCGTTTTCGGGAGCGAAGCGCGGCGGCAAGAAGGGCTTATTTGAAGAAGCCAATAACGGCAGTATTTTCTTAGACGAAATCGGCGAGCTGACGCAAAATATGCAGGCGAAACTGCTGCGCGTTCTTCAAGAAAAAGAGATCGTCAGAGTGGGAGGCACGAAAGCAATCCCTGTTAATGTGAGAATTATTGCAGCCACAAATGTAAATATCGAAAAAGCAATGGCGGATGGAACGTTCCGTGAAGATCTGTATTACCGTATTAATCGTTATCCCATCTCTATTCCCCCATTGCGTCAGCGGATTGAAGACATTAAAGCACTCAGTGAAAGGCTCATTCAAAAAATTAACCGGGATTACGGCCGGAATGTAAAGGGACTGACGCAGCAGGCTTTGCGGGCTTTGTCGGCTTACCATTGGCCGGGGAATGTCCGCGAGCTGGAAAATGTCCTTGGACGAGCAATGATTTTTCTGAAGCCGCACATGGAATGGATTGAAAAAGAGCATTTGCCTGTATTTGAAATAGAACAAAAAGAAAGCAGCGCAGAACAGGGAGCCGGTTTTGATTTTCCTGACATCGAAGGCGAAAAGCTGTCTACAGCCGTTGAAAAATTTGAGGCTCACTTGATTCAGCAAACGCTAGAAAAGCATCATTTTAACCGTACGAAAACAGCGAAAGCTCTCGGCGTCAGCATTCGAAATTTATATTACAAAATGGATAAATACGGCCTTGCAAATGAAGGCATGCAATAATTTGCAGAATAAGCGCAAACGTCTGCACGAATCTTTCTTCGCATCCATCATGACAGCATCGCACCGAGCTGGCATAGAACTTGCATAATAAAAAGCGGAGTCGAGACAAGAAAGGTGGTAACTGATGAAGCTGAAAGATTTGATCGGCAAAGCGTCGATGTACAAAAACAAGACCATTGCGGTTGCTCATGCTGAGGATGAGGAAGTGATCCGGGCTGTGAAACTGGCAGCTGAGCATTTGTCCGTCCGTTTTTTATTAGTGGGCGACAGCAAAAAACTGAACGACTTGACATCATCCATGCAAGGGCATCAAGTGGAAATCATTCATGCCAATACGCCGGAGGAATCAGCCAAGCTAGCGGTTCGCGCTGTTCATCAAAAAACGGCAGACGTATTAATGAAAGGGAATGTGCCGACGTCAGTTTTGCTTAAAGCGGTATTAAACAAACAGGAAGGGCTGCGGAAATCCCGTGTCCTTTCTCATGTGGCCGTGTTTGATATTCCCGGTTTTGAGAGACTGATGTTTGTGACAGATTCGGCTATGAACATCGCCCCTTCGCTGGAGGAGCTCCAGCAGATTCTTCAAAATGCTGTTCATGTCGCGCGTGCAGTAGGAAACAATATGCCAAAAGCGGCTGCCCTTGCAGCGGTAGAAACGGTAAATCCGAAAATGGAAGCGACGGTCAATGCAGCTGCTCTCGCCCAAATGTATAAAAGAGGGCAGATTAAAGGGTGCGTTGTAGATGGTCCGCTTGCCTTGGATAATGCAGTATCGCAAATCGCCGCGGCTCAAAAAAAGATTTCGGGAGACGTAGCGGGCAGCGCCGATATTCTTCTCGTTCCTTCGATTGAAGCGGGAAATATTTTATATAAATCATTGATTTATTTTGCGAAAGCACACGTGGCGGCTGTCATTACGGGAGCCAAAGCGCCGATTGCATTAACGAGCAGAGCGGATTCCGCTGAAAACAAACTGTATTCGATCGCGCTGGCATTATGCGCATCTGAAGAATACACACTTTAGGAGGAACTGATATGGAACTGTTTAAATATATGGAGCAATACGATTATGAGCAATTGGTTTTCTGCCAAGACGAACAATCAGGATTAAAAGCAATTATCGCAATTCATGATACGACGCTGGGACCTGCACTTGGCGGAACGAGAATGTGGACATATGAAAATGAAGAAGCTGCAATTGAGGACGCACTCAGACTTGCAAGAGGCATGACCTATAAAAACGCGGCGGCAGGCTTAAACCTGGGAGGCGGAAAAACGGTCATCATCGGCGATCCGCGCAAGGATAAAAATGAAGAAATGTTCCGCGCGTTCGGCCGCTATATTCAAGGGCTTAACGGCAGATATATTACGGCTGAGGATGTCGGCACAACGGTTGAGGATATGGATATCATTCATGATGAAACAGATTTTGTCACAGGTATTTCCCCTGCATTCGGCTCTTCAGGAAATCCGTCTCCTGTTACGGCTTACGGAGTGTATAAAGGCATGAAGGCTGCCGCTAAAGCTGCATTCGGCACAGACTCTCTTGAAGGAAAAACCATCGCTGTACAGGGTGTTGGCAACGTGGCTTACAATCTATGCCGCCACCTTCATGAAGAAGGAGCAAGCTTAATCGTTACGGATATCAACAAGCAATCAGTTGAACGTGCGGTACAAGATTTTGGTGCACGTGCAGTTGATCCAGAAGATATTTATTCACAAAACTGCGATATTTATGCGCCGTGTGCTCTTGGTGCAACCATCAATGACGATACTATTAAGCAGCTGAAAGCAAAAGTGATTGCAGGCGCGGCTAACAATCAGCTGAAAGAAACTCGCCACGGCGATCAAATTCACGAAATGGGCATTGTGTACGCACCGGACTACGTCATCAACGCGGGCGGCGTTATCAATGTGGCGGATGAGCTTTACGGCTATAATGCGGAACGTGCATTGAAAAAGGTTGAGGGCATTTACGCTAATATTGAACGTGTCCTTGACATTTCCCAGCGTGACGGCATTCCGACGTATTTAGCGGCTGACCGCTTGGCTGAAGAGCGAATTGAACGCAATCGCCGCTCAAGAAGCCAGTTTTTGCAAAACGGCCACCATATATTAAGCAGACGCTAAGAAATTGATCTGGAGGTTTTGAAATGCTACATGATGAAAAACGCATTCTCACCATTAATCCAGGCTCAACTTCGACGAAAATCGGTGTTTTTCATAATGAACGCAGTATTTTTGAAAAAACACTGAGACACAACATAGAAGAGCTGCAGCAGTTCGACCATATTATTGACCAGTATGAGTTTCGAAAAAAGCATATCCTCGAAACGCTTCATGAACAAGGCATTAATATCTCGAAATTTGATGCTGTCTGTGCCAGAGGCGGTCTTCTCCGCCCGATAGAAGGCGGGACATATGAAGTGAATGACGACATGATTGAGGATTTGAAAAGCGGTTATGCCGGACAGCATGCCTCCAATTTAGGAGGCATTATCGCAAGAGAAATTGCTGACGGTCTCAACATTCCATCTTATATTGTGGATCCTGTTGTAGTTGACGAAATGTCAGAGCTCGCTAAAATTTCAGGCATGCCTGAAATTGAACGGAAAAGCATTTTTCATGCTTTAAATCAAAAAGCTGTCGCCCGTAAGGCGGCAGCCTCTCTTGGCAAACGATATGAGCATATGAAAATGATTATTACTCACATGGGCGGCGGCATTACAATAGGGGTGCATGATCGGGGCCGGGTGGTGGATGTCAACAACGGCCTTCACGGAGAGGGGCCGTTCAGTCCTGAACGCGCAGGAACAGTGCCTGCGGGGGATCTCGTCAATTTATGCTTTTCAGGAAAATATACAAAAGAAGAAATGATGAAAAAACTGGTCGGAACCGGCGGGCTCTCCGGTTATCTCGGTACAAATGATGCTGTGAAAGTTGAACAAATGATTCAGGGGGGCGATGAAAAAGCCCGTTTAATTTTTGATGCCATGGCGTATCAGGTAGCGAAGGAAATCGGAGCAGCAAGCGCCGTATTAAAAGGCGAAGTCGAGGCCATTGTTCTGACAGGAGGTCTGGCTTACGGCAAAAGCTTTGTTTCCAGCATCAGCTCATACATAGATTGGATTTCGGACGTTTTGGTTTATCCGGGAGAAAACGAACTGCAATCTCTGGCCCAAGGGGCGCTCAGGGTATTGCAGGGCGAAGAGCAATCCAAACAATATCGCATTGAATAGACAGGAGTGAGTCAAATGGCAACTGAGTATGATGTAGTCATTCTGGGCGGCGGTACAGGCGGTTATGTCGCGGCGATCAGAGCGGCGCAGCTCGGCTTAAAAACAGCCGTTGTAGAAAAAGAAAAGCTTGGCGGAACATGCCTGCATAAAGGCTGTATTCCGAGTAAAGCGCTGCTTAGAAGCGCAGAAGTGTACCGGACAGCCCGTGAAGCCGATCAATTCGGAGTCGAAACGTCCGGCGTGTCCCTCAACTTTGAAAAGGTGCAGCACCGTAAGCAGGCGGTTGTTGATAAGCTTGCAGCGGGCGTCAATCATTTAATGAAAAAAGGAAAAATCGACGTGTACGACGGATATGGGCGCATCCTTGGACCGTCTATTTTCTCTCCGCTGCCGGGAACCATTTCTGTTGAACGGGGAAATGGCGAAGAAAATGACATGCTGATCCCGAAGCAGGTCATTATTGCTACAGGCTCAAGGCCGAGAATGCTTCCGGGTCTGGAAGCGGACGGAGAGTTTGTTCTAACCTCGGATGAAGCGCTCCAAATGGAGGAGCTTCCAAAATCGATGATCATCGTCGGCGGAGGAGTTATTGGAATCGAATGGGCATCCATGCTTCATGACTTTGGCGTAAATGTAACGGTTATCGAATATGCGGACCGGATATTGCCGACTGAAGACCAGGACATGTCAAAAGAAATGCAAAGCCTTCTTAAGAAAAAAGGAATTCAGTTTGTCACAGGAGCTAAAGTGCTGCCTGATACGTTGAAAAAATCGTCAGGTGACATCAGCATACAGGCGGAAAAAGACGGAGAAACCGCCACTTATACAGCGGAAAAAATGCTTGTTTCCATTGGCAGACAGGCAAATATCGAAGGCATCGGTTTGGAAAACACCGATGTTGTCACTGAAAATGGCGTCATCTCTGTTAACGGCAGCTGCCAAACGAAAGAATCTCATATTTATGCGATCGGGGATGTCATCGGGGGCCTTCAGCTTGCCCACGTGGCGTCACATGAAGGAATCCTTGCAGTGGAGCATATCGCCGGCCTTAATCCGCACCCGCTTGACCCGGCACTTGTACCGAAGTGCATCTATTCCAGCCCGGAAGCAGCTAGTGTGGGTTTAACGGAAGAAGAGGCAAAGGCGAAGGGATTCGATGTCAAAATAGGAAAGTTCCCATTTATGGCGATCGGAAAAGCACTTGTGTACGGGGAAAGCGATGGCTTCGTAAAAATCATAGCTGATCGTGCCACAGATGATATTCTCGGGGTGCATATGATAGGCCCGCATGTCACTGACATGATATCAGAGGCAGGTCTTGCAAAAGTGCTGGATGCGACGCCGTGGGAGGTCGGGCAAACGATCCACCCGCACCCGACGCTGTCTGAAGCGATTGGAGAAGCAGCGCTTGCTGCAGATGGCAAAGCCATTCATTTTTAAAAGCATAAAGGAGGCGCTTGAATGAGTACAAACCGACATCAAGCATTAGGGCTGACTGATCAGGAAGCCGTTGATATGTATAGAACCATGCTGTTAGCAAGAAAAATCGATGAAAGAATGTGGCTGTTAAACCGCTCTGGTAAAATCCCGTTTGTTATCTCTTGTCAAGGACAGGAAGCAGCACAAGTAGGAGCAGCTTTCGCCCTTGACCGTGAAACAGATTACGTGTTGCCTTACTATAGAGACATGGGTGTCGTGCTCGCGTTTGGCATGACCGCGAAGGACTTAATGATGTCCGGGTTTGCCAAAGCAGCAGATCCAAACTCAGGTGGCCGCCAAATGCCGGGGCATTTTGGTCAAAAGGAAAACCGGATCGTGACGGGGTCTTCTCCGGTAACAACGCAAGTGCCGCATGCGGTCGGCATAGCGCTAGCTGGACGCATGGAGAAAAAAGACATTGCGGCTTTTGTCACATTTGGAGAAGGATCTTCAAACCAAGGCGATTTCCATGAAGGGGCAAACTTTGCCGCTGTTCATAAGCTTCCGGTTATTTTTATGTGTGAAAACAACAAATACGCGATTTCGGTCCCTTACGATAAGCAAGTGGCCTGTGAAAATATTTCAGATCGTGCCGTAGGCTATGGAATGCCTGGTGTAACGGTGAATGGAAACGATCCGCTCGAAGTTTATCAAGCTGTGAAAGAAGCGCGTGAACGGGCGCGCAGAGGAGAAGGCCCTACCTTAATTGAGACGATTTCTTACCGCCTGACACCGCATTCCAGCGATGACGACGACAGCAGCTACAGAGGCCGTGAAGAAGTAGAGGAAGCGAAAAAAAGTGATCCCCTGTTTACTTATCAAGCTTACTTAAAGGAAATAGGCCTGCTGACTGAAGAGATAGAACAAACCATGCTGGACGAAATCATGGCAATCATAAACGAGGCGACAGATGAAGCAGAGAACGCTCCTTATGCAGCTCCTGAGTCAGCGCTCGATTATGTGTATGCGAAGTAGGGAGGAAGTACAAATGTCAGTAATGTCATATATTGATGCGATCAATTTGGCGATGAAAGAAGAAATGGAACGAGATTCACGTGTCTTCGTTCTTGGGGAAGATGTAGGAAAAAAAGGCGGTGTATTTAAAGCCACAGCTGGCCTGTACGAACAATTTGGAGAAGAGCGTGTCATGGATACGCCGCTTGCTGAATCAGCGATCGCCGGAGTCGGTATAGGAGCTGCTATGTACGGCATGAGGCCGATTGCCGAAATGCAGTTTGCTGATTTTATTATGCCGGCGGTAAACCAGATTATATCCGAGGCTGCTAAAGTCCGCTACCGCAGCAACAATGACTGGAGCTGCCCGATCGTTGTCAGAGCGCCGTACGGTGGCGGCGTGCACGGAGCGCTTTATCATTCTCAATCAGTCGAAGCAATTTTCGCCAATCAGCCTGGACTGAAAATTGTGATGCCTTCAACGCCGTATGACGCGAAAGGACTCTTAAAAGCCGCAATTCGTGATGAAGATCCGGTGCTGTTTTTTGAGCACAAACGCGCGTACCGTCTGATCAAAGGCGAGGTTCCGGCAGATGATTATGTACTTCCTATCGGCAAGGCTGATGTAAAAAGGGAAGGCGACGACATCACGGTGATCACATACGGGCTTTGTGTCCACTTTGCTTTACAGGCTGCAGAACGTCTCGAAAAAGACGGCATTTCTGTACATGTGGTGGATTTAAGAACGGTATACCCGCTTGATCAAGAAGCGATCATCGAAGCCGCATCCAAAACCGGAAAGGTCCTTTTGGTCACAGAAGATACAAAAGAGGGCAGTATCATGAGTGAGGTGGCTGCCATTATATCCGAGCATTGTCTGTTCGACTTAGACGCGCCGATCAAACGGCTTGCAGGTCCTGATATTCCGGCTATGCCTTATGCGCCGACAATGGAAAAATACTTTATGGTCAACCCTGATAAAGTAGAAGCGGCGATGAGAGAATTAGCGGAGTTTTAAAGACGTAAGGAGGATACGATCATGGCAATAGAACAAATGACGATGCCGCAGCTTGGCGAAAGCGTAACGGAGGGCACGATCAGCAAATGGCTCATCGCCCCTGGAGATAAAGTGAACAAATACGATCCGATTGCAGAAGTCATGACAGATAAGGTAAACGCAGAGGTTCCGTCCTCTTTTACCGGTACAATAACAGAGCTTGTGGGAGAAGAAGGCCAGACCCTGCAAGTCGGAGAAATTATTTGCAAAATCGAAACAGAAGGCGCAAAGCCGGCTGAACAAAAACAAGATCAGACCGAAGCGCCAACTGCCGGGCAAGCAGCTCCTGAAAACCGCACCGAAGCAGACAGTCAGGCCAATAAGAAACGTTTGTCTCCAGCCGTACTTCGTTTGGCCGGAGAGCATGGCATTGACCTTGAGCAAGTAACAGGAACGGGCGCCGGCGGAAGGATCACGAGAAAAGATATTCAGCGTATCATTGATTCAGGCGGCGTTTCAGAACAGACTCAGGAGCCAAAAGCAGCAGCTCCTGCACCAGCGCAAAAACAGGAGACGAAAGAAGACGTTTCTCATCCTGTTTCAGCAGCCGGAGATAAAGAAATTCCTGTCACAGCTGTTAGAAAAGCGATCGCTTCAAATATGAAACGAAGCAAAACAGAAATTCCTCACGCTTGGACGATGATGGAAGTCGATGTCACAAACATGGTGGCATACCGAAACAGTATAAAAGATTCCTTCAAAAAAACAGAAGGCTTTAATTTAACTTTTTTCGCCTTTTTCGTAAAAGCGGTCGCTCAGGCGTTAAAAGAATTCCCGCAAATGAACAGCATGTGGGCGGGGGACAAAATCATTCAGAAAAAAGATATCAATATTTCAATCGCGGTTGCCACGGAAGATTCTTTATTTGTTCCGGTGATCAAAAATGCTGATGAAAAAACGATTAAAGGCATTGCGAGAGAAATTACCGACCTTGCCAAAAAGGTAAGAGACGGAAAACTGTCAGCAGACGATATGCAGGGAGGAACGTTTACCGTCAACAATACAGGTTCGTTCGGATCTGTTCAGTCGATGGGAATCATCAATTATCCTCAGGCTGCGATTCTTCAAGTGGAATCGATCGTCAAACGCCCGGTTGTTATGGATCATGGCATGATTGCTGTCAGAGACATGGTCAATCTGTGCCTGTCTTTAGATCACAGAGTGCTTGATGGCCTCGTGTGCGGAAGATTCCTGGCACGTGTCAAAGAAATTTTAGAATCGATAGATGAGAAAACAACTGTCTACTAAACACAGAAAGAGCATTTTTTGAACGAAACTTCAAAAAATGCTCTTTTTCTATGTACCATTATTCTGCGATTCGGATTTTCATTTCAACCCGATATTCTTCTTGTTTTTTCGGAGAATAATGAATCGGTATGATTAACTCGTAAACATCACTGATAACCGTTAATTGACGGTCCGTGATATACTTGATCAGCTTTTGTAAGTTGAGAAAATAATGCTCTGGCGAGAAATTATAAGCGATACAAACATATTTGCCTTTTGGTATTGTTGTGATTTCCATATCCGGCGTAATCGCAGAAATTTGTTTATTCGTTAAGACAGGCGTGAAAATATGACGGTAAGTCATTTCATCAATGTTGTTGTATGGCTGAAACGAGAAAGTAGCACCGTAGCTATTGTTCGAAAAACCATCGGCTGATTCGATAAATGTTTTTAGTTTGCTGTATGAGGCGTTGAGCACGTTTTCAGGCCCAATTCCCTCTGCCTCTGTCTGTATAATCCGTATTTCTTCCTCATCTAGAACAAACACCTCACCAAGCGCAGGATATTTCATCTGCCGTTTCATTCGCTTTTTCACCAGAGAAATGGTCTGCTCCAATGTTGATAAAAAATCTAATTTCTCCCTGATTTGCTTTTCCTGCTCTGTATAAAAAGCAAATAGTTCCTCCATCTCTAATTCCTGTGCCTTTTTCATCTCTTCTAAAGGTGTGCCAATATATTTTAATGATTTGATCAAATCAAGATGATAGAGCTGGGAGTCTGTATAATAGCGGTAGTTCGTATCCGGGTCGACGTAGGCGGGTTTAAATAAATCAATCTTGTCGTAGTAACGAAGCGCTTTGATCGACACATTTGCCAGTTTTGAAACTTCTCCAATTGAGTAAAACGAGTCCTTCATGCCATCCCCCCTTATGATCAGTATAATGAAAAAGCGCATCCTTTGCAGTACACAAAGAATACGCTACTTTTACATGCTGGCTTTGATATGGGCAGGGGCTTTCCAGGCAATGGTCAGCGCAATGCCTATGGCTAATGCTACTGTTGCAAAATAGAATGGATAGTTTAAGTCAATATCGAATAGCATGCCCCCTATGATGGGGCCGAACACATTGCCGATGCTGGTAAACATTGAATTCATCCCGCCGGCAAATCCCTGTTCATTTCCCGCAATTTTTGACAGATAGGTTGTTACCGCCGGGCGCATAAGATCGAATCCGACAAATACAGTGAAGGTAACTAATAAAATCGCAGCATATGAATTTACGATGGTCAGCAAAAACACAAGACTTGTTGAGAGAATTAAGCTGTAGCGGATTAAACGGATTTCCCCAAACCACCTTGTGAAGCGGTCGAATAAGACGACTTGCGTGATGGCTCCGACAATTGCTCCCCCAGTAATCAAAATGGCAATGTCACTGGCCGTAAATCCGAATTTATGATCAACGAATAACGCAAATAAAGATTCAAATGATGCTAATCCAAAAGACGATATTAAAATGATGAGAAAAGCAATGAAATACATAGGTGCAAAAATCCGTTTGAATAATCCTGTATTTTGACCCTCTATTTTCTCATTCTCAGGATTTCGCTCCGGTTCCCGTAGCGTTAGCATCGATAAAATTGCTGCTATTAACGCAAAGGCTGCCGCAAAGTAGAAAGGCAGACGGGAATGGATTTCCGCTAAAAATCCGCCAATGCCGGGTCCGATAATAAAACCTGTCGAAATAGCGGCTGACATATAGCCGAGCGCTTTCGGCCGTGTTTTAACAGTAGTGATATCAGCGATAAAAGCCGTGACTCCGGGCATAATGAAGGCAGCACTGATACCGCCAAGCATACGGGATATAAATAAAATGTCAACTGATTTTCCGATGCCGAACAAAAACTCCGAAACACTAAAAAACAGCAGACCAATCACGATCATAATTTTACGTCCAAAGCGGTCAACCCAGCGTCCGGCGATTGGTGAAACAATAAGCTGTGTAACCGCGAAACACGCAACCATATAGCCGACTGCGGTACCGGATAAATGCAATTCATTCATAATCGCGGGCGTTACCGGAATCACAAGCCCGATCCCTAAAAAAGCAATGAATAAATTGGTTAATAATATAGCTAATGTGATGTTCTGTTTCCTCATGTAACTTCCCCTTTTTACGAAAGTGTATCCCTTATACTGTAAGACCTCCTCTTAGGGGAGAGTCAACGGATTTCTTTCTATGAAGCTGTTCGCTCTATATAAAGTCCTTTACCAGCGGACAGTTAAACATTGCGGGGAATAAGCATGTCAATGTGCTGTGGAAGGACTTGAATTACAGCGGGTGTATGTGTATACACTTCTCCATCTGTATCAGCCTTTTTGACGGTGTCTGTTTCAATTTCGACGCGAGAGGCCTGAACATAGGACAGCTCTCCGGTGAACCGCTCTATTGAACCCTGTTCCATATTCATCAGCTCGCGCAAAGCGGAGAGGTTGGTGCTGCGGCAAATGAGGATATCGAGTAATCCGTCACTTATACTGGCCTCCGGCAGGGGAATTCGATTCGTTCCGATGTATTGTCCGTTCATGACAAGCAGCATAACGGCTTCATCTTTTATCTCTTGCCCATCGATTGTCAATGAAATAGGAAAGGACTCAGCTGATGAGACGGTACGTAACGCGCTTGTAAAATAGCTGATTTTTCCTAATAACGCTTTTTCCGTTTCGTTAATTTGATTCGATGTTTCTGCGATCAGGCCGATCCCCCAGAAATTTAAAAAATAACGATCGTTCATCTGGCATACATCAACCTTGGATTTTTTTCCTGAGACGAGTGCTTCGGCTGCCTTTGCAAGATGTTGAGGAATGCCCAGCACTCTTGAAAAGTCATTGCACGTTCCGCCGGGCAAAATACCGATAGACGGCTTTTTTTCTAACGAACTGATGCCATTGATGCATTGATGGACTGTACCGTCGCCGCCGAGAATAAAGACAGTTTCGACAGAATCATCTATCGATCGGCAAAAATGATAAGCATCGTCTTTTTTCTTTGTCTGTTTAATGATGACCTCATCTAACGATTGTGATAAAACTGGCACAACAGCTCCTAATGCTTTTTCTATATTTTTGTTGCCGGCGTTTCCGTTATGAATAAGTAAAGCTTTCCGGTGGCTCATAAAAAACTGCTCCTTTATTTATACATCTGATTATATAATTCCCTTATCTTGTAAGGAGTAAACGAAAAGCAAAAAATCCTCCGATATAAGCGGTGGCATTTGCCGATAAGGCGGTTTCCTTGCTATCATAAGAACAGATGATGAAAAAGGAGAGGTCTTCATTGAACATGGACTTTAATTTATTTATGAATGATGTTGTCCGCCAAGCGAGACAAGAAATTACGGCTGCCGGATATACCGAGCTGAAAACAGCTGAAGAGGTGGACGAGGCACTTACGAAAAAAGGAACGACGCTTGTCATGGTCAACTCTGTCTGCGGATGCGCGGGCGGGATTGCAAGACCGGCTGCATACCATTCCGTTCATTATGACAAAAGACCTGACCAGCTCGTGACTGTGTTTGCGGGACAGGATAAAGAAGCGACGGCAAGAGCACGCGAATATTTCGAAGGATACCCGCCATCTTCTCCGTCATTTGCTATTTTAAAAGACGGAAAAATCATGAAAATGGTGGAGCGTCATGAAATTGAAGGCCATGAGCCGATGGCAGTTGTCTCAAAACTGCAGGAAGCCTTCGAGGAATATTGCGAAGAAGTATAAGATAAAACCCCGGATGCCCGAGCGGCACGGGGTTTTTTTGTGTATAAAATTCCAAGTCATGATGAATAAATATTAGAGTTTATTCAATGGACACACTATAAAAGATGTCCTTTTACTTAGTGATAGGAGAAGATTTTGCTGGAAAAATAAGCTTCGAGATAATTTTTAAAAATAGTATTGCATAAAAATAAGAAAGTGTTTAAAATACAAATTAACGAATAAATATTCAAATATGATAAAAGTAATGAATATGGGGGAAATGGATCATGAAAAAATGGCTCTTATTACTGGTAGCTGCGTGCATCACCTTTGCACTATCTGCTTGCGGCTCAAGCAATTCAGGTTCAGAAAGCGGGAAGAAAAAAATAATTATGGGAACTTCGGCGGATTACAAACCGTTTGAATATAAAGATGGCGATAACATTGTCGGTTTTGATGTAGATTTGGCAAAGGCCCTTGCAAAGAAAACCGGCTACGAAATTGAAGTGCAGGATATGGACTTCAACAGCTTAATTACAGCACTGAAATCAAAACAGGTTGATTTGGTTTTGTCAGGAATGACACCGACGCCTGATCGTAAAAAACAAGTTGATTTTTCTGATGTATATTACACAGCGAATCATATGATTGTCAGCAAAAAAGACAGCGGCATTAAGTCTTTAAAAGATCTGAAAGGGAAAACAGTCGGCGTTCAGCTTGGCTCCATTCAAGAAGAGAAGGGGAAAGAGCTTTCACCGGAATATAATTTTAAAACGGAAGACCGCAACAGAATTTCTGATTTGGTGCAGGAAATCAAATCTGACCGCTTTGACGCTGCGATTATCGAAGACATGGTGGCAGAAGGGTATTTCAAATCAAATGATGACCTGCAGGGCTTCGTAATTCCTGATGCGAAAGCGGAGGAAGCCGGTTCAGCGATTGCTTTCAGAAAAGACAGTGAACTGACGGACAAATTCAATAAAGCCCTCAAAGAAATGCAAGATAATGGAGAGCTCGATAAATTGAAGAAAAAGTGGTTCACTGGCGAGAAGTAAAAAAAGCGGCTCAACTTTTTCGTTGAGCCTTTTTATTGAATAGGAAATTCTTTTTCCTGTAAGAAAAGGAGACAAAGGCTATGAATTTGGATTTTTCAGCAACGATCCCCCAAATTCCTTTTATATTAGAAGGCTTAGCAATCACATTAAAAATTGTTGTTGTATCTGCTATTATCGGACTTATATTAGGGATTGTGCTAAGCTTATGCAAGATCAGCACGTTCCGCCCGCTGATCTGGATTGCTGATTTTTACACATCAGTTTTTCGCGGCACGCCTTTAGTGCTGCAGCTTATGATTGTTTATTTCGGGCTCCCGCAGCTGCTCGGCTTTCAAATTGACCAGTTTTGGGCGGCGGTTGTCGCATTGTCACTGAATTCCGCTGCTTATGTATCGGAAATTATCAGAGCGGGAATCAATGCCATTGATAAAGGACAAAAAGAGGCTGCTGTCGCACTGGGTGTTCCCTACGGCAAAATGATGAAGGATCTGCTTTTGCCGCAGGCCTTCAAAAATATATCACCTGCCATTGTAAATGAATTAATTACGTTAACAAAAGAATCGGCGATTGTTACCGTTATTGGTCTTGGTGATGTCATGAGACGCGCGTATCAAGCGGGCGCCGCCACGTACAATTACCTTGAGCCGCTCATTATCGCCGGATTGATTTATTATGTGCTTGTCCTTATTTTAACGTTTATCGGCAAGGCTGTAGAAAGGAAGCTGAAATCCAATGATTAAGGTTGAAAAGCTGTCAAAATCATTTGGGAAACAAGAAGTATTAAAAAACATTTCAACAAACATCGCTGAAGGTGAGGTTGTTGCCGTCATCGGCCCTTCAGGCTCAGGCAAATCCACATTTCTTCGCTGTTTGAATCTTTTGGAGAAGCCTAACGGCGGAACCATCACAATAAAAGACAAAGAGATTACGCAGCCGAAAACCAATACATTAAAGGTACGGGAAAACATTGGAATGGTATTTCAGCATTTTCATCTTTTTCCGCACAAAACGGTTCTCGAAAATATCATGTACGCGCCTGTAAATGTCAAGAAAGAATCAAAGCAGACTGCACAAGAAAAAGCCGAGGAACTGCTGCGTAAAGTCGGGTTGTTTGAAAAGCGAAATGACTATCCAAACCGTTTATCCGGCGGACAAAAGCAGCGTGTTGCCATCGCCCGTGCTTTGGCAATGAATCCGGAAATCATGCTGTTCGACGAGCCGACATCCGCGCTTGACCCTGAAATGGTCAAAGAAGTCCTCCAGGTCATGAAAGAACTGGTTGAAACCGGTATGACTATGGTGATTGTTACTCACGAAATGGGCTTTGCAAAAGAAGTGGCCGACCGCGTGTTATTTATGGATGAAGGGATGATTGTCGAGGACGGCAATCCGAAAGAATTTTTTCTTTCGCCAAAATCCAAAAGAGCGCAGGACTTTTTAGAAAAAATATTATAGAATATAGGGAAAAAGAAGAAGGCTTGTGCTTCTTCTTTTTTGTTGAAGAAACAAATAGAATGGAGTCCGACATGTTTAAAATTGGTTACCGCACAATAAAGACCGCACTTGGAACAGCTTTGGCTATTTATATAAGCCAGCTTTTACATCTGCAAAACTTCGCATCAGCAGGAATCATCACCATTTTGTGCATACAAATCACACAAAAACGGTCGCTTCAAGCGTCATGGGCCCGATTTGCAGCATGCTGTCTGGCAATTCTCTTTTCCTATCTCTTTTTCGAACTGATTGGCTATGATCCGTTTGTCATTGGATTGCTTTTGCTGATTTTCATCCCGACAACAGTTGTTTTAAAAATAAACGAAGGAATCGTCACCAGCTCAGTTATTATCCTTCATCTGTATATGTCCGGCGGCATTACGCCCCAATTCATCTGGAATGAAGTCCAGTTAATTACGGTCGGAATTGGCGTTGCTCTTTTAATGAATCTGTATATGCCGAGCCTTGACCGGAAGCTAATCGCCTATCGAAAAAAGATAGAGGACAATTTTGCTGTCATTTTCGCAGAAATCGAACGGTATTTGTTAACTGGTGAGCAAGATTGGACAGGAAAAGAAATTCCGGAAACACACCAGTTAATCACTGAAGCCAAAAACCTGGCGTACCGAGATGTACAAAACCATATTCTGCGCCACGAAAATCAGCACTATCATTATTTTAAAATGAGAGAAAAACAATTTGAAATCATCGAACGCCTTCTCCCTAAAGTGACATCGATTTCCATTACGGTGGATCAGGGAAAAATGATTGCCGAATTTCTTTGTGATCTGCGGGAAGCAATCCACCCGGGAAATACAGCCTACAAGTTTTTGAAAAGACTTGCTGATATGAGAAAAGAATTCGAGGAGATGCCGCTTCCTGCGACGAGAGAAGAATTTGAAGCAAGAGCCGCACTTTTTCATCTTCTGGGGGAAATGGAGCAATATTTGGTGATCAAAAGTTATTTCAAAGGAATCAAAGTAGAAAAATCGCTCGCTTAACTCGCATGAGCTCATCCTACATTGGTCAACCTAATGGAAAAGGAGGAGCTTATGCGTTTTTTCTTATGTTCAATATTTATGATTATTTCTCCGATATGGCCTCTTGGCGAAAATCCACTTCCAGGTGACCCATATGTCATCGTCAACAAGAAAACAAATGAGCTTGCTCTCATCATCGACAACAAAATTGAAGGCGTTTATCGTGTGGCAACCGGAAAGTCGGATGATTTGACGCCTGAGGGAGAATTTTCGATTACAGTAAAAGCGGTGAATCCTTATTACAGAAAGAAAAATATTGAAGGCGGAGCTTCTGAGAACCCGCTTGGGACAAGGTGGATTGGGTTTGATGCGAGAAGGACAGACGGCCGGATCTACGGAATTCACGGGACAAACCGGGAAGAATCTATCGGTCAATTTGTATCTAACGGCTGTATACGTATGCATAACGATGACGTTGTTCATCTGTTTCAAGAGATTCCGGTGGGGACGAGAGTGCTGATCACGAAAGACTCCCGGTCTTTTGAGGAGATAGCCATTGAGCATAAAGCCCTGATAAAAAAGCAGGTTGTTCCCGTTCAATAGGCCGCCTGCTTTTTTATCATTATAAAAACATAACGATTCCTGAGAGTACTGTTGAAAGAATAAAAACTCCCAAAATCACGATTAAAACGCTTTTCATCAGTTTTTGAGACATATTTTCACTCCTTAGACAATCTGATTATATTTTAACGTGTTTTGTATGGGCGGACAAGCGATATCTATTGCCGGAAAGCAGGGATGTAAATGACCGGACTTGACCATATTGGGATTGCCGTTTATTCCATAAACAAGGCCAGAGCTTTTTATGAAGATGTATTGGGATTACCGTTTCTTCATCAAGAAACGGTTGAAGAGCAAAAGGTGACCATTGCTCTTTTCCAAGCGGGAGGCGTTTATTTGGAACTGATCGAGCCGTTAACACCTGACAGCCCTGTCCGTACATTTTTAGATAAAAAAGGAGAGGGGCTGCACCATGTTGCGTTTCTATGCAGCGGCTTAACAGATCAGCTTCAAGCATTATCAAACCGGCAAATTGATGTAATAGACAGGAAGCCGAGACAGGGAGCAAACGGGAAACAGATCGCGTTTATTTCTCCGCGGGAAACAAACGGCGTGCTTGTCGAGCTCTGTGAACCGAAAGGAGATCAAGACATTGAACATGAATGAGCATATCGGTCATCTATACAATAGGCGCAAACAGGCGGAAGAAGGCGGGGGACATGCGAAGCAAGCTGAACAGCGGAAAAAGGGAAAGCTCACAGCGCGGGAAAGGATCGCCTATCTCTTGGATGAGGATAGTTTTATCGAATTATATCCCTTCATGGAGAGCCGAAGCTTAACAAGGGAGCAGCGTATACTGGGAGATGGAGTCGTGACGGGCTACGGTACGATTGACGGCCGCTCTGTATATGTGTTTGCGCAGGATTTTACCGTATTCGGCGGGGCGCTTGGCGAAACCCATGCGAAAAAAATTACCTCTCTTATGGATCTTGCAGCAAAAAATAAAGCCCCGATAATCGGGCTGAACGACTCAGGTGGTGCGAGAATTCAAGAGGGTGTGGTATCATTAGATGGATACGGTCACATATTTTACCGAAACGTCTTATATTCCGGAGTCATTCCGCAAATCTCGGTTATATTAGGGCCGTGCGCTGGAGGCGCTGTGTACTCTCCGGCACTTACTGATTTTATTTTTATGGCAGAACAGACGGGCCGAATGTTTATTACCGGCCCAAAGGTCATTGAAAAAGTAACAGGAGAACAGGTTGATGCGGAGAGCTTAGGGGGAGCGGGAATACATAATGCCGTCAGCGGAAATGCCCACTTTTCCGGAAAAACGGAAGAGGAGGTTCTGGCAGGAGTGAAAAAGCTGCTGTCTTATTTGCCGCTCGACAAACAGGTATCACCGCCTTCATCTGTGGATGAGGCCTCCAGCTCGTTAATAAACCGCCTCGTGCCGGCTGACAGCACAAAGCCGTATGATGTTCGGGCGGTGATTCAGGAATTGGCTGATCCACAGTCTTTTTTTGAGATTCAGCCGTATTTTGCGAAAAATATCGTCATCGGATTTGCAAAGCTCGGCCAAAAAACGATCGGAATTGTGGCAAACCAGCCGAAACATTTAGCAGGAAGCCTGACGATTGACGCGGCTGATAAAGCAGCGAGATTTATCCGGTTTTGTGACGCCTTTGACATCCCGCTTTTAACTGTCGAAGATGTACCGGGGTTTTTGCCTGGCATTCAGCAGGAGCATAACGGCATTATCAGGCACGGAGCCAAATTGCTGTTTGCTTATGCAGAAGCGACGGTTCCCAAAGTAACGCTCATCATCAGAAAAGCGTATGGCGGGTCGTATGTCGCCATGAACAGCAAATCCATCGGAGCGGATCTCGTGTTTGCTTGGCCAAATGCCGAAATCGCAGTGATGGGTGCTGAGGGGGCGGCATCTATTTTGTATGATAAAGATATTGAAGCGTCAGCTGACCCGCAAAAGACAAAACGCGAAAAAACAGCTGAATACAAAAAACAAAACGCCAGCCCTTACAAAGCGGCGGCATGCGGAATGGTCGATGACATCATTTTGCCGGAAGAATCAAGGAAAAGACTCATCCAAGCTTTTCACATGCTTGCACATAAGACTGAAGAGAGACCGAAAAAAAAGCACGGTAACATACCGCTTTAACATGGAGGGACTTACAAATGGTGAATGAAAAACGCCTGCTGGAAGAATTTTTAGAGCTTGTTCAAATCGATTCAGAAACGAAGCACGAAGCTGAAATCTGCAAAGTGCTGAAACAAAAATTTTCTGATTTAGGTGTAGACGTCAAAGAAGACGATACAATGGGTATCACTGGCCACGGTGCAGGAAACCTGATCTGCACATTAAAAGGAACGAAAAAGACAGATACAATTTATTTTACATCTCATATGGACACAGTCGTACCCGGAAACGGCGTAAAACCGGTTGTTGAGGATGGATATGTTAAAACAGACGGCACAACAATTTTAGGCGCCGATGACAAAGCCGGATTGGCTGCCATGTTTGAAGCAATTAAAGTGCTCAAAGAAGAAAACATTGAGCACGGCACGATTGAATTCATCATCACAGTAGGTGAAGAATCAGGTCTTATCGGGGCAAAGGCGCTTGACCGTTCCATGATAACAGCATCCTACGGTTATGCTCTTGATTCAGACGGAAAAGTCGGCAATATCATTGTTGCGGCACCGACTCAGGCGAAGGTAAGAGCGGCGATTTACGGTAAAACTGCACACGCTGGAGTTGAACCAGAAAAAGGGATATCAGCGATTACAATCGCAAGCAAGGCCATTTCAAAAATGCCTTTGGGCCGCATCGATGAAGAAACAACAGCAAACATCGGCCGATTTGAAGGCGGCACACAAACAAACATTGTGTGCGACGAAGTTCACATTCTCGCTGAAGCGCGTTCTTTAGTTCCTGAAAAAATGGAAGCGCAGGTTCAAAAAATGAAAGCTGCTTTTGAAGAGGCAGCGGCTGATATGGGCGGACGTGCAGAAGTCGAAATCGAAGTCATGTATCCAGGTTTTAAATATCAAGATGGCGACCAAGTCGTTGAAATCGCGAAAAAAGCGGCAGCGAAAATCGGACGCACGAGCGAGCTGCAAACGAGCGGCGGCGGAAGCGACGCAAACGTAATTGCAGGCCACGGCATCCCAACGGTCAATCTTGCTGTCGGGTATGAGCAAATTCATACGAAGAACGAAAAAATGCCGATTGAAGAGCTGGTGAAAACAGCAGAAATGGTTGTTGCCATTATTGAAGAAGCAGCAAAATAATGAAGAAAAACCCGAGTGCGGATCTGGCATTCGGGTTTTTTCCTGACAGTCAGCGCCATTGTCGAAGCGGCCAAAATAATACATCTTGTTTTTTGGCATAATGAAGCAGCGGTTCTGAGTCTGGTAAAGTGATTTCGTGAGCATCAGCCACTGTATTGGTTGAGAACTGGGCCTCGGCTCTTTGAAGAAGCCAAGGGTGATGGTGAATGTCCTCATAATAGAGCTTGTCACGATGGGTGGTATAGAGTCTGTATCGCTCCGTCAGCCAGTAATCAAGCGAATCCTCTTGCGCTGTAAAAGGCGCAGAGAGTGGCCGGTACGTGGCACCGAATTCTGCTTTTCCAGCGTCTCTCCGTTTGCTTTTATATTCCATAGCATCCCCATTTTTTTCGGCTTTCATATCGGCGTAAAAATAAGGCAAATGAAAGAAAGTCCGTGCACCTTGAACTGCGAGCCGATGATCAGCATCTAAGCTAAAGAAATAAATGCCCGGCTTGCCTTTATAGGTGACATAAGTGCGCAGGTTAAGCTCTGGAAAGGACTGGGCTCCAGGAATAGGTGGGAGAAAACGCGCGCGAAGGTTTGTGAGCATAAAGGGAAGCATGCTTACCCAAGCTTGTCCGTTATATGTATCTATGTCCAATATGGCCGGAATTTTAGCTCGAAGGGTAGAGTCATCAACAGGCCAATGAGCAAATAAGACATCATTCCATGTTTGTTTCATGATCCAGATTCCTTCAGGCACAGCAATATTTTTTTGTTGAGAGCGTTCTGTCATGACACCAGCTCCTTTCATTTGGATGTGAGTAAAGGTATTCCCGATTTTCTTCTTTTTAAACGAATGCAGGTTCTTGAAAGTGACGGAAATAAAAAACAACTCCGAACAAAAGTCGGAGTTGTTTTTTTATTTCACCGGTTCTGTAAGAGCGGCTGTTTTTTTCTGTTTATGGTGTGTCATCTGAAGTACGACGTTTTGCACTGTCAAGAACAGTCCGCTGGTGAACCAGTACAGCGGAAGGGCCGCAGGAACATTAAGCGAGAAAATCGTCATCATCACAGGGAAGATAAACACCATTAGTTTTGCAGATTGCTGCGCTGCAGGATTTTGCGGTACAGCGGAATATTTCGCGCTCAGCTTTTGTGCGACATAGGCTTGGACAAAATACATAATCCCTGCACTAAGGGACACGAGAATATCAGATTGCCCTAAGCTGAACCATAGAAACGAGTGTGATGCAATTTCAGGTGTTGAGCGAATCGCGTAATAAAACCCAATCATAATCGGAAACTGAATCAGCATTGGAAGACAGCCCATCGCAAGCGGGTTGATTTTATGCTCCTGATACAGCTTCATCATTTCCATTTGCAGTTCTTTCTGCTTTTCCGGGTCCTTTGTCTTTTTAATTTTGGCTTGAATGCTGTCTACTTGCGGTTTAATGACTGCCATTTTTTCTTGGAACACACGCTGTTTTTTAAACTGATTGACAAACAAAGGCAGTACCACCACGCGCACAATAATGGTTACCAGAATGATAGACAACCCGTATTCTCCGTGAAACAGTCCGGCAACGCCTTTCAGCAGCGAGGAAAACGGCTCGATTAAATAGTCGTGGAAAAAACCGACGTTACCGAGACCTCCCACCTGATTTGTTGCAGCAAAAGCTGCATTCCCAGAGCATAATACGATCAAAAAGGCCCCTACAGCCAAAAGTTTCTGATATGTTTTTAACAATTTGTTCTCCTCCTTTTTATAAATGCGGTTTATAAAAGAAGGGAACTGACGTCTTCATCATCATTTACAGGTGAATTCATGCGGAAGACTTTACGTATCCAAGTAGTAATGCGATGATATATAATAATAAGAAAGTCTGTTCGGTTTATTCGAAAGACCGTCTGATGTTCATCTGTTCGTTTTGATTTCCACTGCTCGCCGGCACGGCACTCTCGCAAGAGAAAAGCGATCCCGATGGCGGTCAGAGCCGGAAGAATAATTGTGAAAAAATCGACTAAGAATAAAACGTCATTTATCGACTCCACAAACATTGTCATCACATCCATTCAATACCTTCATTTTACTATATGTACAAGCCGTTGTCTAATGAACAGAAAGGAGATATGTTTATGCCGGGGAAGGGCCGAATTATTTTCCATATTGATATGAACAGTTTCTATGCATCGGTGGAAATGGCATATGACCCGGCTCTCCGAGGAAAGCCGGTTGCAGTTGCCGGAAACGTCAAAGAACGAAAAGGCATCGTCGTCACATGCAGCTACGAAGCAAGGGCGCACGGCGTGAAAACAACTATGCCGGTTTGGGAAGCAAAACGCAACTGTCCTAATCTCATCGTCCTTCCGCCGAACTTTGACCGCTACAGAAGCTCTTCAAGAGCGATGTTCAGCATCCTTCGTGAATATACAGATTTGGTGGAGCCTGTATCTATCGACGAAGGCTATATGGATATGACGGATACACCATACAGCCGCAATGCCTATGAGACGGCAAAAGAAATACAAAGCAGACTGCAGAAAGAGCTGCTGCTTCCGTCAAGCATCGGAATTGCCCCGAATAAATTTCTCGCTAAAATGGCATCCGATATGAAAAAACCGCTTGGGATCACCATCCTGAGAAAAAGAGAAGTGCCTGATATCCTTTGGCCTCTCCCAGTTGGAGAAATGCATGGCGTAGGTAAAAAGACGGCGGAAAAACTGAACGGGCTTAGTATTGTTACGATTGGAGATTTAGCGGCCGCTGACGAACACTCGCTAAAACGGCTGCTCGGCATCAACGGGCCCCGTCTCAAAAATAAAGCGAACGGCATTCACCATTCTCCTGTTGATCCGGAGCGCATTTATGAATTTAAAAGCGTAGGCAATTCATCCACACTTTCTCATGATTCTGCCGATGAGGATGAGCTGTTAGCTGTTTTTCGAAAACTGTCCGCATCCGTTAGCGACCGTTTGCAGCGTAAGGAAGTAATGGCTTCAAAGCTGTTTATTATGATCAGATATGCGGACTGGAAAACCATTACAAGAAGCATCACACTGAAGAATCCGATAGATCAAAAAAACGAGATATATAATGAAGCAGAACATCTCTTCTTGAAGCATTGGAACAAAAATCCAATCAGGCTGCTCGGCATTACCGGAACGGATTTGGTAGAAAAAGAGCAGGCCTATAAGCAACTCGATTTGTTCAGCTTTACAGAGGATGCGAAGGATGAACCGATTCAGCAGATGATGGAAAAACTGAATGAAAAGTACGGCTCCAAGCTGATCAGAAAAGGTGCAAAGGTTAAAAAAGACGAGAGCAAAACAAGCGGGACAAGCTTTAATAAAGATTTTTTTCAAGATGAAAAGAAAAGGTGAATGTCTTGAAATAAGGGGGTGAAGTATGGTAATTTCAATAGTATAAATATCATTTTATTTTAATGTAAATTTTAAAATGGTTAAACGTTTGCAGAAGGGACGTTAGAATATGTCAAAACAACAAATCGGAGTTATCGGACTTGCGGTAATGGGTAAAAATCTGGCTTTAAATATTGAAAGCCGAGGATTTTCTGTTTCTGTTTACAACAGATCAAGCAGCAAAACCGAGGAATTTTTGCAGGAGGCTGAAGGCAAAAACGTTGTCGGCACCTACAGCATTGAAGAATTTGTTCAATCCTTGGAAACACCGCGCAAAATTTTGTTAATGGTTAAAGCGGGAACTGCTACAGATGCGACAATTCAATCTCTTCTTCCTCACTTAGAGAAGGACGATATTTTAATTGACGGCGGAAATACATACTATAAAGATACACAGCGCCGAAACAAAGAGCTTGCTGAAAGCGGCATTCATTTTATCGGCACAGGCGTTTCAGGCGGAGAAGAAGGAGCGCTTAAAGGGCCTTCTATCATGCCTGGCGGGCAAAAAGAAGCTCATGAACTTGTGAAGCCGATTCTTGAAGCAATTTCTGCAAAAGTTGACGGTGAAGCGTGTACGACATATATCGGTCCGGACGGTGCCGGCCATTATGTAAAAATGGTGCACAATGGTATTGAATACGGGGATATGCAGCTGATCTCTGAATCTTATTTCATCCTGAAACAGGTACTCGGCCTTTCAGCTGATGAGCTTCATGAAGTATTTGCTGAATGGAATAAAGGTGAGCTTGACAGCTACCTGATCGAGATTACTGCTGATATCTTCACGAAAAAAGATGAAGAAACAGGCAAACCGCTTGTTGACGTGATTCTTGATAAAGCGGGTCAAAAAGGAACAGGAAAATGGACAAGCCAAAGTGCACTTGACTTAGGGGTTCCGCTTCCGATTATCACTGAATCTGTATTCGCACGTTTTATTTCAGCGATGAAGGATGAGCGTGTGAAAGCAAGCAACCTTCTTTCAGGACCTGAAGTGAAGCCTGTTACAGAAAATAAAGAAGAGCTGATCGAAGCCGTCAGAAAAGCGCTGTTCATGAGCAAAATCTGTTCTTACGCCCAAGGATTTGCCCAAATGAAAGCTGCTTCTGAAGAATACAACTGGGATCTCAATTACGGTGAAATCGCTATGATCTTCCGCGGCGGTTGCATTATCCGTGCGGCTTTCCTGCAGAAAATCAAAGAAGCTTACGACCGTGATCCTGAGCTTGACAACCTGCTGCTTGACAGCCACTTCAAGAACATTGCAGAAAGCTACCAAGGAGCGCTTCGCCAAGTGATTTCACTTGCAGTTGCTCAAGGTGTGCCGGTACCTTCATTCTCAAGCGCACTAGCTTATTATGACAGCTATCGCACAGCCGTGCTGCCTGCAAACTTGATCCAAGCGCAGCGTGACTACTTCGGCGCCCATACTTATGAACGCACAGACAAAGACGGTGTCTTCCATACGGAATGGATGAAATAATAATGTGAAAATCCCGCAGCCTGACAGCTGCGGGATTTTTTTGAAATAGAGTGCGGGGAACGAAAGGATGTATGTTTTGCCTGTAAATGAGTATGTACTTGAAAATTTTCCTGGTTTACGACTTACACCTCCTTTGTTTTATAACTGGCAGATCGGCATCCGGTTTGAAATAGGCGTAGGATATAATGTGAATGCTGCTTATCTACACAGCCCTTATATAGATAACGCATATAAGAGAGCTGTCACTTTATTTAAGTCTCTACATGCCGATGATGATGATATATTTGTTATAGCTGATGCTGTTGGTGGTTTTGGAGGAGGAAGGGGATATAAGAGTAAATTACATCTTTTCTCACGGTACATTCGAGAAAAAGCTGTGTTGAAAAAACTGCAGCACATTGCTGTCTCTTATACTTGTTCTGATGATGATGATAAAACGCATAGATTTTTTCTGAGGTGTAAAGCTGGTGATGTAAGATATATTCCAATGTTGAGAGCGATATGTAATCAAGATATGGGGATAAAACCAAGCATTTCTCAAGATATTTACTTTATCAATATAAAAAAGAGAACCATTTTTCATCTTTATGATGATCGAGGCTGCGATATTTTAGCTGCTGCAGCTGAAACAATACGGGATATGTATGAAACATATAACAGTTGGATATTAGATTACGACAGAGAGAAAATCAATCGTCATTTTGAGCCGCTTAGAGGCAGAGAGTTTAATACATCAATAAAAGGCTGAAAATGCTTTACAAGCACTTTCAGCCTTTTTCTTTATATATTCCACCAATGCAAGCCGTCTTTCGCCAAAAGATCATCTGATTCTTTTGGACCCATAGAACCTGCTTCGTAGTTTGGCGATAGGGTTTTGTTGGCTGCCCATGTTTCAGAAATGGAATCGACAAAGCTCCAAGAAAGGGCCACTTCATCCCAGTGTGCGAAGTTCGTCGCATCGCCAAGAAGACAGTCGTGAATCAATTTTTCATATGCTTCAGGAGTGTTCAGCTCGTCATTGCAATTGCTGCAGTAATCCAGTTTGATTGGCTGCGCGTGTGCTGCTCCTCCGAGTTTTTTAGCGTTTAAGTACAGTGTAATGCCTTCGTCAGGCTGAATATGAATGACGAGTAGGTTCGGATTCATGTTGTTTTCATTGCCGTAGTACAGGTTCATCGGAATGTCCTTAAATTGAACGACAATTTTTGTAGACTTTTCTTTCATTCGTTTCCCAGTACGAATGTAGAATGGAACACCAGCCCATCTGAAGTTGTCGATCAGAAGCTTTCCAGAAACAAAGGTTTCTGTATTTGAGTCAGGAGCGACGTTATCTTCATCTGTATAAGCAGGGACTGGCAGACCGTCAATTTCACCGGCTTGATATTGTCCGCGCACAAAATACTCATCCACTTCGTCTTTTGCAATAGGGCGGAGGGCTCTCAGCACCTTCACTTTCTCGCTGCGAATTTCTTCTGTGTTCAGTTTAATCGGCGGCTCCATTGCGAGAAGCGCAACCATTTGCATAATATGGTTTTGGACCATGTCGCGAAGGGCGCCTGATTTTTCATAATATCTAGCACGGTCTTCAACACCAAGTGATTCGCTTGATGTGATTTGGATATTTGAGATGTAGCGATTTGTCCATAGCGGTTCGAAAATCGCATTGGCAAATCGAATGACCTCAATATTTTGCACCATTTGTTTTCCTAAGTAGTGATCGATTCTGTAAATTTGATCTTCTGTAAATGCTTCACGAATTTCTTGATTTAATGCTTGCGCGCTCGGCAAGTCATGGCCAAATGGCTTTTCAATCACAAGGCGGGACCAGCCTGTAGTTGCTGTAACACCTTCTGATTTTAATGTCTTTGCAATTGTTCCAAAAAATTCAGGAGCCATTGCCAAGTAGAACATTCTGTTGTTCGGGATTTGATATGTATCTTCCAGCTGGTTGAGCAGTACGTTAAGCTCTTGATAAGAACCAGGGTTTGTCACGTCAAACGGGTGATAATAGAAATGAGACGTGAAGTCATCTATATGTTTATCAGCAGCTGAGGAAATAGATGTTTTGACGGTTTGGCGAAGATCCTCATTGGACCAAGGTCTTCTTCCGACTCCTACAACTGCAAACTCTTCTCCAATTTGTCCATTTTTATATAAACGGTGAATGGACGGATAAAGTTTTCGTTTTGCCAAATCTCCCGTTGCACCGAATATGACAATTACTGCTTTTGGTTGTTGGTTTGTTTTCACTAAAAGTACCTCACTTTATTCGAAGCTTTATTTTAGTACCCCGTATATTTCCTTCATTTTAAATCTAAAATTCAACGAAAGCAAACATTTAAGCCCCTTTTTTTACAGAATGGCGCAAAAATATTTCTAGAACGAAAGGATTGCCCGAATCAGAGGCGAGATTCACATTTTACGCCTGATCCTGTATTCTTGTAGGTAACTAGTTCTAGTAGGAGGAAGGAAATGTGGAATTACTTTTTTTAGGGACGGGAGCCGGAATTCCCGCTAAGTCGAGAAACGTGACATCGATCGCATTAAAGCTGCTTGAAGAAAGGCGATCTGTATGGCTGTTTGACTGCGGGGAAGCCACACAGCATCAAATTTTACATACATCAATTAAACCTCGAAAAATAGAAAAAATCTTCATTACTCACATGCACGGCGATCATGTATACGGTCTTCCAGGGCTTCTTGGCAGCCGTTCTTTTCAGGGCGGTGAGGACGAGCTGACGGTTTACGGACCGAAAGGCATCAAAGCGTTTATTGAAACAAGTCTTGCCGTCACGAAAACTCACCTAACATATCCGCTTGTGATACAAGAGATTGAAGAGGGAGCCGTATTTGAGGACGATCAGTTTATCGTCACAGCTGTATCCGCGATTCATGGTGTAGAAGCCTTCGGGTACCGCGTACAAGAAAAAGATGTGCCTGGTTCTTTAAAGGCGGCGTTATTAAAGGAAATGAGTATTCCGCCTGGACCTGTATATTCGAAAATAAAAAAAGGTGAAATCGTGACGCTTGAAGACGGACGCACCATAAATGGGGAGGATTTTCTGGAGCCTCCTAAAAAGGGGAGAGCTGTCGTGTTTTCCGGGGATACGAGAGTGAGCGATAAGATAAAAGAGCTTGCGCGGGACTGTGATGTGCTAGTGCATGAAGCCACCTTTGCTAAGGATGATGTAAAGCTTGCTTTTGATTATTTTCACAGTACAACAGAACAAGCAGCTGTAACAGCAAAAGAAGCTGGGGCGAAGCAGCTCATCTTAACTCATATCAGCGCAAGATATCAGGGAGAGGCATCTCTGGAGCTTCAGAAAGAAGCGGCAGCTGTTTTTCCGAACAGCATCACGGCTTATGATTTCTTAGAGGTACAAGTTCCAAGAGGCTGAGAAGGTGTTTGACAATCTGTTATTAAGCTGTATAATAAAACGTAATCATTACGCTTTATAAGGAGATGTTAAACATGAGAGTAAATGTTACTTTGGCTTGCACTGAAACAGGGGACAGAAACTACATCACAACCAAAAATAAACGCACAAATCCTGATCGTTTAGAGCTGAAAAAATATTCACCGCGGTTAAAAAAATATACCCTTCATCGCGAAACAAAATAATAAAAAACCCGGCTGCTGAGCCGGGTTTTTTGTTTAATTGACTGCCTGGTACAGCGGTGCGGCCTGCTGGCAGGCCGCACACCATACATCATAAATCGCCAGATGGACGATATGAGGTTCATCATGATGAATGTTATGTGAGCTGTTTTTTGCTTGTATCCAGCCGCTTTGATCGGATAGGGCCAAAATGCTGCTATGCAGGTTTCTCCAGTCCACTTCAGCAGAGGCGAATTTCTCAGTGCGTTCACCTGATGACAGGACAATAAGCGGCATGTTTCCTAAATGGACTTGCTGCTGTTTGACCTGCTGCAGGCTTTTCAAAAATTCAGCATATGTCTCCTCGAGCATCATCTGCTTTCTGTATGCTGTATGCATTTCTTCAGGAATAAATGTAAAGCTGCCAGTGCCGTCATCTCCTAAAGCGGGATCAAGGAGCACCATGCCGATAATATCCTCTCGGTTTTTACAGGCCCATAAACTGCTGATAACCGATCCGTATGAATGGGAAACAACCAGATAAGGAGGTCTTATACCTGCTGCCTTAAGCAAGCTTTCTAATTCTCTCACTTTTTGGTTGGCTGTTCGTTCTGCCTTGCTTTGTCCGCTTTTCCCAATACCCGCTCTATCATATGTGAATATGCCAAATTCGCCATCAATGTCCGCTGTTAATGGTTTCCACGTCTCTGAAGAAGTGCCGTAGCCGGCTTCAAAAACAATGGTTACACCGCTAAATCCTTTTCGGTGTTTTGTATGAAATTCACAACCGTCAACCATATAGGTCCTTTCGATCCATGCTGCATTCATTGGAGTCATCTCCTCTAATTGGTTCTAATAGGGAGACGGAGAACGTCAGCTGATCGTTTCTCCAAAAATAAAAAAAGAGATATCCGGCGGCGGAGCCGCGGATATCTCGAATCTCAAGATTACCAGCCTCTTTCGTATTGAACAGGGGCTTGAATATCTGTATTGAGCTGTTTTGCGGCAGTTCTTGCAAAGTAAGGATCGCGTAATAGCTCTCTGCCGATAAAGATGAGGTCTGCACGGTTATTTTGAAGAATTTCTTCAGCCATTGAACCATTTGTAATCATTCCGACAGCACCAGTCGCCATATCAGCCTGTTCGCGGATTTTCTCGGCAAAGCTGACCTGATAGCCAGGGAATACGTTAATGTCTGCATGAACAAGGGCACCTGAGCTGCAGTCAATTAAGTCAACGCCCTGCTCCTTCATCCATTTTGCAAAACCGATATGATCAGCGATGTCTAAGCCTTTGTCTGTATAGTCAGAAGCCGATACACGGACAAATAAAGGACCATCCCACACTTGATTGACTTCATCAATGATTTCTCTTAAGAAACGGTACCGGTTTTCTGGTGAGCCGCCGTATTCATCTGTGCGATGGTTAGAAAGCGGAGATAAAAATTCATGAATTAAGTACCCGTGTGCCGCATGAATCTCAATCACATCAAAGCCTGCTTCTTTTGCACGGGCTGCTGCTTGTTTGAACTCCTGCACGGTCTCTTTCACTTTTTCAGTTGTCATTTCAACCGGTGTGCTGGATTGCTCGTCAAACGCAATCGCAGACGGAGCGAAAATATCTCCTTCAAGCTCTGCTTTACGTCCTGCGTGGGCAAGCTGAATTCCGATTTTTGAGCCTTGCGCTTTTACCTGCTCAGTCAGCTTTGCAAAACCTTCGATATGCTCGTCGCTCCATATCCCTAAATCTTGGTCTGTGATGCGTCCTTGAGGATTAACCGCTGATGCTTCTACAATAATCAATCCGACCTGGCCGACTGCGCGTGTTATGTAGTGAGCCATGTGGAACGGCTGTAATTTTCCGTCCTTTTCGTGAGAAGAGTACATGCACATTGGTGACATCACAATGCGGTTTTTTAACGTTACATCTTTAATCGTAATAGGTGTGAATAATTTTCTGGCCATTTCTTTCGCCTCCCGTAAGGTTTTTAGAGGTTGATTATAACAAGTCATTTCTTTCCCGTCATATAAACTGCTCAAACGATCCGATTTTGTCAAACATTTCTGTATAATAGACAAGGGATCATGTTATTTTTTAGGATCGAAGCGTTTTTATACATAGGAGGGCGGAAATGATGAATTGGCAGACTAAGGATAATTTGCTTACCCTTTTAACTTCGCTTGTCCAGTACAAAAGTGTCACTGGTTCGAAAGGGGAAGCCGCACTTGCGGAATATCTTTATTATCTTTTAAAGGACAAGCCTTATTTTCAAAATAACCCTGATCATGTCACACTCCATCCAATGGAAGACGGCAGAACGTTTCTGACGGCGCTTGTCAAAAAGAAAGGTGTCAAACAGACAGTGCTATTGCTGAGCCATTTTGATGTCGTGGACATAGAGGACTACGGCGAATTCAAGCATATGGCCTGTAAGCCGGCTGAGCTTTTAAACTCCTTTTTGGAGAAAAAAGAGTTGCTTCCTGAACACGTGAGAACAGACGCGGAAAGCGGCGACTGGCTGTTTGGAAGAGGCACGATGGATATGAAAGCGGGGCTTGCTGTTCAGCTGTCGATGCTTGAGCGGGCAATGAATGGTCATTTTGATGGGAATGTCCTTTTGATTACGGTTCCTGACGAGGAAGTGAATTCAAGAGGTATGATCGAAGCCGTTCCTGCACTGAAAGAAATCGAGCATAAATATCATCTTACATACACTGCTTGTTTGAATAGCGAACCGATGTTTGAAAAATTTCCGGGCGACCAGCGGCAATATGTGTATACGGGAAGCATTGGCAAGGTTCTCGCAGGATTTTTCTGCAAAGGGATAGAAACGCATGTTGGAGAGCCGTTTTCCGGTTTAAATGCAAATTTAATGGTTTCCGAGATCAATCGTCTGCTGGAGCTGAACGTGAATTACTGCGAAATGGCTGACGGGGAAGTCACCCCGCCGCCGGTAAATTTAATGCAAAAGGACTTGAAAGAGGCATATTCCGTCCAAACACCGCATACAGCCGTTACGTTATTTAATGTGCTGACAATGGAGCGCTCCGCGAGTGAGCTGCATGACATGCTGAAAAAAACCGCAGAGCAGGCGGCAGAGGAGGTTTCAAACCATATTCAGCAGAAAACACGTGATTTTCAGAAGTTTGAGCCATTTCATCTCATTGAACGAACTGTCACTGTTTTTACGTTTGATGAGCTTCTTGCACGTGCGAAAAGTCGTGTCGGAAGCTCGGAAACAGAACGGGTGCTGAATTTCACCTATGCAAACAGGGGAGATCTTGGAGACAGGGATTTTTCGACTAAAATTGTATCAGAGCTCGCTGCGCTGTGTAAGGAAGATGCGCCGCTCATTGTTCTCTTTTATAGCCCTCCGTTTTATCCGGCAGTGTCATCAAAAAACGATCAGGTAATCAAGAATACTGCCGGCAAGCTCATTCAATATGCAGCTGATAGGTACGGCATTGCTTTACGGGAGGTTCAGTATTTCCCAGGGCTCTCGGATTTGAGCTATCTTCAGCTGGAAAAACAGGATGTTGGTGCATACACAAGCAATATGCCGCTCTTTAACAGGGGTTATTCACTTCCAAGCAGGGACGATAAGGCGCTGTATGTTCCAGTATTAAATGTCGGCCCGTCTGGAAAAGACCCGCATAAATGGACGGAACGACTGTATGTGCCTTATTCCTTTGAGGTGCTTCCCGACTTGCTTTCCTTTACAATCTCTGCATTATTAAAACAATCAGAAGCTGCCAGCGAGTCTTAGGATAAAAGAAAACAGAAAGCGCATTTCTTCTGTCTTATGTTTTTCTCTAAAAATGCTTCTCTAAGGCAGCTCCGGCAAATTGCTCTTTGATTTCAGCGCTTCGTTTGGCCGTTTCTTCAATACAATGAATGATTGCTTCTTCAAAGCGGGCCTCCGTTAAAGCGCGAAGGCCTGCCTCTGTTGTTCCCCCAGGGCTCGTAATCTCCTTGCGCAGCTGCGCCGGCTGTTTTCCGCTTTGGCGAAGCATATCTGTCGCGCCTGCCATTGTCTGCAGGATCAGTTTTTTTGCGGTTTCCTCATCTAAACCGACCTTTTGCGCCGCTTTTTCCATCGCTTCAATATAGCGATACAGGTAAGCGGGGCCACTGCCTGCTATCGCGGTAACGGCATCAAGGTGCTGCTCCTCAACCAATGTGGCCTCACCGATTGTTTCTAGCAATGCTTTAGCCGCCGTGATATCGTCTTGGCTTGCTTCAGCGCTTACGGAAAATCCGGTTGCTGATTTTCTGATGGCAGCGGAAGTATTCGGCATCACCCGTATGACAGCAAGCTTTCTGCCGAAATAATGCTGAATGGTTTCGATGGTAAGGCCTGCAAGCACAGAGATGACAAGCTGATCCTTCATATAAGGACGAATGCTGTCAATGCTCTCTGCCGCATCCTTAGGCTTAAAAGCGAGAACGACGATATCAGTTTGTGTGAAAAATTCGCTCTTATCCCTGCATGGTCGCACGCCGTACAATTCCTTTAATTCATTGAGTCTTTCTTCATTTGACCTGTTTGTAATATAAATATTTTCAGGTTTTGTAATGCCGCTTTGCAAAAAGCCGTTGATCATAGCTTCAGCCATGGACCCGGCGCCGACAAATCCTATCTTTTTCATGGGTATCCTCCTTCTATCAGAACAACAAAAAACCTTTTCATCACGTAAAGGACGAAAAGGTTCGCGGTACCACCCTCATTAGCACAACTTGTGCCCAGCTCAAATCCCGTAACGCGGGAAACGTTTAGGTTTTCCTAACCGCTCTGAGGGCAGGTTCTACAAACAAGCGGGCCGCGATACCTTTCAGCCTGGGGATATCGCTCTCTCTGGCCATTGCCTGTATACTATTCCTCGTCATAGCGTTCCAATGGTTCTCATTTTAGTTGTTGTTCATTATGCAATGGGGGACAAGCTAATGTCAATAGCTTTTTCAAAAAGGGCAGTTCTCATACGGCAATAATGACACAAGACCGAGAAAAAGCTAAAATATGAGTAATGAATGAAGACAAGGAGCAAAAAAGAATGACAACTGCAGATATCATTCTGATTCGCGTCCCGACACCGTTTGCCGTCGGTGATGTCATCGTTTACTTAGTAAAAGGTGATGCGCTGACACTAATCGATTGTGGACCGAAAACCAAAGAGGCGGCTGCAGCCCTAAAAGAGCAGCTTGCCGCTGTACATATAGAAATGTCAGATATAGAGCAGATCGTGCTGACTCACCATCACGCGGATCATGCAGGGTTGCTTGATGTTTTTTCTGATGACATTAAAGTGATTGGACATCCGTTTAACGAACCATATATCAGCAGAGATAAGGCATTTATGGAGTGGCAAAAACATTTTTTTCAAAAGCTGCTGCCTGAGTTAGGCGTTCCATTTGATGATGTGAAAGCAGAAAGGCTTATCCGGTCGGCGTACGCATTTTCCTGTACAAGATCCTTGACCCAAACGGTGACGGAAGGGATGAAAATTGACGGGATGGAGGACTGGACTGTTCTGGAGATGCCCGGACATGCAGAGTCGCATATTGTTCTCTTTCATGAAAAGACCGGAAGAATGCTTGGCGGTGATGTGCTGCTGGCGAACAGCTCGTCTAACCCGATTCTTGAAGCGCCAAAAACGGGAAAAAAAAGAACGAAGCCTTTATTGGATTATCAGCGGTCGCTGCGGAGGCTGTCTGAACTTGCCCCGAACACAGTGTTTCCCGGTCATGGCGAGACGATTAGCAATGTACGAGCGCTGATCAAGAAGCGGTTTGACAAGCAGAGCAGCCGGACCAAGGATGTGCGTCACATGCTGTCGGAAAAACCGCTCACCGCTTTTCAGGTCTGTCAGCAGCTCTTTCCTGCCGTTTATGAAAAAGAGTTGTTTTTAACGATGTCAGAAACGGTTGGACATCTTGATATATTGGCGGCCGAAGCAGGCATCACGTCATATTGGGATGGAAATACCGCATATTTTAGAGCAATAGAGAGGTGAACAGGGTGAAAAATATAGCTGGCAAGCGTATTTGGATTACAGGTGCTTCAGGAGGGCTTGGAGAAAGAATCGCTTATTTATGTGCGGCTGAAGGAGCCCATGTTTTGCTGTCGGCAAGACGTGAGGATCGTTTGAAGGAAATCAAAAGAAAAATGACCGAGGAATGGAGCGGACAGTGTGATATTTTTCCTCTGGATGTCTCCCGTCTTGAAGATATCACCCTGGTCCGTGATCAGATCGGTCCGGTTGATGTGCTGATCAATAATGCTGGCTTTGGTATTTTTGAAACGGTTTTAGATTCGACCCTAGATGAAATGAAATCAATGTTTGATGTCAATGTTTTCGGTCTGATTGCCTGTACAAAAGCTGTTCTTCCGCATATGCTTGAGCAAAAAAGCGGACATATCATTAATATTGCCTCTCAAGCAGGGAAAATTGCTACGCCGAAATCCAGCCTTTATTCAGCGACAAAACATGCTGTGCTCGGCTATTCAAACGCTTTGCGTATGGAACTGGCGGGCACGGGCGTCTATGTGACGACAGTCAATCCAGGGCCGATTCAGACTGACTTTTTTTCTATCGCTGATAAAAGCGGTGACTATGCCAAAAATGTCGGACGCTGGATGCTTGACCCAGATGATGTGGCAGCGCAAATCACGTCTGCCATTATGACGAACAAACGTGAAATCAATCTTCCTCGTTTGATGAATGCCGGCACAAAGCTATATCAGGTGTTTCCAGCACTTGTGGAAAAGCTGGCTGGACGGGTGCTCATGAAAAAATAAGCATGGAACTGCCTGTGTGAGACGCCTTTTGGTGTGTTTGCAGGCAGTTTTTTATAAAGATATATAGTTGTTAAAGGAAGGAGAAATAGCTGATGTCAATAAATCAAGAAACTCTGCGTGACCTGATAAAAGATCCATTTATTCAGAAACTGATTGATGCCCGACCGGTATTCTGGGCTAATCCCAGCAAGAAAGAGGGGATGGTATTACAAGCGGCTGGGTGGGAATGTGAAATAGACGAGGCGGACAAAAGACTTCGGCGCTTTGCTCCTTATATTGCAGAGGCATTTCCGGAAACAAAAGCTGCCGAAGGGATGATTGAATCGCCGCTTTTTGAAATACGCCATATGAAAAAGAAGCTGGAGGAAGTGTATGGCGAAACGTTTCCGGGGAGATGGCTTTTAAAGTGCGATCATGAGCTTCCGATATCGGGATCGATTAAAGCCCGTGGCGGTATTTATGAAGTGCTGAAGCATGCGGAGGAGCTGGCGCTTCAAGAAGGAATGCTTAAGGAAACAGATGATTATCGCGTCTTGCACGAAGAGCGGTTTACTTCATTTTTCTCCCGCTATTCCATTGCTGTCGGCTCAACAGGAAATCTTGGTTTAAGCATTGGCATCATTGGCGCCAAACTAGGCTTTCGCGTGACGGTGCATATGTCCTCCGACGCTAAACAGTGGAAGAAGGATTTACTTCGTAAAAAGGGTGTCACTGTAATTGAGTACGAATCAGATTACAGTGAAGCGGTTAAAGAAGGACGGCGGCAGGCGGAACAAGACCCATTCTGTTATTTTATTGATGATGAACATTCCCGTCATCTGTTCCTAGGATATGCGGCAGCGGCCAGTCGTTTAAAAACGCAGCTCAGCTTTATGAATATCGAGCCTGGTCCTGAAACACCGCTGTTTGTGTATTTGCCTTGCGGAGTCGGCGGAGGGCCGGGCGGTGTGGCATTTGGACTGAAGCTCCTGTACGGAAATCATGTCCATGTATTTTTCGGGGAGCCAACCCATTCACCGTCTATGCTCTTAGGTCTATATTCAGGCCTGCATGATCAGATCTCTGTACAGGATATCGGCTTGGATAATGTAACGGCTGCTGACGGGCTTGCCGTTGGGCGCCCGTCAGGATTTGTCGGCAATCTGATAGAACCTTTGCTGAGCGGCTGTTATACTACCGAAGACGAAACGCTGTATGCCTTGCTTCATTTGCTGGCTTTATCTGAAAATAAGCATTTAGAGCCGTCAGCGCTTGCCGGCATGTTCGGACCTGTTCAGCTGTTTTTAGCGGAAACCGGGAAACACTACATGTCTGAAAATGATCTGCGGCACAGCATGAAAAATGCCGTACATGTCGTCTGGGGAACGGGAGGCAGTATGGTTCCGAAAGAAGAAATGGCTGCATATAACCGTATCGGTGCTGACTTGTTAAAAAAGATAAATTAAAAAAATAAGCAGACAGTAGGAATGTTTTCCGTTACAATCTTTGTAAGCGTTTGTTTAAAGCTACAGAGAGTCAGGTGTAAACAGTGAAAAATAAAGAGCTTAATTTACATACTTTATATACACAGCACAGCCGGCAGTCTTGGTCAGGATTTGGAGGCCATTTATCGATTGCTGTTTCTGAAGAAGAGGCAAAAGCTGTTGAAGGGCTGAATGATCATTTATCCGTAGAAGAAGTGGAGACGATCTATATTCCGCTTGTTCGTCTGCTTCATTTGCATGTCAAGTCCGCTGCCGAACGAAATAAGCATGTGAATGTTTTCTTGAAGCACCCTCATTCAGCCAAAATTCCGTTTATCATTGGTATTGCCGGCAGTGTCGCAGTCGGGAAAAGCACGACAGCGCGGATTTTGCAGAAGCTGCTTTCACGTTTGCCGGATCGGCCCAAGGTCAGTCTGATCACGACAGACGGCTTTTTATTTCCTACAGCTGAGCTGAAGAAGAAAAACTTGCTGTCAAGAAAAGGATTTCCTGAAAGCTATGATGTGAAAGCGCTTCTCGAATTTTTGAATGACGTAAAGTCAGGAAAAGAAAGAGTAAAGGCCCCGGTCTATTCTCATTTAACCTATGACCGTGAGGAAGGTGTGTTTGAGGTTGTAGAACAGGCTGATATCGTGATCATCGAAGGAATTAATGTTCTTCAGTCGCCGACCTTGGAGGATGACCGGGAAAACCCCCGCATCTTTGTTTCCGATTTCTTTGATTTTTCAATTTACGTAGATGCGGACGAAAGCCGGATTCTTACCTGGTATTTAGAGCGTTTCCGCCTTCTTAGGGAAACGGCCTTTCAAAATCCGGACTCGTATTTTCATAAATTTAAAGACCTGTCTGACCAGGAGGCTGACGAGATGGCCACCTCGATTTGGGAGAGTGTCAACCGCCCTAATTTATATGAAAATATTTTGCCGACTAAATTCAGGTCAGATTTAATATTGCGAAAGGGAGACCGGCATAAGGTAGAAGAAGTGTTAGTGAGAAGGGTGTGATCATGATGCACCATATTGAGCTGTATGTCTCCGATTTGGAAGCGTCTAAGCGGTTTTGGGGATGGTTTTTAGCAGAGCTTGGCTATGAAGAGTTTCAAAAGTGGAGTTCCGGCATCAGCTGGAAGAAAGATCACTTTTACCTTGTGATTGTTCAGGTAAAAGAAGAATATCTAGAGCCGAAATATCACAGGTGCCGTGTCGGGCTGAACCATCTCGCGTTTCATGCCGAATCCAGGCTACAAGTCGACCTGATGACTGAAAAATTGATGGCAAAAGGCTATCGTGTGCTGTACCGAGATCGGCATCCTTTTGCCGGGGGAGACGGGCATTATGCAGTCTATTGTGAGGACCCTGACCGGATCAAGGTAGAGCTCGTTGCCCCAAGCGGTTAATCGTTTTGGTCTTCGGACATGCTGTTAAGCTTTTTTTCGATTCGGTCCAGCTGTGCTTTACGGTTTTTCGCATATTTAGAGCCGATTATAGCCGCCGAGATAATAGCGGCAATCATGAAAAACACGATCAGCTGAAAGATGAAATCACCTATATTCATATTTTCATCACCTCGTTTTTGCGGGAGAGAGCGATTCTCTCCCGTCTTCTTGTGTTAAAGCGGCTTCCCCAGTCCGGGTTGCTGCTCAGTGATTCCCGCTTTCATCCTCCGATAGGCAAACGCTAAAAACGGCAGGCCAAGCAGGGTAATGCCGCTAAGGACAGAAAAAATGGAACTTGGATGCCCGGCGCCAAATGTATCGATACATAAGCCGCCTGCCCAAGGGCCAATCACATTCCCAAACTGCGAAAAGCCGATCGCTCCGAAATACGTTCCTTTTAATCCGGGTTTTGCAATCTGGTCTACAAACAAATCCATCATACAGAATAAGAGCACTTCTCCAATTGTAAATGCAACCACAATGATAACAAGTGAAGAAACGCCGTGTGACATGGTAAGGATCATCATGCTGGCGCTGATCATGATATTGCCGAGCATCAGGGAGCAAAGCGGTGAAAACCGTTTACCAAGGTGGACGATGGGAAACTGTGTTGCCAAAACAACAATTGCGTTTAATGTCAGCATCAAGCCGTACAATTTTGTCCCATTTTCGATAAAAGGATTTTGCGCCATATATTGCGGGAATGTAGAGCTGAACTGCGAATAGCCGAAGGTGCATAGTGTAATGCCGATAAGAGCAACTGTAAAAAGACGATCCTTTTGCGTTACCATAAACGCTTCCCGAACGTTCATATTTCTGGATTGTTCTAATGTCGCGGGTGGATGCTTTTTAAATTGGATGGCAAGGATCACACCGTACATCCCATAAATCACCGCGGGCACCAAAAAAGGAGCGGTAGATTGTGATGAACCGAAGTACAGACCGAGCACAGGGCCGAAGACAACGCCGATATTAATGGCTGCATACCGTAAATTAAAAACCAGTAATCTTGTTTTTTCTGCTGTCATATCTGACAGCAAAGCTTTTGAAGCAGGTTCAAACAGTGATTTACAAAGTCCGTTTAACGCATTTACCACAAAAAATACCCAGAGGTGAGAAGCGGCCGCAAACCCTGCAAACACCAGCATCCAGCCGAAAATGGATACAAGCATCATGTTCTTTCTGCCGAATTTGTCCGAGATATATCCGCCATAAAAGCTTGCAATGATGCCGACTGATGAGCTCGCCGCAATGACAAGCCCCGCATAGGATGCTGATGCGCCTTGGACAGCTGTTAAATAAATTGCTAAAAACGGAATGCTCATCGATGTTGCCATTCTGCCGAAAATGGTTCCGATAATAATTGTCCAGCTGATTGGGTGGATATTTTTCCATGTCTTCATGTTTATTGTTCTCTCCTGTTAGTAAGATCTTTTTCTATCATACATGAAAAAATTTCCTTATCCAACGGAGGATTAAATATTTTTACTTACCGGTTTATATGGGAGTGTTATGTGTGCGCAGGATTGACCTTTGTTTTTGATGGATCATGTTTCACGTTGACAATGGCGTTTAGCCGTTGAAGAGGAAGTTGAAGTACTCGGATCTTTTTGTCCGGTGCTTATATCTGACCATGAAGTGTAATTCTCATTGAGCAGAAATGCCTGTCCAGTTTAAAGACATGAGGAATGCGGGAGAGCAATCGGATTTCGTTTAAAGACGTTGACTCATCAGGCTGTAGCTCATATCGGCAGGGTTCCTGAAATGCTGGGTGAGACCGGGCATCAGATTAAAGACTATGCTGATGGGTCTGAGCGTCCGTATATGAGAAGGGGCGCTTCCCCTTGATATCAGTCGCGTCCCTTCTGGCCATACTAAAACAGATACACGAAAATTCTCCAACAATGAAGGTGCATGATACTAAGAAAACAGCCCTTGGTTTGTGACGTAGTCATAAATGATATCCTCTATATGCGCATGCAGGTCCTCGTCTGGATCTTCATTTTGTCTTTCCTCTAAGGCAGCTTTCAGGCTTTGTTTTTCATACGGGCTTAACGGATCAATGGCAACATTTCGGCCGTATTGGCGCAATGCCTGTCCCAACATTTTTTCGACAAATTTCTCCATATTGACTCTCCTATCTTTATGGCTCGCTTTCATTCTACTAAATGTTTTTCTTCTCTCAAACCCTTGCATCATATTTTCTGTCAGACAAGAATCATTTACCAGTATAAACCGAACGTATTTTCGCATATAATAGCAGAAGCGAACATAAGTTCTTTTTAGAGGTGTGTATGATGAAAGAAAAAGTGATTTTTCTCGTTGACATGCAATCGTTTTATGCATCTGTAGAGAAAGCGGAAAATCCACATTTGAAAAACCAGCCGGTGATTGTTTCGGGTGATCCGGAAAGGAGGGGCGGAGTTGTATTGGCTGCATGCCCGCTGGCGAAGCAAAAAGGGGTAGCCAATGCCTCACGCCTGTGGGAAGCGCAGGAAAAATGCCCTGAAGCGATTGTGCTTCGGCCTCGTATGCAGCGGTATATTGATGTATCACTGCAAATCACCGCCATTTTAGAGGAATATACAGATCTTGTGGAGCCCTATTCCATTGACGAGCAGTTCATGGATATCACAGGCAGCCAGAAGCTGTTTGGAGCGCCCGAGGAAATTGCCAAAAGCATTCAAGACAGAATTATGCGGGAGGTCGGCATTTATGCCCGGGTCGGAATCGGCCCTAATAAAGCGCTCGCCAAGATCGCGTGTGACAATTTTGCCAAAAAGAATAAGAACGGTATTTTTACGTTAACGAAAGAAAATATGAAAACCGAGATGTGGCCGCTTCCGGTAGGGAGTATGTTTGGCGTTGGGAGCCGAATGAAACATCATTTAAATCGAATGGGCATCAGCACGATCGGCGGGCTTGCGGTTTTTCCGCTCGAGCTTTTAAAAAAGAAATGGGGCATTAACGGACACGTGCTGTGGATGACGGCGAACGGAATCGACTATTCTCCTGTGTCAACGGCATCGCTGGACGGACAAAAAGCGATTGGCCACAGAATGACACTCCCGAGAGACTATGAACACTTTGACAAAGAAATAAAAGTCGTTCTGCTGGAGCTAAGTGAAGAGGTGTGCAGGCGAAGCCGAAACGCCGGGATGATGGGGCAGACGGTTTCGGTGAGCTGCAGGGGGGCTGACTTTGATTTGCCGACCGGCTTCAACCGGCAAGTGAAGCTGGCAGAACCGACCAATTCTACGCAGGATGTGTACCAGGCTGTATGCAGACTGTTTCTCAAGTTTTGGGACGGGAAGCCTGTCCGCCGCCTCGGGGTCAACCTCTCTCAGCTTTCATCTGATGAAGTATGGCAGCTCAATTTATTTCAGGATTATGCAAAGAAGATGAGCCTCGGCTATGTGATGGACGGGATTAAAAGCCGGTTCGGCGACACGGCGATCATCAGGGCGGCCTCACTGACAGCTGCAGGCCAGGCGTATGAACGCGCGGCTAAAATAGGAGGGCATTATAAATGAATGAGCATTTAAAAAGAGGCAATCTGCTGTGGGAAGGAAGCCGGATGTTTCTGCCTGAACATAAACAAAGCCTGCTTGAGAGAAAACGCCATAAACAGAAGCTGCAAAAGCCGATCCTTGATTCGGATAAGCTGGAGGAGATGAACCAAACGCTTTGCACTGCGATGGAATTTACTCAGGATATCACTGTCAGCTGCTTTCAGGATGGCGAAATTGTCACCTGCAGCGGGAAAATCTGCCGCTATGAGGAGTTTGAAAAGACAGTGTGGATCAAAGGAGACGCCGGCAAGCTCTGTAAGCTAAGACTTGATCAGGTGCTTGATATTTTTCTGTGAATGTTCTCCCTCCCGGCGGCTGGAGGGGGAGAACTAGATATGAAAAATAGCAAACGTGTTCCCTCAGCAGTCTGAAAACGTATGATACAGAAAAGAAGGCATTTACAATTCCAGTCAGGCAAAATATAATTTTTATATTGTGAGATAAAAAAAAGACATTCGTTTTGCCAGACGGAGGGAGAAATCGTAATGGATATTCGAACAATCACGTCTTCAGATTTTGAAATGGTAACGTCTGTGATGAATGAATGGTGGGGCGGCAGGCAGCTGAAAGAAAAACTCCCGCGATTATTTTTTGAACATTTTCAGGACACCAGCTTTATTACACATGAACAAAACAGCATGACTGGATTTTTAATCGGATTTCAATCGCAATCAGATCCTGTAACGGCATACATCCATTTTTCCGGTGTGCATCCGGATTTCAGAAAAATGCAAATTGGAAAACAATTATACGATGTGTTTATTGAAACGGTTAAGCAGAGGGGATGCACCCGGGTAAAGTGCGTCACATCCCCGGTAAATAAGGTGTCAATCGCATATCATACAAGACTGGGGTTTGAGATTGAAAAAGGCAGCAAAACAGTAAATGGCATCTCAGTATTTGCAAATTACGATGGACCGGGCCAAGACAGGGTGCTTTTTGTGAAAAACATTTGAGGAGGAACCGCTATGGATTTTTTGTCAAAAACACCTGAGACTCCTTATTATGCTGTTATCTTTTCTTCTGTCAAAAGTGAAAATGACGAAGCATATGGAGAAACAGCAGAGCGGATGGTTTCGCTTGCGGCGAGCCAGCCGGGATTTTTAGGTGTGGAAAGCGTTCGCGAAGCGGATGGAACTGGCATCACAGTTTCCTATTGGGAGAGTATGGACGCAATCAATCATTGGAGGCATCACACCGAACACCAAGCAGCGAAAGAAAAAGGAAAAAGCGTGTGGTATGAATCGTATGCGGTCCGCGTCGCCAAAGTCGAAAAGCAGCGGCTGTTTTCAGGAGAAAACAAATGATTGCATTTCTTCAGCATAAGGAAGAGGCTGTATCACGTGAGATTATTGACGTTCAAAAGCCAGCTTATGTAAAAGAAGCGGAGCTTATCGGTTTTGACGGAATCCCTGCTTTACACGAAAAAGCTGAGGATATCAGAGCCTCTCAGGAGCGATTTGCGGGATTCCGGGAAGACGGGAAACTGCTCGGCGTCATTTCATACGAGAAGTTTATGCACGAGCTGACCATTTGCAGACTTGTTGTGCATCCCGACGGTTTCAGAAAAGGCATCGGACGAGCACTCGTGCAATTTGTTATTGATCAGAACGAAGACGCTGAAAAAATCGAGGTAGTAACAGCCGAGAAAAACAACCCGGCCGTGTCGCTGTATACGCAGGCAGGATTTGAAAAGACGAAAACCGTCAAAGCGTCAGAGGGGCTTTTTCTGTCAGTCTTTCATCTCTATCCGAAAAGAAAAGTTGAAGTCGCTCACTACAATGAAGAATGGGCAAGACTGTTCAGTGAGGAAAAAGATCGTCTGAAGCTTGTGCTCGGCCCGGAGATCATTGACGTGTATCATGTCGGAAGCACATCGATACCAAATATGGCGGCAAAGCCGGTCATTGATATCCTGATTGCAGTAAAGGATATCGCGGCCGTAAACCAATATGATTCGAAAATGACGGAGCTCGGCTATACGCCAAAAGGAGAAAACGGCATTATTGGCAGACGCTATTTCCAAAAGGGCGGAAATATGCGTACCCATCATGTCCATATCTATGAGGGAGGGCATCCTGCTATTGAAAGGCATTTGATGTTCAGAGATTATCTCACAGCTCATCCGGAAACAGCGAAGGAATACGCCGCGCTCAAAAAACAGCTGGCGGCCCAGTATCCGGACAATATCAAGCGGTACATACAGGGAAAAACCGATTGGATCAAGGCTGCAGAAGAAAAAGCGAAGCGGTGGAAAAAAGGCAGAAACAATGCGAACGGACGCGTGGTGTGCTACAATAGCGAAAATGAAAAAAACGGGGGTTTCACCTTATGAACATTCATGTGACAGATGCAGCAAAACAGGCACTGCAGCAGGCGCTTGACGCCAACCCGGGAAAAAAGGCGCAGCTCCGTTATGACGCTGAAGGATGCGGCTGCGCAGTAAGCGGTGTACCGACCATCTGGGTGACAGAGGAATTAGCGGGACAGTGTGAGCAGCTGGAAACGAACGGCATTCCGCTATATATCCAGTCGTCGCAAAAAGTGTTTTTTGACGATCAAATGACAATCGATTACAATGAGAAAGCCAAAACGCTGGCGCTGAAAAGTCCGGCTCAAATGCTCAGTCCAAGAATGAGCATATTAGTAAAGTAGGGAGACACGAAACGTGGAACAAAAGCTGAAGTCAATTAAGAATACAGCACAGAATAAAACGTGGGTATCCTTTCTGAACAAAAACCATCCCTACACCCTGCTGCACTGGTCAATCGGAGGAGCGGAATCCGTCAAGAAGGATGTTTGGCTTTTGCAGGATGAAATGACATTTGAAGCGCAGGAGTTTACTACGATAGACCTTGCGATTGAATGGATCAGTGAACATATGGATGGCATCACCGACGTTTTATGATGGAAAAGCGAAAGGCTAGGGGCCTTTCGCTTTTTACGTTATTTTGTCTAAAAAGGCTTGCACGTTTTTTCGATACGTGCCCCGATTTTTTGTATACGACATGGCGTGTTCTCCAGCTTCAGCAATATAGAGTTCCTTTGGACCGGGCTTTTTTTTATAAAGCCGCTCGGTTGCAGAAACAGGAATATAATCATCGTGCCTGCTGTGAATAAAGAGAACCGGCTTTTCGATCGTATCGATGACAGCAAGCGGGGATACATCGCGTGCGCGGTAGCCGTCCCTGAACCGCAAAAAGGAGTCGGCAATGGGGAGGATCGGCCAGGAAGGCAGCCGGTATTCCGCTTTTAGACGATACGCAAGCTGTTCCTCAAAGCTTGCAAACGGGCAATCGGCAATATAAAAATCAGCGCCATCGTCAGGATGTGCCCCTGCATACAGCAGGGCAGTCACTGCTCCCATTGATTCACCGTGGATTCCGACCAATCCGCGTTTACCGATTTTGTCTTTGACCCATTTGACGATCTCGTTTAAATCATCCTTTTCATAAAAACCATAGCTTGTAGTCTTTCCGCCGCTTTGTCCGTGCCGGCGATGATCGTAAATCACCACATTCCAGCCGAGATCAAGAAATAAATCCATATATTTGAGAGAGTTCAATATATTCACGGTCACGCCGTGGCAGATGATCATTGTTTTTGAGGTATCGTGTGGTGCAACATAGTAGCCTCTTATGTCATATCCGTAAGCCGATGGAATCACAAAAGCCGTTTTCTCCATGCGTTCAAACGATTCAAATACATCATGCCCGTCATCTGTTTCTCTTTTCTTTATCTCTTCGTCGGTTTTTTTCTTTATGAACATAATGATATTTGTAAAACAAATACCGATAGCAGCTACAGCTGCCAAGACAGCGCCGACAGCTAAAAGGAATCTTTTCAAAAGACACAGCACCTTTCAACTCTATTATGAATAACCTTCTAGCATCATTATACCTAAACACTGCTGAGCCGTCAGAAAAATATGACAGCGTTTTTATGAAGAGAGTCTTCTTGTTCAGCCTGAATCTCCATGATAAACTGGCTTCAAAACAAAAACACGGGGGAAGCGAGCATGAAAAAACAAAAATCTGCTGACAAACACCAGTTAAAGGACGATCTTCAATCCGATATAAAAGAAAAGCTGATGCAGATGAAAAGCCAATTGAAGGATGAGGATGAGAAGAGACAGGAAAGAAAGAAAGCGGAACAGATCAGAAAGAAAAAGGAGATCGAAAAAAACAAAAGCTTTGAACAGCTCCTTAATGAAAGCCAGCTCGATTGGCATCAATACAAATAAACCAGCACCCGGTCAGGTGCTGGTTTCCTTTATGAACGGTGCGCTTCGTAAACGTCTTGTTTCGTATAGAATTGGAGCGCTTTGATTTCCTGCTCGCTTAAACGCCGCGCGTTTGCAGCCTGAACGTTTTCCTTCAGTTGCGTTAACTTGCTGGCACCGGTGATTACTGAGGCCACTGCCGGCTGCGCTAAAAGATACTGCAGCGACATTTCCGTCATGGTGAGGTCTGGAGCAACGCCGGACATTGACTTACGGGCCTCTGCCAATTCTTCATAGGAATATGATAAGTACCCGTTTTGTTTCATGGTCTCCGAAGCTTGTTCAAGCGGTTTCTCAGTCAGCAGCCCTTTAGCGACCGGCCCCCTTGCCACGACACTGATCTGATGTTCCTCTAAAAGCGGGAGCCATTCCTCCGGCCGTCTGTCAAACAGGCTGAATTGCATCATAATGCTGACGATATTTGATTTTTTCACATATTCTTTAATGACGTTCGGGCGAATAGAAGAAATTCCATAATAACGAATGACACCTTCTTGTTTTAATTCTTCAAATGCCTCAATCGTTTCGTCAATGTTGTCTTCTATTGTGCCACCGTGAAGCTGATACAGATCAATATAATCCGTTTTCAGACGTGCTAAGCTCTTTTTCACTGCCTCTTTTATGTAAGCTTTTGAAGGGTCCCAATACCAGCCGTCATTTTTGTCACTCCACCGGTTTCCGGCTTTTGTGGCCAAAATGATGTCCTGGCGTCTGTTTTGAATCGCTTTGCCGACGATTTCTTCATTGCGGCCGCGATCATACAAATCAGCTGTGTCTAAATAGTTGATGCCAAGCTCAATGGCTTCATCAAGGATCGACAGCGCTTTATTTGTTTCGGTTCCAAGGGACATACAGCCAAGTCCGACTTCGCTTATTTCTAAATCAGATGAACCTAGTTTGCGCTTTCTCATGTGCACACTCCTTTTTTAGGCTTTGTAATGACCGTAATATAAAGGAGCGGAGTTTTCAACTTTTACGGCTCGGAAATCCAATCTTTCACATACCTGAATGTGCGCCCGTATTCCTTGAGCTTCGCCCGCACCTCCCAGGCTTTCCCCACTAAAACGACGCCCTTTTGCATACGGTATACTTTCATAATGGAGCCCCCTTTTCCCTAGTATGATAAAATGTATGGGGCATGATATAGAGACAGAACGGGAGATGAAGAAATGAAACACTTAGAAGAAAAAACAATTGCTAAAGAACAGATTTTTTCGGGTAAAGTTATTGATCTTTATGTAGAGGACGTCGAGCTCCCTAACGGAAAAACGAGTAAACGCGAAATTGTAAAACACCCTGGTGCGGTAGCGGTGCTGGCTGTCACAGACGAAGGGAAAATCATAATGGTGAAACAATTCCGGAAGCCCCTGGAACGGACGATCGTTGAAATACCGGCCGGAAAGCTGGAAAAAGGAGAAGAGCCGGAGTATACGGCGCTTCGGGAGCTGGAAGAAGAAACAGGATACACAGCGAAAAAGCTGACTAAAATGACAGCATTCTATACATCGCCCGGCTTTGCTGATGAAATAGTCCACGTTTTTCTTGCGGAAGAGCTGGCTGTGCTTGAAGAAAAACGGGAACTAGATGAGGACGAGTTTGTTGAAGTGATGGAGGTGACGCTTGAAGACGCACTAAAGCTTGTTGAGTCGCGCGAGGTTTACGACGCGAAGACAGCCTATGCGATTCAATATCTTCAGCTGAAAGAAGCGCTGCAAGCATCAAAATGAAAAAGATTTACGCGGATTTACACATCCATATCGGTCGGACCTATACAGGAAGGGCTGTCAAAATAACAGGTGCAAAAACGCTGACGCTGGACCGGATTCTGGTTGAGGCCAGTGAATATAAAGGGATTGAACTTCTCGGAATTATTGACTGCCATTCCCCGGAAGTCATAATAGAGCTTGAGGAAGGCATTGCTTCAGGCAGGTATCACGAGCTTGAGGGCGGCGGAGTCCGTTATCGCAGCACAACTCTTTTATTGGGAAGCGAGCTGGAGATTTACGATGAAGCATGCAGCGGGCCGATTCATGTGCTTGCTTTTATGCCGACACTTACTGATATGAAACAATTTTCAGCCTGGCTTTCAGAACGGATGAAAAACATTCATTTAAGTTCACAGCGGATATACGAAACAGGCTTGAATCTTCAAAAAAAAGTAAAAGAAATGGGCGGATTGTTTATCCCCGCCCATATTTTCACGCCCCACAAAAGCTTGTACGGAAAAGGCGTTAAGTCAACTTTAACTGAGGTTTTTGATTCTTCTATGATAGATGCTGTCGAGCTTGGTTTAAGCTGTGACACGCCTATGGCTTCACGGGTATCTGAATTGAATAAATATTCATTTTTAACAAATTCTGATGCGCATTCCTTAGGGAAGATCGGCAGAGAATATAATGAACTATATGTGGCCTCAGCTGATTTTTCTGAGTTCGCTCTCGCATTAAAGGGACAGGATAACAGGAAAATTACCGCAAATTACGGATTAGATCCGCTGTTGGGGAAGTATTATCAAACGGCTTGTGAAGTATGCGGAGAGCGTACTGAGAGCGGGGCAACGGCGTGCGCGGAATGCGGAAGTGCCAGATTGACAAAGGGTGTCAGCGAAAGGCTGTGCGAGCTGAGTGATCAGTCTGGAACGGGCATAGCGCGTCCTAGATATGTCCACCAGATTCCGCTGCAATTTGTGCCGGGTGTCGGACCGAAAACCCTGGACAAGCTAAAAACGGCCTTTGGTACAGAAATGGCTGTTCTTCATGAGACTTCAGAGGAAGATCTGGCTCGGGTTGTTCCGCCGAAAACCGCCGCTCTTATTGTGAAAGCGAGGTCAGGAAAGCTTGAACTGAAAGCCGGAGGAGGAGGAACCTACGGGAAAGTTAAGTCTTAAGTGAAAATTAACTCAGTTCCTCCTGAACTTTTCTCTTTGTCCGGATAAAGGTGATCAGCTGTATTATTTCGTCTTCAGACAGCGGCTTGCCGTCAACAGCAATGTCAAGGCTGCTCCACGTGGTCAATTCAATGGTCTGAGGAGCAGTTTGCTTTTGCTTTGTGCGGCCTAAGAGATCATCGCAGGTTGTATCAAAAAGGTCTGCCAGCATTGCCAGGGCCTCAAGCGAAGGGCGGCGGTAGCCTGACTCGTATCCCGCGTATGTGCTTTTTGCGATACCCAGGAGGTCAGCCGTATATTGAAGCGACCAATTTTTCTTTTTTCTCAATTCAGTTAAACGATCTAAATTCATGGACTTCCGCTCCTTTTTCAACTTGAGCTGATTATATCATATAGGTATTCGGAAGTGTACGCGAATTGAATAATAATGTCTTGCGTATTTTATTTTCCGTGTCTATAATTGCATTAAAAGTATGCGAAAAGCGAATGCCTTCTCGCAAACCCATCTTTAGATATAGTGAAGAGGTGTATGGTATGAAAAAATTATTGATGTTGACAACTGGGGGAACGATCGCTTCAGTTGAAGGGGAAAACGGGCTTGCCCCGGGGGTGAAGGCTGACGAGTTGTTAAGTTACGTATCAAAACTTGATAACGATTACACGATGGAAACCCAATCGCTTATGAATATAGACAGCACCAATATGCAGCCTGAATACTGGGTGGAGATAGCGGAAGCTGTTAAGCAAAATTATGATGCCTATGACGGGTTTGTTATTACTCATGGTACAGATACAATGGCCTATACATCTGCCGCATTATCTTATATGTTGCAGCATGCTAAAAAGCCGATTGTAATTACAGGCTCGCAAATTCCAATTACCTTTCAAAAAACAGACGCCAAAAAAAATATTACAGATGCCATTCGCTTTGCCTGTGAAGGCGTAGGTGGGGTTTACGTTGTGTTTGACGGCAGAGTCATCCAGGGAACACGTGCGATCAAGTTAAGAACGAAAAGCTATGACGCGTTTGAAAGCATCAATTATCCATATATCGCTTTTATTACAGAAGACGGGATTGAATACAACAAACAAGTAACGGAACCTGAGAACGACGCCTTCACAGTTGACACTTCACTATGCACAGATGTTTGTCTGCTCAAGCTGCATCCGGGCTTAAAGCCGGAAATGCTGGACGCTCTGAAAAGCATGTACAAAGGAATTGTCATCGAAAGTTATGGCAGTGGAGGCGTACCGTTTGAAGGCAGAGACATTTTGTCCAAAGTTAATGAACTGATTGACAGCGGCATTGTTGTCGTCATTACGACTCAATGCTTGGAAGAAGGCGAAGATATGAGCATTTACGAAGTCGGCCGCAGAGTCAATCAGGACTTAATTATCCGCTCTAGAAACATGAATACAGAAGCAATCGTTCCGAAATTAATGTGGGCACTGGGCCAATCCTCAGATTTGCCGATCGTGAAAAGAATTATGGAAACACCGATTGCCGATGACGTTGTCCTGTAAATTTCGCTAAAACCATAACCATTATAGAGAAAGTAGGTTAAAGATTATGTTAAACGGCCAAAAAGAATACCGGGTGGAAAAAGATTTCCTTGGAGAAAAACAAATTGAAGCAGATGTCTATTACGGCATCCAAACGCTGCGTGCTTCAGAAAACTTTCCGATTACGGGATATAAAATCCATGAAGAAATGATTAACGCGCTGGCAATTGTAAAAAAAGCTGCCGCACTTGCAAACATGGATGTAAAACGGCTGTATGAAGGAATTGGCCAAGCTATCGTACAAGCCGCTGACGAGATTCTGGAAGGCAAGTGGCACGACCAGTTTATCGTCGATCCGATTCAAGGCGGCGCTGGTACATCCATGAACATGAATGCGAACGAGGTCATCGGAAATCGCGCGCTTGAAATCATGGGTCATAAAAAGGGAGAATACATCCACTTAAGCCCGAACACACACGTTAATATGTCACAATCAACAAACGATGTATTTCCGACAGCCATTCATATTTCCACACTGAATCTGCTGGAAAAACTGCTGAAGACGATGGAAGACATGCATGGTGTGTTTAAACAAAAAGCCCAGGAATTTGATTCTGTTATTAAGATGGGACGGACTCACCTTCAAGATGCTGTTCCGATTCGCCTCGGCCAGGAATTTGAAGCATACAGCCGTGTTCTTGAGCGTGATATTAAACGGATTAAACAATCCCGGCAGCACCTGTATGAAGTCAACATGGGCGCTACTGCAGTCGGCACAGGACTGAACGCCGATCCTGAATATATCAAACAAGTTGTTAAACATCTTGCTGATATTAGCGGACTGCCTCTTGTCGGCGCTGACCATCTTGTCGATGCAACGCAAAATACAGACGCTTACACAGAGGTTTCTGCATCATTAAAAGTCTGCATGATGAACATGTCGAAGATCGCAAACGACCTTCGTTTAATGGCATCGGGACCGCGCGCCGGACTTGCGGAAATTTCTCTGCCTGCCCGCCAGCCGGGATCATCCATCATGCCGGGTAAAGTTAATCCGGTTATGGCGGAGCTCATTAACCAAATTGCGTTCCAGGTGATTGGAAACGATAATACCATCTGCCTAGCTTCAGAAGCAGGCCAGCTTGAATTAAACGTTATGGAGCCAGTGCTTGTCTTTAATCTGCTGCAATCGATCAGCATCATGAACAATGGTTTCCGTTCCTTCACTGACTATTGCTTGAAAGGCATTGAAGCTAATGAAAAACGCTTGAAGCAATACGTAGAAAAAAGCGCTGGAGTTATTACCGCTGTGAATCCGCATCTTGGTTATGAAGCGGCTGCCCGAATCGCCAGGGAAGCGATTATGACAGGCCAATCCGTCCGTGATCTTTGCCTTCAGCATGATGTGCTGACAGAAGAAGAATTGGATATCATTTTAAATCCATACGAGATGACAAAGCCAGGAATTGCTGGAAAAGAGCTATTAGAAAAATAAAATTTAAACAAAATGCAGCTTATTCATCTCTGAATTGCCGGGTGAATAAGCTGTTTACAAGCATAGGGATGAGGAAGTATAGTATACGTGTTGCACTATTTATTGAAAGCGTTTTAGCTTTTTCATTAAGGGGGACTTCTTTTGAAGGATGTAAGATTGCCAACACTATTTGAAATTATTATCGTACTAGGAGTATTTTTAGCACTTGTTATGTCGTTTACAGTCTTTTTAGACTTGCCGATACAGCTTGCACTGTTTATTTCCTGGTTTATTGCAATGATTCTAGGAGTCAGACTGGGTTATTCTTATAAAGACTTGCAGAATGCGATTCTTAGCGGAATATCAAACGGTCTCGAAGCCGTTCTGATTCTCGTTTCAGTCGGAGCACTCATCGGAACATGGATCGCCGGAGGCGTGGTGCCGACGTTGATTTATTATGGATTAGAATTTATTCACCCTAGTATCTTTTTACTGGCAACGTTAATTATTTGTTCTATTATGTCTGTGGCAACGGGAACGTCATGGGGAACAGTTGGAACAGCCGGCATCGCCATGATTGCAATTGGTGAAGGCCTTGGAATCCCGCTTCCTCTTGTAGCAGGAGCCATTCTTTCCGGAGCTTACTTCGGGGACAAGCTGTCACCTTTGTCTGACAGTACAGTCCTGGCTTCTTCATTATCAAAAGTAGATGTATTGGCTCACGTCAGAGCGATGCTTTATTTATCAATACCAGCATATGTAATTACGGCTATTCTCTTTACAGCTGTTGGATTTATGTACGGCGGGAAAAATATTGACCTCGACAAAGTTGAATTTTTGAAATCTTCTTTGCAGAATACATTTGACATTCATATTTGGATGCTGGTTCCGGCTGTTGTCGTTATCGTCTTATTAGCGATGAAAAAGCCGTCTATGCCGGTTATTGTAATTGGTGCATTGCTTGGCGCTGTCTGGGCTGCTGTTTTCCAAGGCATGAATTTCGCGGATGCGATTGCAACAGCGTACAACGGCTTCTCTATTAAAACAGATGTTGAATTTTTAAACGGCCTCTTAAACCGCGGAGGCATCGTAGGCATGCTCGGTTCTCTCGTCGTGATTATTTTTGGCCTAGGCTTTGGTGGGTTGCTTGAGAAGCTAGGTGTGTTAAAAGTCATTGTTTCATTGTTTGAAAAAAAATTGACATCAGCAGGCAATGTGACATTATCTACGCTGATTGTAGCATTTTTGGCAAACATCTTCGGGTGTGCCATGTATGTATCTCTTATTTTGACACCGAAGATTATGGAAGACAGCTATGACCGCTTGCATCTGGACAGAAGAGTTCTATCCCGTAATTCAGAGGTCGGAGGAACTTTGACTTCGGGTATGGTACCTTGGTCTGATAACGGCATTTACATGGCCGGGATTTTAGGAGTTTCTACCTTCTCTTATCTGCCGTTTATGTGGCTCAGTTTTGTCGCAATAGGTCTTGCCATTATCTACGGTTATACAGGAAAATGTATATGGTATACGAAAAATGAAACAGCTCAAGCTGAAAAACTAGGCTAAGAGGAGGATCACTGAATGATAGCAAAACACATGATTCGGACACTGATGATAGAAACGCCTTCGGTTCCCGGAAATCTTGGAAGAGTGGCTACAGCAATCGGCCTTCTGGGCGGAGACATTGGTGATGTGGAGACGGTAAAAGTCGGACCCAATTACACGATGCGCAATATTACTGTACAAGTGGAAAATGAAGAACAGCTTCAGGAAGTGATCATGGCTGTGCAGGCTCTTGGCGAAGGGATCAGACTTCACACGGTGTCTGATGAAGTCCTGTCTGCCCATGAAGGCGGAAAAATCCAAATGAAAAGCAAAATGCCAATTCGTTCGCTGGCAGAGCTCGGGCGCGTCTATACTCCTGGGGTAGCAGACGTCTGCAGACTGATCGAGAAAGAACCTGAAAAGGCTGATATCTACACGACAATCAGCAACTCGGTCGCAATTGTAACCGATGGAACAGCGATTCTCGGTCTTGGAAACATCGGCTCTGTGGCGGGAATGCCTGTTATGGAAGGAAAGGCAGCGTTGTTTGATCAGCTTGCAGGGATTAGCGGTATCCCGATCTTGCTGGATACAAGTGATCCTGAAGAAATCATCAATACGGTAAAACATATTTCACCAGGATTTAACGGCATCCTGCTTGAGGATATCGGGTCACCGCATTGCTTCGAAATTGAAGATCGCCTAAAAGAGGAACTCAGTATCCCTGTCATGCACGATGATCAGCATGGAACAGCTGTCGTTACGCTGGCAGCTGCCATTTCGGCATGTAAAAGCGCGGGCGTTGACTTAAAAGAAGCAAAAGTGGGGCAGATCGGCCTCGGCGCAGCGGGCGTAGCCATCTGCCGGATGTTTATGGCTTACGGCGTCAAAGCTGTATGTGGTACAGACAAATCAGAGGCAGCGATGAGTCGTCTTGAGCAATACGGCGGACAGACAGCTGCCAGCATTGAAGAGTTAATGGAAACATGTGATATTGTCATTGCCACAACAGGAGTTCCTGGTTTAATTAAACCTGAATTCGTAAGATCTGGCCAGGTCATATTGGCATTATCCAATCCGAAGCCGGAAATTGAGCCTGAGGCTGCTTTACAGGCCGGCGCGGCGTATGCAGCTGACGGGCGTTCTGTGAATAATGTGCTTGGCTTCCCGGGTATATTCAGAGGGGCACTGAATGCCAAAAGCAAGGAGATCAATCACGATATGCTTGTGGCGGCAGCAGAGGCCATTGCAGCCTGCACAAAGCCAGGCGATGTGGTTCCACAGCCGCTGGATTCAAAGGTCCATCACGAAGTGACAGCCGCCGTTGAACGCGCCGCTCTTACAGCGGTCAAACATTAAAATGAAACAGCACCTGGCATGACAGGTGCTGTTTTTTTAAAACATTTTAATAACATCTTCCATTTGCGATAATGAATCAAAATGAAACAGGGAGTGATCAACATGGCAAAAAGCCGAGCGAAAAGAAAACGGGAGCATTTGCTTAGAAACAGTGGACGGGACGCCTTATTATCAAGAGGCAGTTCTCCATCCTTCAGCACTCATGAAAGAATGACAAAAAGCAAACAAGACATATTGAATAAAAGAAAGCATAAACACAAAAATCCTTATGATCAAAATGCATTTGATGATAGGGATTTTTTTATGTCCGAAACAGCCGCCTAGCAATCTCTATCGTTTCTTTTTGAAAAAGAGCATGTTTTTCCGTTTCTTTCATACAATCTATTAAATCAAATCAATAGAGCGGGCGGGAGGAAACGATATGCGGAAAATTTCTTATAAGGACATGTTTCTCGGACATGTAAAGGATCATCTCTCACTTTATATATTTGTGTCTGTCCTGTTTTTCATGGGTGTGATTTTTGGCGCTATCATTGTCAACAGCATGACGATCAGCCAGAAAGAAGATTTATATTATTATTTAAGCCAATTTTTTGGACAGCTATCAGACGGAAAACAGGCTAGCTCATCCGATATGTTTTGGCAAAGTATTTTTCATAATGTAAAGTATTTAGGGCTGATGTGGATTTTAGGAATTTCTGTGATTGGCATGCCTATCATTTTCATTATGATTTTTCTAAAAGGAATTGTCGTCGGATTTACTGTGGGGTTTCTCGTCAACCAGATGGGAATCAGCGGTTTTTTCTTATCCTTTGTCTCGGTTTTGCCGCAAAATGTGCTGCTTATTCCGGCTTACCTCATTATGGGCACCTGTGCGATTGCCTTTTCTTTAAAGCTGATCAGGCAGCTGTTTGTCAAACGAAGTCTGCATGATGCGCCGATCCAGTGGTTCGGGCGATATGCCATTGTTCTCCTGATCATTTTATTTTTAGCGCTGATCTCGTCTCTCTTTGAAGCATACATGTCGCCAGTTTTGATGGAAAAGCTGACATCGCGACTTTTTTAAAAACATTATTAAAAGAAAATCATTTTATTTATCAGTTTATAATAATTATAGTTGGAACTCCGCGCTTATTTTGTTATAATGAGTCATGGAATGCGGCGTAGGAGGGAAAGACATGGAAAACCGTATTGATCGAATTAAGAAACAGTTGCACTCATCCAGCTACAAACTTACGCCTCAGCGTGAAGCGACAGTAAGAGTGCTGCTTGAAAACGAAGAAGACCATTTAAGCGCAGAAGATGTATACCTCCTCGTAAAAGAGAAATCTCCTGAGATCGGTCTCGCAACAGTATACCGTACGCTTGAATTACTAACTGAATTAAAAGTCGTTGATAAAATTAACTTTGGAGACGGCGTATCCCGTTACGATCTTCGTAAGGAGGGTGCAGCTCACTTTCATCACCACTTGGTGTGCATGGAGTGCGGAGCCGTTGATGAAATTGAAGAAGATTTGCTTGAAGACGTAGAAGAAGTCATTGAACGTGATTGGAAATTTAAGATTAAAGATCATAGATTGACGTTTCACGGCATTTGCCACCGCTGCAACGGAAACGAAACGGAATAGTCGATGCCGGGCTCGAACCTTTTCTCTTGGGGAAAGGGTTTTTTGCTGTTTCGACGTATAAATCCTTTCTGGTTTGGCATATGGTTTAAATAACAGGAACCATAGAGAAAGGATCGATTGGGACATGGGAAGATTCCTAAAAACGGCTGTTGACACATTGAAGGTTTTTATACTGTTCACAGGTTTTACCGCTCTCTTCTATTATGCTATGATATGGGTAAATCAAGAGTATGAAAACTATCATCGGTACGATAAACCGGAAGGCTCTGCTGTAAAAGTTGTTGAAATGGATGCAGAAGAAAAAGGCGGATGGTTCGACCGGTTAATCTTTTTTTACCAAAACGGGGAGTAGATCTAGAGTGAAAGATCAAATAAAGGATTTCATCCACTACGTCATGGTAGAGAGAGGGCTTTCTCAAAATACGGTCGTATCCTATGAGCGTGACTTGAAAAGCTATTCTCTTTATTTAACAGAAACCCTTCATGTCAACAATTGGAACGATGCGACCCGTATACATATTATCCAATATTTGAAGCACTTGAAGGAGTCGGGGAAATCCGGAAAGACTTCAGCGCGGCATTTAGCATCGATTCGCTCTTTTCATCAATTTTTGCTTAGGGAAAAGGTGACGGACAAAGACCCTTCCGTACATATCGAAACACAAAAAACGGAACGGGTGCTTCCAAAGGTGCTGGCGCTGAACGAGGTTGAGCGGCTATTGGACACGCCTAAGCTTACGAGCCCTATGGGCTATCGGGATAAAGCAATGCTGGAGCTCCTTTATGCCACAGGTATCCGAGTCAGTGAAATGATTGAATTGAAAACGACGGATGTCCATTTGTCAATGGGATTTGTCCGTTGCTTCGGAAAAGGGAGGAAAGAGCGGATTGTGCCGATCGGTGAAACCGCTGCTTCTGCTATTGAAGAATATATGACGAAAGCCCGCGGGAAACTGCTAAAGAACAAAGTGTCTGACGCTCTCTTTTTAAATCATCACGGAAAGCAGATCAGCCGCCAGGGGTTTTGGAAAAATCTGAAGAAAATCGCGCTCGAAGCCGGAATCAAAAAAGAGCTCACCCCGCATACACTCAGGCATTCCTTTGCAACGCATTTGCTTGAAAACGGGGCTGATTTAAGAGCGGTGCAGGAAATGCTGGGCCATGCGGATATATCTACCACGCAAATCTATACGCATGTGACGAAAACAAGGCTGAAGGATGTGTACAAGCAGTACCATCCGCGTGCCTAGCCGCAGCAGGCTGCGGCTTTTTTCTTTAGGACCGACAGAAAATAATGAAGTTTCTCATTATTTTCAAATGCATTGTCAACGGGAATGAAAACGGTTTATACTTGAGTTGTCAGACCTCTAGGAGATACAATAGACGTATAGAAAAAAAGGAGGCTTTAGGATGCCTGCATACAAATATAATCGTGTGTTTTTAATCGTAATGGATTCAGTCGGAATTGGCGAAGCGCCAGATGCCGCCGACTTTAATGACGTAGGCGCCAATACGCTCGGGCATATTGCTGAGCACATGAACGGACTACATATGCCGAATATGGCAAAACTCGGCCTTGGTCTTATTGGTGATATCAAGGGCGTTGAAAAAACAGAACAGCCGCTCGCGTACTATGGAAAAATGCAAGAAGCGTCAAACGGCAAAGATACAATGACAGGCCATTGGGAGATCATGGGCTTATACATTGATAAACCGTTTAAAGTGTTCCCGGAAGGCTTTCCTGATGAGCTGCTTCAGGAGCTGGAAAAAAGATCGGGCCGCAAAATTATCGGAAACAAGCCGGCTTCTGGCACAGCTATTTTGGATGAACTCGGTGAAGAGCATATGGAGACAGGCGCTTTAATTGTGTACACTTCAGCTGACTCTGTACTGCAAATTGCCGCTCACGAAGAAGTCGTTCCGCTTGAAGAACTGTACAGCATTTGTGAAACGGCGAGAGAACTGACGCTTGATCCGAAATATATGGTAGGCCGCATAATCGCACGGCCGTTCGTGGGCGAGCCGGGACATTTCAAACGGACGCCAAACCGCCACGACTATGCGCTTAAGCCGTTTGACCGCACTGTAATGAATGAATTGAAAGACAGCGGCTTAGATGTCATTTCAATCGGAAAAATCTCTGATATTTATGATGGTGAAGGAATTACGTCTTCCCGCAGAACGGTATCCAATATGGACGGAATGGACAAAGTGGTTGACACGCTCGGAGAAGACTTTACGGGTCTGAGCTTTGCAAACCTTGTTGATTTTGACGCCTTATACGGCCATCGCCGTGATCCGGAAGGCTACGGACGAGCGCTTGAAGAATTTGATGCTCGTCTTCCGGAAGTATTCGAAAAAATGAAAGAAGATGATCTGCTAATCATTACAGCCGACCACGGCAATGATCCGATTCATCACGGAACAGACCATACACGCGAGTATGTGCCGATTCTTGCATACAGCAAAAAACATAAGAAAGCGCAAATACTGCCGCTTGCAGATACATTTGCTGATATCGGTGCAACCATCGCGGATAATTTCCAAACAAAAAAACCGAAATATGGTAAAAGCTTTTTATCTTTATTACAATAGGGGGACTGTTTCTTGAAAGACAGAATCGAACGCGCAGCCGCTTTTATTAAGCAAAACTTGCCTGAATCACCAAAGATCGGCCTTATTCTAGGCTCAGGTCTTGGTATTTTGGCTGATGAAATCGAAAATCCTGTTAAGTTAAAATATGAGGATATCCCGGAATTCCCGGTATCAACGGTTGAGGGACACGCCGGACAGCTAGTGCTTGGCACACTTGAGGGAGTTAGTGTCATCGCCATGCAGGGCCGCTTTCATTTCTATGAAGGCTATTCAATGGAAAAAGTCACTTTTCCTGTTCGCGTCATGAAAGCGCTTGGTGTTGAGGCTTTGATCGTGACAAATGCGGCAGGGGGCGTAAACACTGAGTTCCGTGCGGGAGACTTAATGATCATTACAGACCACATCAACTTTATGGGGACAAACCCATTAATCGGGCCAAACGAAGCAGACTTCGGCGCCAGATTTCCTGATATGTCGTCAGCCTATGATAAAGATCTTTCCAGCCTGGCTGAAAAAATGGCGAAAGACCTTAACATTCCAATTCAAAAAGGTGTGTATACTGCTGTGACAGGTCCTTCCTACGAAACACCGGCAGAAGTGCGCTTTTTAAGAACGATGGGCTCTGATGCAGTCGGCATGTCTACCGTACCGGAAGTAATTGTGGCAAACCATGCGGGTCTCCGTGTACTCGGCATTTCCTGCATTTCAAACGCAGCAGCCGGAATTTTGGATCAGCCTTTATCTCACGATGAAGTCATGGAAGTGACAGAAAAGGTGAAAGCCGGATTCTTGCAGCTTGTGAAAGCGGTAGTTGCTAAGTACGAATAAAAATGAAGTCCAAAAAAGATAAGAAGACAGCTGTTTCTAATTGAAACAGCTGTTTTTTTATGTCGAAAAAGTCCCGAAACATTTTCCAACAGTGGTGTATAAAACCATTCAGCTTGGAAAAAATAAAAAGGATTATGAAATGGAGGGCTTTTGAGATGAAACGTCTTTTATCCACTTTGTTGATTGGTATGATGCTGCTTACTTTTGCACCGTCCGCATTTGCAAAACAAGACGGAAAACATACATCGGAGCTTGCTCATGAAGCCAAGTCTGCGGTGCTGATAGAACGTGATACTGGTAAAGTGCTTTACAACAAGAACAGCCGTGAGAGACTGGCGCCTGCAAGTATGACAAAAATTATGACGATGCTTTTAATCATGGAAGCCTTAGACGAAGGAAAAATCAAAATGAGTGATAAGGTCCGTACGAGCGAACATGCGGCTTCAATGGGCGGATCACAGATTTTTCTTGAACCCGGGGAAGAAATGACTGTTAAAGAAATGCTTAAGGGAATTGCGATCGCATCTGGAAATGACGCATCTGTAGCGATGGCAGAATTTATTTCAGGCTCCGAGGATGAATTTGTGAAAAAAATGAACAAAAAAGCGAAAGAGCTGGGATTAAAAGATACATCCTTTAAAAACCCGACCGGCTTGACCGAGGAAGGGCATTACAGCTCGGCTTATGACATGGCAATTATGGCTAAGGAATTATTGAAATATGAATCAATCACCAAGTTTACAGGTACGTATGAGGATTATTTACGTGAAAACACAGATAAAAAGTTTTGGTTAGTGAATACAAATCGGCTTATCAAATTTTATCCTGGTGTAGATGGCGTAAAAACCGGCTATACAGGAGAAGCGAAATACTGCCTGACTGCTTCGGCTAAAAAAGGGAACATGCGGGCGATTGCCGTTGTATTCGGGGCAAGCACGCCAAAGGAAAGAAATGCGCAAGTTACAAAGATGCTTGATTATGCTTTTAGCCAATATGAGACACATCCTTTATACAAGCGAAATGAAACGGTAGCAAAAGCAAAGGTCAAAAAAGGGAAACAAAAAGTGATAGAACTCACCACTTCTGAGCCGATTTCCGTATTGACGAAAAAAGGCGAGGATATGAAACATGTGAAAAAAGAAATTAAAATGAACAACAATGTAAGCGCTCCGGTTCAAAAAGGCCAAGAGCTTGGCACGCTGGTGCTGAAAAAGGATGGAAACGTGCTTGCAGAAAGTCCTGTCGTTGCTAAAGATGATATGGAAAAAGCCGGATACTTAACGTTTTTAAAAAGGGCGATGGGAGATTGGACAAAATTTAAGTAATTATGCCGAATGATCACTAGTTTTGTCATGGTGAAGGAATTCATTCCCCCGAAATCGAAACACTCATTATCCGATCATATCAAGGAGGAATGAGCATGAGCCTTGGAATTGACATGCATGTCAAAGAATCAGTGCTTTGTATTCGATTAACAGGCGAACTCGATCACCATACGGCTGAAACGCTGAAACAAAAAGTAACGGAATCATTGGAAAAGGATGATATTCGTCATATCGTGCTGAATCTGGAGGACCTTTCCTTTATGGACAGCTCGGGGCTTGGCGTTATTTTAGGCAGATACAAACAAATTAAGCAAATTGGCGGGGAAATGGTCGTTTGCACCATCTCTCCGGCAGTGAAACGGCTGTTTGATATGTCTGGCCTGTTTAAAATTATTCGCTTTGAACAATCTGAGCAGCAGGCACTGCTCACACTAGGGGTGGCATCATGAAAAATGAAATGCACCTTGAATTTTCCGCCCTCAGCCAAAATGAATCGTTTGCGCGTGTGACAGTTGCTTCATTTATCGCACAGCTTGACCCGACCATGGATGAACTCACCGAGATCAAAACTGTGGTGTCAGAAGCGGTGACGAACGCCATCATCCATGGTTATGAAGAAAATGGCGATGGAAAAGTATATATTTCGGTGACGCTGGAAGATCATGTCGTATATATGACCATCCGTGATGAAGGGCTCGGCATTACAGATCTGGAAGAAGCCCGCCAGCCTTTATTCACGACAAAGCCTGAGCTGGAGCGTTCTGGAATGGGCTTTACCATTATGGAAAACTTCATGGATGATGTCAGTATCGATTCATCACCCGAAATGGGGACGACGATTCGCTTAACAAAGCACTTATCAAAAAGCAAAGCGCTTTGTAATTAAGGAGATTTGTTATGGATGTGGAGGTTAAGAAAAACGGTAAGAACGCTCAGCTGAAGGACCATGAAGTAAAAGAATTAATCAAACAGAGCCAAGATGGCGACCAGCAGGCAAGAGACCTCCTCATAGAAAAAAACATGCGTCTTGTTTGGTCTGTCGTACAGCGGTTTTTAAACAGAGGATATGAGCCTGATGACCTCTTTCAGATTGGCTGCATCGGGCTGTTAAAATCTGTTGATAAATTTGATTTAACCTATGATGTGCGGTTCTCGACATATGCAGTGCCAATGATTATCGGCGAAATCCAGCGTTTTATCCGTGATGACGGAACTGTCAAGGTGTCAAGATCATTAAAAGAGCTTGGCAACAAAATCCGCCGAGCGAAAGATGAACTTTCAAAAACACTGGGCAGGGTGCCGACCGTACAGGAAATCGCCGAACATTTGGAAATTGAAGCTGAAGATGTCGTGCTTGCCCAAGAGGCAGTAAGAGCTCCGTCTTCGATTCATGAGACAGTTTATGAAAATGACGGAGATCCAATTACCCTTCTTGACCAAATCGCTGATCACTCAGAAGAGAAATGGTTTGACAAAATTGCGCTGAAAGAGGCTATAAGCGATTTAGAAGAAAGAGAAAAATTGATCGTCTATCTTCGGTATTATAAAGATCAGACGCAATCAGAAGTTGCTGAGCGGCTGGGGATATCCCAGGTGCAGGTATCCAGGCTTGAAAAGAAAATATTAAAGCAGATCAAGGTTCAAATGGATCATACGGAAAGCTAGTCTGTCACTGCAGGCTGGCTTTTTGTTTTGCGAAAGTGTGGTAATTTATGGTCTTTTCAAGCGGATGAATGAGAACAAAATCGAACCACATACTACATATATAACCACCGAAAGATGGTGATCAATGATGGAACGACGACTATTTATCAGGCTTCGCCACCGAGTTTTGGCACATCCGGGGGATATTATAACGGTCGGGGATGCCGCGCAAATAGAAGGGCAGCATCAGCTGAAAAAGAAACTCTCGGCTATGCCGCTTTATCAGGTGAGCGAAAAAGATAAAAATATCGTAATTCTGGATATCATAAAAGTGCTCAAAGCCATTCATCAGCAGGATCCCACACTTGATGTTCAAACTGTGGGCGGAGCTGAAACCATTGTTGAAATTCAATATCAGAAACGGCACATATCAACTGTTCTTTTTATTGGTGTCTGGCTGCTGCTGTTTATCGGATCGTGCCTTGCCATCATGAATTTCCATGAGGATGTCAGCATGGGGGATGTTCATATTGCGCTGTATGAAATCATAACCGGAGAGCGGAATGACTATCCATATTTACTTCAAATCCCTTACAGCATCGGTTTGGGACTGGGGATGATCGTGTTTTTTAACCACATTTTTAAAAAGCGCCTTAATGAAGAGCCCAGCCCGCTGGAGGTTGAAATGTTTAACTATCAGCTTGATCTCGATCAATATGTGGCCATGCATGAAAATGAAGAAACAATAAAGGACCTGCATGATCGTTAGTGTATTGTTCATCATTTTTGTCGGGCTCGGCGGAGGCATCACGGTCGGGGCAGGTTTCGTGGCTTTTTTAACCGTGATGGGAATCATTCCGCGTCTGATGCAGCTCACCAAAACGATGAGATTTGTTCAAGCTTATGAAGCGGCTGTTATTCTCGGTGCGGTTTGCGGGGGATGGGAAACACTGCATATGCACCATCTCTTTTTATCAAAATGGCTTGCCGTACCAGTCGGGCTGTTGGCCGGAGTATTTGTCGGGATGCTTGCAGCCGCGTTGACAGAAGTGTTAAATGTCCTGCCGATCTTGGCTAAACGAATCGGCCTCAGAAGTAAAATCATTATTCTATTAATGGCCATTGTCATTGGAAAAATCGCGGGATCTTTATTTCATTGGCTGTATTTTATTCATCATCCATAAGGAGGTTTCAATATGACAAACATAAAAGAAAACTACAAATCAAAAGTAAAAACATATCAGCCAAAGCCGCCTTACGTATGGAACTGTGTAAAAGCCTTTCTTGTAGGCGGTTTGATTTGCATGATCGGGCAAGGTCTGCAGAATTTTTATATCCATTTTTTTAATTTTAACGAAAAAACGGCAGGAAACCCTACAGCAGCGACGCTGATTCTATTGTCAGCATTGCTTACCGGCTTAGGTATTTATGACAGAATCGGCCAGTTTGCAGGCGCAGGATCAGCTGTACCTGTCACCGGCTTTGCCAACAGTATGGCAAGCGCGGCTCTTGAGTATAAAAGCGAAGGTTTAGTATTGGGAGTAGCGACAAACATGTTTAAACTGGCGGGAAACGTCATCGTATTCGGTGTTGTGGCTGCTTACATCGTCGGAATGATTCGGTTTGCTTTTGAGAAACTGATGTCATAGGAGGAGAAAGAAATGAAATTAACAGGAAAGCAAACCTGGGTGTTTGAGCATCCCTTATTTGTCAATGCAGCGGGAACAGCAGTAGGGCCTAAGGAAAAAGACGGTCCGCTCGGGTCTTTATATGATAAAACCTATGACGACATGCACTGTAATCAAAAAAGCTGGGAAATGGCTGAAAGGCAGCTAATGGAGGACGCCATTAATACGGCGCTGCAAAAAAACAATTTGAAAAAAGATGATATTGATCTTTTGCTTGCAGGCGATCTGTTGAATCAAAATGTCACAGCCAACTATGTGGCAAGGCATCTAAAAATTCCGTTTCTTTGCATGTTTGGCGCATGCTCAACATCAATGGAAACAGTTGCTGTTGCATCTGCCTTAGTCGACGGCGGATTTGCAAATCGGGCGATTGCTGCTACAAGCAGTCACAATGCCACGGCCGAAAGACAGTTCCGCTATCCGACGGAATACGGCGGGCAAAAACCGGATACTGCGACATCTACTGTAACTGGAAGCGGTGCGGTTGTCATCAGTCAAACACCAAGCGATATTCAAATTACAAGTGCAACTGTAGGGAAGGTGGCTGACTTAGGTATTACCGACCCGTTTGATATGGGATCAGCCATGGCTCCTGCTGCTGCTGATACCATTAAACAGCACTTTCAAGACATGAACCGCACAGCAGACGACTACGATCTGATCCTGACAGGAGACCTTTCCGGCGTCGGATCTCCTATTGTGAAAGATATCTTGAAAGAAGAGGGATATCCGGTCGGCACTAAACATGATGATTGCGGGCTTCTAATTTATACACCTGACCAGCAGGTGTTTGCCGGAGGAAGCGGATGCGCTTGTTCCGCGGTTGTAACCTACTCACATATTTTCAAGCAGCTACAAGAAGGAAAATTAAACCGTGTTTTCGTAGTAGCAACCGGGGCGCTGTTAAGTCCGACCATGATCCAGCAAAAACAAACCATTCCGACCATCGCACACGGGGTTGTATTTGAACGCGCAGGAGGTGCATCTTAAGTGGACTATCTTTTGGCTTTTGTTTGCGGAGGCGCTATTTGTATTGTCGGGCAGCTGCTGCTGGACATATTTAAATTGACGCCTGCCCACGTTATGACATCCTTTGTCGTCATCGGGGCGATTTTAGATGGATTTGGCATTTACGATAAATTTATTGAGTTTGCTGGAGGAGGCGCCACGGTTCCGATTGTCAGCTTTGGACACAGCCTTCTGCACGGTGCCATGCACCAAGCGCATATACACGGATTTATCGGAATCGGTATGGGGATATTCGAGCTGACATCTGCCGGTATCTCAGCAGCCATTCTATTCGCCTTTATCGTTGCTGTTATTTTTAAACCGAAAGGATAATGCCTAGATGACGACAAAACGCAAGGTCATTCTGGTAACAGACGGAGATGTGTATGCCGCTAAAACAATTGAATACGCCGCAAGAAGAGTTGGAGGGAGATGTATTTCTCAATCAAAAGGCAATCCCTCCACCCGCAGCGGTGCCGAGCTTGTCAGGCTGATTACATCAGCGCCGTATGACCCTGTATTTGTCATGTTTGACGACTCCGGCCTTCAAGGAGAGGGACCGGGAGAAACCGCTCTGACCTATGTGGCCACCCATCCGGCAATTGAAGTGCTCGGTGTGATTGCGGTAGCGTCTAAAACCCATCAGGCTGAGTGGACCAGGGTTGACGTAAGCATTGACCGCAATGGAGAGATAACAGAATACGGCGTGGATAAAATCGGAGAGAGGGAATTTGATGAACACAGAATGAACGGGGATACGGTTTATTGCCTTGATAAACTTGATCTGCCGCTTATCGTCGGTATCGGGGATATTGGCAAAATGGGCAGGAAAGACGATATCTCGAAAGGGTCGCCAATCACCATGAAAGCGGTCGAGTTTATTTTAGAAAGGAGCGGGTATCATGCCGGACAAAAAGGAAGAGAAAATCCGGGTTTACCGGAATCCAGACAAAAATGAAGCTTATTTTAAAAATCGCGTCGGAATGGGTATCAGCTATGATGTAGGTGTACGCAAGCTTACCATTTTAGACAGAGAAGTTCAGCTGTACTATTTGAATGGATTATGTGACACTGCCTTTATCATTCACTTAATGAGAGAGCTTGTTGCGATTAACAACCGGACAGGAAAAGAGGACCCTGAAGAGCTGGTCGATATCGTTGAAAACAGGCTGCTCAACGCTCAGGTCGAAAAAGTAAAAACGCTGGATGAAACCACGGACCAAGTGCTGTCCGGGTTAGTCGCAGTCATTGTCGAAGATGCAGGATTTGCTTTTATCATAGATGTCAGAAGCTATCCGGGAAGAAATCCGGAAGAACCGGATACGGAAAAGGTCGTCAGGGGGGCCAGAGACGGATTTGTTGAAAATATCGTCGTCAATACAGCGCTTCTCAGAAGACGGATCAGGGACGAACGCCTTCGTGTCAAAATGACAAAGGTTGGCGAGCGTTCAAAAACGGATTTGAGCATTTGTTATATAGAAGACATTGCAGATCCGGATCTGGTTGATATCGTGGAAAAAGAAATTGCCGCCATTGATGTAGACGGATTAACAATGGCAGACAAAACAGTCGAAGAGTTTATTATCAAACAAAGCTACAACCCGTTTCCGCTCGTCCGTTATACAGAAAGGCCCGATGTGGCGGCCAATCATGTACTTGAAGGCCATGTCGTGATTATAGTAGATACATCGCCGAGTGTAATTATAACGCCGACAACCTTATTCCATCATGTTCAGCATGCTGAGGAATACAGACAGGCTCCTTCTGTGGGAACCTTCTTAAGATGGGTGCGATTTTTCGGCATTCTTGCTTCTACTTTATTTCTTCCCATCTGGTTCCTCTTTGTTCTTCAACCGGAACTGCTGCCAGAGAATCTAAAATTTATCGGATTGAATAAAGATATGCACATCCCGATCATTCTGCAGATTTTCTTAGCTGATTTAGGAATTGAGTTTCTCAGAATGGCGGCTATTCACACACCAACCGCTTTATCTACCGCAATGGGATTAATTGCCGCGGTTCTAATCGGGCAAATTGCCATTGATGTGGGGCTGTTCTCTCCTGAAGTCATACTGTATGTCTCGCTTGCCGCTATCGGAACCTTTACAACACCAAGCTATGAATTAAGTCTGGCAAATAAAATGGCCCGTCTTACACTTATGATATTAGTGGCGCTCTTTCATGTAAAAGGGCTCGTTATAGGATTTACTGTACTAATTATTGCCATGGCCAGCATAAAATCCCTTCAAACTCCATACTTATGGCCGCTCATTCCGTTTAACGGAAAGGCGCTGTGGCAGGTGCTGATTCGCACGGCGAAACCTGGTGCGAATGTAAGACCAAGCATTGTTCACCCAAGAAATCGCTTAAGGCAGCCTACCAATTCATAATCGCATTGAAACTGGCTGAAGAGTATGATAATGTATGTCTTAATTATGAAAGGACGGTCCATAAAGCTGTCCTTTTCACCCATAAGCGGAGAAAGAGGGAATGACATTGTTCTTACACGGCACTAGCAGACAAAATCAACATGGGCATTTGGAAATTGGAGGTGTGGACGCTCTCTATTTAGCTGAAACATACGGCACGCCTCTTTACGTATATGATGTGGCTTTAATACGTGAGCGTGCTAAAAGCTTTAAGCAGGCATTTACAACTGCAGGGCTGACAGCGCAGGTCGCGTATGCGAGCAAGGCATTCTCTTCTGTTGCGATGATTCAGCTTGCTGAGGAAGAAGGGCTTTCCTTAGATGTCGTGTCTGGAGGAGAACTTTACACAGCTGTTGCAGCGGGATTCCCGGCGGAGCGCATCCACTTTCACGGAAATAACAAAAGCAGGGAAGAACTGAGAATGGCACTTGAACACCGTATCGGCTGCATTGTGGTTGATAATTTCTATGAAATCTCGCTTCTTGAAGACCTGTGCAAAGAAACTGGCTACTCAATCGATGTTCTCCTGCGGATCACCCCCGGGGTAGAAGCACATACGCATGACTACATTACAACGGGACAGGAAGATTCAAAGTTTGGTTTTGACCTTCATAACGGACAAACTGAACAGGCGATTGAACAGGTTTTACAGTCAGAACACATTCAACTGTTGGGGGTTCATTGCCATATCGGTTCACAAATTTTTGATACAGCCGGTTTCGTGCTAGCGGCAGAAAAAATCTTCAAGAAACTTGACGAATGGAGAGAATCTTACTCATTTGTTTCAAAGGTACTGAACCTTGGGGGCGGTTTTGGCATTCGTTACACGGAAGAAGATGAACCGCTTCATCCCACTGAATATGTAGAAAAAATTATCGAAGCTGTCAAAACTAATGCAGCCCGCTATGGATTTGACATACCGGAAATTTGGATCGAACCGGGCCGCTCGCTTGTAGGAGACGCAGGGACAACACTTTATACAGTCGGTTCCCAAAAAGAAGTGCCGGGTGTCCGGCAGTATGTAGCTGTTGACGGAGGAATGAACGACAATATCCGTCCGGCTCTTTATCAGGCAAAATATGAAGCCGTTACAGCTAACCGTATCGGAGAAGCGCACGATAAAACGGTATCGATTGCCGGCAAATGCTGTGAAAGCGGAGATATGCTCATTTGGGATATTGACCTGCCGGAAGTAAAAGAAGGAGATCTGCTGGCTGTTTTTTGTACAGGTGCGTATGGCTACAGCATGGCCAATAATTATAATAGAATTCCAAGGCCGGCCGTTGTATTTGTAGAAAACGGAGAGGCACATTTAGTCGTAAAACGAGAAACGTACGAGGATGTTGTGAAACTGGATCTGCCATTTAAAACGAGTGTGAAGCAATAAAAAAGCGCCGGAAATTCGGCGCTTTTTTATTTGAATATAGAAACAATCGCATTCCAGATGGAAACGAAGAAATCAATGACTTTCTGGATAAAGTTCTTGCCTTCATCCGAGTCTAAAAATTTACTAATCTTATCTTTCGCTTTATCAAGCTGGTCACCGACCTGTCCCCAGTCGATATCAACATTTTTCATTTTATTGAACAAGGATACAAGCTGATCCTTTTGGCTGTCTGTCAGTGTGACGTTTAAATCGGAAGCCGCATCATCTACTTTTTTCTCAATATCGGCTTTATTGTCAGGCACACCGTTTTTAGCAAACTCTTCTTTTATTTTTGCAATCAGCGCAGCCGCATTTTCGTCACCGATCTTGTCACCAAGCTCTGAGGTCGTCACAAGCTCTTGGTTGGCGACTTGCTTAACGTCTTCAGAAATCGCTTCGTCAGAAGAAACTTCATATGCTTTAATCAAGCCTGTCAAAGCCGCAGTACCGGACACTTCAAACGGAGCGGTAACATAAACCTTCGCGTCCTTAACGCCGGCTGTCATCAAGGCATTGAGGTACATTTCATCCGTAATGCCGCTGATATTATGTGTCTCAACATTCAATCCAGAGCCTTTTTTGGCAATGGTAATAGACGATGACGAAATCGCTCTTGAGCCAATTTGCGCGCTCGGTATATATTTTCCTAAATATTCGTGTTCTTCCTTATTGGTCACGGTTACGGTTGTGGCATTATCAGGGACATTCATTTCATCAAGCACTTTTTGCTTATTTGATTCTGACAAATCTGCGCCAAGCGTCACGATGACATCTCCGACTGCGGCATCCGCGAGACTGACTTTCGGAATCGTCAGCAGCAAAACGGCCGCTGCCAGCATTCCAATCCATATTTTTTTCAAAGCAGTTGACCTCCTTCATTTCACAAGCAACAGTTAAAAGCTGCTTTGCGAGGACCTGAATCATGATGAAAAATACAGTTCCGATAGGTTAGACGGAAATAGAGAGGTTCAGGTTTCATTTTTATTTTGGAGAAAAGCCGGGAGAGTCGTTTTCCCAAAAAAGGTGTGGTATAATAGCCGCGACAAGGAGAGACAAGCCATAATAGATGATACATAAATCTCTCCTTTGAAAATTAAAACAAAGAAAGTGGGCATACAATTGAAAACAGGTTACTTTTTATTAGAAGACGGCAACAAAATTGAATTTGAACTTTATCCGGAAGCAGCACCGGGTACAGTTGCAAACTTTGAAAAGCTTGCAAACGAAGGATTTTACGACGGCCTTACATTCCACCGAGTCATTCCAGGCTTCGTCAGCCAAGGCGGATGCCCGCACGGTACTGGCACAGGCGGTCCCGGATACACAATCAAATGTGAAACAGAAGGAAACCCGCACACACATGAAGCGGGCGCACTCTCTATGGCACACGCAGGAAAAGATACTGGCGGCAGCCAATTTTTCATCGTCCATGAGCCACAGCCTCATTTAAACGGTGTTCACACAGTATTCGGCAAAGTAACAAGCGGTTTAGAATTCGCGAAAAACATGTCTAACGGTGACGTGATGAAAGAAGTTCGCGTAGAAGGCTAATAGGCAGACAGCAAGCTCCCCGATATGAGGGAGCTTTTTCTTTTCGCTTACAGCCTGATCTGGTTGTGACAGGAAACAAACAGACGTTTTCAAGGGTACCGGGATTACAAGGTAGATATAGAAGGCATTGAGAGATTTGAGTTGAATCCTATAGCTATGTTTCGATTGATTGTAAATCATAACTGTGTTCAATCACCAAAACACTGATTTTGATACGCTCAAATAGGTAGAGCATTCCTTGTCGTTCAGATATCACCCATGGGGAAAATTTAAACAAATTTTAAAGTTGACATGTTTCATCCCAAAAGGCACTTGTAGTAAAATGAAATAATATCAATGTTATTTTTTTGAAAAGGGGCTACGTTTGATGAACAACAAGGGCTGTATAAAATGCGGAAGCACTGAAGCTGGCCAAAAAGAAATTGCCACAAACGGAACCGGATTGTCAAAGTTGTTTGATGTGCAGCATAACCGTTTTCTCGTTGTCTACTGCAAGAAATGCGGATATTCGGAGTTTTATAATAAAGAAACTTCAACTGCCGGCAATATATTGGATTTGTTCTTTGGAGGCTGATTGATTCTTCTTCCGATTTCATAAGGAAATGGGAACAAATTGATTTTGGCAGGAGAATGAATAGATGTGAAAATTCGCTTCAATGGTCCTAATGGGATTTCTTATCAATTCGTGATAACATAAATTGAAGACCGTTGTTTATTGGAGGAAATCAGTTGAAATCGGAAAACGTTTCTAGGAAAAAATCAATATTTGAATGGGCCAAAGCGATTATTATCGCAGTTGTTCTGGCATTACTCATCCGCAATTTTATTTTTGCGCCGTATGTCGTTGATGGTGAGTCCATGGAGCCTACCCTTCATGACCATGAAAGGGTTTTTGTCAATATGACAGTCAAGTACATAGGCGAGTTTAAGAGAGGGGATATCATCGTGCTAAACGGGGATGATGTCCACTATGTCAAGCGGTTGATCGGCCTGCCCGGGGACACAGTCGAAATGAAAAACGACCAGCTTTATATCAATGGAAAAAAAGTGGCTGAGCCTTATTTGAAGGCAAATAAAAAGCAAGCAAAAGAAAAAGGATATGACCACCTAACTGATGATTTCGGCCCGATCAAAGTGCCTGATAACAAGTATTTTGTTATGGGGGATAACCGCCGAAATTCAATGGACAGCCGAAACGGGCTTGGACTCTTTACGAAAAAACAAATTGCGGGTACGTCAAAGTTTGTTTTCTTCCCATTTAGCGACATTCGTAAAACCAACTAAGTATAAGCAGTTTCCTGAAAAGGAACTGCTTTTTTTATTCTTTTTCTCATGCATCCCCTAAAACCAGAACATAAATTCGTATATCTATAGAAAAGAAATTTTTGAAGAAATGTGAAACATATTCCCGTTATGCATCGTTATATTAATAATTTACGAGAATTTACGGTTTTTTATTCATGAAAAAAAGGAATAACTCATATGAATGAATAGATTCATATTGGCTGGAGGTTTTTTTAAAATGGGAAGAATAAAAACCAAGATTACCATTCTGTTAGTACTTCTGGTTTTACTTGCAGGGGGTTATATGTACATAAATGATGTGGAACTGAAGGACGTTCCGACAGCGATTGGACAAACCTTGTCCTCCGAAGAAGAAGAGTATACAATCCAAGAATATCAAGTGACAAAAATTGACGGAACAGAATATCATGGAGAAGCAGATAACGGCACGAAGATCATCTTCAACGGAAAAAAATTAAATCAAGATTTGTCTGATATAAAAGAAGGCGATAAGATCAAGGCGTACTTCAGCAAAACAAAGCGGATCGACGGTTTAATCAAGGTTGCAAAAATAAATGATTAACTAAAAAACACCTTTCGAACGATGGGTGTTTTTTCGATTTCTCAAATTGTAAGTTTATTTCATTGCGTACTTAAGAAAGGACCGCTATAATAGCCATTAAGGACAAATGAATAAAGATTGTATCCTTCGGGGCAGGGTGGAAATCCCGACCGGCGGTAGTAAAGCGACATGCGCTTTAGAGCCCGTGACCCGTGTGCATATGTACGCGGTGGATTCAGTTTAAGCTGAAGCCGACAGTGAAAGTCTGGATGGGAGAAGGATGAAGAACCGCTATGCAAAATGTATCAACATGCATAGTGTTATTTCCTATTGCGTAAAATACCTAAAGCCCCGAATTTTTCTAAATTCGGGGCTTTTTTGACGGTAAATGAATAAAGAAGGGAGGGAAACAGATGGAAGAGTATTATATGAAACTGGCGTTAGATCTTGCGAAGCAGGGTGAAGGACAGACCGAATCGAATCCGCTCGTGGGCGCTGTTGTGGTGAAAGACGGACAGATTGTCGGGATGGGCGCGCATTTAAAATACGGCGAAGCTCACGCAGAAGTCCATGCTATCCATATGGCAGGCGCACATGCAAAAGGCGCTGATATTTATGTCACCCTTGAACCATGCAGCCATTACGGAAAAACACCGCCTTGTGCCGAACTGATTATCAAGTCCGGGATAAAGAGAGTATTTGTCGCAATGAGAGATCCTAACCCGCTTGTGGCCGGACGGGGAATCAGCATGATAGAAGAAGCCGGCATCGAAGTAAAGGAAGGCATTCTAGCAGATCAGGCGGAACAGCTGAATGAAAAATTTCTGCATTTTATGAGGACAGGCCTCCCTTACGTCACATTAAAAGCTGCCGCAAGCCTAGACGGAAAGACAGCGACCAGTACGGGTGACAGCAAATGGATCACATCAGAAGCTGCAAGACAGGATGCTCAGCAATACAGGAAATCACATCAAAGCATTTTGGTCGGAGCAGGCACTGTGAAAGCTGACAATCCAAGCTTAACCTGCAGGCTGCCGGATGTTTCAAAACAGCCGGTCAGGGTGATACTTGATAACGAACTTTCGATTCCCGATGACGCAAATGTGATTTGCGATCAGGCAGCGCCGACTTGGATTTTCACAACAACACATGCTGATGAGGACAAGAAAAAACGGTTTTCCGCTTGTGGAGTGAAAATATTTACTCTGGAAACAGAACGTATACAAATTCCCGATGTGCTGAAAATCCTTGCAGAAGAAGGCATCATGTCGGTGTATGTGGAAGGCGGGTCAGCTGTTCACGGAAGCTTCGTCAAAGCAGGCTGTTTTCAAGAAATCATCTTCTATTTTGCCCCTAAATTAATCGGAGGAACGCTTGCTCCCAGCTTAATCTCCGGTGAAGGTTTTCAATCAATGAAAGATGTCCCCTTATTACAATTCACAGATATAACCCAAATTGGCCGTGATATCAAACTGACGGCAAAACCGAAAAACGAGTAGGATGGTGACCATGTTTACAGGAATTATAGAAGAAACAGGCACAATCGAATCCATGAGAAAAGCAGGCTCCTCTATGGCCTTAACAATTAAATGCTCAAAAATATTAGAGGATGTTCACTTGGGCGACAGCATTGCAGTGAATGGCATTTGTCTGACTGTTACTGATTTCACGAAAAGCCAATTCACGGTTGATGTCATGCCTGAAACAGTCAAAGCAACGTCGCTGAACGATTTATCAAAAGGCAGCAAAGTGAATTTGGAAAGAGCGATGGCGGCAAACGGGCGATTTGGAGGCCATTTCGTTTCAGGACATGTTGACGGAACCGCAGAAATCACCCGTATTGAAGAAAAAAGCAACGCAGTTTACTATGATTTGAAAATGGATCCGTCATTAACAAAAACGTTGGTTCTAAAGGGATCTATTACAGTTGACGGTGTGAGCTTAACCATTTTCGGGCTGACAGATGATACGGTGACAATTTCTTTAATACCGCACACCATCAGCGAAACGATTTTTTCCGAAAAAACGATCGGCTCCAAAGTGAATATCGAATGCGATATGATCGGAAAATATATGTATCGATTTTTGCATAAAGCCAATGAAAATAAGAACCAACAAACCATAACAAAAGCCTTCTTAAGCGAAAACGGCTTTTAGAGAGGAAGATTAGCATGTTTCATCCGATAGAAGAGGCATTAGACGCTTTAAAAAAAGGCGAAGTCATCATTGTTGTTGATGATGAAGACAGAGAAAATGAAGGAGACTTTGTGGCTCTTGCGGAGCATGCGACTCCTGAAGTGATTAACTTTATGGCGACGCACGGAAGAGGGCTGATTTGCACGCCTCTCAGTGAGGAAATCGCTGACAGGCTCGATCTTCATCCTATGGTTGAGCACAATACAGATTCCCACCACACTGCTTTTACAGTAAGCATTGACCACCGTAAGACAAAAACGGGAATCAGCGCACAGGAAAGATCATTTACTGTCAAAGCTTTGCTGGACAGCGGTTCAGTGCCAGCAGATTTTCAGCGTCCGGGGCACATTTTTCCCCTGATTGCGAAAAAGGGAGGTGTTCTGAAAAGAGCGGGCCATACAGAAGCGGCAGTCGATCTTGCTGAAGCTTGCGGTTCTCAGGGAGCAGGCGTCATTTGCGAAATTATGAATGAAGACGGAACGATGGCAAGGGTACCTGAGCTGATAGAAATTGCGAAAAAGCATCAATTAAAAATGATCACCATTAAAGATTTAATTGAGTACCGCTACAACTTGACAACACTTGTAGAGCGGGAAGTCGATATTACCTTGCCTACTGATTTTGGCACATTTAAGGTGTACGGATACACAAATGAGATCGACGGAAAAGAGCATGTCGCATTTGTGATGGGAGATGTGCCGTTTAATGAAGAACCAGTATTGGTCCGGGTTCATTCAGAGTGTCTCACAGGTGATGTGTTTGGGTCTCATCGCTGTGACTGCGGCCCGCAGCTTCACGCTGCGCTGACGCAAATTGCCGCAGAAGGCCGGGGAGTGCTTTTGTATCTCCGCCAAGAAGGCCGGGGCATCGGTCTGATCAATAAGTTAAAAGCCTATAAGCTTCAGGAAGAAGGATATGACACCGTAGAAGCTAATGAAGCGCTTGGCTTTTTGCCTGATTTGCGCAATTACGGCATTGGTGCTCAAATTTTACGCGATCTCGGCGTGCGGAATATGAAGCTTTTGACGAATAATCCGCGGAAAATTGCCGGACTTGAAGGTTACGGGCTCAGTATTACAGAAAGAGTGCCGCTTCAAATGGAGGCCAAAGAGCATAACAAAAAATATTTGCAAACAAAGATGAACAAACTAGGTCATTTACTTCATTTCTAATAACAAAAATCACAAAAAAGGATGGGAATCATATGAATATCATACAAGGAAATTTAGTTGGTACAGGTCTTAAAATCGGAATCGTCGTAGGTAGATTTAATGATTTTATTACAAGCAAGCTGCTGAGCGGTGCAGAAGATGCTTTGCTCAGACACGGCGTGGATACAAACGATATTGATGTGGCTTGGGTTCCGGGCGCATTTGAAATTCCTTTCGCCGCTAAAAAAATGGCGGAAACAAAAAAATATGACGCCATTATTACACTCGGCACTGTCATCAGAGGCGCAACGACTCATTATGATTATGTCTGCAACGAAGCCGCAAAAGGCATCGCGCAAGCAGCGAACACAACAGGCGTACCAGTGATCTTTGGAATTGTCACTACGGAAAACATTGAGCAGGCCATTGAACGGGCTGGAACAAAAGCGGGCAACAAGGGCGTAGATTGTGCTGTTTCTGCCATAGAAATGGCAAATTTAAACCGTTCATTTGAATAATTTGCTGAAAACAGTTTAAAAATATGGCGAAAATGATATAATGTGAGAAAACGGATCACCTATACTTTTCCGTTTGATAGAACTGGACATTAGGATATAGAGGGGTTTTTATGTTAATTCGTTATAAAAAATCGTTTGAAAAGATTGCGATGGGACTTCTTTCATTTATGCCGAATGAAAAAGATCTTAAGCAGCTTCAGCAGACAATTAAGGACTACGAAACGGATACAGACCGCCAGCTCTTTCTTTGGAAAGAGGACGAGGATATCGTCGGAGCAATCGGAGTTGAAAAAAAGGATTCCGAGGTTGAAATCCGGCATATCAGTGTGAATCCTTCTCATCGCCATCAAGGAATCGGAAAACAGATGATGGATGCTTTAAAGCATTTATTCAAAACGCAGGTACTGGTTCCGAATGAATTAACGCAGAGCTTTTTCGAACGCTGTCAAGGTCAGCAGGATCAAGACATTTCATACAATAATTAAGCAGAGGCTGTTATCAGCCTCTGCTTTTTTTTCTTCGCTCAATTTCTTTCTCGCGTTCACGGATGACATCAGTCCGATCCCGCAAACGATGTTTATGAATAAGAAATCTATCGGTGAGTGTGCTGGGCTGCCCCCATGTGTAAGCTTTTCGCTTGCATTCAATGCGGCATGCTTCCTCCAGCCTCTCATCTTTAATTGGCAGCATGATGCTTTTATAGGAAGATCCCAGTTCAATTTGTTCGTAAACCGACTGTATAAGCTCCAGTAAACGGGTATGATCAAGCCCCAAATCTTCCACCGCTTGTTTTTCCGCTTGAAGAATCCGTATGCTGTTTGCCAGCAATTTTTTGGCTCCGGCTGTATTCTGTCTTCTATGATGATACAAAGCAACAGCAAGCTGGATAAAGCCGACCCAATGTATTTTTCGTTTGTTCGGAGGATCTTCCTTCCAATATTCTTCTAGTATTTCATGGCATTCAAAATAATCTCGTGTTGCGTGAAATTCAACGAGATAATCGATATAAGCTTTCGGGTACAAGATGCTTCCTCCTTTTAATCCGCCTTTAGTGTAACACAGGACAGATGAAAGGAAAAAACAGCGCATTGGATCCGCTCTTTTTTAGTTCTAGCAAATCCAAGCAGCACCTACGATAATTAACAGAATAAACAAAACGACAATTAAAGCAAAACTGCCGCTGAAGCACTTTTCTCCCATGAACATTCAGCCTCCTTTGTTATGGTCTACGCGAGCATCCTATGTACACCTGCCCTTTTTTGTGTAGGCGGATATCTTGTTATTTTGAATATTCAGCACAAATCTCTTGAAGTACAGGAAATGAAATAGTATTGGACGAGAGCTTTTTGGTGGCTTATACTAAAGGGTAGCCAGTTTATCCGGCAATGAGAGTGATACTTGAAAATGGTGAGATGATGGAAGAATATCAAGTAAAAATTGATACGTTTGAAGGCCCATTGGACCTGCTGCTTCATTTAATCAATCGTCTTGAAATTGACATATATGATATACCCGTGGCGAAGATTACTGAACAATATTTATTATATGTACATACGATGCGTGTGCTTGAGCTTGATATCGCCAGCGAGTATTTGGTGATGGCTGCAACACTGCTCAGTATCAAAAGCAGAATGCTGCTCCCGAAGCAAGAGGAAGAGCTGTTTGAGGATGAATTGCTTGAGGAAGAAGATCCCCGGGAGGAACTGATTGAAAAGCTGATTGAGTATAGAAAATATAAAGACGCGGCGAAGGAATTAAAGGAACGGGAAGAAGAAAGACAAAAATCATTTACGAAACCGCCGAGTGATTTGAGCGAATATGCAAAAGAAGTGAAACAATCGGAGCAAAAGCTGTCAGTCACGGTATACGATATGATTGGCGCTTTTCAAAAAGTGCTGAAGCGAAAAAAAATAACAAGGCCGATGGAAACAACAATTACAAGACAGGAAATACCAATCGAAGACAGAATGAATGAAATCGTCCACAGCCTGAAATCAAAAGGGAAAAGAATCAACTTTATGGATCTTTTTTCATATGAGCAAAAAGAACATTTAGTTGTCACGTTCCTGGCAGTTTTAGAACTGATGAAAAATCAGCTGATTTTGATTGAGCAGGAGCGGAATTTTTCAGATATTTACATTATGGGGAGTGAATCCATTCATGGGGCTTGATATCGTGAATTGGAAAGCTATAGTGGAAGCCCTTCTATATGCGGCAGGCGATGAAGGACTGACCAAAAAACAGCTGTTAACAGTGCTTGAAATAGAAGAGCCTGAACTGAACACCATTATGGCGGATGTGGCAGACGAATACCGACATGATACAAGAGGTATTGAACTTATTGAATATGCAGATACGTACATGCTTTCCACCAAAAAGGACTTTGCGCCGTACTTGAAAAAACTGATCGAAGTACCGTCGAAAGGCCTTTCCCAAGCATCTTTGGAGGTGCTGGCGATTGTTTCATATAAACAGCCGATCACAAGAGCGGAAATTGAAGATATCAGAGGTGTGAAATCAGAAAGAATTTTACACAGCCTTGTCGCCAAGGCGCTGCTGTGTGAAGTCGGGCGCGCTGACGGTCCGGGACGGGCCATTTTATACGGCACGACGCCGACTTTTCTTGAGCAATTCGGCTTAAAAACGCTGGAAGAGCTTCCGCCGCTGCCTGAGAATGCGGAAGATGACGTTCTTCAAGAAGAAGCGGATTTATTCTTTGAAAACTTTAACCAAACCTTTGAAGATATAAAATAGAGAAATAATGAATCGCGTTTTTTCATCAACATAAGATATAAGGAAGAAGTAGCTATCATGAAAGAAGCAAAATGTGAGAGACAAAGACATGAGGGGAAGATACCAAACGAAATGGGACATTCGATTGTGCGAGTGCAGACTCAAAAAACAGGCGAATTCTTATCAATGGTTGTCAATACCGTTAATGATTATTTAAATCAAACCACGCTGGCGTCTATGCAGGCTGAATTGCCTGTTGAAGAGGCTTATTGCTGTGATGTGCTGAGCACGCTGAGAAGAATGACAGTATTTTGTGAAGGAGGCGCTGAAGCATGCCGCCGCCTCCTTATACAAGAGCCTTTTCAGGAAACCAGAGCGGAAAAAACACTTTACAATGTATATCATCAATGCATTGAAGAGTTCTTTATGCCAAAGAAAGACACCTGGTGTGAAAACAGCCGGGCGTCATATACCGGAGTCAGCGCAATTGAGTTCTACCATGCTGTTCCGCAGTCTCTGGAGCAATTATTATTGCCGCTGAGCGCAGCGTTTCTGAAGATGAGGGAAGAATTGGCTCATTACGAAGCGTCCGGATCTAGCATGGCATCAATCAGATAACACTTACTCTCCTTTTACGGGAGAGTTTTTTTATGTTTGCAGGCCAAGACACAATTGTTATTCATAACTGATGGACATGCGCATAAACTTGTACAAACCACCACAAGGACGTGAACAAACATGCGCATTTTTAAAAAAGCTGTATTAATCGTCATTATTTCTTTTCTATTTGCAAATGTAAATGTGAACACAGCCCATGCAGCTATAAATGTCAGTGCGAAGAGCGCGATTGTCATTGACGGCACATCAGGAAGAGTGTTATTTGCCAAGGACGAGCATGAAAAAAGGCGAATTGCCAGTATTACAAAGATCATGACCGCTGTTCTCGCCATTGAATCAGGAAAAATGGAAGAAACCGTGACTGTTTCTGCAAATGCGGTCAGAACAGAGGGCTCGGCCATTTATTTAACCGAAGGGCAAAAAGTAAAATTAAAGGACCTTGTGTATGGCCTGATGCTGAGATCCGGGAACGATGCTGCTGTTGCGATCGCTGAGTATGTCGGGGGAAGCCTCGATGGATTTGTCTATATGATGAACCAAAAAGCAGAGCAAATCGGTATGGAGAATACCCGTTTTCAAAACCCGCACGGATTGGACGACCATGAAAATCACTACTCATCAGCGTATGACATGGCTATTTTAACGAAATACGCCATGAAGCTCAAAGACTATCAAACCATCTCCGGTACAAAAGTATACAAAGCAGAAACAATGGAAAGCGTGTGGAAAAACAAAAATAAATTGCTGACGATGCTGTATCCATACAGTACAGGGGGGAAAACAGGCTATACCAAGCTTGCAAAACGCACACTGGTTTCAACCGCTTCAAAGGACGGCGTTGATCTGATAGCCGTGACCATTAATGACCCTGACGATTGGGATGATCATATGAATATGTTTAACTATGTATTTAAGCATTTTCAAACATATTTAATCGCAAAAAAAGGAGACATTCCGAAGCTCAAAGGTACATTTTATGAGTCCAAAGCTTTCATCAAACGAGACATCACCTATTTGCTTACCGAAGAAGAAAAAGAAGATGTCAAAATTAACACTACGCTGCTCAAACCGAAAAAAGCCTGGGAAAAGGATGCTTCAAAAATTCCGGATATTGTAGGACATATGAAAGTCATGTTCAATGATGAAACCATTGCAAAAGTGCCGATCTATTACGAAAACGAACGAAATCAAAAACCGAAAAAAAAGTTTTTTGAAACATTTAAATCAATTTTTCTGAATGCGGCTGGCGGGGCAAAATGGTCAATATAATCTGGGTCAGCTTAACTGTGATCGGGCTAGTATTTGCGATGTGCAATGGAACGCTGCAGGATGTAAATGAGGCGGTGTTTAAAGGAGCCAAAGAAGCCGTCACAATCTCATTTGGACTTATGAGCGTGCTTGTTTTTTGGCTGGGTTTAATGAAAATAGCTGAACAGTCAGGATTGCTGGATATTTTCAGCCGTATGTGCAGACCTTTTATTTCTAAGCTGTTCCCTGACATACCGCCGGATCATCCCGCAATGGGCTACATTTTATCAAATCTCATGGCGAATTTCTTCGGCCTGGGGAATGCGGCCACACCTCTTGGCATTAAAGCAATGGAGCAAATGAAAAAACTGAATGGAAATCGTTCGGAAGCGAGCCGTTCCATGATCACTTTTTTGGCTGTTAATACTTCCTGCATTACTCTCATCCCGACAACGGTTATCGCCGTGAGAATGGCCTATTCCTCCAAAACGCCGACAGATGTCGTCGGACCGAGCATTTTGGCGACACTCATTTCTGGAATCGGCGCCATTATTATTGACCGGTATTTTTATTACCGCCGTAAAAAGAAGGAGAGGTAAGCCGATGGAAATTATCAACTGGCTGTCTTTAGCCATGATCCCTATCATTATTGCCGGCATTCTTCTTTATGGAACAATCAAAAAGGTGCCGACATATGAATCCTTTGTTGAAGGCGGAAAAGAAGGAATTGAGATCGCATTTTCGATTATCCCTTACTTAGTCGGGATGCTTGTTGCAATTACCGTTTTCAGATCATCAGGCGCGCTTGACTTTTTTATGGATCTTTTAAAGCCGGCCTTTTCGGCCATCGGCATACCGGCTGAGGTGGTTCCGCTTGCGCTGATCCGTCCGATCTCCGGTACGGCTGCTCTGGGAATGACGACCGATTTAATTGCAGTTTATGGACCGGACTCCTTTATTGGCAGGCTGGCATCGGTGATGCAGGGGTCAACGGATACAACACTTTATGTGCTGACTGTGTATTTCGGAGCGGTCGGCATTAAAAAAATGGGTGATGCGTTAAAGGTAGGACTTCTTGCTGATTTAATCGGTGTAGTTGCATCTATCATCATCGTTACGTTATTATTTGGGAGCGCCTGAAAATGGCGTTTTTTTAGATAAAGCATGCGAAATCTGAAAAAGCTTGTTTGTTTAGGTTGAAAAAAGTAAGATAATACTTGAGGTGAAAGACATGGAAAGACTGCAAAAAGTAATTGCTCACGCCGGAGTTGCATCGCGCAGAAAGGCAGAAGAGCTGATTAAAGAAGGAAAAGTAAAGGTGAACGGCAAAGTAATAACAGAGCTTGGTGTTAAAGTAACCGGTTCTGATCAGATTGAAGTAAACGGTTTGAAGGTGGAACGTGAAGAGCCTGTTTATTTTCTTCTATATAAACCAAGAGGCGTGATTTCCGCAGCGGAAGATGACAAAGGGCGCAAAGTCGTGACTGACTTTTTAAGAGAAGTGCCGCAGCGCATTTATCCGGTCGGACGTCTGGATTACGATACTAGCGGTCTTTTGCTTTTAACCAATGACGGCGAGTTTGCCAACAAGCTGATGCATCCTAAATATGAAATAAACAAAACATATGTAGCAAAGGTAAAAGGCATACCGTCTAAAGAGCTGATCAGAAAGCTGGAGCGCGGCATTATGCTGGAAGAAGGCAAAACAGCGCCTGCCAAAGCGAAGCTGCTTTCATTGGATAAGAGAAAACAAACAAGCATTATACAGCTGACCATCCATGAAGGACGGAACAGGCAAGTGCGCCGCATGTTTGAAGCGATTGGACATGAAGTAATCAAGCTGAAGCGGGAAGAATACGCATTTTTAAATCTGAGAGGCTTAAATACGGGAGACGCAAGAGAGCTCACGCCGCATGAAGTCAAAAGACTCAGAGCGCTAGCGGAACACGGTAAAAACGCTTTCTAAGTTTCACATAACCTTCAAAAAGTTAGAAATGTGAAATGAATGTGCAATGATATAATTGAATGGATCTGCAATAGGGGAAGGGGGCAGTGGACAATGAAGAAAAAAAGGCGTTTATTCATTCGGACAGGCATCCTTCTCATTTTGATCTGCGCGCTGGCCTATACAATATACAATGCTGTATTTGCCGACAAAGAGAGCATATCTGAAGGATCCGAGGCACCGAATTTTGTCCTTGAAGATACGAATGGGGAACGTATTGAACTGAGTGACTTAAAAGGAAAAGGTGTTTTTTTGAATTTCTGGGGCACCTGGTGTGAGCCGTGCAAAAAAGAATTTCCTTATATGGCGAACCAATACAAATATTTTCAAGACCAAGGCGTTGAAATTGTCGCGGTGAATGTTGGGGAGTCAAAGATAGCAGTACATAATTTTATGAAATCCTACGGAGTGAATTTTCCGGTTGTCCTGGATACAGATCGTCAGGTGCTTGATGCCTATGGCGTATCTCCGCTTCCGACAACCTTTTTAATCAATCCGGAAGGAAAAGTTGTCAAGGTGGTGACCGGCACTATGACAGAAAGCATGATCCATGACTATATGAATCTGATAAAACCCGGAGCGACCTCGGGATGAAACAGGTAAAATGTGAATGCGGACATATCAACCCGGTCGGAACCGTTTTATGTGAATCATGCGGCAGGGCGCTTCAGGAAACACAGCCCCCGCTTGCCGATATGAGATACGATGGAAGTGCTAGACGCTCACAAACCTATAACAAAACGATCATTGATAAAATATGGAACTTCTTTTCTTCGGTTAAGGTCGGAATATGGCTTATCGTCATAACCCTTGCAGCATCAGCATTCGGGACTATTTTTCCTCAAGAAGCCTATTTGCCCCCCGGTGCTCAGGCTGATACATATTATAAAGAACAATACGGCACGTTCGGCCAGCTTTATTATTTACTCGGGCTCCATCATTTATATGGATCTTGGTGGTATTTGCTGCTGATTGCCTCTATCGGCATTTCTCTTGTCATCTGCAGCCTTGACCGCGTGATTCCCCTGTACAGAGCATTGAAAAATCAGGGTGTCAGGAGAAGCCCTGTTTTCTTAAAAAGGCAGAGGCTGTTCAGTAAAACCGAGACCGAGCTCAACAAGGAAGAAAAAGAAAAGATTGTCACTCTCTTAAAGAAAAAGCGTTATAGAATCAGAGAAAAAGAGGGCAGCATTCTGGCGGAAAAAGGACGTTTTTCCCGCTGGGGTCCGTATGTTAATCACATAGGATTAATCATTTTCCTGATTGGCGCAATGCTAAGATTTGTGCCGGGCATGTACATCGATGAAACGCTCTGGGTCAGAGAAGGCGAAACTGCGGCAATTCCAGGCACAGACGGAAGATATTATTTGAAAAACAATCAATTCAGCGTAGAGACTTATAACAGCGAGACAGAAAAAAAGGTGTTCGCTGATGCCATTGACAGAGTCGGAAGCGGAAAGGTCGCGAAAAACTTTCAAACAGACGCAGTTCTCTATAAACGGGAAGGCAAAATTGTCTATGGAGAGAAGCCGAAGCTGAAAAAAGTAAAAGAAGAAGATATTCGTGTGAATCAGCCGCTGCGCTTTGATTCGTTTTCTGTTTATCAGGTGGATTATAAAGAGAATCAGCTTGATCAGATGGTGTTTCAGCTGATTGACAAAAAATCAAAAAAATCCTTTGGGAGCTTAAAGATCAACCTATTGGATCCAGATTCGGTTTATGATCTTGGCAACGGTTACAAAGTTGAGGTCGCCAGCTACCTTCCTGACTTCTATTTTAATCAGGACGGAGAGCCGAGCACAAAAACAAAAATCCCAAACAATCCGGCTTTTGTTTTTAATATCATAACGCCAGATAAGCCAAAAGGCGAAAAAAGCTTTGTGGCCATTCAAGAAACAATTGAAGGATCGGGCAGTAATAAGTACAAGTTAAAATTTGACCATGTCGAAACGAAAAACATAACCGGTCTGACAGTCAGAAAAGATCTGACGCTTTGGGTGCTTGCCATCGGCGGAGCCATTTTTATGATTGGCGTCATTCAAGGCATGTACTGGCAACACCGCAGAATCTGGCTGCATACACAGGATGGTGCAGTCATGGTTGCCGGCCATACCAATAAAAACTGGTACGGACTAAAGCAGGATTTAACATTTGTTTTAGCCGAAACGGGGCTGACTGAACCAGCAGACCAAAAAGAATTAATGAAAACACAGAAATAGGCGAAAAGGGAGTGGTGTCATGGCAGAGCTGAGCGGAAATTTTCTTTATGCGGCCTTTCTCGTGTATTTAATCGCGGTCCCAATTTTCGGAGGGGCCATACGCGGAAGGAAAAATAAAAAAGACAGGGCAAACCGGTGGGCGACGATCGGGATTACCCTTTCGATTATCGGTTTTCTCTGCCACCTGGGCTATTTTATGACAAGGTGGGCTGCCAGCGGCCATGCGCCTGTCAGCAATATGTTTGAATTTACAACAGCCTTTGGCATGATGCTTGTGCTTGCGTTTATTATCCTTTATTTTATCTATCAATTGCCTTCATTAGGTCTGTTTACACTATCGATCGCTTTATTGCTAATTGCTTACGCCAGCATGTTTCCGACGGACATTTCGCCTTTAATTCCGTCATTGCAGAGCAATTGGCTGTATATTCACGTAACCACGGCCGCGCTGGGGCAAGCGATACTCGCCATCAGTTTTGTCGCAGGTGTCATTTTTCTATTGAAGCATGTTGACCAGACAAAACCAAGTAAAAAAACCTTTTGGCTTGAAGCTATCATGTTTATTATGGTGACGGCAGTTGCCTTTATTGTGATAACATCTGTGTTTCGTTTTGCCGGCTATGAAGCTGAGTTTAACTGGGTGGATAAGAATAAGGAAAAAAGCGTGATGGTCTATGAAATGCCCGCACTTGTAGGCCCGCATGAGGGTAAGCTTATCACCGAGGGGAAAATGCAGCCTATTGCAGAGCTTCCGGCCCTTTTCTCAGGCAGAAAGGTAAACACGGTGATTTGGTCATTTGGAGCTGGACTCCTTTTGTATGGGGCGCTTCGCCTGATCGTCAGAAAAAGAATCAGTGCTTGTTTACATCCTCTGGTGAAAAACGTGAATCTTGATCTGGTGGATGAGGTTGGCTACAGGGCCGTTTCCATCGGTTTTCCGATTTTTACACTCGGCGCACTGATCTTTGCTATGATTTGGGCTCAGCTTGCTTGGACGAGATTTTGGGGCTGGGACCCGAAGGAAGTATGGGCGCTGATCACGTTTTTGTTTTACGCCGCATATTTGCATCTAAGGCTGTCAAGAGGATGGCACGGAGAGAAATCAGCATGGCTGGCCGTCATTGGTTTTGCCATCATTATGTTCAATTTAATATTCGTGAATCTTGTGCTAGCCGGACTTCATTCTTATGCATAGTCGATAACAAAGCGATACAGTTCTCAAACGTTCTCACGATTTGATAAAATGAAAGTAACAGAAGGAAAGCAGGGGGAAAACGATGGACCAAACCAATGAAACCAAAATATTAGTAGTTGATGACGAAGCCAGAATTCGCCGCCTTTTAAAAATGTATCTTGAACGTGAAAATTATGTGATTGAAGAAGCGGAAAATGGTGATGAAGCTATTGCCAAAGGCCTCGAAACTAATTATGACTTAATTTTGCTTGACCTTATGATGCCTGGCACAGACGGAATTGAGGTCTGCCGACAAATTCGCGAAAAGAAAGCTACACCAATTATCATGCTGACCGCTAAAGGAGAAGAAGCAAACCGGGTGCAGGGGTTTGAATCGGGAACAGATGACTACATTGTCAAACCCTTTAGTCCGAGAGAAGTTGTTCTGCGGGTAAAAGCGCTTCTGAGAAGGGCATCTCAAAACTCTTATTTCAATGCGAATACGCCGACGAAAAACGTGCTGGTGTTTTCTCATCTGTCAATCGATCATGATGCCCATCGGGTAACTGCAGACGGAACTGAAGTGAGCTTAACACCGAAAGAGTATGAGCTCCTTTACTTCTTAGCGAAAACGCCTGACAAAGTGTATGATCGGGAAAAGCTTCTCAAGGAAGTGTGGCAGTATGAATTTTTTGGCGATCTGCGTACAGTAGACACACACGTCAAACGTCTCCGTGAAAAACTCAATAAAGTATCACCGGGAGCTGCCAAAAAAATCGTCACTGTATGGGGCGTCGGTTATAAATTCGAGGTAGGCGCTGAATGAAATTTTGGAAAAGCGTAGTAGGCAAGCTGTGGGCTACGATCCTTTCGCTTGTCCTGATCGTATTATTTATTTTAACGGTTCTTTTACTCGAATTTATCGAAAATTATCATGTGGAAGAAGCCGAAAATGATTTAACCCAGCTTGCAAATAAAGTCGCAGTCATCTTAGAAAAACACGAGGATCAGGCGCTGGCAAGGTCAATCACTTGGGAGCTTGCTGATAACTTAACAAGCATTGCAATTATACAGGATGAGAAAAAGTACTGGTATTCGCCAAACGATAAAAATCGGCTTTCATCTATCACGCTTGAACAAATACAGCAGGACAAGGATTTACATCAGGCTCTGGACAACCATAAAAAAGTCAGTAAACGAACGGGCCTGAGTGGCAGAGACACGGATAATGAACGCCTAATTGTGGGTGTTCCGTATGAAAAAGACGGAAAAAAAGGCATGGTCTTTTTATCTCAGTCTTTGCTTGCCGTCAAAGATACAACAAAACACACGACCCGTTATATATTTCTTGCCGCAGGCATTGCAATTGTGCTGACCACATTTTTTGCTTTCTTTTTATCAAGCAGGGTCACGTATCCGCTTCGAAAAATGAGAGAGGGCGCACAGGATTTGGCAAAGGGCAAGTTTGACACGAAAATCCCGATTTTAACCCAGGATGAAATCGGTGAGCTGGCAACCGCCTTTAATCAAATGGGACGGCAGCTTAACTTTCATATCAATGCGCTCAACCAAGAAAAAGAACAGCTTTCAAACATATTAAGCAGTATGGCTGACGGAGTGATTACCATCAATATCGACGGCACGATTCTCGTGACAAACCCGCCGGCTGAACGTTTTCTGCAGGCTTGGTATTATGAGCAGAATATGAATATTAAAGAAGGCGACAATCTTCCGCCAGAAGCAAAAGAACTGTTCCAAAACGCTGTCAGCACTGAAAAAGAACAAATGATTGAAATGACGCTGCAGGGCAGATCATGGGTGCTGCTGATGTCGCCGCTGTATGCCGAATCTCATGTCAGAGGCGCGGTTGCCGTTCTTCGAGATATGACCGAAGAACGCCGCCTTGATAAATTGCGTGAGGACTTTATCGCAAATGTCAGCCATGAATTAAGAACGCCGATCTCCATGCTTCAAGGGTACAGTGAAGCCATTGTCGATGACATTGCGAGCTCCGAAGAAGACCGAAAAGAGATTGCTCAAATTATATATGACGAGTCGCTGCGGATGGGCCGTCTTGTCAACGATTTGCTTGATTTAGCCCGAATGGAATCAGGCCATACTGGATTGCATTATGAACAAATCAATCTTAATGAATTTATAGAAAAGATCATGCGTAAATTTTCCGGCGTTGCCAAAGAAAAAAATATTTCTTTGCATCAGGACATTTCTCTCACTGAAGAGGAATTGATGTTTGATGAAGATAAGATGGAGCAGGTGTTTACTAATTTAATTGATAACGCGCTGCGTCATACTCAATCAGGCGGCAATGTGTCCATCTCCGTTCATACCGTTAAGGATGGAGTAAAAATAGACGTCAAAGATTCAGGCTCCGGGATACCGGAAGAGGATCTGCCATTCATTTTTGAGCGATTCTATAAAGCAGATAAAGCACGGACAAGGGGCAGAGCAGGAACCGGACTGGGACTGGCTATTGTAAAAAATATTGTAGAAGCTCACAACGGTACCATTACAGTGCACAGCCGGATGGACAAAGGAACGACGTTTACGTTTTATATTCCGACAAAATGATAAAGTCGAGTCTGAATTTGCCGAAGAATCTTGTTCCATAAGAAACACCCGCTGACCTAAGCGGGTGTTTTCTTAATAAAATTTAAGGATATGTTAATATAAATTCCCTTCCAAATTCCAGTTTCTCGTAATATAGTTGTAATGTAACTTTTAAGCTATTATTACGACTAAAGGAACGGAGGGGTTTCCTATGGAAGAAACCTTTCAAGTGTTATATAAAACATACCATCAAGATTTATACCAATTTTTATTTTATATGGTAAAGGATAAAAGCCAGGCTGAAGACCTTCTTCAAGAGGTTTATATTCGTGTATTAAATTCATATCATACGTTTGAAGGAAGAAGCAGTGAAAAAACATGGCTTTTGTCGATTGCACGCCATGTGGCGATAGACTGGTTCCGTAAGCAGCAGACAATCAGACAGCGTGTACTCGGCACATTTGATTGGGATACACAGGATGTCAGAGATCAGCAATTGCTTCCGGACGAACTCGCGGTTCAACATGAAAATGTCCGGGAAATTTATGCTGCGCTTGATCAATGTACGATCGATCAAAGAGCTGTGATTATCTTACGGTTTATACAGGGATATTCAATACAGGAAACAGCCAATGCTCTGCGCTTCTCGGAAAGCAAAGTAAAAACGACCCAACACAGAGGGCTCAAGGTACTTCGGAAACATATGGAGCTTTTGAGGGAGGAGCTAATGGATGATGAAGTCAGATTGGAACGAAGAACAGATAAAGGAGTTGTTAAGTCAACTGCCGGCAGTTAAAGACCATCGTTCTCCGCAAGACATATACAAGCGGCTGTCGATGGTAAAACGGAAGAAAAAGCCCCCTGTAAAATGGATTGGCCCCGTATGTGCAGCAGCTGCTGCAGTTTATATCGCTTTCATTATTTCTCCTCATTTCTTTGATCAGGCAGAGCCTCAAAAAGAAGCGGTTAAAGAAAACGCTATAACGAAAACTGAGACAGCAGACAGTCAAAAAGCTGCACCGTTGCTGGATCATACTTCGTTTGTTGTTTCTGAAAAGGAACAGAGCAATTATATAACTGTAGCGTTTGCCGATGCCGATACGTCCACAATCGTACCCATCAGCATTAAAAAAACAAACTCAAACCAAAACATACAGGATGTCCTGTTTGCCAGTGACCAATCAGGCTATCTTGATCACGCCGTCACCATTCCATCCTTGATGGATGAAGTGAAAGTAACGGAGAAACAGAAAGAACTAAGAATACAAGTTAACGAGAACATTGAGGTTGATTCTCTAAAAGACGCTAAACTATTAAAAAAATTGCTGAAAGAAACAATGAAATGGAGCCCATATGAGAGAGTCAAGTTTTCAACCGATCAAAACGGGGCTGGTGCAAAAGTTGGCTCCTATGGCACTTTGACTGAAATTCCTGTTCACACACAGACGAACAAAGCTTACTATTTGTATCACAATGAAGACGGACAAGACTTTCTTGTTCCCACTGAAAAAACGTTTCAAACAATAAAAGAAGCGTTTAAGGAAATGGAAACAAACAGTAAACCGGATACAGAACCTGTTATTCACGCAGGTGATATCAAATCAATAACAGAAAAACATAAACATTTATATATTCACTTCTCAAAAAACTCGGCAGTCGAGGATTCAATCACCGGTATTTTAATGCTTGAGGGACTTCTTTTAACAGCAAAGGAATTTGGATTTACAAAAGTGACTTTTACAGAAACTAGATCAAATAAAATTGGAAAATATGATGTTTCAGATCCCATACCGGTACCCGCTGCCCCCAATCCGATTTCTTTAAACTGAAAAAGCCTTTGGGCTTTTTTGTTTTTAGATATAATAGGAATTTTCACAAAATAAGTGTAAGTGTATAATAGAATAAGTGAGGTTTGAAAGGATTTGAGATAAGTGAACACGCTAACAATTAAAGGAGTTTCCATCGGTGAAGGGATGCCGAAAATCATCGTTCCGCTGATGGATAAAACAGAAAAGCAAATTTTAAAAGAAGCAGAAGCTGTAAAATTACTGGATCCAGATATTGTCGAGTGGCGAGTCGATGGATTTGAAAAAGCAGACGACAGTGAAGCAGTCATAAAGATGATCTCAAAGCTGCGAGAGTCTTTGAGAGACAAGCTGTTTCTATTTACATTCAGATCGCATAAAGAAGGCGGGAGCACAGAAATGGATGTAAGTTCCTATATCGCTTTGCTGGAAACGGCTATCCGCACAAAAGATATAGACCTTATCGATATTGAACTATTTTCAGGAGAGGCGAACGTGAAAGCGCTAGTATCTTTAGCGGGAGAAAACGGTGTCCATGTAATTATGTCTAATCATGACTTTCAGAAAACACCTGCAAAGGACGAGATCATTTCTCGGCTTCGAAAAATGCAGGAGTTAGGAGCGCATATTCCGAAAATAGCTGTAATGCCGAAGGATACAGGTGATCTTTTAACCTTGCTTGATGCGACATATACCATGAAGACAAAATATGCGGACCGCCCGATGATCACAATGTCAATGGCGGGTACAGGATTGGTCAGCAGGCTGAGCGGTGAAATATTTGGATCAGCTTGCACATTCGGCGCAGGAGAAGAGGCTTCAGCACCTGGGCAAATACCAGTATCCGAGCTGAGAAACGTGTTAGAAGTACTGCACAAACATACATAAACAGAAACCGTTAAAAGCAAAAAAACTCAAGCTGCAAAGCTTGAGTTTTTTCATTATGGAAGATCAATAAGTTTTACAGACACAATATCAGGAACATCTGTTAGTTCTTTCACAATTTTATCTTCTAAATGTCTGTCAAAAGAAAGCATCATGATGGCTTCTCCGCCTTTTTCTTTACGGCCAACCTGCATGGTTGCAATATTAATATCGTTATCTCCGAGAATGCGTCCCACTCGGCCGATGACCCCCGTCGTATCCTGATGCTGGATATAAACCAGGTGGCCTGTTGGATAAAAGTCGATATTAAACCCGTTGATTTCGACAATGCGTTCTCCGAAATGAGGGATATAGGTAGCTGTAACGGTAAAGGTGCTGCGGTCTCCTGTCACTTTTACGCTAATGCAATTATCGTATCCAGATTCAGAAGTGGAAATCTTTTCACTAAAGCTAATGCCGCGTTCTTTTGCGACACCGCCCGCATTTACTTCGTTAACTGTTGAGTCAACGCGTGGTTTTAAGAAGCCTGACAGAAGGCTTTTTGTAATAAACGATGTTTCAAGTTTAGCAATTGTGCCTTCATATTGAATCGCGACATCCTGTACCGGCTCTTTCATGCATTGTGATACGAGGCTGCCGATTTTTCCTGCGATTTGGTGGTACGGCTTAATTTTAGCGAATTCATCTTTTGTCATGGCAGGCAGGTTAATGGCTGACATAACAGGAAGACCTTTTGCGAACTGCAGTACTTCTTCTGATACTTGCGCTGCAACATTCAGCTGCGCTTCTTTTGTCGATGCCCCTAGGTGAGGAGTGGCAATCACCAACGGGTGGTCGACGAGTTTATTATCAACCGGCGGTTCAACTTCAAAAACGTCAAGCGCCGCACCGGCAACATGGCCGCTTTCTAAAGCTTCAAGAAGAGCTGCCTCATCGATAATGCCGCCACGTGCACAGTTAATTAAGCGAACACCTTTTTTCGTTTTTGCAATCGTTTCTTTGTTTAATAAGCCTTTTGTTTCTTTTGTTAACGGCGTGTGCACAGTGATGATATCTGCGCTTTCCAAAACTTCTTCGAACGTACGGCTGTTGACACCGATTTTTTTCGCTCTTTCTTCTGTTAAGAAAGGATCAAAAACGTGCACGGTCATACCGAAGGCTCTCGCACGCTGTGCAATTTCGCTTCCGATTCTGCCTAATCCTACAATTCCAAGTGTTTTGCCGTAAAGTTCCGAACCGACATATGCTGTGCGGTTCCATTCTCTGGATTTTACAGAGATATTGGCCTGAGGGATGTGTCTCATTAAAGACGAGATCATCGCGAATGTGTGCTCAGCTGTGGAAATTGTGTTTCCGTTTGGCGCATTAATAACAATAACCCCATGTTTCGTCGCTTCGTCAATGTCAATATTATCCACACCGACACCGGCTCTTCCGACGATTTTCAAAGAAGTCATTTTTTGGAAAAGGCCTTCTGTTACTTTTGTCGCGCTTCGCACCAATAGAGCATCAAAGGTATGTAATTCATCCTCTGCATCTGCTACGTTTTTTTGGACGATTTCAATAAAGTCTGATTCAATAAGTGGCTGTAGGCCGTCGTTGCTCATTTTGTCTGAGACCAATACTCGAAACATCGTAAGATTTCCTCCTAAATTGACAAACTAAATATCTGATAATTTAACATATTCTCAATAGAGTGTCAATGTGTATTGACGCAGTAAAGGATAAAAGGAAAGTGAGGAATTGACCAGTTTTAGAGACTTTTGGCGATATTTTTAATTTGAAGCAATTATCTATACAACCAATCATTTATCGTTTATAATGGAACCAAATTCATATGATCAATCTTCGGGGCAGGGTGAAATTCCCTACCGGCGGTGATGAGCAATGGCTCTAAGCCCGCGAGCTGTTTTTGACAGCAGGATTCGGTGTGATTCCGAAGCCGACAGTATAGTCTGGATGGGAGAAGATGGAGGTTCAGCAGCGTTTTGAAAGAAAGGTTTTCAAACGTTTCTTTACCAAGCCAATTTTTAAAACCCCGCTTTTATATCATAGAGCGGTTTTTTTATTGGCTGGAAAAAGAACCTTTCCGCTTTTCGAGTAAGATGTGGTCGAAAAGGAGAGAGCAAATTGAAAGTAAAAAAATTAGTCGTGATCAGCATGCTGAGCAGCATTGCATTTGTATTGATGCTGTTAAATTTTCCGTTTCCGGGGCTTCCTGATTATTTAAAAATTGATTTCAGTGATGTCCCTGCCATTATTGCGATTCTTATATACGGACCTTTAGCGGGTATTGCCGTTGAAGCGATAAAAAATGTTCTTCAATATATCATTCAGGGGAGCATGGCTGGAGTGCCTGTAGGACAAATTGCAAATTTCATTGCCGGAACACTCTTTATATTGCCGACTGCTTTCTTATTTAAAAAGCTGAACTCAGCAAAAGGCCTGACAGTGAGTCTTCTGCTTGGAACTGCAGCTATGACGGTGCTGATGAGCATTCTCAATTATGTTCTGATTCTTCCGGCCTACACATGGTTTTTACACTCCCCGGCATTGTCCGACAGTGCGCTGAAAACAGCGGTTGTAGCTGGTATCCTGCCGTTTAACCTCATAAAAGGCATTGTCATTACGATTGTGTTCACACTTATCTTTATCAAGCTTAAACCGTGGATTGAACAGCAAAGAAGCGCGCATATTCATTAAATAAAAAAAGCTCCCGCAGGGGAGCTTTTTCGATTACTTCTATTCAAATTTAAGCGGGTCGCCCTCAAATGGCTCATCCGCCACTTTGATGGAATCAGTAGGGCATCCTTCAAAAGCGTCAATCATATCTTCTTCCAGTACTTCAGGAACTTCGACAACGCCTTTATTTTCGTCAAGCGTTACGAACGCGATGCCTTCATCATCGTAATCGTAAATGTCTGGTGCAGCCGCTCCGCAAGCGCCGCATGCAATGCATGTATCTTTGTCTACGATTGTGTACTTTGCCATGAATAAAACCTCCCAGATTGTTCTTGGTGGAACAAATGGATCAATCTTTATATTTAATCAATTTAACACCTATTCCTCTTACTTATTGTAATGATGTTGATGCCACATTTCAACAGAAAAATGATTGAGAATGCTTATCACATAAGGGGTTATCTACATAACATCCCCCCTAATGATGACTTTAAACGTCGATTTATGTTTAAAATCTGTTAAAATAAAAAGAGCAAACCAACGATTTTTGTCAGGTAGAATGTGGGTGGATAGGTTGTCATTAGATTACTTTGATATTATGGTTCTCGATTGCCTTTCTAAAATAAACGGGGAACGGACAGGAAGTGCCGTTTTTCACCTATTTAAAGGAAAAAGATCGTCACAAACCATTCAAGATGCCGGCTTATTTCAGACTGCAAGATATTTTGGAATGGCTCCGCAATGTTCAAGAAGCGACATATCAGGATCACTTCGCAAGCTTGAACAGCAGTCATTTCTGGAACCAATGTCAGAATCAGATACATACAGAGTGACTATAAGAGGCGAAAGCATGTTGAGGCAGGCGCTGAGTGAACGGCCTTGGCCAGCCCATTGCCACGGCGCTTATTTTCAGCAGGCCGCAAGCGTGCTCTGGAAAAGACTTTCCCTTCTCGTACAGGTATTGTCAAATAAGCAGCACAGCAGCAGACAGTATATTCCCGTCACAAAAGATCATAAGACGCTTCACTGGGTCAAGCGATACATGCATATGCAGAAGGATCATGAAAAACTGGCAAGGGGCTTGCAGGAAATGCTGGAGGATCATTTGCAAAGGCTTGACGAGAAAGCCGCTCTTATCTTTGTCTACTCATTAACTTCATATAATAGGATCGGTTATACGAGCAGGCAGCTTGCTGACAATCTGAAAGAAGACGAGTGGTACGTGTATGTCTTGTTTTGGGCTGCGGTACATTATTTTATTCATTCCTTGCCGCAATGTGAAGATTCTATACTAAAGGATCTTCTTTCAGATGTGCATCTGGAGAATGCACTGACTGAGTCTACGAGAAAAACATGGCAGATGGTCAGAAAAGGGATACCGATTCAGCGAATTGCTGAAATCAGAAAGCTGAAAACTGCCACAATTGAAGATCATATCGTCGAAATTTCTCTTCATGAGCAGACTTTTGTGATTGATGAATATATTTCGGCTGAGGATCAGCTCCACATTGCTGAGTTCGCCAAACGCATGCGGACAAACAAGATTAAACAAATTCGAGAAGGCCTAGAGCAGCGGTTCAGCTACTTTCAAATCAGGCTGGCATTGGCAAAGCAGGTGAAACAGTATGACTAAGTTACAGCAAGTGTTATATCAGTTTTTTGGTTTTCATTCCTTTAAAAAAGGACAGGAGGACATCATCAGAAGCGTTCTCAGCGGAAAGGATACCATTGCAATGCTTCCGACAGGGGGAGGGAAGTCTCTTTGCTACCAGTTGCCCGGTTACATGCTTGACGGTATGATATTAATCGTTTCTCCTTTGCTTTCTTTAATGGAGGATCAGGTGCAGCAGCTGAAAGCGCGGGGAGAAAAACGGGCTGCCGCTTTGAATAGTATGCTCGGCAGGCAGGAAAGACAATTCGTTTTAGAGCATATCCATCGGTACAAATTTTTGTATCTGTCACCCGAAGCTTTGCAGTCGTCATATGTTTTGGAAAAATTAAAGAGCGTTCCGATCAGTCTCTTCGTTATTGATGAAGCGCATTGTATATCGGAGTGGGGACATGATTTTAGGCCGGATTATTCAAAGCTTGGACAGCTGAGAAAAACACTTGGGCATCCGCCGGTGCTTGCTCTGACGGCTACGGCGACGAAAGATACGCTGCATGATGTCATGAATTTGCTTGAACTGCATCATGCCGAACGGCATCTTAACTCGGTTAACCGGCCGAATATTGCACTCAAAGTTGAAAATACTGCGGATACTGCCGAAAAAATAGATAGGGTCATTCAGCTGGTTGAAAACCTGCAAGGTCCGGGAATTGTCTATTGTCCGACAAGGAAATGGGCAGAGGAATTAGCGGAGGAAATAAAAAACAAAACAAGCAGCAGGGTTGATTATTACCATGGGGGTATGGATTCTGGCGACAGAATGTTAATTCAGCAGCAATTTATCAATAACCAGCTTGATGTCATTTGCTGTACAAATGCGTTTGGAATGGGTGTTGATAAATCAGATATCAAATATGTCATACATTTTTATCTCCCGCAGACGGCTGAAGCTTTTATGCAGGAAATCGGCAGAGCAGGGCGTGACGGAAAACCGAGTGTCAGCATTTTGCTCAGAGCGCCTGGAGATTTCGAATTGCAAGAGCAGATTATCCAAATGGAGAGTCTTGCGGATGGAGAAATTGCCAATGTTATTCGCGTGCTGGAAGAAACGGAAGAACGGGATGAAAGAAAACTGCGCGAATTATTCATGCAATATGGTATCACAGAGACGCAGTCGCGCATGATCATCCATCTCTTTATGCAGGGGAAAACATCAATTGATCTGATCAAGCGGGAAATCACGTATCGCATGGAGCTGAAACTTGAAAAAATGCGCCACGTGGCAGCTTTGCTTCATCGTGATGGCTGCTTAAGACAATCGTTGTTAGCCTATTTTGATGAAACATACGAGCCCGATAAAGGAAGCATGCCATGCTGTTCACATTGCGGTTTTGATCTCTCGCTGTATGAACAAAAAGAGGAGCGCGTCCAAATAGCACCATTAGACGACTGGAGATCGGAATTGCACCGTATATTCAGTCTAGAGACTGTAGGTGAGCCGAACTGAAACAGCAAAGGGATTTGATCCAGCATCTGTCTGACCGTGATATACTAAAGCAGTTATACATGACACAGCTTCTGGTCATCATGGTGTCCGCTGCTGCCGTTTTGTTCTTTTTTCAGGATATAAGTGATTTTTTCAGCCTCTGGCATATTAGAGATGCAAGAATCATTTGGTATGGTGTTTCTCTTGCAGTTATTGTCGTTTTAGCCGACATGGCAATCATGAAATGGTGTCCGTCTCATTTATATGATGACGGCGGAATCAATAAAAAATTATTCAGTAAAAGGCCAATCCCTCATATTATATTTTTAACGCTTCTAATTTCTTTCGCTGAAGAAATGTTATTTAGGGGAGTGCTGCAGACCCATATTGGTTTATGGGCGGCCAGTCTTGTTTTTGCTGTTCTTCATTTTCGGTATTTGACAAAATGGCTGCTATTCATCATGGTGACGGCAATCAGCTTTTTGCTTGGACTGATTTATGAATGGACCGGTAATTTATTTGTTCCGGTAACGGCGCATTTTATTATTGATGCCGTGTTTGCCTGTCAGATTCGTTTTGAACATGTTAGGAGGGATACACATGACGAACATGTCTAGAGTTGAGAGAAGAAAAGCTCAGAATCTTTATGAAGACCATAATGCCGCATTGGCAGACGACCTTTTCAAAGAGGATGAAGAAAGCCTTCCGACAAGACAATCTGTAAAAAATCAAAGAGAGAAGAAAAAAAAGCAAGGCAAAACAAGAACGCCGTTATTTACCACTCTCGCGGTACTGTTTGTATTTGTGCCGGTTATCGTCTTTGTCGCCTTATTTTATCTAATGAAAAGCCATCCAGGAAATCCCGATGATTATGAAGATGTATTTATAGACAGCAGTCAGAGTAAATACGAGGTGGTCCAAAAACCAGAGGCCAAAAAAGAAACGCAAGAGACAGTTCTGCGCGAAGAGTCAAAAAAAAAATCTGAAAACAAAAAGACAGAGAAACAAACAGAAGCAACAACTGATAAGAAGCAGCCTGCTGTAGCGGAAAAAGAGGACACAGCAAACAAACAGGAAGCAAAAAGCGCGGCTGCTTCCCCTTCCCCAGAAAAAACAGTCCAAAAAGAGCAGGAACAAATACCGCAGCAGTCTGAACCAGTTCAAGAAACCGAGGCGGAACATATTGTGAAGCACACCGTTCAAAAGAAAGAAACGCTGTACCGCATTTCCATGAAATATTATAAAAGCAGATCAGGAGAAGAAAAGATCCGTGCCTATAATCATTTGAACGGAAATGACGTTTATACCGGGCAAATTTTGGACATCCCTTTGACTTATTAGCGGGCATCTTTTTGCTCGCAGACTCATATATTGTAGCAATGAATAGGGACAAGGTGTGAAGCGTATGGAATCCTTATGGAACCAGCTGGACCGATTTACGGATGCGCCGACCAAACAGATGCTACAGGCGTTGGTAAAACGAAAACAAAAATACGAAAACTATGCTGCGCAATGCCGCAGGTGGCGGTGGACCTCACTCATTTGCCTGGGCTTATTATGTCTTTTAATGATGATCAAAAGCCCGGCGCCTCAGCTCATTCTTCAAGAAATACTCAGCCATACCTTTTATTTATTTTGGATGATGGCAACTGCTTTTGCATACTGCACTTCATATTATTTTAAGAAAAAAGAAGAAAAAGCCGAGGGTGATTTCCATAAACTGAGATGTGAAATTATTCAGAAAAGTACTGATCTCTGGCCGCAGCCTGATAAATGGAAGGCGCGAGAATCTGTTTTTCAATTGATGAAGCACCAATATGATATTAATCTATATTTTGAAAGTAAATAAAATGGGGCGTTTTCTCAAACGATAGAAACGTCTTTTTTTTATTGTCCGTCTTATTATTAAGTTCTAAAAGAATGGAGAGTTTTTTATGAAGCGATCAATGAAAATTGCGGGTGCATTAGCGATTGCGGCAGCGGCAATGACGGCAAAGATGTATTCAGTGGCAAAAGGCAATCATCTAAAAAACCATACATTTACGTTATCAAAAATGAAGGGGAAGCTGCCTCTAACGATTTTTTTTATATCTGATATTCACAAACGTATTGTTGATCACGGTCTTTTAGAGGAAGCGCAGGGCCATAAGCCGGAGCTGGTTATAATTGGCGGTGATTTAGCTGAAGGCGGGGTGTCCTGCGCGAGAATTGAGGAGAACGTCAGAAGGCTTGCGGGTTTGGGAGTCCCTGTCATGTTTGTATGGGGAAACAATGATTATGAGGTCAGTCAGCGTGAACTGTATACTATTTTTAAGGCGTACCGTATTATTACGCTTCGAAATGAATCGGTTCCTTTTACCTATAACGGACATACCATCAACATAGCCGGAGTGGATGACATCAGGATGGAGATGGATGATTACGAAGAAGCAATTAAAGAAATTGACGGGAACCAGTTGAACGTTCTGGTTTGTCATAACCCTGAGATTCATCAGCAAATCAATGAAAATGATGGTATTGATGTGATATTCAGCGGACATACCCATGGCGGTCAGATTCGATTTGGAAAATTCGGCCCTTATGAGCTTGGTACAACTGGTTTTGTTAAAAATGCTGCATACCTCATCAGCAACGGGTACGGCACAACAAAAGTGCCCCTTCGTTTAGGGGCGGAGCCTGAGGCACACATCGTGACACTTGCAGCACCTGAATGACATCCTTAAAGAGTGTGTCCATAAAAAACTGCATTGTGCTTGTCTTACTAGTGAACTCAGTGTAAACTGATAACAATTAAGAACCTATGACTCATCATCTCATATAATGTGTTATATGATTTGTGTGCAAGTAGAGGCAGGAGGGAACGTTATGCGGCTTGAGCGTCTGAATTACAATAAGATTAAAATCTTTTTGACCCTCGATGATTTGACCGATCGTGGATTAACAAAAGAAGACCTCTGGAAGGACTCATTTAAAGTCCACCAGTTATTTAAAGATATGATGAATGAAGCAAATACAGAGCTCGGCTTTGAAGCGAATGGACCGATTGCAGTGGAAGTGTATTCTCTCCAAGCACAAGGGATGGTTGTGATCGTAACAAAGAACCAAGAAGCGGATTCAGAAGAAGATGAGTATGATGATGATTACATCGAAATGCAAGTCAAGCTTGACGAAAGCGCGGACATCATATATCAATTCCATTCCTTTGAAGATATCATTCAGCTTTCTGAAAGCTTACAGCGGATCGGTATCACGGGAGGGACTGTCTATCACTATGAAGGACATTACTTTCTAAGCCTAGAAGACTTGGGATCACAGACTGCCGAGGGTGTTGTGGCGGTCCTGGCTGAATACGGCAATCCAACAACATTAACGATTTATCGCTTACAAGAGTATGGTAAGCTCATTATGGACGGAAATGCTGTAGAGACAATCCAAACTCATTTTTCATAAGAATGGAAGAAAAACTGCTGTTTTTTACAGCGGTTTTTTTTGTTAAAAAACATGGAAAAACATAACGTTTATCCTATGCATAGATCATATGAAGGTGTATACTATTCTCTGAAAGGGAGCATGTGAGAAACAGAAGATTCTAGGAGGTTAACTCAAATGGCAGCCGATCGAAACACCGGTCATACAGAAGAGGACAAACTTGATGTTTTAAAATCAACTCAAACCGTAATACATAAGGCTCTGGAAAAATTGGGATATCCTGAAGAAGTATACGAATTGTTAAAAGAGCCGATGAGATTATTAACGGTAAAAATACCAGTTCGTATGGACGACGGTTCAGTCAAAATTTTTACGGGTTATCGTGCCCAGCACAATGACTCTGTCGGTCCGACAAAAGGCGGGATACGTTTTCACCCCAACGTAACTGAAAAAGAGGTGAAGGCACTTTCCATTTGGATGAGTTTAAAATGCGGTATCATTGATCTTCCATATGGCGGTGGTAAAGGCGGAATTGTTTGTGATCCAAGGGATATGTCGTTTAGAGAGCTGGAGCGTCTAAGCAGGGGGTATGTCAGAGCTATCAGCCAAATTGTCGGTCCGACGAAAGACGTGCCGGCACCGGATGTATTTACAAACTCACAAATCATGGCTTGGATGATGGATGAGTATTCAAGAATTGATGAATTTAATTCGCCTGGGTTCATTACAGGCAAACCGCTTGTGCTTGGCGGATCTCACGGGAGAGAATCAGCGACAGCAAAAGGTGTAACCATCTGCATAAAAGAAGCGGCGAAGAAAAAAGGCATCGATATTGAAGGTGCGCGAGTCGTCGTTCAAGGCTTCGGAAACGCCGGAAGCTATTTGGCGAAATTTATGCATGATGCAGGGGCAAAGGTTGTCGGCATATCCGATGCTTACGGCGGACTGTATGACCCTGAAGGCCTGGATATTGATTACTTACTCGACCGCCGTGACAGTTTTGGCACAGTGACGAAGCTTTTCAACGATACCATTACGAACCAAGAGCTGCTGGAACTGGATTGTGATATTTTAGTTCCTGCCGCGATTGAAAACCAAATTACAGAAGAAAATGCCCATAATATACAGGCGAAAATCGTCGTTGAAGCAGCTAACGGGCCAACTACGCTTGAAGGAACAAAAATTCTTTCAGACCGTGACATTCTGCTTGTTCCCGATGTACTGGCAAGCGCGGGAGGCGTAACGGTTTCTTATTTTGAATGGGTTCAGAATAACCAGGGCTTCTACTGGAGCGAGGAAGAAGTAGAAGAGAAATTAGAAAAAATGATGGTAAAATCATTCAACAATATATATGAAATGGCCAACAACCGAAGAATCGACATGAGACTTGCCGCTTATATGGTAGGCGTGCGTAAAATGGCGGAAGCTTCGCGCTTTAGAGGCTGGATATAAGTTGATGATTTGCATAAAAAATAAAAATCTCCTATGATAAAATAGGAGATTTTTTTATTTGGAAATAGAAAAATGTGAATCGAATGCCCAATCGCAGGAGTTGACGGAAATGATTGAAGAAAAAGCAATAATTATTGGCGGAGGTCCTTGCGGATTATCTGCGGCCATTCACCTAAAACAAATTGGCATTGATGCCCTCGTCATTGAAAAAGGCAATGTCGTTAACAGTATTTACAATTATCCAACGCATCAAACCTTTTTCAGCTCAAGTGAAAAGCTTGAAATTGGTGACGTGGCATTTATTACCGAAAACAGAAAGCCTGTCAGAATTCAGGCTTTGTCGTACTATAGGGAAGTCGTGAAGCGGAAAAAGATCCGTGTGAATGCATTTGAAATGGTGCAAAAAGTGACAAAAGCAGAAAACAATACATTTGTTATCGAAACGTCAAAAGAGACGTATTCAACGCCATACTGCATCATTGCCACAGGCTATTATGATCATCCAAACTATATGAATGTACCCGGTGAGGACCTGCCGAAAGTATTCCATTATTTTAAAGAAGGACATCCGTATTTCGATAAAGACGTCGTCGTTATCGGCGGGAAAAATTCAAGTGTAGATGCTGCGCTTGAACTCGTAAAATCAGGAGCGCGTGTCACCGTTTTATATAGGGGCAATGAATACTCTTCAAGCATTAAGCCATGGATTCTGCCAGAATTCGAATCCTTAGTAAGAAACGGTACAATCCGAATGGAATTTGGCGCTCGTGTAGAAAAAATCACTGAAGATGAAGTCGTTTTCCGCTCCGGCCAGCAGGAGCTGATTACCATTAAAAACGACTTCGTATTTGCCATGACGGGATATCATCCTGATCATCAATTTTTGAAAAGAATCGGTGTGAAAATCGATGAGGAATCAGGGCGTCCGTTTTTTAATGAAGAAACGATGGAAACCAATGTAGAGGGCGTTTTTATTGCCGGGGTCATCGCTGCCGGAAACAATGCAAATGAAATATTTATTGAAAACGGAAGATTTCACGGCGGCCATATCGCAAAAGAAATTGCAAAAAGAGAAGATCAGTGAGAAGAGGAGAGCATATGAAGGATTCGTATGCTCTTTTTGTTTTTTTAAAATCAGACAGATGTAAATTCATACACAACATGGTAGGATAGACATAGGAATATAAAGGAAAGAGGTTGCCTGATGTTTGCAATCATCTCTGCAGGAATTGCTCCCGGCATCGCGCTGTTAAGTTATTTTTATTTAAAAGATCAGTATGATAATGAACCTGTACATATGGTGCTTCGCTCATTTTTTCTTGGGGTTGTTCTTGTATTTCCCACTATGTTTATCCAGTATGTACTTGAAAAGGAGAATGTGGGAGGCGGAAGCTTTTTTGTTTCTTTTTTGTCTTCTGGCTTTTTGGAGGAATCATTGAAATGGTTTATTTTAATGATCAGTGTTTATCCGCACGCCCACTTTGATGAGCATTATGACGGAATTGTATACGGTGCAAGTGTATCGCTCGGTTTTGCGACACTCGAAAATATTCTTTATTTAATCGGTCATGGTGTGGAGCATGCGTTTGTCAGAGCGCTGCTGCCCGTTTCATGCCATGCCTTAATTGGAGTGATTATGGGGTTTTACCTCGGAAAAGCGCGTTTCTCAGCTGATAAAGCACGTATGAAATGGCTTCTCCTTTCGTTGGTCCTGCCATCACTTTTACATGGATCGTATGACTTTATCCTGACAGCCCTCAGCAACTGGGTCTACTACATGCTTCCATTTATGTTATTTTTATGGTGGTTTGGTTTACGAAAAGCAAAAAAAGCCCGTTCTGTCAATATGATGCAGATATAGGAAAGCCGCACAGCCAAAGTGCGGCTTTTTGATTTGTTGAAATTTTTAAGCTGTGAGGGATAAGAAGGAAAGAGTGTATAAAAATAACCTCGTTACAGAAAATACGTTTACACTCAAAAATTTTGCTGTAGGAGGCTTGAAAAGATGAAGTCCAAAGGATCGATTATGGCATGTCTCATCTTATTTTCCTTTATAATTACGACGTTTATCAATACTGAAACAATTTCAGCCTTTTCTAATCAAGTCATTCAAAGAGGGGCAACAGGGGACGATGTGATCGAGCTGCAGGCGCGTCTTCAATATAACGGATATTATAATGGAAAAATTGATGGGGTTTATGGATGGGGGACATACTGGGCAGTGCGGAACTTTCAGGATCAATTCGGCTTAAAAGAGGTGGACGGCCTGGTCGGAGCCCAAACCAAACAGACCTTGATATCTAAGTCTAAATATTACCGTGAATATGTCATGGAGCAGCTTCAAAAAGGAAATACATTCACGCATTACGGAAAAATACCGCTGAAATACCAAACGAAACCGTCAAAAACAGCGACTCAAAAAGCAAGGCAGCAAGCAGAGACGCGACAGAAACAGCCTGCTGAAAAAATAACACAGCAGCCGCAAGCGAATAAACAGCAAAACAACACGCCTGCAAAAACAAAAAAACAGGATGCGGTTGCAGCTAACATGCCGGGCGGTTTTTCCAATAATGATATTCGGCTGCTTTCTCAAGCGGTTTACGGGGAAGCGCGTGGCGAGCCGTACGAGGGACAGGTTGCGATTGCAGCAGTTATCTTGAACCGTTTAAACAGTCCGTTATTTCCGAATTCAGTAGCGGGTGTTATTTTTGAACCGCTTGCTTTTACAGCGGTGGCTGACGGACAAATTTATATGCAGCCGAACGAAACAGCAAAAGAAGCAGTATTAGACGCCATCAATGGCTGGGACCCGTCCGAGGAAGCGCTGTATTATTTTAATCCGGATACAGCTACAAGCGCGTGGATTTGGGGACGCCCGCAGATTAAGAGAATCGGTAAACACATTTTCTGTGAGTAGCAGGACATAAGAAAGCATAAAAATGAGGTGTGATAAATGATCAGAGGTATTTTAATCGCAGTGCTCGGTATTGCAATTGTCGGTACTAGTTACTGGGGATACAAAGAGCACCAGGAAAAAGACGCTGTCCTTCTTCATGCTGAAAATAACTATCAGCGGGCGTTTCATGAGCTCACCTATCAGGTAGACCAGCTGCATGATAAAATTGGCGCAACGCTTGCCATGAACAGTAAAAAATCACTGTCCCCCGCATTGATAGATGTTTGGAGAATTACATCAGAAGCCCATAACAGTGTCAGTCAGCTGCCGCTTACATTAATGCCGTTTAACAAAACGGAAGAGCTGTTATCCAAGATCGGGGATTTCAGCTACAAAACGTCAATCAGAGATTTGGATCAAAAACCGCTTGATGAAAAAGAGTATACTTCGCTAAATAAGCTTTATCAGCAGTCAGAAGATATCCAAAATGAATTGCGCCACGTTCAGCACCTTGTCATGAGCAAGAATTTGCGCTGGATGGATGTAGAGATGGCGCTGGCCTCTGATGAAAAACAGAGTGATAACACGATCATCAACAGCTTTAAAACGGTTGAAAAAAATGTCGGATCCTTCTCCTCAGGAACAGATCTTGGCCCTAGCTTCACCAGCACCAAAAAAGAAGAGAAAGGTTTTGCCCATCTGAAGGGGAAAGAAATTTCTGCACAGGAAGCCAAACAAATTGCCCAACGCTTTGCACCAGATGACAATTATGCAATCAAAGTGATAAAGAGCGGGAAAAAAACAAACCGAGACGTCTACAGTATCAGTATGAAAGATCCTGATCATAAAGCAGCGATATATATGGATATTACAAAAAAAGGCGGACACCCGGTTTATTTAATCCAGAACAGAGAAGTGAAAGATCAAAAAATCAGCTTGAATGATGGTTCGAATCGAGCCCTTGCTTTTCTAAAGAAAAATGGATATGAAACAAAAGATCTGGAAATCGATGAAAGCGCGCAATACGATAAAATCGGTGTATTCTCATATGTTCCAATAGAAAATAATATCAGGATGTATCCAGAAGCCATCCGTATGAAAGTTGCCTTGGATGACGGCGAGGTTGTCGGCTTTTCAGCACGCGATTTCTTAACATCCCACAGAAAAAGAGACATACCAAAGCCGGTTATTTCTGAACAAGATGCAAAAGCAAAATTAAACAAAAATGTAGAAGTGAGAGAAACAAGGCTTGCTGTGATCACAAATGAATTAGGCCAGGAAGTATTGTGCTATGAAATGCTGGGTACGATTGAAAATGATACATTCAGAATGTATATAAATGCTAATGACGGAACGGAAGAGAAGGTTGAAAAACTAAAAAATGCCGAACCTATATATAAAGACCTATAAAAACTAGGAGGAAAGGACTAAAAGTCTTTTCCTTTTTTCCATTACATGATTTAATAAAAAAGTGAATATATTGAATGCGAAAGAGTGAAGTCAATGATAGAAATTGGGGATACTGTACACTTAGAATACATAGAAGAAAATCAATTAAAAATAGCAAAGAGCAAAGCTGTGAGCATAGAAAACGGAGAGCTCCTGATCGCATATCCAGTTGATGTACACACAGGAAGGACCGTGATGTTACATCACGATACTGAAGTAACGGTAGAGTTTGTCGGTAAAGACGAAGTGCCTTACCGCTTCTCAAGCCGCATGAAGGGAAAAGTGAAGGACAAGCTTCAAATGATCTGCCTAGAATTGCCTCCCCGTGAAAAAATGAAACGAATTCAGCGCCGGCAATATGTAAGAACTGACGCGGTATTGGATGTGCTGGTCGAGCCGGCAGATGAAAAAGACAAGTTTCATACACTCTCGTACAATATCAGCGCTGGCGGTATCGCATTGATTTTGACAGGCGGCTATTCTTTTCAGCACGGGGATGCGCTGCGCCTTTTCATCAGCCTTCAGGAAGAGGAGAAAATGCATCAAGTAGAGGCTGCCGCGGTTGTCAGACGCGTTTTTGATGATTCAAAAACCGGCAAACGTAAAATGACCTTGGAGTATTCGGAGATTTCAGCAGGTGACCAGCAGCTCCTTCTTCAGTATTGCATTCGCCGCCAGTTAAACAAGAGAAGGAAGGCACGATTGGAATAAACATCGGCAAACACTTCCATACTATTTGTAATGGAGGTGGGCCGATGAAGACCTTTGAACGGCTGCTGCTCAAATTATTGTTCATTCAGGCAGTGATTTTAGTTGGTATCCAGTTTCTTTTTCACTATCAGCATATTGAACCTTATGTCTCAAAAGTGATTCAATATGAAGGGGTTGATAAAATGGAGGTTAATGATTGGGTAGAAACCATCAAACATTAATTATTCAGGAATTTTTCACCCTTTTTCATAAAGTTCATGATACAATCCATAGAGGAGAAAAGAGCAAGGAGAGGAATTATGGAAAAGAAATTATCGATTGCGATCGACGGCCCGGCTGCTGCGGGGAAAAGCACCGTTGCCAAAATTGTGGCTGAGAAAAAATCGTACATATATATTGATACGGGAGCGATGTATCGGGCCATTACGTATGTGGCTTTACAAGAAAAAGTTGATTTGACAGATGAGGCAAAATTGGCTGAGCTGTTAAAGCAAACAGATATTGAGCTGATCACAACCAAAGAAGGACAAAAGGTGCTTGTCAACGGCACAGATGTGACTGAGGACATCAGAAAAGACGAAGTCAGCAATCAGGTCTCAATTGCTGCCAAGCACAGAAGCGTCAGGGAAGAAATGGTAAAACGCCAGCAGCAGCTCGGCGAAAAAGGCGGCGTTGTCATGGATGGACGTGATATCGGAACTCACGTACTCCCAAATGCTGAAGTGAAAATCTTTCTTTTGGCGTCTGTTGAAGAGAGAGCGAAGCGCCGTTATGAAGAAAATGTAAAAAAAGGCTACGATGTCAACTATGAAACATTAATTGAGGAAATTGCAAGAAGAGATAAACTCGATTCAGAGCGAGAAGTTTCTCCGCTTCGAAAAGCAGATGACGCGCTTGAAATCGACACGACTTCTCTCTCCATTCAGGAAGTTGCTGAAAAAATTCTTGATGTAGTGGAGCAAAAGTCCCGCTGATACCGGCGGAGGCCACTTTTTTTGAATTTTTCAACAAAGAAAGAATGTTATTGCTTGACAAACCTGTCCTTTTATTAGAAGTTAATACTAATAAAACTTTTTATTGATCATTCAAAATCTTTTTTGGATGATTCTTTAATACATATTCGGCTAAAAGCGAACATGTATGATACGTGTTCAGCTTTCAAACCGTTTTTAATTAAGCTGTGTAGGTTTGGACCAAGGAGGTTATTCAAATGACAGAGGAAATGAATCAAATTGATGTTCAAGTGCCAGAGGTTGGAGATGTAGTAAAAGGGATTGTGACAAAGGTAGAGGACAAGCATGTCGATGTTGAAATTATCAATGTCAAACAGTCCGGTATTATTCCAATCAGTGAATTATCAAGTCTTCATGTAGAGAAAGCATCGGATGTCGTAAAAGTAGACGATGAGCTTGACCTGAAAGTAACAAAAGTGGAAGACGATGCTTTGATTTTATCTAAACGTGCTGTTGATGCAGACCGCGCTTGGGAAGACCTTGAGAAAAAATTTGAAACAAAAGAAGTGTTTGAAGCTGAAGTAAAAGATGTCGTAAAAGGCGGTCTTGTCGTTGATATCGGCGTTCGAGGCTTTATTCCGGCATCACTTGTAGAAGCGCATTTTGTAGAAGATTTTACTGACTATAAAGGAAAAACACTGTCTCTGCTCGTAGTAGAGCTTGACCGTGATAAAAACCGTGTCATCCTTTCACACCGTGCGGTTGTTGAAAGTGAGCAAGCAAATCAAAAACAAGACCTTCTTCAGTCACTAGAGGTTGGAAGTGTACTCGATGGTAAAGTGCAACGTCTGACTGACTTTGGCGCGTTTGTTGATATCGGCGGTATCGACGGGCTTGTGCACATTTCACAGCTTTCCCACTCCCACGTTGAAAAGCCGTCTGATGTTGTGGAAGAGGGACAGGAAGTAAAAGTGAAAGTATTATCGGTTGACCGGGATAATGAGCGTATTTCTCTATCTATTAAAGAAACGCTGCCTGGACCTTGGAGCCAAGTTGGGGAGAAAGTTAAACCGGGTGATGTGCTTGAAGGAAAGGTTCAGCGCCTCGTGAGCTTCGGTGCGTTTGTTGAAATTCTTCCTGGCGTGGAGGGTCTCGTTCATATTTCTCAAATTTCTAATAAACACATCGGCACGCCGCATGAAGTTCTTGAAGAAGGACAGACTGTAAAAGTGAAGGTTCTTGATGTGAATGAAAATGAAGAGCGCATTTCATTAAGCATGCGTGAGCTTGAAGAAACGCCGAAAGCCGATCAAGAGGATTACCGCCAATATCAGGCGAAGGAAGAAACAAGCATGGGCTTCCAGCTTGGAGATCTAATCGGAGATAAGCTTAATAAACTAAAATAATTGGTGATAAACGTGACTCGAGCAGAACGGAAAAGAGAACACATCAATCATGCCCTGTCTACCGGCCAAAAGCGGGAGACGGGTCTTGATGATATTACGTTTGTTCATGTCAGTCTGCCCGATCTTGCATTAGAACAAGTAGATATTTCCACAAAAATCGGCGAACTTTCAAGCAGTTCGCCGATTTTTATCAATGCAATGACTGGCGGCGGCGGAGAACTTACATATGAAATTAATAAGGCGCTTGCTAGAGCAGCTCGAATAGCTGGTATCCCTCTGGCTGTCGGCTCGCAAATGTCGGCGTTAAAAGACCCGTCTGAACGCTATTCGTATGAAATCGTCCGAAAGGAAAATCCGAATGGGCTGATTTTTGCCAATCTCGGAAGCGAGGCGACAGCCCGTCAGGCGAAGGAAGCTGTCGAAATGATTGAGGCGGACGCGCTGCAGATTCACCTGAATGTCATTCAGGAAATTGTCATGCCAGAAGGCGACAGAAGCTTTAGCGGAGCTCTTTCCCGTATTGAACAAATCTGCAGCGAAGTCAAAGTGCCTGTCATAATAAAAGAAGTAGGCTTCGGAATGAGCAAAGAATCAGCAAAAAAGCTGTATGAGGCAGGTGCGGCAGCTGTTGATATCGGCGGTTACGGAGGGACAAATTTCTCGAAAATAGAAAACCTCCGAAGACAGCGGCAGATCACCTTTTTCAACTCATGGGGTATTTCAACAGCAGCGAGCCTGGCGGAAATCCGCTCTGAGTTTCCCGATAAACCAATGATGGCGTCTGGCGGCCTTCAAAATGCGCTTGATGCTGCGAAGGCGATAGCTCTTGGGGCTTCCTGTACAGGAATGGCAGGGCACTTCTTAAAGGCGCTGACTGAAAAAGGCGAAGAAGGGCTGCTAGAAGAGATTCAGCTGATCCTAGAAGAATTAAAAATGATTATGACTGTGCTCGGCACCAGAACAATTTCTGATTTACAAAAGGCTCCTCTTGTCATAAAAGGTGAGACTCATCACTGGCTGACAGAGAGAGGCATTCATACTTCCAATTACAATGTGCGTTGATAGTTGGATAAGGAAAGCCCAAAACCGTGTGAGTTTTGGGCTTTTTGTATTATGATTTACGCTTTTTAAATTTACCGTTTTGTTCAAGGCTGGTAGCTCCGTCATCGTGAATCGATTGGTCTCGGTCTGATTCCACTCTGCCAGAAGCCTTGAGTTTTTTCTCCTGTCTGTCTTTTCCCATGATCATTCTCCTTTACGTGAGGCGGCTTGTTTAAAAAAAGTGTTTAGACTCCATACTGGGAGTATGGAGGAAGCGATATGGAACAATTTTATTATTATTGGTCAATGTGGTTTTTGTGGGTACTGACAACCTTTATTTTTGGAAAGACGAAAAGGCGATTTGCCGTCTCATTATTTATTTTGACTAATATCATCTTAAGCATACATCACTTTACTTTATATTTTTCACTGAATGCGGCATACGTGATGTTTTTCGTTTGCGGGTGCGTCTATGCCGGATATTTCGGGATGTATAAACAATTTCGCTATATCATGGTGCACCTGACGCTTGTGTCCGGGTATGCGTTTGTGTATCTTTTTGCATTATATGATCCGGTTTGGTTCATCATAAAACCTGAGTGGGCCGTTGTTGTATTATGTGTGCTTTTGACTGCTTCTGTTGAAAGGGATTTTCAGAAGCAGCTTGCCTTATATGTCCTTGGAATGTGCCAAGGCGAACTAGTGTATTCTTTTGTCATTCAACAATTGGCAGGGCATACGGCTGTTGGAGGTTTTCAATGGCTCAACGCATGCTCTGCAGGGATGATATTGCTGTTTGGTATATCAAAATATGAACAGCTTGCCAGTCAAATTGGCCATAGAGGCAAAAGATCAAACAAAGGAGCTACTAAAATGTCATGAGCGATTACATCTATCCGATTATTGCGGGGGTCGTAGCAGGAGTCGCCACAAGGCTGTATATGCTGAAAACAGATTACCGCCAGTATCCAACCTATATTCATGGTAAAGTCATTCATATTGCACTTGGGCTTATTGCAGCAGGGTTAGGGGCAATTATTATGCCTGCGTTATTGCAGGAGGAGTTTACGGCCATCACGTTTTTGACTCTTGCAGCCACTCAATTCAGAGATGTCAGAAATATGGAGCGGAATACGCTAACACAAATGGATTCATACGAACTTGTTTCAAGAGGAAGCACTTATATTGAAGGAATCGCCATTGCGTTTGAAAGCAGAAATTATATCGTAATCTTTACTGCTCTATTGACAACATCGGCGTACGTGTTTTTCTCAATCTGGGTTGCTGTTATAACCGCTGTTGTTTGTTTTTTGTTGGCAATGAAATTTATGTCCGGCAGTGTATTGAAAGATATTGTGGATATCGAGTACATAGAGCCTCACTTTGAAGGGCCAGGTCTTTTTGTTGATAATATTTATATGATGAACATTGGACTTCCAGAGAAACAGGAGCTGATTTTAAAGCATGGCATGGGGTTTATTTTAACACCTAAAAATTTTAATTCAGCTGCAACCATTGCCAACCTGGGTCAGCGTCAGGCCATATTATTTGATGTTTCCAATGTGCTGGGAGTGTATCGTGACTCAGGGGAGCCGTCCCTGACGCCTATTGCGAAACGGGATCTTAATGATGGAAGAGTGGGTGTTTTTGTCCTGCCGCAAATTCATCACCCGGATACAGCTGTTCAGATTATCAGCAATGTTCCGACCTTGGAAAATGCAATCAGAATGCCTACGGAATTTATCAAAAAACAGGATAAGGTGATAGGATGAGTGAATCGCTGACGAAAGTGATTTTGTCTGTCATCACAACAAACCGGAACCGGGCTTCGGGAGGGACACCTATCTTTTTTTGTGATGACCAAAAAGAGATGGAACTTTTCGCTAAAAACCTTGAGGCGATCCTTGACGGAATTGCCCATAGAATTGGGGAAGATGTCTATTTGATCGTGAAACATTTTTAAATAGTTGTGATCCCAGTAAAAACTGATATAATAAATGAGTTAAGCCCTTCCTCTGAAGGGTTTCTTTTCATAAAAGTGAATGAGATGATTTAAATAACCGGTTGAGAATTTATGTAAAAATGAAAGCGGCTGGATCGAAAGGAAGGGTACTATGGGTAAACCTGTCGTAGCCATTGTCGGGAGACCGAATGTAGGAAAATCCACAATCTTTAATCGGATTGCGGGAGAAAGAATTTCAATAGTAGAAGATACCCCTGGTGTGACAAGGGATCGGATATACAGCTCCGCTGAATGGCTGAATTATGATTTTAATTTGATTGATACGGGCGGTATTGATATCGGTGATGAGCCGTTTCTAACACAGATACGCGAGCAGGCCGAAATCGCCATGGATGAAGCGGACGTCATTATTTTTATGGTGAATGGCCGTGAAGGTGTGACAGCTGCTGATGAAGAAGTAGCGAAAATTTTGTACCGCACGAAAAAGCCTGTTGTTTTAGCGGTAAATAAACTGGATAACACAGAAATGAGAGCGAATATTTATGATTTTTATTCGTTGGGCTTTGGTGAACCTTATCCGGTTTCAGGAACACACGGGCTGGGACTCGGTGATTTATTGGATGCTGCAGCGGAGCATTTCAAAAACATCCCTGAAACAAAATACGATGATGAAGTCGTTCAATTTTGCCTAATCGGACGCCCGAATGTAGGGAAGTCTTCTCTGGTAAACGCGATTCTTGGCGAAGATCGTGTCATTGTGAGCAACGTGGCGGGAACGACTAGAGATGCCGTTGATACAACATTTACTTATAACCAGCAGGATTTTGTCATTGTAGACACTGCCGGCATGAGGAAAAAAGGTAAAGTATATGAAACGACTGAAAAGTACAGCGTGCTGCGGGCGCTGAAAGCCATCGACCGCTCTGAAGTTGTTGCGGTGGTGCTTGACGGTGAGGAAGGCATTATCGAACAGGACAAGCGCATTGCGGGATACGCACATGAAGCAGGCAAGGCTGTCGTAATCGTAGTGAATAAATGGGATGCTGTTGATAAAGATGAGAGCACGATGAAAGAATTTGAACAAAATATCCGCGATCATTTTCAATTTCTTGACTATGCACCGATTCTGTTCATGTCAGCATTAACGACAAAACGAATTCATACGCTAATGCCTGCAATCATTAAAGCGAGTGAAAATCACTCACTTCGTGTCCAGACGAATGTCTTAAATGACATCATTATGGATGCTGTAGCAATGAACCCGACACCAACTCATAACGGGTCGCGCTTGAAAATTTATTATGCGACTCAAGTTGCGGTGAAGCCGCCGAGTTTTGTTGTGTTTGTAAACGATCCGGAACTGATGCATTTTTCATACGAACGATTTTTAGAAAACCGAATCAGAGACGCGTTCGGTTTTGAGGGTACACCAATCAAAATATTTGCAAGAGCTAGAAAATAAAAAGGTGTGAAGCAAATATGAAAAGAGTCACAATGCTTGGAGCGGGAAGCTGGGGAACGGCACTGGCTTTAGTGTTAGCTGATAACAACCATGATGTGAGAATGTGGGGGCATCGTGGGGAGCTGATCCAACAAATAAATGATCTGCACGAAAATAAGGATTATTTGCCGGATGTCAAGCTTCCTGAATCGATTCAGGCAACAACGGAAATCGGGGAGGCTGTTTCAGACGCAGATTTCATCATAGTTGCTGTTCCAACCAAAGCGATTCGGGAAGTGTTGAGACAGGCAGTGCCTTTTATGACCAAAAAAGCAGTCTTTGTTCATGTGAGTAAGGGGATAGAGCCGGATTCACTCCTGCGCATTTCTGAAATTATGGAAATTGAGCTCCCGAGTGATGTCAGAAAGGACATTGTTGTGCTCTCCGGGCCGAGCCATGCTGAAGAAGTGGGACTCCGGCATCCGACAACCGTCACTTCCTCTTCAAAGAGCATGCAGGCTGCAGAAGAGGTGCAGGATCTATTTATAAATCACAATTTTCGGGTGTACACAAATCCTGATATTATCGGTGTAGAAATCGGAGGCGCCCTAAAAAATATTATCGCCCTTGCTGCTGGCATCACAGACGGCTTAGGATACGGCGATAATGCCAAGGCTGCTTTGATTACGCGTGGTCTTGCTGAAATTGCGAGACTCGGCACAAAAATGGGCGGGAATCCGCTAACGTTTTCCGGTTTGACAGGTGTCGGCGACCTGATTGTTACGTGCACAAGTGTTCACTCCAGAAACTGGCGTGCCGGCAATTTACTCGGAAAAGGGTACAAGCTTGAGGACGTTCTTGAAGAAATGGGAATGGTCGTTGAGGGAGTGCGCACGACAAAAGCGGCTTACCAGCTTTCAGAAAAATATCAGGTGCAAATGCCGATTACAGAAGCCCTCCATGAAGTCCTATTTAATGGACAAAAGGTAGAAACCGCTGTTGAATCCTTAATGGCGAGAGGGAAAACCCACGAGATGGAGGACTTGGTGAATACATTTGATAACCAAGTAAAATAAAAGTGGCAACGGAATAAAAGTCCGCATATTCTAATTGCACGAAAGCCCGAAACACAGAAGAATACCCAGACCTTGGGATCTCCTGAAACATTTTGCCGATTTAGGCAAGAGAGGATGCATCTGTATGCAACGTCGCATACTATAGCATCGAAGTCCAAGAGAGTGTTTCTTAAACGTAGGTGAATATAGTCAACTTGACTGAAGCAAAGTCCCCCTCTTTGCTTCAGTTTTTTTATTCTATCAAAGGATGGAAAATCTGGTTGATCTTTTCAAGCCCTGTATATTAAAATAAAATATAACGCTTACAAAACAAATGTCGGAGGGGGCACGATTTATTTGAGTCTGGCATTGATCAAGATGTGGTTTGCTCTTGGTTCCATGGGGCTGATGTTTTTGGCCGTAGCATGCATCTATTTAAGCCGTTTTAAATGCCAAAACCGTTTTCTGAAGATTGCGGTTTCATCGTTTGCTTACATGTGTGTATTGATTTCAGGGATTATTGTATTTGTGGTGGTATTCAGCGGCCCTGTTAATGAATAAAGCTGTAAAAGGAAGTGCTGTATGGTTAAACTGAAGTGCGCTATGATTTTTGTAGCAGTGATTTTCTTATCAGGATGTTTATATCCACATGAGCGGAAAAGCAGTGTACAAGCCATTCCATATCAGGACCAATTAAAGCTGGTTCAATCTGCCGTTGATGAATTTCAAAAGGCAAACGGAGGACTGCTACCGATTCAAACAAAAGATATGTCTACACCGCTTTATCAAAAATATCCGATAGATTTTAACCGTTTAGCGCCGAGATATATGGCCGAACCTCCAAGCACGGCATATGAAAGCGGCGGAGACTATCAATACGTGCTTGTCGATGTAGAGGACAATCCGACTGTTAAACTGATTGATGTAAAGATGGCGGAAAAAATACGTGATATCAAATTGCGCGTTCAAATGTACCGCCAAGAACATAAATATCCGCCATATCAGGATGTATTAGCGCGGGACTTGTTTACACTTGATGGGAAAAAACTAGGGGAGGCTGACTCTCTTTCTGTCACAAGCCCAATCTCAGGAAATTCCCTGCCGCTTATGATTGACGGAGACGGAGAAATTTATGCTGACTATCGGACAGAGCTCGTTTCCTGTCTCAAAAAAAGCAAAAAAACGTTTAAACCCGGCACGGAAATACAGGACATGATATGGGAAGAGACGCCTTTCGTCCCCGCATTTTCAGTGAAATATACCGTTAATGACAAACAAGAACCTGTTTTTTTAGAAAATGATATAAAAAAGGAATGAACCTTTCTCCCTTGCATACAAATAGGGAGAAAGGTTTTCTTATACTTTAATAGATTAAGGATGGAAAATTTTCTAAAGATGTCATATTGAAATAGGACAACGTCATACACATATAGTGTCCTGTGTTTGATTGAAAAAGGTTAATAAAATTGATAAGGATAGGAAGTCCGGGAGGGGATCACTTGGAAAAGGTCGATATTTTCAAGGATATCGCTGAACGAACAGGAGGCGATATATACTTAGGAGTCGTTGGTGCTGTCCGTACAGGGAAATCCACGTTTATTAAGAAATTTATGGAGCTTGTGGTGCTCCCGAATATCAGCAATGAAGCAGACCGGGCACGTGCGCAGGATGAACTGCCGCAAAGCGCAGCCGGAAAAACGATTATGACTACAGAGCCTAAGTTTGTTCCGAATCAGGCGATGTCTGTTCATGTATCAGACGGACTCGATGTCAATATAAGATTAGTAGATTGTGTAGGCTACACAGTGCCGGGTGCAAAAGGATACGAGGATGAAAACGGCCCGCGGATGATTAATACGCCTTGGTACGAAGAACCAATCCCGTTCCATGAGGCTGCTGAAATCGGAACGCGGAAGGTGATTCAAGAGCATTCGACCATCGGAGTGGTCATTACGACAGACGGCACGATTGGTGATATCGCTAGAAGTGACTATATAGAGGCAGAAGAAAGAGTCATTGAAGAGCTGAAAGAAGTCGGAAAACCCTTTATTATGGTCATTAACTCAGTAAAACCGTATCACCCGGAAACAGAGGCGATGCGCCAGGATTTAAGCGAGAAATACGATATCCCTGTTTTGGCAATGAGTGTAGAGAGTATGCGGGAAAACGATGTACTCAATGTTCTCAGAGAGGCTCTTTATGAGTTTCCGGTGCTTGAAGTAAATGTCAATCTCCCAAGCTGGGTCATGGTGCTGAAAGAAAACCATTGGCTTCGCGAGAGCTATCAGGAGTCAGTAAAAGAAACTGTTAAGGATATAAAACGGCTCCGTGATGTCGACAGGGTTGTCGGTCAATTCAGCGAGTTTGAGTTCATTGAAAGTGCCGGATTAGCAGGGATTGAGCTCGGCCAAGGGGTTGCAGAAATTGATTTGTATGCGCCGGACCATTTATATGATCAAATCTTAAAAGAAGTGGTAGGCGTTGAAATCAGGGGCAGAGACCACTTGCTTGAGTTGATGCAGGATTTTGCCCATGCGAAAACGGAATATGACCAGGTGTCTGACGCCTTAAAAATGGTCAAACAGACGGGATACGGCATTGCAGCGCCTGCTTTAACTGACATGAGTCTGGATGAGCCGGAAATTATACGGCAAGGCTCCAGGTTTGGCGTGAGATTGAAGGCTGTCGCACCGTCAATCCATATGATCAAAGTGGATGTCGAAAGCGAATTCGCGCCGATTATCGGAACTGAAAAACAAAGCGAGGAACTGGTACGCTACTTAATGCAGGACTTTGAGGATGATCCGCTTTCAATTTGGAACTCTGACATTTTTGGTAGATCACTCAGCTCTATTGTGAGAGAAGGGATTCAGGCAAAGCTGTCACTGATGCCTGAAAACGCACGATACAAATTAAAAGAAACATTAGAAAGAATCATAAACGAAGGATCAGGCGGCTTAATCGCCATTATCCTGTAATGCGGGAAGACCTCTTTATAGAATAGGAGGTCTTTTTTCTTTGCTCTTAATATTGGAAAAGGATCAAGGAATAGGATGAAAAAAGGAAAAAAAGGAATATTTGTTCGGTAAATCACGTTAAATCCTTGACGAGCAAGGGATTGACGCTTTAAAATGCTTGATATGGCTTTTTATATGTGTTACTCTACATACAGAAATTCTTCACTCTGATGGACAAACCTTCCTTGGAGTGCAGTTTTTCTTAAAAGCCGTTTAATTGTCTTTCTCTTGCTTGTCTGATTTTTTTCTCAGGCAGGTTTAGAATCAGACTGAACTGTGAAGAAATGATAATAAACGAACTGAGTATTCCTTTTGGGAGGAGGTGAAAGGCATGAACAAAACAGAACTTATTAATGCGGTTGCGGAAGCAAGCGAATTGTCTAAAAAAGACGCGACAAAAGCAGTTGACTCTGTTTTTGATACGATCTTAGATGCACTTAAAAACGGTGATAAAATCCAACTGATCGGTTTTGGTAACTTCGAGGTGCGTGAACGTTCTGCACGTAAAGGACGCAACCCTCAAACAGGTGAAGAAATCGAAATTCCAGCAAGCAAAGTACCTGCTTTCAAACCAGGTAAAGCGCTTAAAGACGCAGTTGCCGGAAAATAATTGTGAATATAGATCGTGTATGCATCTAGCTTACATACACTATATTTCTTCACAGAAAAGCCCCTTCTTAAGGGGCTTTTCATTTTTTAGGAGCGTGTGCATTCACTTTGCTTTTAGCGGGGCATATGTGCTAGAATCGAAATTAAATGTATTCATTGGTGGAGGACACAGAACATGAAAGAAGTTAATAAAGAACAAATCGAACAAGCGGTTCGTCAAATTTTAGAAGCGATCGGAGAGGACCCAAACAGAGAAGGGCTTCTAGACACTCCGAAACGAGTCGCAAAGATGTATGCCGAAGTATTCTCCGGCTTGAATGAAGATCCTAAAGAACATTTCCAGACTATCTTCGGGGAAGACCATGAAGAGCTTGTTCTTGTAAAAGATATCGCGTTTCATTCTATGTGTGAGCATCACCTTGTTCCTTTTTACGGAAAAGCACATGTTGCATATATACCGCGGGGCGGAAAAGTCACAGGGCTCAGCAAATTGGCGCGTGCCGTTGAGGCAGTTGCAAAGCGCCCGCAGCTTCAGGAGCGCATCACTTCTACAATTGCAGAAAGCATCGTAGAAACGCTTGATCCACATGGCGTAATGGTTGTTGTTGAAGCGGAACATATGTGCATGACAATGCGGGGCGTAAGAAAGCCGGGCGCCAAAACAGTCACTTCAGCTGTCAGAGGCATTTTCAAAGATGATGCTGCTGCACGTTCAGAAGTATTGGAACATATTAAACGCCAGGACTAATAAAGATAGAGGGTGCTATAAATGAACGAAAAGCATTCAAGCGATTTTGTCGTCATTAAAGCAATTGAGGATGGAGTGAATGTGATCGGCCTGACAAGGGGAACGGACACTAAGTTTCATCATTCCGAAAAACTCGACAAGGGAGAAGTGATCATTGCTCAGTTTACAGAGCATACTTCTGCCATTAAAGTCAGAGGAGAGGCGCTCATTCAAACCGCATACGGAGAAATGAAAAGCGAAAAAAAATAAGCTGGCTGTCCCCGCTGTTTTCAAAGCAAATGCTCTCAAACAGCGGGCGGATACAGCCAATTTGTTTTTTTTATGCTATAATGATACCTGCGTAATCTTATGACAAAATAAAACTCATACATATGATTTAGAAATAAATGTGAATTCGGGGACAAGGGTGATATTTTTGCAAGACATCTACGGAACTTTAGCCAATCTAAACACGAAAATAAAACAAAAGCTGTCTCATCCCTATTTAGCGAAGCATATTTCTGCGCCTAAGATTGATGAGGATAAGCTTCTTCTTTTTCATGCATTATTTGAGGAAGCCGACATAAAACACAATGACAGAGAAAACTATATTGTAACAGCGATGCTTGTACAAAGCGCCCTTGATACCCATGATGAAGTAACGACAGCCAGAGTCATAAAACGAGACGAAAACAAGAACCGCCAATTGACTGTTCTTGCAGGCGATTATTTCAGCGGACTGTACTATTCATTACTCTCTGAAATGAAGGATATCTATATGATTAGAACGCTCGCTACAGCAATTAAAGAAATCAATGAACATAAAATTCGTCTGTATGATCGATCCATAAAAGACGAACACCATTTTTTTGAAAGTGTCGGCATCGTTGAATCTGCTTTATTCCATCGGGTGTCTGAACATTTCAATCTCCCGCGCTGGAAGAAGCTATCGAGTGATTTTTTTGTATATAAGCGGCTTATGAACGGAAATGATACATTTTTAGATGTGCTCGGCAGTGTTATACAGCTGGGGAAAACAAAAGAAGAGATGCTGGAAGAGTGTCTTAAAAAAGCAAAGAACAGCATTGAGTCACTTCTACCTCTAAGCTCACCTATTCAACATATTTTATTAAACCGCCTGAAAACAATCAGCCAAGATCAAACTTATCATCAGAAAGTGGAAGAAGGGTAACCATTATGCAGGACTCAAAAGAACAGCGGGTACACGGAGTATTTGAAAAAATATATAAAAACTACGACCAAATGAACTCTGTCATCAGTTTTCAGCAGCACAAAAAATGGCGTGATAAAACAATGCGCATTATGGGTGTCAAAGAAGGCGCCAAAGCTCTCGATGTTTGCTGCGGAACAGCCGACTGGACGATTGCTCTTGCAAAAGCAGCCGGTAAAACCGGTGAGATAAAGGGTTTGGATTTCAGCGAAAACATGCTGAGCGTCGGCAAACAGAAAGTAAAAGACGGCGGTTTCAGTCAAATCGAACTGCTGCACGGAAATGCAATGGAGCTCCCTTTTGATGATAATACATTTGATTATGTAACAATTGGTTTCGGACTGCGTAATGTACCTGATTATTTGACTGTACTGAAAGAAATGAGACGTGTGGTGAAGCCTGGCGGACAAGTGGTATGCCTGGAAACCTCACAGCCTGAAATGCTTGGATTTAAACAGGCTTATTTTATGTACTTTAAGTATATTATGCCGTTTTTCGGGAAGCTGTTTGCAAAAAGCTATAAAGAATATTCATGGCTCCAAGAGTCAGCCAGAGAATTCCCTGGTATGAAGGAACTGGCAGGCCTGTTTGAAGAGGCGGGTCTGAAAAATGTCAAATATCATTCGTTTACTGGCGGAGTCGCTGCCACGCATATCGGATGGAAATGAAAACACAGATGTTGGGTGAATGATATGAAATTTAAAATGGCCTACTCTTTTTTAAATGACGATATTGATGTAATTGAAAGGGAGCTTGAACAAACCGTACGCTCCGATTATCCGCTTTTGAGCGAGGCGGGTCTTCATCTATTGCAGGCAGGAGGCAAACGGATTCGGCCTGTCTTCGTTCTGCTTTCCGGCATGTTTGGCGATTACGATATCAATAAGATTAAATATGTGGCTGTCACTCTGGAAATGATTCATATGGCATCGTTGGTTCATGATGATGTTATTGACGATGCGGAGCTTCGCAGAGGAAAGCCGACGATCAAAGCAAAATGGGATAACCGGATTGCGATGTATACAGGCGATTATATGCTTGCCGGGTCTCTTGAAATGATGACGAGAATTAATGAGCCGAAAGCTCACCGGATTTTGTCGCAGACCATTGTTGAAGTGTGTCTTGGAGAGATTGAACAAATCAAAGACAAATACAACATGGAACAAAATCTCAGAACATACCTGCGGCGCATAAAAAGAAAAACTGCGCTTCTTATCGCTGTCAGCTGCCAGCTAGGGGCTATTGCGTCCGGAGCTGAAGAAAAGATTCATAAGGCGCTCTACTGGTTTGGATATTATGTCGGGATGTCTTATCAAATCATTGATGATATTCTTGATTTTACTTCAACTGAAGAAGAACTGGGTAAACCGGTTGGAGGCGATTTGCTTCAAGGAAATGTTACATTGCCTGTCCTATATGCATTAAAAAACCCAGCTTTAAAGAATCAGCTTAAGTTAATTAACAGCGAGACGACACAAGAACAGCTTGCGCCTATTATTGAAGGAATCAAAAAAACAGATGCAATTGAAGCATCAATGGCAGTAAGCGAGATGTATTTGCAAAAAGCTTTCCAAAAGCTTAACACGCTTCCGAGAGGGCGTGCGCGTTCTTCTCTTGCAGCCATCGCAAAATATATCGGCAAAAGAAAATTTTAAATTTTTGTAGATATTAAGAAATTTCTCCGCCCCGGATTGATTAATTATCTGAAAGATGTTACGATTTCGGTGTGCAATGTGAAAGCCTATACATACATATGATGGGGTGGAGAATGTGATGGAAAAGACTTTTATCATGGTGAAACCGGACGGTGTCCAACGGCAGCTGATCGGGGAGATTTTATCTAGATTCGAACGTAAGGGCTTACAACTAGCTGGCGCAAAGCTGATGAGAGTAACGGAACAAATGGCTGAGAAACACTACGCTGAACATCAAGGGAAGCCTTTCTTTGGAGAACTTGTTGAGTTTATTACTTCCGGACCTGTTTTTGCGATGGTGTGGGAAGGCGAAAATGTCGTTGAAGTGACCAGGCAGCTGATTGGAAAAACAAACCCTAAAGAAGCATTGCCAGGCACCATTCGCGGGGATTTCGGCATGTTTGTCGGAAAAAATATTATCCACGGCTCTGATTCTCTTGAAAGCGCTGAGCGTGAGATTCATATTTTCTTTACGGATGAAGAGTTAGTATCATATCAACAACTCATGACAGGCTGGATCTATTAATCATTGCTGAAAAAGCCGAAACTGGCATATACATACCGCTGGTTTCGGCTTTTTTGTAAAGGTTTACATTGACTTGAATATATAGCTAAACGGCATGGGGCCAACCATGTCTTTACCAATTATCTGAAATCAGCTGAAAAGCTGATTTTTTTATTTGAAACAATACAATTTCCTGATAAAACAAGCTATACTAGGACAAAAGACAGCGAGACTAGGAGAGAAGAGATGGATACATACAGCGTATTTACAACCAAATGGAAGCAATTAACCGGAGTTGATTTAACTTTATACAAAGAAGCGCAAATGAAGAGAAGGCTGACATCCCTTTATGAGAAAAAAGGTTTTCAAAGCTTTAAGGATTTTGCAGCGGCATTAGAAAAGGATCAAGTGCTTTTAAATGAAACGTTAGACAGAATGACGATTAATGTTTCAGAATTTTATCGTAATTATAAAAGATGGGAAGTTCTTGAAACGGCTATTTTGCCTTTAATCAAACATTCGCAGCCTTTAAAAATATGGAGCGCGGCATGCTCTACAGGGGAGGAGCCGTATACGCTCGCAATGATTTTAGATCAGCAGAAAGGGCTCCCGGGCTATCAGATTTTGGCCACTGATATAGATGATAAAGCATTGGAAAAAGCGAAAAAAGGCGTGTATCAGGAGCGGTCTTTGCAAGAAGTGCCGTCTTCTGTGAAGGATCGTTATTTTATTCAAAACACTGATAAGAGCTATGAAGTGAAACATGACATAAAGAAGAACATTAGGTTTCAAAAACATAATTTGCTTGCGGATCGCTACGAGCAAGACTTTGATTTAATTGTGTGCCGCAATGTTTTTATTTATTTTACAGAAAGCGCAAAGGAAGAGCTGTACTTAAAAATGGCACATAGCTTAAAAAAGAATGGGGTTCTCTTTGTCGGCAGCACAGAGCAGATTTTTAATCCTGAGAAATTCGGTCTTTCTCCCGCGGATACATTCTTTTATCAAAAAAGATAGACTGACTTTTTACCGAAAAATATGTTATAGTAGTTTTACTTAAAAGCGTTAATGCGATGAAGGGAGAAGAAGTCATGAGATATTTAACAGCCGGTGAATCACACGGCCCCCAATTGACAACTATTATTGAAGGTGTGCCTGCGGGGCTTTACATAACTGAGGAAGATATCAACTTTGAGCTTGCCAGACGCCAGAAAGGCCATGGCCGCGGACGCCGCATGCAGATCGAAAAGGACCAGGCGAAAATTATGAGCGGGGTGCGCCATGCCCGCACACTTGGTTCACCAATTGCTCTTGTGGTAGAAAATAACGATTGGAAACACTGGACTAAAATTATGGGTGCGGCTCCGATTACTGAAGAAGAAGAAAAGGAAATGAAACGCCAAATTTCCAGACCTAGACCGGGACACGCTGATTTAAACGGTGCGATTAAATATAACCACCGTGATATGAGAAATGTGCTTGAGCGCTCTTCAGCACGTGAAACGACCGTAAGAGTGGCAGCAGGCGCTGTCGCTAAAAAGATCCTTTCTGAACTTGGCATTAAGGTAGCGGGCCACGTATTACAGATCGGGGCAGTTAAGGCTGAAAAAACGGAATATACTTCAATTGATGACTTGAAGCGTGTGACTGAAGAGTCTCCTGTCAGATGCTACGATGAAGAAGCAGGCAAAAAAATGATGGATGCCATTGACGAAGCGAAGGCAAACGGAGATTCCATCGGCGGAATTGTGGAAGTGATTGTTGAAGGAATGCCGGTGGGCGTGGGCAGCTATGTTCATTATGACCGTAAACTGGACAGCAAGCTTGCTGCGGCAGTACTATCTATTAATGCATTTAAAGGTGTGGAATTCGGCATCGGTTTTGAAGCGGCCGGGAGAAATGGAAGCGAGGTTCATGACGAGATCATTTGGGACGAAGAAAAAGGATATACTCGTGCTACGAACAGACTTGGCGGATTGGAAGGCGGCATGACGACAGGAATGCCAATCGTTGTCCGCGGAGTCATGAAGCCGATTCCGACATTATATAAACCGCTGAAAAGTGTGGATATTGAAACGAAAGAACCGTTTTCTGCAAGCATTGAACGTTCAGACAGCTGCGCAGTGCCAGCGGCAAGTGTAGTGGCGGAAGCTGCTGTTGCATGGGAAATTGCCAACGCTGTTGTTGAACAATTCGGTCTTGACCAAATTGACCGCATTAGAGAAAACGTGGAGAATATGAGAAAACTGTCGAGGGAATTTTAATGAGAACACTGCATGTTCAAACCGCTTCCTCTTCGTATCCTGTATTTATCGGACAAGGAATCAGAAAAAAGGCTTGCGAACTATTAAACTCGCTAAACAGGCCATTCACACGCATTATGCTTGTTACCGATGAAGAAGTGGATCGCCTGTACGGTGATGAAATGCTTCATCTGCTGGAAGAAAAATGGCCTGTCAAAAAAGTGACGGTGCCGAGCGGAGAGCAGGCGAAATCAATGGATATGTATACGAAACTGCAGAGTGAAGCGATTCGATTTCATATGGATCGCTCCTCATGCATCATCGCTTTTGGAGGCGGTGTTGTAGGAGATCTTGCTGGATTTGTGGCTGCCACATTTATGCGCGGCATTGATTTCATTCAAATGCCTACAACGCTTTTGGCGCATGACAGCGCGGTCGGAGGAAAAGTAGCGGTAAACCATCCGCTTGGGAAAAATATGATCGGCGCATTTTATCAGCCAAAAGCCGTGCTCTACGATACGGACTTCCTCCGTTCCCTTCCGGAAAAAGAGCTTCGGTCTGGGATGGCAGAGGTGATTAAACATGCTTTTATTTATGACAGAGCATTCCTGAAAGACCTGCTGGACATTCACTCACTGAACGATATGACCAGCGAGCAACTGAATGATATGATTTTTAAAGGCATTTCGATTAAAGCGTCTGTCGTTCAGCAGGATGAAAAGGAAGAAGGAATCAGAGCCTTTCTTAACTTTGGGCATACGCTTGGCCACGCAGTTGAGGCGGAGTATGGCTACGGACAGATCACCCACGGGGATGCGGTAGCACTCGGTATGCAGTTTGCTTTATATATAAGTGAACAGGAAGCCGGCTGTGAAATGGACAGAAATCGTTTAGTCAGCTGGTTTAAGAACCTGGGCTATCCAAGCCGCATAAAAAAAGAAACGGCAACTTCCGTGCTATTAGACCGTATGATGAATGATAAAAAAACCCGCGGCGGTATGATCCAATTCATCGTTCTCAAAGAGTTAGGAAAAGTCGCCGACCATACGTTTTCGAGAGATGAACTTGAGAGCTGGCTGAACAAATGGCGAATGGAGGAGACATCATGATGATTCGTGGAATTCGCGGAGCAACTACAGTAGAACAGGACACTGAAGAAGAAATTTTACAAAAAACCAAACAGCTGTTAGAGAAAATGATAGAAGAAAACCAAACAAAGCCTGAAGATGTTGTTCAAATGCTTCTATCGGCGACACCTGACCTGCACTCTGTTTTTCCGGCAAAAGCTGTGCGCGAGCTTTCTGGCTGGCAGTATGTACCGGTGACATGCATGCAGGAAATGGATGTTACTGGCGGGCTGAAAAAATGTATAAGGGTCATGATGACTGTTCAGACTGATGTTCCTCAGAATCAAATCAGACATGTCTATTTGGAAAAAGCGGTCGTATTAAGACCCGATTTATCATTGACAAAAAATAATGAATTGTAATACGATAAGAACAGCTTAGAAATACACAAGAGTGTGTATAAAGCTTAGTGAATGAGTTGAGTTAGAGAATAGGGTAGCAGAGAATGAGTCTAGTTGAGCTGAGACATGTATGTTTATTCTACCCAAAAGAAGCCTTTCTTTTGGGTTTTATTTGTTATATCTTGATTTTTCCTCTCATGCCTTCTTCTCATTCTCCTTGCCATAAGGAGTGAGAGCAATGAATTTCCAATCAAACATTTCTGCATTTTTAGAGGACAGCATGTCCTACCGCACCATACCGATTGTGGAGACATTCACAGTTGACACACTAACACCTATCCAAATGATCGAGCAGCTGGACAGGAAGATCACTTACCTTCTAGAAAGCAAGGATGACACATCAAATTGGTCCAGATATTCGTTCATCGGCCTTCAGCCATTTCTCACGATCAAAGAACAGCAAAATGATTTTACTGCTCAAGATGAGAATGGCAGATCCCTTTACAATGGAAAAGAATTGAAAGAGGTCCTGGATTGGATGACTGCAGCATACAAAATCAAAACGCCAGAGCTTGCCATTCCCTTTGTCGGCGGAGCTGTCGGGTATTTAAGCTATGATATGATTCCCATAATTGAACCTTCTGTTCCTCGCCACAGAAAGGAAACGGAATTTGAAAAGTGTATGCTGTTTGTTTGCAGCACATTAATCGCTTATGATCATGAAACAAAAAACGTCCACTTTATTCAGTATGCCAGATTGAATGGACAAGAAACTGAAGCTGAAAAAATTGCTGTGTTCAATAAAAATCATCGAGAGCTCCAAGGCCTCATTGATAAGATGATGGATCAAAAAAACATCCAAGAACTGTTTCTTTCATCTGAATCATATAAGACACCTAGTTTCGATACAGTATCTTCAAACTACGAAAAAACAGCGTTTATGGCAGATGTAGAAAAGATCAAAGAATATATAAAAGCAGGCGACATCTTTCAAGGTGTTCTGTCACAAAAATTTGAGATTCCGATAACAGCAGATTCCTTCGAATTGTACAGAGTGCTGCGAATCGTCAATCCCTCGCCCTATATGTACTATATAAAACTCCCGGACAGAGAGATTGTCGGCAGCTCTCCAGAACGGTTAATCCACGTTCAAGACGGGCATTTGGAAATCCATCCGATTGCCGGAACAAGAAAAAGAGGCGCAGACAAAGAGGAAGATGAAAAACTCAAAATTGAGCTCATGAAAGATGAGAAAGAAAAAGCAGAGCATTATATGCTCGTTGATCTAGCTCGAAACGATATCGGCAGAGTGGCGGAGTATGGATCGGTTGCTGTGCCGGAGTTCACAAAGATCGTTTCATTTTCACATGTCATGCACATCATTTCAGTCGTCACAGGAAGGCTGAAAGAGGGCGTTCACCCTGTCGATGCGCTAATGTCGGCTTTTCCCGCGGGAACTTTAACCGGGGCCCCAAAAATCCGTGCCATGCAGCTTTTAAATGAATTGGAGCCGACACCGAGGGAGACATACGGCGGCTGCATCGCCTACATCGGATTTGACGGGAATATCGACTCCTGTATTACGATCCGCACCATGAGCGTGAAAAACGGCGTGGCATCGATACAGGCTGGAGCAGGTATTGTTGCTGATTCTGTGCCGGAAGCCGAATATGAGGAAAGCTGCAGCAAAGCGGGCGCGCTGCTGAAAACAATTCATATTGCTGAAGACATGTTTCGTAGCAAGGGGGATGAAGCGGATGAACCAATTTCTGCAAACGTGCGTTGACGGAAAGACACTTACTGCGGTTGAAGCAGAAGCGCTTATGAATATGATGATGACAGCAGAAATGACTGCTTCTGAAATGGGCGGTATATTGTCAATCCTGGCTCATCGGGGCGAAACTGCAGAAGAACTGGCGGGCTTTGTGAAGGCCATGCGGACACATGCCCTTACGGTAGACGGACTTCCTGATGTGGTTGACACATGCGGAACAGGCGGTGACGGCATCTCTACCTTTAACATTTCAACGGCATCGGCAATCGTTGCTTCAGCAGCAGGAGCTAAAATTGCTAAGCACGGCAATCGCTCCGTATCTTCTAAAAGCGGAAGCGCCGACGTTCTTGAAGAGCTTGGGATTCCAATCCAAACCACACCTGAAGAAGTCAGAGTCAGCATTGAAACAAATAACATGGGATTTCTCTTTGCGCCGCTTTATCATTCGTCCATGAAACATGTAGCGGGCACAAGGAAAGAGCTAGGATTCAGAACGATTTTTAATCTGCTCGGACCGCTCAGCAATCCTTTGCAGGCGAAGCGTCAGGTGATCGGTGTCTATTCTGCTGAAAAAGCGGGATTGATGGCAAGCGCACTGGAAATGTTTCAGCCAAAGCATGTACTATTCGCAGCAAGCCGTGACGGTTTAGATGAGCTTTCGGTTACATCACCGACCGATGTGATTGAAATAAAGGATGGAGAACGCCGGGAATATACAGTTTCACCCGAAGAGTTCGGCTTCAAAATTGGCAGACTTGAAGATATACAGGTCCAGTCACCGAAAGAAAGCGCTCATTTGATTCAGAATATTTTTGAAAATAAAAGCAACCAATCAGCTTTATATATTACAGCCTTTAATGCCGGCGCTGCGATATACACGGCGGGTATTGCCGAAACACTGAAAGAAGGAACGGAGCTTGCGTTAGAAACGATTACAAGCGGAGGTGCCGCAGCGCAGCTCGACAGACTGAAACAGAAAGAGGAAGAGATCTATGCTTGAAAACATCATCAATCAAAAAAAAGAAGAAGTCAAAACTCTTATCCTGCCAGAAGAACAGCCTTTTGAAAAACGGTCTTTTAAAGAGGCGCTGGCAGACGCGAACCGTTTTATCGGATTGATTGCTGAAGTCAAAAAAGCGTCGCCGTCAAAAGGGCTCATTAAAGAAGATTTTGTTCCGGAACGGATTGCGAGAGACTATGAAGCTGCGCAGGCAGACGCGCTTTCTGTTTTAACTGACTTTCCGTTTTTTCAAGGGAAAAACAGGTATTTATCAGACGTAAAGCGCGCTGTTTCGATTCCTGTGCTAAGAAAAGATTTTATTATTGATTCTATTCAAGTGGAGGAATCAAAGAGAATCGGAGCAGATGCCATATTGTTAATCGGCGAGGTGCTTGATCCCCTACAGCTTCACGAGTTGTATCTCGAAGCAAAGGTAAAGGAAATGGACGTGTTAGTTGAGGTTCATGATCAAACGACGCTTGAACAAATAGTAAAGGTATTCACCCCAGATATTCTCGGTATTAATAATCGAAACTTAAAAACGTTTGAAACTTCACTCGAACAGACGAAACAGATTGCATCCCTCGTTCCGAAAGAATGCTTGCTTGTCAGTGAAAGCGGCATTGGTACTTTAGAACATTTAACATTTGTCAAGGAACATGGAGCCCGAGCTGTTCTGATTGGTGAGTCATTGATGAGACAACATTCACAGCAAAAAGCAATCCATGCTTTGTATGGGGAGTGAAGAAATGAAAAAACCGGCATTAAAGTATTGCGGTATACGGTCACTGCAGGATCTGCGGCTTGCAGCGGATTCACAGGCAGATTATCTGGGCTTTATTTTTGCTGACAGTAAACGAAAAGTTTCCACTGCAGATGTGAAAAAGTGGCTGAGCCAGGTTCGCACCGGAAAACAGATTGTCGGCGTTTTTGTGAATGAAACGATGGGAACGATTGCCCATATAGCATACGAATTGCAACTAGACGTCATCCAGCTTCACGGTGATGAGACACCGAAGGATGCTGAAGCCCTTCGCCTCCTGACACATTGTGAAATATGGAAGGCGCTCCATCATAACTGCACAGCAATTCAGGATATGGACCGCTTTATCGATTGTGTAGACGGTTTTTTGATTGACTCATCTGTAAAAGGTGCAAGAGGCGGGACTGGAGTGGCTTTTGCTTGGGAGTGTGTGCCGGAATATCAGCAGAAAGCTGAACAAACGGGGAAACGGTGCTTCATCGCAGGCGGTGTGAATCCCGACACAATCGCAGACTTATTGAAATGGAAACCGGGCGGAGTCGATCTTGCCAGCGGAATAGAAAAGAACGGACAAAAAGATGTCAAACTGATTAGGCTCTTAGAAGAAAGGATGAAACAGTATGTATCCATATCCAAATGAAATAGGCAGATACGGCGATTTTGGCGGGAAATTTGTTCCGGAAACTCTTATGCAGCCGTTAGAAGAAATTGAAAAAGCATTTAAGGAAATAAAGGATGATCCCGCTTTTCGGGAAGAATATCATAAGCTGTTAGCGGAATATTCCGGCAGGCCGACCGCATTAACATATGCCGATCGAGTCACAGAGCATTTAGGCGGCGCTAAAATTTATTTGAAAAGAGAAGATTTAAACCATACAGGTTCTCATAAAATCAACAATGCTTTAGGCCAGGCGTTGCTTGCGAAAAAAATGGGCAAAGCGAAAATCATTGCAGAAACAGGTGCCGGGCAGCACGGGGTAGCCGCCGCGACAGTTGCTGCAAAGTTTGGTTTTTCCTGCATTGTATTTATGGGTGAGGAGGATGTCGCCCGCCAGTCTCTGAACGTATTCCGAATGAAGCTTCTTGGAGCAGAGGTTGTGCCGGTTACAAGCGGAAACGGGACACTGAAGGATGCGACAAATGAGGCCATCCGCTATTGGGTTCAGCATTGTCAGGATCATTTTTACATGATCGGTTCGGTTGTCGGACCACACCCTTATCCGCAAATTGTCAGGGAATTTCAAAAAATGATCGGAGAGGAAGCGAAGGATCAGCTGCAAAATATTGAGGGAACGCTGCCTGATAAAGTCGTTGCCTGCGTAGGCGGCGGAAGTAATGCGATAGGCATGTTTCAGGCATTTTTAGATGAAGATGTTGAACTGATCGGTGCTGAAGCGGCAGGGAAAGGAATTGATACCCCGCTTCATGCCGCTACCATTACGAAAGGAACCATAGGCGTGATTCACGGTTCGCTCACTTACCTCATTCAAGACGGGTACGGTCAAATTATTGAACCTTATTCAATTTCAGCAGGGCTTGACTATCCGGGAATTGGTCCGGAGCACGCCTATTTGCATAAAAGCGGCCGTGTCACATACGATAGCATAACTGATGAAGAAGCAGTAGATGCGTTAAAACTATTGTCAGAAAAAGAAGGTATCTTACCAGCGATCGAATCTGCTCATGCATTAGCGAAGGCATTCAAAATCGCAAAAGAGATGGACCGTGATCAAACTATCCTCGTCTGTTTATCAGGAAGAGGAGATAAGGATGTCAACACATTAATGAACGTATTGGAAGATGAGGTGAAAGCGGATGTTTAACATAGACCAGGACCAGTCGAAAAAACTGTTTATCCCGTTTATTACAGCAGGTGATCCGTTGCCAGAAGTTTCAATCGAACTGGCTAAGTCTCTCCAAAAAGCAGGAGCCACGGCACTTGAGATTGGTGTAGCATACTCAGATCCGCTGGCAGACGGCCCGGTGATTCAGCGAGCTTCAAAACGGGCGCTTGATAATGGGATGAATATTGTAAAGGCGATTGAATTAGGCGGAAAAATGAAAAAAAGTGGCGTCAATATTCCTATTATCCTCTTTACGTATTATAATCCTGTGTTACAATTGAACAAAGAATACTTTTTCGCTTTACTGCGGGAAAATCATATAGACGGCCTGCTTGTTCCGGATCTGCCTTTAGAAGAAAGCGCCAGCCTTCAAGCGGAATGCAAAACCCACGAGGTAACGTATATTTCTTTAGTTGCACCGACAAGCGAAAGCCGTTTGAAAACCATTATTGAACAAGCCGAGGGCTTCGTCTACTGTGTATCTTCGTTAGGTGTGACCGGTGTCCGAAATGAGTTCAATTCATCAGCTTATCCATTTATCCGGACAGTGAAGAATTTCAGCTCTGTGCCGGTTGCTGTAGGGTTTGGTATTTCCAGCCGCGAGCAGGTGGTCAAGATGAATGAAATCTGTGACGGTGTCGTAGTTGGAAGTGCGCTCGTCAAAAAAATAGAAGAATTAAAGGATCGGCTCATCAGCATTGAGACGAGAGATCGTGCAGTGCAGGAGTTTGAAGATTACGCGAAGATGTTTGGCGGTTTGTACAGTTTAAAATGAGGTGACTGGATTTGCGTATCAAAGAACATTTAAAACAACTGAAGCCTTATCAGCCGGGTAAACCAATTGAAGCAGTAAAAGCTGAATATGGTTTGGATAAAGTCGTGAAGCTTGCATCAAACGAAAATCCGTATGGCTGTTCGGAAGCTGCAAAAGAGGCGCTTCATCATGAAATTCAACAGCTTGCGTTATATCCTGATGGATATAGCGCCGCTTTGCGGACAAGGCTTAGTGAGCACCTCAATGTCAGCGAAACATCACTTATTTTCGGCAATGGTTCAGATGAAATCATCCAAATTTTATGCCGGGCTTTTTTAAACGACAAAACAAACACGATTGCAGCAGCCCCGACTTTTCCGCAATATAAGCATAATGCGGTGATTGAAGGTGCTGAAGTTCGTGAAATCGCCCTTCGTGCTGACGGCTCTCATGATTTAGACGGGATGCTTGAAGCGATTGACGAACAGACTCAAGTTGTTTGGATTTGCAGCCCGAACAATCCGACTGGCACTTATACAGCTGAAGGAGAATTGATTTCATTTCTGGAGCGTGTTCCTTCTCGTGTCCTCGTTGTTCTTGACGAAGCATATTATGAATATGTAACAGCTGAGGATTACCCGGAAAGCATACCGCTTTTGAATACGTATCCCAATCTTATGATATTGCGCACGTTTTCAAAGGCTTACGGTCTGGCGGCGCTTAGAGTTGGATACGGCATTGCTGACGAAAAATTGATCCGCCAAATAGAGCCGGCCAGAGAACCATTTAACACCAGCCGTCTTGGGCAGGCAGCAGCGATTGCAGCGCTTGATGATCAAGAATTTATCGCCTCTTGCACCGAGAAAAATCAAGCAGGCCTTCAGCAGTATTATGATTTTGCGAAAACCCACGGATTAAAGTGCTACCCTTCACAGACAAACTTTGTTTTAATAGACTTTAACCGCCCGTCTGATGAATTGTTTCAGGCATTGCTGCAAAAAGGTTATATAGTCCGATCAGGAAATGCATTAGGATTCCCGACTTCACTCCGGATTACGATCGGGACGAAAGAGCAAAACGAGGAAATTCTCGCAACTTTAGCTGAAATTTTATAAGAGGTGATCAAGTATCACCTCTTTAGTCTATGAATCAGGTGATGACGAATGAATCAAATCAAAGATACAATATTGTTCGCCGGTCTCGGATTGATAGGCGGTTCTATTGCGTTAGCCATCAAAAAAAAACATCCGGAAAAACGCATTATTGGGGTCGACATTTCAGATGAGCAGGTGGTGGCTGCTTTAAAATTAGGTGTGATAGATGAGAGTGCTGATTCGTTTATTGACGGCGCGAAAAAAGCTGCAACCATTATTATCGCCACACCCGTTGCGCAAACGCTGCTTATGCTTGATGAACTGGCTCATTCAGGAATTAAGCATCCGCTTTTGATTACTGACGTAGGAAGCACAAAGCAAAAAGTGGTTCATTACGCCGATCAAGTGCTGCCTGCCGGCTACCAATTTGTCGGAGGGCATCCGATGGCAGGCTCGCATAAATCAGGAGTTGCTGCCGCAAAGGAATTTTTGTTTGAAAATGCGTTTTATATTTTAACCCCAGGCCATAAAACGGCCAGACAAGCAGTCGATCAGTTAAAACATTTGCTGCAAGGGACGAATGCCCAATTTGTAGAAATGTCGCCTGAAGAGCATGATGGCGTTACGAGCGTGATCAGTCATTTTCCGCATATTGTTGCAGCCAGTCTTGTGCATCAGACCCATCACTCGGAAGAGCTATATCCGCTTGTAAAGCGGTTTGCAGCCGGCGGTTTTCGGGATATTACCCGGATTGCATCAAGCAGTCCTGCAATGTGGCGTGATATACTTTTACATAATAAAGATAAGATTTTAGATCGTTTTGATGAGTGGACTCGTGAAATTGAAACGATCCGGACATATGTAGAGCATGGGGATGCGGAAAAACTATTCAATTATTTTAAAACGGCAAAGGACTACCGTGACGGACTGCCTCTCCGGCAGAAGGGCGCAATACCGGCATTTTATGATTTATACGTAGACGTGCCGGATCATCCTGGTGTAATTTCTGAGATAACGGCTATACTTGCTGCGGAACGCATCAGTATAACGAATATCCGCATAATTGAAACGAGAGAAGATATTAACGGGATTTTAAGGATCAGTTTTCAATCCGATGATGACCGCAAACGGGCCGAACAGTGCATAGAAGCCCGGGCGGAATATGAAACTTTTTATGCTGATTGAGGTGGAGAACAATGAAAAGAGAAAAGGTACAGGCGTTAAACGGAGAAATACATATACCCGGTGATAAATCCATTTCTCACCGCTCTGTTATGTTTGGTGCGCTTGCGAAAGGCACAACAACTGTTAAAAATTTTCTGCCGGGTGCGGACTGTCTGAGCACCATCGATTGCTTTAGGAAGATGGGTGTTCAAATTGAGCGTAACGGCAGTGATGTAGTCATTCACGGGAAAGGGATTGATTCCCTGCGTGAGCCAGAAAGCCTGTTAGACGTCGGTAATTCAGGCACAACGATTCGTCTGATGCTCGGGATCCTTGCGGGCCGTCCTTTTTACAGCGCGGTAGCTGGGGATGAAAGCATTGCGAAGCGTCCAATGAAACGTGTAACAGAGCCCCTGAAACAAATGGGCGCTAAAATTGACGGCAGAGCCGGCGGAGAATTCACACCGCTATCAGTAAGCGGCGGTACATTAAAAGGCATTGACTATGTATCACCTGTGGCAAGCGCGCAAATTAAATCAGCTGTTTTGCTTGCCGGGTTGCAGGCTGAGGGGACTACCACCGTCACCGAGCCTCATAAATCCAGAGATCATACTGAACGGATGCTGTCTGCTTTCGGAGTGAAACTGGCAGAGGACAAGACAAGTGTTTCCATAAAAGGCGGCCAGCAGCTTACGGCTGCAGATATTTTTGTTCCCGGAGATATTTCTTCAGCGGCGTTTTTCCTTGCAGCTGGCGCAATGATTCCAAACAGCAGAATTATACTGAAAAACGTTGGGTTAAATCCGACTCGGACCGGTATCATCGACGTGCTTCAAAACATGGGGGCAAAGCTTGAAATTATACCATCTGTTGACGAAAGCGCAGAGTCCTATGGAGATTTGATCATTGAAACGTCATCTCTTAAAGCGGTTGAAATTGGCGGAGATATTATTCCGCGCTTGATTGATGAGATACCTATCATTGCGCTCCTAGCGACTCAGGCGGATGGAACAACAGTCATTAAGGATGCCGCAGAGCTTAAAGTGAAAGAAACGAACCGTATCGACACAGTTGTTTCAGAGCTTCGAAAGCTCGGTGCTGAGATTGAACCGACCGAAGACGGGATGAAGGTATACGGCAAACAAACTCTAAAAGGCGGCGCGAAAGTATCCAGTCATGGAGATCATCGGATCGGCATGATGCTGGGTATAGCTTCCTGTTTAACAGAAGAGCCGATTGAGATCGGACAGACCGACGCCATACATGTGTCATATCCAAACTTTTTTGATCATTTAAATAAGCTTTCAAACAAATCCTGAAGTTTATGCTTCAGGATTTGTTGTGCGAGTTGTTTATCAGTCATAAACTGAAGGAAAAAAACATAGCCTGTCTTATAGAGGAATATAAAAATTCAAAAGAGGGAGGGGGCTTTACTTACAAGTCGGCAGGTCAAGGGCTGCTTTACTGTAATAGAGGGCTATCTTCCTTTTTTTATTTGCTATCGCAGGATCTTTTGATAAACTAATAAGACTCAGAAATTCCTTGACGTACAGTGTAAGCATCTTATTTGCCGAGGGCTTTTCACCTGAATTATGATAGGATTAACCCCTGAACAAATAAGACTTTTATGTATGGTTGATGTTGTTAGGAAAAGAAAGGACCGGTCCGATTTGAATACATTAATTCAAGAAGCCATAAAATTAGTTGAAGCAGGAGAAACAGAAAAGGGACTCAACACCCTCTCGAAGGCCGAAAAACAGCTACATGATGAAGATAAAGCCATCGCAGCACAGCTTTATTACGAGTGGGGAAATGTAGAGAAAGCGATCTCACTGATCAGTGATTTGCATGATCTATACCCGAATGAAACAGAACTGACGAATTTTTATGCTGAACTTTTAATAGATATTGACGAAGAAGAAAAAGCGCTGGCTGTGCTGGAAACGATCCCGGAATCAGACCCATCATATCCGGAAAGCCTGCTGCTCATGGCTGATCTTTATCAGATGCAGGGGCTGTTCGAAGTAAGTGAGCAAAAGCTTTTACAGGCAAAGTCTATTCTTGAAAATGAACCAATCATTGATTTTGCGTTAGGCGAGCTTTACTTTACGCAAGGAGCCTATGCAAAAGCTGTTCAATATTTTAAAAGAACGGCTGGGGAGCAGAGTGAGATCGGAGGCGTTAATGTCCACCAAAGGCTGGCAGAATCGCTAAGTGCATCAGGAGATTTTGAGGAGGCCATTCCGTGGTATGAAAAAGCTGTAGATGAGAATCCTGACCCTAATACAATTTTCGGCTATGGATTTACAGCCTCACAGGCCGGACTGATCAAAACGGCTATTAAACAGCTGTCCGATTTAAAAGAGCTTGATCCATCCTATTCATCACTTTATATGCCGCTTTCAAAAAGCTATGAGGCTGAAGGGATGTATGAAGAGGCATTAAAAACAGCAAAAGAGGGTATCAGATATGATGAATATAACAAAGAGCTTTTCCTCTATGCCGCAAAGATGGCGTTAAAAATCGGGAAATCAGAAGACGGGAAACAACTTCTTCAGGAAGCGCTTGCTCTTGATCCTGGCTTCGTCGAAGCACTTCATACTCTTCTTGCTGTGTATCATAAGGAAGAGGATTATGAGAAAATTATTGATCTGATTCAAGAGGTGCGCGGCTACGGGGAAGAAGATCCGAAATACAACTGGTATCTGGCCAGTGCTTACACCGAATTAGAGCAGTATGAAGAAGCAAAACAATCCTTTGAAGCTGCTTTTCTTCACTATCGTGAGGACAGAGATTTCTTATACGAATACGCAACCTTTTTATTAGAAGAAGGCCTTCAACAAGAAGCGCTGCCGCTATTGAAAAAGGTACTCGAAATAGACGGAGCAAATGAAGAGCTGGAAGAAATAATCTTGCGGATCGAGGATGAATTTTCGAGATAAGCAGGAATTTTAACCGCTTATGTGGAACATATAAGTATAGATTATACGATCGATAGAGGAGGGAATTACATGCAGACCCCTGTTTCTGTCAATGAGAAAAAGGATTTTATCCGCTGGTTTTTAAACCATTATCAGCTAAAACGCAGAGAATGCGTATGGATCTTGAACTACTTAATGAGCCACGATTCTTTAATGGAAAAGGTTCATTTTGTGGAGCAGGCAGAATTTTGCCCGAGAGGCATTATAATGTCAACACATTGTGTTGAAGAAGTTCCGTTTCGGTTTTATAAAGAGAATGTCATGACAACCGACGCGGAAAAATCTTTTCATGATATTAGATTAAATAAACAGCAGGATTTGTTTATCCAGCTTAATTTCCGTTCAGCCTACAGTTCTCCTGAGTATGCGGCGGTGCTGGAGTCCAACCCTCACATTCCGAAGGATCTGTTTGAAAACAAAAAAGATCAGGGGCTGGCTGAACAAATCCTGGAGCACGCCATTTCTACATTCCAAAGAGAAAAATTATTAAAAGACATTGACGATGCGCTTGATCGTCATGATAAAGAAGCATTTGAACAATTATCGCGCCAATTGAATCAGCTCACATAACATGACCAGCCTTGCAGCGTAATGCAAGGCTTGTTGTCGTAAAAAGGGGAGAACGATGATGAGGTGGAAAATGCCTGATGCCAAGGACTACTTACAATCTAAAGATTACATTGATACCGCTGTCATACCATTAATTAACATTAAAATGGGGAGCCAATTAAAAATAGCGGCAGAGAGAGGCGAATTTACGCAGCTTCTTGCGGAAGAATTGGAAAGGCAGTTAAAAGGACGGGTATATTTATTGCCTGCTTATACATATGTTGATAGAAATGAAAATACCGTTCAAGGGCTGAAAGATTTACAGGAGGAGGTCAAATCAGATTTTCAGCATGTTCTACTGCTGACAGCTGATGATCATTGGAGAAGCGAAGAGTCATTAGGGAAAATTATTGTTGCGCCTTCTGTACCGTTAGAGCACTTAAATGATTCCCTAAAAAGAAAAATATTAGATGAACGCACAGCTGAAATTTTGAACGTTTTGTTACAGTTATGGAACGCTTCGTAAAAACACTTACATTTCCTCATAAACAATATTTTGGCTATATTGACCTTGCTGAGAGATTCATATATTATGAGGGTGTCTAGAGTTATGAAATATTTTCTATTTTAGTCAGTTTGCAGGGTTGACCTTGAGGGGGGAGAAGAGATGGGCGGAAGACATGATATATCGAGACGTCAATTTTTAAATTATACGCTAACAGGCGTAGGGGGGTTTATGGCGGCTAGTATGCTCATGCCTATGGTTCGCTTTGCACTCGACCCGGTATTAAAATCGACAGGAAAGCAGGACATGGTTCAGGTTGTCAGCGTAGATGAGCTGACGAAAGAGCCGCAGCGCTTTGATTTCAAAATTAATCAAGTCGATGCCTGGTATGAGTCGGAAGAATCGAGATCAGCTTGGGTTTTCAAAAATGGGGATGAGATTGTAGCACTTTCACCAATTTGTAAGCATTTGGGGTGTACGGTGAACTGGAACAGCGATCCTAAAAATCCGAATAAATTTTTCTGTCCTTGCCACTACGGACTCTATGAAAAAGACGGCACCAATGTCCCGGGCACGCCGCCGCTTGCGCCTCTTGATCATTACGAGCAAGAAGTTAAAGACGGCTTCCTGTATCTTGGAAAAGCAAAGCCTAAGGGGGAAGGGTGACATGCTGAACAAAATTTATGACTGGGTAGATGAACGGCTTGATATTACACCGATGTGGAGGGATATTGCCGATCACGAAGTGCCGGAACATGTGAATCCCGCCCATCATTTCTCTGCGTTTGTGTACTGCTTTGGGGGACTGACGTTTTTTGTAACCGTTATCCAAGTGTTGTCCGGGATGTTTTTAACGATGTATTATGTGCCTGATATTAAAAATGCTTGGGAATCGGTATATTATTTGCAAAATGAAGTCGCATTCGGCCAGATTGTCAGGGGGATGCACCATTGGGGCGCCAGCTTGGTCATTGTGATGATGTTTTTACATACGCTAAGGGTCTTTTTCCAAGGGGCGTATAAAAAGCCGCGGGAACTGAACTGGATAGTCGGTGTGTTAATCTTTTTTGTTATGCTCGGGCTTGGGTTTACAGGCTACTTGCTTCCTTGGGATATGAAGGCTCTGTTTGCCACAAAAGTTGGACTGCAGATCGCTGAAGCCACTCCTTTAATCGGGACGCAAGTCAAAACACTCCTGGCAGGGCATCCGGATATTGTAGGCGCCCAAACACTGACTAGGTTTTTTGCGATCCATGTATTCTTTCTTCCTGCCGCATTGTTTGGATTGATGGCCGCACACTTTATTATGATCCGCAAGCAGGGAATTTCAGGACCGCTTTAAACTTGATCTGCGAATAAAAGGGAGGGGATGACATGCACCGGGGCAAAGGGATGAAATTTGTAGGAGACTCAAGGATACCGGCTGAGAAAAAGCCGAATATACCGAAGGATTACTCAGAGTATCCCGGTAAAACAGAAGCCTTCTGGCCAAATTTCTTATTAAAGGAATGGATGGTCGGAGCTGTCTTTCTGATCGGTTTTCTTGTTTTGACGATAGTACACCAGCCGCCTTTGGAGCGGATGGCGGACCCGACTGATACAGGTTATATTCCGCTGCCGGACTGGTATTTTCTTTTCTTATATCAGCTTTTGAAATATGAATACGCCGCTGGGAGCTTTACGGTGGTCGGCGCTATGATTATGCCGGGGATCGCCTTTGGTGCTCTGCTTTTGGCGCCATTTCTCGACAGAGGAACGGAAAGAAGGCCTTGGAAGCGTCCTGTGGCTGTGGGGATGATGCTCTTGGCAATTTCCGCGGCTGTATTTTTGACTTGGCAGTCCGTAGCCACTCACGATTGGGCAAAGGCGGAGGAGCAGGGGAAAATCACAAAAGAAGCGGATATCGATACCAGTGCCGAAGGATATAAAATTTTTCAGGAGCAGGGCTGTATTTCATGTCACGGGGATAATCTTCAAGGCGGAGCGGCTGGGCCTTCATTGGTAGACACCGGACTGAAGCCGGAAGAAATCAAAAAGATCGCTGTTGAAGGAAAAGGCCAAATGCCGGCAGGTGTGTTCAAAGGAAATGATAAGCAGCTTGAAGAACTTGCGAAATTCATTTCCGAAACAACTGCAAAATAACGTATTGTGAATTGCGAAATGGAAGGATATACTTTTATTATCAAAAGCTGACCAGGCGTCAGCTTTTTTATATGGACATATTATTTTTACAGGACTGAGAGTTGATTTGATGTGAAATGGTTTCAATATGTATTAGGACAGCGAACGATGCTTATTCTTGTCTTAGCCATCAATTTTCTGGGGACGGTTTACGGCTACTATTGGTACTTGCCTCAGCTTTTGGAGACGCCGGCCCGCTTCCTCATCTTTGTTCCGGACAGTCCGACAGCAACGTTTTTCTTCTTGTTTGTGCTGCTGGCCTTTCTCATGAAGCGGAATGCTCCGCTTTTTGAAGCGCTTGCGTTAGTCACGCTCGTGAAATATGGCTTGTGGGCGGTCGTCATGAATATTCTCGTGCTGGCTGTAACGGGGGATTTGCCATGGGAAGGCTATATGCTGATTGCCTCGCATTTTGCTATGGCTGTCCAAGGAGTGCTGTACAGCCCGTATTTTCGGTTTTCATTATGGCATCTTGTTATTGCTGCGGTCTGGACGCTTCATAATGATGTCATTGATTACCTGTTTGGGATGATGCCTCAATACTCCATGCTTTCTGAATATATGACTGACATAGGGTATGGAACGTTTTGGCTGAGCATCTTTTCAATCGGGCTTGCCTTCTATCTTGTCATATCGAAAAAGCAAACAAAGCTTCCACTCACGTAAAGACAATCTTGGTCTATCCTTGTCCTTTCCTTCATATTCTGTAAGGAGAGAGAGTGGGAGGGACCTGCATGAAACGAAAGCTGACGATCTGTTTGTTGATTGCTCTTATTTTTTATAATGGGAATGCCAAGGCTGAAGAGCGGGGAAGCCTCAAGGAATTGAATGATTTATCCGATACGGTTTTTCAAATGACCCGCCAATCGAAATATGAAGAGGCGCTACAAGTCTTATCGTATTTTGAAAAAACATTAAAATCCGCTGAAAAACAGAAGCAAGACAGCATGTTAACCGGAGCCCAAATTCGCCAAATTACTTTGGGCTATAACGATATGGTACGGAGTTTAAAACAGGCTGATGCATCAGACACACAAAAGCTCAGAGCAGCCGCACAGTTCAGAATGCTGATGGATGCTGTTGACAATCAGTCTGATCCCCTTTGGGGGTCACTGGAGAAGCCGATTATGGAGGTCTTTGCCGCACTTAAGCAGGATGTCCAAAAAAATGAAAGTACGAGCTTTCATGAAAAGTGGAATGAATTTATCAGCTTGTATGATTTGATTTATCCAAGTCTTACAATCGATATATCAGAAGATCAGCTTGATACAGTCGGAAAACATATTGCAGTGATCGAGCAAGAGGGATTTCAGCAAATGACCGAGAGTACGAAGCTTGAAAGGCTATCCCTACTCCAGAACGACCTGAAGAGTGTATTTGACAGGGTGGAAGAGGATGATGCAGATCCGTCTTTGTTATGGGTGATGATCACTACAGGAGGTATCATCATTACTGCACTTACTTATGTCGGTTACAAAAAATACAGAGCGGAAAAAAAGAAACTGAAAAAACGGGATTATCCAAAATGAGTAAGAGGGGCGGCGGCAGCCGCCTTTTGTCATCCAAAAAACATTAGCGCGGGAGCGGATTTTTATTTTCATCAAGTGTAAATCCTTCTCCAAGCACATCGTGTACATCGCTGACCGCGACAAAGGCATGAGGATCAATGGAGTTAATCACACTTTTTAGCATGACCAGTTCATTTTTCGGCACTACACAATACAGTACGTCTAGATCCTCTTTCGTGTAGGATCCCTGTCCTTTCAAAATGGTAACACCCCGTTCCATTTCCTCAAGAATCTTCTTCTGAATCTGGTCGTTTTTCGATGAGATAATTGTTGCACCTTTAGCTGCATACCCGCCTTCCTGAGTAAAATCAATCAGTCTTGCCGCCACAAATACGGCAACCAATGTATACATGGCTTCTTTGTAAGAGAGATAGGTAAGCAATGATAAAATGATCACGCAAGCATCAAAAGCAAACATCGTTCTGCCCATTGGTATCCCAAAATACTTATTGATCAAACGGGCAATGATATCAACCCCGCCCGTCGTCCCGCCGTACTTAAAAATAATGCCTAAGCCGGCTCCAATGAATACGCCGGCAAATAAAGCGGCAAGCGCAAGATCATGCTGAAGGGGCATATGTATTTCATATCGCTGAAAAATGCTGAGGAATAAAGACAGTGCTACAGTACCGACTAGTGTGTATACAAACATCGTCCTGCCCAGCAAACGCCAGCCGATAAAAAAGATCGGGATATTCAAAACCAGGTTTGAAATAGAAGGACTAATATGGAAAAGGGCATAAAGCAATAGTGTAATACCCGTAAATCCACCCTCTGCCAGATTGTTTTGCATATTAAAATGAACCAGGCCAAATGAAAAAATTGCTGCACCGATTAAAATAAAAATTATGTTTTTTAATCTAATTTCTCCAAGCATCACACAAAACCCCTTTTCCTTCCATTAGATAGCGTTTATATTATAGTGGATGCAAAAGAAAACAGCAAACGTGCTTAAACATTTGTCAAACGTATCCGAATTAGCTAACATGTAAGAGGATGATAGGAGGTTTCGTGCAGTGAGTGATAAAACAATGAAAGATATACAGGCTGAGGTGGACCGCTATATCGGCCAATTTAAAGAAGGATATTTCAGCCCGCTTGCCATGATGGCAAGATTAACCGAAGAACTGGGCGAGCTAGCAAGAGAAGTCAATCATCGTTATGGAGAAAAACCAAAAAAAGCGACTGAAGATGATAAAAGCATGGAAGAGGAAATGGGCGATGTGCTGTTTGTATTGGTTTGTTTAGCCAATTCTCTTGATATTTCATTGGAGGAAGCCCACGACCGAGTCATGCATAAATTTAATACTAGAGATAAAGACCGCTGGACAAGAAAAGAAGAAGGAAAGTAGAGGAGATCAAGATGTCAAACGAAACAATTAAAGTAGTCATTGCAGGACCGCGGGGAAGAATGGGGCAAGAAGCTGTTAAATTGGCTGAAAAAACACCTCATTTTGACCTGGTCGGAGCAGTAGACCATACATACGATCAGCGCAAATTATCTGATGTGATGGCTGTGGAGTCTGATGCTCTTATTTACACAGATATCCATGCCTGCTTTACAGAAACAACACCAGATGTATTAATTGATTTAACAACACCCGAAATCGGCAAAGTACATACAAAAGTTGCATTAGAACACGGTGTCCGTCCTGTAGTGGGCACTACCGGTTTCTCTGAAGCTGATTTGAAAGAACTTACAACTCTTACAGAAGAAAAAGGGATCGGGGCTATCATCGCTCCAAACTTTGCATTGGGTGCGGTACTCATGATGAAATTCTCAAAAATGGCTGCCAACTACTTCGATGATGTTGAGATTATTGAGCTGCACCATGATCAGAAGCTTGACGCGCCAAGCGGAACGGCTCTCAAAACAGCGGAAATGATTTCTGAAGTTCGAAAAGAAAAACAGCAAGGGCATCCAGATGAAAAAGAAATCCTACCAGGAGCAAGAGGTGCGGAGCTAAACGGAATCCGTCTGCACAGTGTTCGTCTTCCAGGGTTGATCGCCCATCAGGAAGTGATGTTCGGCATGGACGGCCAAACGCTTCAGATCCGTCACGATTCTTATAACCGTGCTTCCTTCATGTCCGGTGTAAAACTGTCTGTAGAACAAGTCATGAAGATTGATCAGCTTGTGTACGGATTGGAGAATATCATTGATTAGACAGGGGGATAAATGATGAAAATTGCTTTGATCGCGCATGACAAGAAAAAACAGGATATGATCCAATTTACCACCGCTTATCAAGAGATTTTAAGTCATCATGATCTATATGCAACGGGAACAACGGGATTGAAAATTCAAGAGGCGACCGGCCTTAAAATTCAGCGTTTTCAATCCGGCCCTTTAGGTGGAGACCAGCAAATCGGCGCGTTAATTGCCGCTAACGCACTTGACCTGGTTATCTTTTTGCGCGACCCGCTGACCGCACAGCCGCATGAACCGGATGTCTCGGCATTAATCCGTTTATGTGATGTTTATTCGATTCCGCTTGCCACCAATATGGGAACTGCAGAAATTCTTGTTCGCACACTAGATGAAGGCGTTTTTGAATTCCGCAATCTTCTTCGGGGAGAAGAACCTCATGTATAATGCTGACGTTCTTGCTTTTGGCGCTCATAGTGATGATGTCGAGATCGGTATGGGCGGTACAATAGCAAAGTTTGTCAAACAGGGAAAAAAAGCTGTGATATGCGATTTGACTGAAGCTGAGTTATCATCGAACGGAACAGTCAGTTTGCGAAAAGAAGAAGCGGCCGAAGCAGCCCGTATATTAGGTGTGGACAAAAGAATTCAGTTGACGCTCCCTGACCGCGGGCTGATGAAGAGTGATGATGCGATTCGGGCGATTGTCACAATCATTAGAACCTGCCGGCCGAAAGCGGTGTTTATGCCATATAAAAAGGATCGTCATCCGGATCACGGCAATGCTGCAGCACTGGTTGAAGAAGCGATCTTTTCAGCAGGAATTCATAAATATAAGGATGAAAACAGCCTGCCTGCGCATAAAGTAAGTAAGGTCTACTATTATATGATAAATGGTTTTCATCAGCCTGATTTTGTTATTGATATCTCGGATACAATTGAGGATAAAAAGAAAAGCCTCAATGCCTACAAAAGCCAATTTGTACCGTCACAGAATTCTGTTTCAACACCATTGACGAATGGTTATATCGAGATCGTTGAAGCAAGAGAAAAGCTGTACGGCAAAGAAGCGGGTGTAGGGTACGCCGAGGGCTTCTTTTCCAATCGAATGCTGATGCTGGATCATGATGTGCTTGGGGGCGAACAATGAAAAAACTAAAAATAGGCATTACATGCTATCCGAGCGTCGGCGGCTCAGGTATCATTGCGACAGAACTCGGGAAACAGCTTGCTGAAAAGGGACATGAAATCCATTTTATAACATCAAGCATCCCGTTCAGATTAAATACATACCATCCTAATATTCACTTTCATGAAGTTGAAGTAAACCAATATGCCGTTTTTAAATATCCGCCGTATGATTTAACATTGGCAAGCAAGATCGCTGAGGTTGCAGAACGGGAGAATTTAGACATCATCCACGCGCACTACGCTCTGCCGCATGCGGTTTGCGCTTATCTCGCAAAGCAGATGCTGAAACGGAATATCGGCATCGTGACAACTTTGCATGGAACGGATATTACAGTATTAGGCTACGACCCCTCTTTAAAAGATCTTATCCGTTTTGCGATAGAGGCTTCAGACAGGGTGACAGCAGTCTCATCAGCCCTTGCTGCTGAAACGTACGATTTAATTAAGCCGAAGAAAAAAATAGAAACGATTTATAATTTCATAGATGAACGTGTCTATCTTAAGAAAAACACAGCGGCCATTAAAGAGAAACATGGCATACTGCCGAATGAAAAAGTCGTGATCCATGTGTCCAACTTCAGAAAGGTCAAACGTGTGCAGGATGTCATCCATGTGTTTCGCAATATAGCCGGCAAAACAAAAGCAAAACTGCTCTTAGTCGGAGACGGCCCTGAAAAATCAGTCGCCTGTGAGCTTGTCAGAAAATACGGGCTGGAAAAACAAGTGCTGATGCTTGGGAATCAAGACCGTGTAGAGGAGCTTTATTCAATCAGTGATTTGAAGCTGCTGCTGTCTGAAAAAGAGAGTTTCGGCCTTGTCCTGCTTGAAGCGATGGCATGCGGAGTACCTTGCATCGGAACGAATATTGGCGGTATCCCTGAAGTGATAAAAAACAATGTGAGCGGGTTTTTGGTGGATGTCGGCGATGTCGAAGCCGCTTCAGCCAAAGCGGTTCGCATTTTAGAAGACGAACAGCTGAGCAAGCAGTTTACCGAAGCGGCCATGGAAATGCTCAATAATGAATTTTCGTCACAAAAGATTGTCAGCCAGTATGAACAGATATATGCCGATTTAGCAGAACCGGAGTGATGACATGGAACAAGATTTTATCAAAGCACTTCCCGTGCTCCGCACATTAATTGAAGCAGGCCACCAAGCTTACTTTGTCGGAGGCGCAGTTCGTGACAGCTATATGAAACGAACAATTGGAGATGTCGATATTGCGACAGATGCGGCACCGGGCCAAGTAGAACAGCTTTTTAAGCGGACGGTTGATGTCGGCAAAGAGCATGGGACAATTATCGTGCTCTGGGAAGATGATACCTATGAAGTCACTACATTCCGGACTGAATCAGATTATGAAGATTACAGAAGGCCGTCAGAAGTACACTTTATTACATCATTAGAAGAGGATTTAAAACGCAGGGATTTAACGATTAATGCGATGGCTATGACAGCTGACGGCCAAGTTCTTGATTATTTTGGCGGAAAGAAAGACATTGATCAGCAGCTGATTCGAACGGTTGGAAAACCGGAAGACCGGTTTCAGGAGGATGCGCTTCGCATGCTGAGAGCGGTGCGATTTATGAGCCAGCTCGGATTTACGCTTTCGAAAGAAACAGAAGAAGCGATCATAAAAGAGAAAACACTTCTGTCACATGTATCAGTCGAACGGAAAACAATAGAGTTCGAGAAGCTTTTACTGGGAAAAGCGTCCCGAGAGGCCATTCAAATGCTTGTACATACGGGGCTTTATAAAGAACTGCCCGGTTTTTATCACAAACGAGAGAACCTGCTTACGTCGAGCGAGTTTCCGTTTTCTTTTCTCACTTCTCGTGAGGAACTGTGGGCAGCGCTTTTGATTGATCTTCAGATAGAATTGAAAGATGCGATGCTTTTCCTGAAAGCCTGGAAGCTCCCTGGAAAAGTGATGAAGGAAGCCGCTCACATTGCCGACACGTTTGGCCAGAGCCTTGACGCTATGTCTATGTACAAGGCTGGTGAAAAAGCGCTTTTATCCGCGGTCAAAATATCAATGCTCCGGCAAACCAAGCAGCTGAACGGTGAGAGACTGAAGGAAGTCCGAGAAGCTTATCAAAGCCTGCCCATCAAAAGCTTGAAGGATCTTGCCATCACAGGGCGGGATTTACTTGCACTGCGAAACCAGCCCGCTGGAAAATGGGTGTCTGAAGAATTACAGCGGATAGAGCAGGCTGTTGTAACGGGAAAGCTCTCCAATCAGAAGAAACACATAGAGGAGTGGCTGAAGACATGCGATCAACCTTAAGAAACGATCTTATAGAATTATTTTCTCAGGCCGGAAGCGAGTTTATTTCCGGCCAAAAAATCAGTGATGCTCTCGGATGTTCGAGAACAGCTGTATGGAAGCATATTGAGGAGCTTCGCAAAGAAGGCTATGAAGTGGAAGCTGTCAGAAGAAAAGGGTATCGGCTCATCAAAAAGCCTGGAAAACTCAGTGAAAGTGAAATTCGGTTTGGGCTAAAAACAGAAGTGATGGGGCAGCATCTTTTTTATCATGACGTCCTTTCATCCACTCAAAAAAAGGCTCATGAGCTTGCTAATGATAACGCGCCGGAGGGCACTCTCGTTGTCGCGGATAAACAAACAGCCGGCAGAGGGAGGATGTCAAGGGTGTGGCATTCTCAAGAAGGAACAGGCATCTGGATGAGTCTGATTTTGCGTCCAGACATTCCGCTTCAAAAAACACCGCAGCTTACGCTTCTTGCTGCGGTAGCTGTTGTGCAAGGAATAGAGGAGGCAACAGGTCTTCAAACGGATATTAAATGGCCTAATGATATATTAATACACGGAAAAAAAGCAGTTGGCATTTTAACTGAAATGCAGGCGGAAGAAGACCGTGTCCGTTCAGTCATTATAGGTACAGGCATAAACGTTAATCAAGAGGCCGACGATTTTCCCGAGGAACTTAAGGAAATCGCGACGAGCCTTAGCTTGGCAGCCGGGGAAAAAATAGATCGGGCGAGCGTTATGCAGCATATTTTGCTTTCTTTTGAAAAACGGTACCGCGACTATTTGACGCATGGTTTCACGCCAATTAAGCTTCTGTGGGAAAGCTATGCGCTTGGAATCGGCAGTGAATTAAGAGCAAGAACGCTAAACGGAACATTTTATGGGAAAGCCTTAGGAATAGACGAAGAGGGTGTTCTTCTTTTAGAAACGAAGGAAGGCATAAAAAAAATCTATTCGGCAGATATCGAAATGAGTTCATTGTAGTTGGTACAACCCTGTTGATTTTGATATACTTCCATTGGGCAGTATCGCCTGCGAACTGCACCTATTCATAAAAAATAGATAGACATTGCAGCAGTCTGCCTTGATCCAAAAAGGACTGGGACAGAGGGATGAAACTCGCCGAACTTTAGAAAGTGAAGAATCCTTCTCGTGTAGCGGAAGGTTTTTTGGCTTGGATAAGAAACGGCAGCTCATCTCCTCTAAAAATGAGGAGGAGAAAAAGTGAAAACAAAACTTGATTTCTTAAAAATGAAAGAGAATGAAGAACCGATTGTCATGCTGACGGCTTACGATTATCCGGCAGCCAAGCTTGCTGAACAAGCGGGAGTGGATATGATTTTAGTCGGCGATTCATTAGGAATGGTCGTGCTAGGCCTTGATTCAACTGTCGGCGTGACAGTTGCGGATATGATCCATCATACGAAAGCGGTCAAAAGAGGTGCGCCAAATACATTTATCGTAACCGACATGCCGTTTATGTCCTACCACTTGTCTAAAGAGGATACGCTGAAAAATGCCACAGCTATCGTTCAGGAAAGCGGAGCTGACGCGCTGAAGCTGGAGGGCGGTGAAGGGGTGTTTGAATCCATCCGCGCCTTGACGCTCGGTGGCATTCCTGTTGTGAGTCATTTAGGGCTGACACCTCAATCAGTCGGTGTATTAGGCGGATATAAAGTCCAGGGCAAAGATGAACAAAGCGCAAAGAAATTAATAGAAGACAGTATAAAATGTGAGGAAGCGGGAGCCATGATGCTTGTGCTTGAATGTGTGCCTGCAGAACTCACGGCAAAAATCGCAGAGACATTAACCATCCCTGTCATTGGAATTGGAGCTGGTGTAAAAGCGGACGGACAGGTTCTTGTTTATCATGATATTATCGGTCATGGTGTTGTTAGAACACCTAAATTTGTGAAACAATATACGCAAATTGACGGCACAATAGAAACAGCAATCAGTGGATATGTCCATGATGTAAGACGTCGTGCCTTCCCTGAACAAAAGCATTCCTTCCAGATGAATCAGTCAGTCTTGGAAGGCTTGTACGGAGGAAAATAAGATGAAGCAGATTACAGATATCTCACAGCTGAAAGAAATCATTACACAATATCATTCAGAAGGCAAAACAATCGGATTTGTTCCGACGATGGGATTTCTTCATGAAGGGCATTTAACCTTGGCAGACAAAGCCAGACAAGAAAATGACGCCGTCGTCATGAGTATTTTTGTAAATCCGACGCAATTCGGTCCCGGTGAGGATTTTGAAGCGTATCCGCGCGATCTGGAACGTGATGCCGCTCATGCGGAAAACATCGGCGTTGATATTCTTTTCACTCCTGATGCCCGTGACATGTATCCCGGTGAAAAAAATGTAACGATACATGTTGAGAGACGTACAGATGTTTTATGCGGGCGTTCAAGAGAAGGACATTTTGACGGAGTTGCCATCGTGCTCACGAAGCTGTTCAACCTTGTTAAACCGACACGCGCTTATTTTGGTTTAAAGGATGCACAGCAGGTGGCAGTTGTTGATGGTTTAATCAGTGATTTCTTCATGGATATTGAACTGGTTGCTGTAGATACGGTCAGAGAGAAAGACGGGTTAGCTAAAAGCTCCCGGAATGTGTATTTAACGGCTGAGGAAAGAAGAGAAGCACCTAAGCTTTACCAAGCCCTTCAGACGAGTGCCGAGCTGATCAGAGCAGGTGAGAGAAATCCTGAAGCGGTCATCAAAGCTGCAAAAGACATCATTGAAACGACAAGCGGCAACATTGATTATGTTGAGCTTTATTCCTATCCGGAGCTTGAGCCTGTGAACAAGGTGGAAGGAAAGATTATTCTGGCTGTAGCAGTTGCATTTTCAAAAGCGCGTTTAATAGACAATATCATTATTGATATTCGAGAAATGGAGAGAATATAATGATGTATCGCACGATGATGAGCGGAAAGCTTCATAGGGCAACGGTTACCGAAGCAAATCTTAACTATGTGGGCAGCATTACAATTGATGAAGATCTGATTGATGCGGTAGGAATGCTTCCTAATGAAAAAGTGCAAATTGTGAATAATAACAATGGAGCACGCCTGGAAACGTACATTATTCCCGGTCAGCGCGGGAGCGGAGTCATCTGTTTAAACGGAGCTGCTGCACGCCTTGTACAGAAAGGCGATAAGGTGATTATTATTTCCTACAAAATGATGTCTGATCAAGATGCGGCAAAACATCAGCCGAAAGTTGCCGTTTTGAATGACCAAAACAAAATTGAACAAATGCTTGGACAAGAACCTGCCAGCACCATTTTGTAGATAAACCGCCCCCTTTACCGGGGGTTTTCTTTTAAGATTTTCAGCGTAAAACGGTTTTGCCGCTCCATTTCCGTACAAAACGTGTTACACTTTTGTCGTATGCAAGAATTGAGGTGTCCATTTTAATGAAAAAGCAACGGTTCGTTGTTATAGATGTAGAAACAACAGGGAATTCGCCAAAAAAGGGCGATAAAATCATTCAAATTGCAGCGGTTGTAATTGAAAATGGACAAATTACTGAGCGGTTTTCAAAATATATTAATCCAAATAAATCAATTCCGGTTTTTATTGAACAGCTTACGGGAATCACAAATCAAATGGTAGAGGATCAGCCGCCGTTTGAAGCAGTGGCTGAAGAAGTGTTTCATTTGCTTGACGGCGCTTACTTTGTCGCACACAATATCCATTTTGACCTCGGGTTTGTGAAGCATGAGTTGCATAAAGCGGGTTTCCAGCTTCCAGATTGTGAAGTGCTGGATACTGTCGAGCTCTCCCGTATCGCATTTCCGGGATTTGAGGGATATAAGCTGACTGAATTAAGCGAAGAGCTTCAGCTGCGGCATGATCAGCCGCATCGAGCTGACAGCGACGCTGAAGTCACAGGACTTATTTTTTTGGAAATTCTTGAAAAGCTTAGGCGGCTTCCTTATCCGACATTAAAGCAGTTAAGAAGGCTGTCACAGCATTTTATCAGTGATCTGACGCATTTGTTAGATATGTTCATTTATGAAAACAGACATACAGATATGCCAGGCTATACGCGTTTTTCCTCTTTTTCTGTCAGAGAACCTGAACCAGAGATTGAACATCTCAAGGAAGATGAAGCATTTCTATTTGAGATTGAAAATTGGACAGCTGGAAATGAAAAAGCGCTCTCTGAGTTTATGCCCCATTACGAAAAAAGGGAAGGCCAGATGCTGATGATGAAAGAAGTGGCTGAGGCCTTTGCCAATCGTGAACATGCGCTGATTGAAGCTGCTCCGGGCATCGGAAAAACAATCGGCTACCTGATTCCGGCTGCACTTTTTGCTAAGAAGTCAAAAAAGCCAGTCGTCATCAGCACGTATTCAACTCTTCTTCAGCAGCAGATTTTGACGAAGGATTTGCCGATCATCAAAGATATGTTCCCTTTTTCGGTGACTGCGGCTATTTTAAAAGGGCAATCGCATTATTTGTGCCTTTATAAGTTTGAGCAGGTGCTTCATGAAGAAGACGATAACTATGATGCCGTTTTGACAAAAGCCCAGCTTCTTGTTTGGCTGACAGAGACAAACACGGGAGATGTAGCAGAACTGAATTTGCCGTCAGGCGGAAAGCTGCTGTGGGACAGATTGGCATACGACGATCAATCTTATAAACGGAATCAGAAGGATCAAGTGATCGGTTTTTATGAACGGGCCAAACAAAGTGCCATGCGGTCTGATCTGGTGATTACGAATCATTCTCTTCTGCTTACCGATGAGGCAAGCAGAAAAAAAAGACTCCCGGATAGCGGGACTTTTGTTATTGATGAAGCACACCATTTTGAACGTGCCGCAAGCGAACATTTAGGAAAAAGAGCAACTTACATAGAACTGCATACAAAATTGAGCAGAATCGGAACGCTGAAAGAGCAGGGACTGCTGAAAAAAATGAGACAGCTTTTTCAGCGCCACAGCCTTCCGGTGGATTCATTTTTTGAAGTGGAGGAGTGGCTCCAGCATATTCAGGCTGAAAGTGATGCTTTTTTCAGCTCTGTGCATTCTTTTGTCAAACGAAGAAAACCTAAAGAAGACTTAAACCGTCTTGTCTTTAACGTGAACAAAAAAACTCACGATAAAGGATGGCCCCTATTAACAGACGGAGCGGAAAGGCTCTGCTCTATGCTGGCGCATTTGCAGCAGCTTTTTGAGGCCCAAAAGGTTCTGATGGAAGAACATCTGACGTTCATGAAAAGCAAAAATGCTTTCTTGGCTGATGAATATAATAGAAGCATGAATGATTTGGGGGAGTACGCACAGACTCTCAATCAGCTGTTCTTTGGCTCAGATGACCATGAAGCGGTTTGGATTGAAATAGATGCTAAAGGTGCGAAAAATGCCGTAGCTATATATGCACAGCCGCTGGAACCGGGCGAGCTTCTTGCTGATCAGTTTTTTGCCCGGAAAAACAGTGTTGTTCTTACATCTGCAACTCTAACGATAGAAAATTCGTTCCAATTTATCATTGAGCGTTTGGGGTTAAGCGACTTTTTCCCCCGCACAATGAGGATCGCGTCTCCTTTTTTTTACGATGAGCGGATGCAGGTAATGATTCCAAAAGAAATAAAATCGATTCAAGATACGGGCCAGACTGAATTTATACAGGATACCGCACGCTATATCGAACTGATGGCAAAAGAACAACAGCCGAAAATCCTTGTGCTGTTTACGTCTCATGACATGCTGAAAAAAGTGCATCAGGAACTAAAGCCCGCCATGAGTGTTTCCGGCATTCAGCTTCTGGCTCAGGGCTTAACCGGCGGCAGTCCGGGAAAACTGATGAAAACGTTCAAAACAGCAAATCAGGCCATCTTGCTTGGAACGAATCATTTTTGGGAAGGCGTTGATTTCCCTGGCGATGAGCTGACGACAGTGATCATCGTAAGACTTCCTTTCCGGGCTCCGGATCATCCGCTGCACGCTGCAAAATGTGAGCTGGCGAGAAAAAAAGGGCGCAATCCGTTTCAAACGGTCTCACTGCCGGAAGCGGTGCTGACGTTCAGACAAGGAGTTGGACGCTTGCTCCGGACAGCTGGAGACAAAGGAACGATTGTCATATTAGACAGACGGGTCAAAACAGCTGGTTACGGGCGCCTGTTTCTTGATGCTCTGCCGACATCCGCAATATCTGAAGTGACTGACAGTGAGATTGAAGCTTATGTTTCCGGGAAAAGTGAATAAAAGCCGCATAAAGCGGCTTTCCGGTGTGGGAGTAGGACGTGTTTTATTTGTTAAAGCGGTTTTCCGCTCTGTGGTACTAGTATGGCGCGTCCTGAAAAGGAGTATGACTAACAATATTTGTTCAATTTGGAGGATGAAAAAATGGAAAGCAAAATCGAAATTCTTTCAACAATTAATGTAGAGCATTCGGATGACCTTTATAAAATTGTAGACACGCTGAATCGGACACTGAAAAGAGATAATCTGATGTTCGGTCTTGCACTTGATGAAGAAAACAAAAACCAAGCCGTTTTTACCATTTATCGTACGTAGGTGAGAAGATGAGAAAAAAAGCATTAATATTTACCGCCATATTTGGTATTATTTTTTTAGCAGTACTTCTTGTCTCGGCAAGCATTTATAAATCAGCCATGGCACAAAAGGAAAAGGGGCATGAAGCAGCAGCTGCTGAAGCGAAAAAAGAAACCGACCTCACCAGCGTTGATCAAGTCGAAACATTTGTCGGAAAAGAAAAATATTATATCGTAAAGGGAACCGACAAAAAAGGCATCAAATTATATGTGTGGGTTCCTGCTGATAAAAAAGCAAAAATTCTCTCAAAAGAAGCAAAAGAGGGGATCACCGAGGACAAAGCGGCGAAAATCATACAAGATGAAGGCCTGGTTTCAAAGCAAAAAGAGGTTCACCTGGCAAGAGAAGGGAACGTTCTGCTTTGGGAAGTAACGTACTTAGACAAAGAAGGACAATACAGTTTAAGTTATGTGGACTTTACAACTGGAAAGATTCTCAAAAATATCACGCCTTAAGACGAATTAGGGGGAGTTCAAGTTGAAACTGGCAAAAAGAGTATCCGCATTAACACCGTCTACAACACTGGCAATTACAGCGAAAGCGAAAGAATTGAAAGCGGCAGGCCATGATGTCATCGGCCTCGGAGCGGGTGAACCCGACTTCAATACACCGCAGCACATTATTGATGCAGCTGTACGCTCAATGAACGAAGGACATACGAAATATACGCCTTCAGGCGGCTTGGCTGAATTAAAGAACAGCATTGCAGAGAAATTTAAACGTGACCAGAATATTGAATACAAACCGTCTGAACTGATTGTCTGTACTGGTGCCAAACATGCACTGTATACCCTTTTCCAAGTGATTTTGGATGAAGGAGACGAAGTGATTATTCCAACGCCGTACTGGGTAAGCTATCCAGAACAGGTGAAACTTGCTGGCGGTCAGCCTGTTTATGTAGAAGGACTTGAGGAAAATCACTTTAAGATTTCTCCTGAGCAGCTGAAAAAAGCGATCACAGAAAAAACAAAAGCAATCGTTATTAATTCACCAAGCAATCCGACTGGCGTTATGTATACGGAAGAAGAGCTGGCTGCGCTTGGCGAAGTGTGCCTTGATCATGACATCCTGATCGTATCTGACGAAATTTATGAAAAACTTACATACGGCGGCAAGAAACACGTTTCCATCGCCCAGCTGTCTGACAGATTGAAAGAGCAAACGATCGTCATCAACGGCGTATCAAAATCACACAGCATGACAGGCTGGAGAATCGGTTATGCGGCTGGAGCAGAAGAGATCATCAAAGCGATGACAAACCTTGCAAGCCACAGCACGTCAAATCCGACATCTGTCGCACAATACGGAGCGATTGCCGCATACAACGGACCTTCTGAGCCAATGGAAGAGATGAGAAAAGCATTTGAGCATAGGTTAAACACGATTTATGATCAACTCGTTGAAATCCCGGGCTTCAGCTGCGTGAAGCCGGAAGGTGCTTTTTACTTATTTCCGAATGCAAAAAAAGCAGCTCAAACATGCGGTTTCAAAGATGTAGATGAATTTGTCAAGGCGCTTCTTGAAGAAGAAAAAGTCGCGATTGTTCCTGGCTCCGGATTCGGCTCTCCTGATAATGTCCGGTTGTCCTACGCAACATCCTTAGACCTTCTTGAAAAAGCGGTGGAACGAATCAAACGTTTTGTAGAAAAACATAGCTAACAGATCAGAAAGCGGCTGACAAAAAGCCGCTTTTTATCTGCATTGACCCGGTCAGTTAAGACCGGGTATAATAAAGTGATGATAAAAGAGTTCGCGGGGCAAAAGCTTCCGAATGTCTTCTTGTTTTGGAGGGAAATATTTTGAAAACAACAATCAACCAAGTGTACAAGCACGTAGGTGAGGAAGTAACGATCGGAGCTTGGGTAGCTAATAAGCGTTCAAGCGGGAAAATCGCGTTTTTACAGCTGAGAGACGGTACTGGTTTTATTCAAGGTGTCGTTGTAAAAGCGGAGGTTGAAGAAAGCATTTTCCAAACGGCTAAATCTGTGACGCAGGAAACGTCACTGTATATAAAAGGAATTGTCAAAGAGGACGAGCGTTCTCCGCTTGGTTATGAATTAGCTGTGACAGATATTGAAGTCATTCACGAAGCGACTGATTATCCAATTACGCCTAAGGAACACGGTACGGAATTTTTGATGGATCACAGACATTTATGGCTTCGTTCAAAGCGCCAGCATGCGATCATGAAAATCCGCAATGAAATCATTCGTGCGACTTACGAATTCTTTAATAACGAAGGCTTCGTAAAAGTAGATCCGCCGATTTTGACTGGAAGCGCGCCTGAAGGAACAACTGAGCTCTTTGCGACAAAATACTTCGATGAAGATGCTTACCTGTCTCAAAGCGGACAGCTGTACATGGAAGCTGCGGCGATGGCATTAGGAAAAGTATTCTCCTTCGGACCGACGTTCAGAGCAGAAAAATCGAAAACAAAACGTCACTTAATCGAATTCTGGATGATCGAACCGGAAATGGCGTTTGTAGAATTTGAAGAAAATCTTCAAGTACAGGAAAATTACGTGTCATTCATCGTGCAATCAGTTCTTAAGAATTGCAAAATTGAATTAAACACGCTAGGAAGAGACACGTCAAAACTTGAGCAAATCAAAGCGCCATTCCCAAGAATCACGTATGACGAAGCGATTGACTTTCTGAAAGAAAAAGGCTTTGACGATATCGAGTGGGGAGACGATTTTGGAGCACCTCATGAAACAGCGATTGCAGAGCACTATGACAAGCCTGTTTTCATCACTCGCTATCCGACGTCCTTAAAACCGTTCTATATGCAGCCGGCGTCTGACCGTGAAGATGTAGTGCTTTGCGCAGATCTGATCGCGCCTGAAGGCTACGGAGAAATTATCGGCGGTTCTGAACGGATTCACGATATGGAACTTTTGGAAGCGCGTCTTAAAGAACATGGCCTGGATTCTGACGCATATAAATGGTATGCTGAACTTAGAAAATATGGATCAGTTCCACATTCCGGATTCGGCCTTGGATTAGAGCGTACAGTCGCTTGGATCAGCGGAGCGCCTCACGTGCGTGAAACAATTCCGTTCCCAAGACTGTTGAACCGTCTGTATCCGTAATACATGTAAATGAAACAAGAAAAAAGAGTCTCCTGCAAGGGAGACTTTTTACAGTAAAGGGGAAAACACTATCCTTTACAGTAAGAGGTGTAACGATGAAAAAACAGCAATTTATTGATATGCAGGAGATGGGGATGTCGACGATCCCCAATCTTCTGCTGACCCATTATAAACAGCTTGGACTTAATGAAACAGAACTGATTCTGCTGTTGAAAATCAAAATGCATTTAGAAAAGGGATCTTATTTTCCCACACCGCATGAACTGCAGGAAGGCATGACGATTTCTGTTGAAGAATGCACAAACAGATTGCGTATGTTTATTCAAAAGGGATTTCTGTTTATTGAGGAAGGCGAAGACCAAAACGGAATCAAGTTTGAGAAATATTCACTCCAGCCTTTATGGGGCAAGCTCTATGAGTATATAGAACTTGCACAGAATCAAACACAAGAAAGAAGAGCAGAAGGGGAACAAAAAAGCCTTTATACGATTTTTGAAGAAGAGTTTGCTAGGCCATTATCTCCTTTAGAGTGTGAAACACTGGCCATTTGGCAGGATCAGGATCAGCATGATGCACAGCTGATTAAACACGCTTTAAAAGAGGCTGTATTATCAGGAAAACTCAGCTTTCGCTACATTGACCGGATTTTATTTGAATGGAAGAAAAACGGGCTGAAAACAGTGGAGCAGGCCAAAATCCACAGCCGAAAATTCCGGCGTGTTCAAACAAAACAGAATGAGCCGCAAAAAGAGTATAAGAGGCAGGTTCCTTTTTACAATTGGCTTGAACAATAAAGTGAAAAGGTGACAATCGTGTTAAATCTAAAACAAATTGAATTCTGTTTAGAGAAGATAGGCGACATGTTTCCCCACGCGGAGTGTGAACTTGTTCATTCCAATCCTTTTGAATTAGTGGTGGCAGTCGCATTATCTGCGCAATGTACAGACGCACTTGTAAACAGGGTGACCAAAACATTATTTCAAAAATATAAACGGCCGGAAGACTATTTATCTGTTTCTCTGGAAGAGCTCCAGCAGGATATCAAATCAATCGGTTTGTACCGTAATAAAGCAAAAAATATTCAAAAGCTGAGCAAAATGATTATTGAAGATTATGGCGGAGAAGTACCGAAGGACCGTGATGAGCTAGTGAAACTCCCAGGAGTTGGCCGGAAGACTGCCAATGTTGTCGTATCTGTTGCCTTTGGCGTACCAGCCATTGCAGTGGATACCCACGTCGAGAGGGTCAGCAAGCGTCTGGGCATCTGCCGGTGGAAGGATTCTGTGCTGGAAGTCGAAAAGACGCTGATGCGCAAGGTACCTAAAGAAGATTGGTCCGTTACTCATCATCGGCTCATATTCTTCGGAAGATATCATTGTAAGGCACAATCGCCGCGCTGTGCGGAATGTCCATTGCTTTCTCTGTGCAGAGAAGGGCAGAAGAGAGATAAAAAAGGGCTGGTGAAACGATGACGGCAGCGAATGAATTGTTAGCTTCTTATGAGCAATATTTGCGCAGTCTAGGCCACATTGACTTCACCGATATCAAGGAAGCATTAAGGGTCAATCCTTTGTATTTTGACTTCTCTGAGACCACGCAAGACATATTGCCGTGGGAAAACAGCGCCAAGTACGTTCCGTATCTATTTCAAGTGTGGGAAGAAACAAAAGAATCACTTCTCCCCGTATTTCAAACAAGAAAGTCCAGATGCGATCAAAACGACATGCTTAAAGGGATTGTATGTTTACTTGTTTCGTTTCATTGGACAGCGGGTGAGCGGGTAATGTCGCTGAATTGGTCAGAACTGACAAAAAAATCATTTCCGGCTAAGCCGATTAATTGGGCTGAACGAGTGGAGTTTATTCTGCTGAAGCCGACCCAATATCATTGCTTTATCCAGCTAGATGAACTTTTTACAGAAATGAAAAAGCATTTTTATAAGCATCACGCGATGAAACGATAAAACCTCCCCTAAAAAGGGAGGTTTTATTGTGCAGAAAAAAGCCATCACCTTTAAAAGGGTGATGGCTTTGTCTTTAATTCGTTTTTTCAGTTGATGATGAATTCGTTTGTGTATTGCCAGATGTATTTGTTTTGTTTTTATCTGTATCCGTTCCTGTTGAATCGTCTGTTGAGTCACCATCTGACGCATCTTCTTCTTTGCGGCCATTGTTATTGTTGCTGTTATCGTTAGATGGGTCTTGGTTGCTGTTGTCAGACGGGTTGGTGTTCGTGTTGTCTTGTTTTTTGTCTTGATCGTTTGTTGAATCATCTGTCTGATCTTGATCTTTCTGACTGTCATCTGTTTGAGAATCATCAGTTTGTGTATCATCCTGAGTCTTCTCATCATCTTGATTTTCACCATCCGTTTGCTGCTGGTCTTTTTTATCTTCATCCTCTTCGGCTTTCGGCACTTCATAGGATGTCGACGCTGAACTTTTGCCATCATCACTGACGGCTGTCACTTCGAATTTGTATACAGAGCCTGGCTGCACGCCCGAAATGACTGCCTCTTTTGCAGAGCTGTTTTGAATTTCAGAGTAGTTGCCGCCATCAACAGATTGCTTAACAGCAAAGGTCGCATCTCCGTCGTAATTCCAGCTTAATGTCAATGATTGATTATCTTTATCATATTTCACACTTAAACCAGACAGTTTTGCTGTTTCTTCTTTTTCTTCTTTCTCATATGTTTTAGAAACAGTAGTAGGAGTCGTACCTTTTACAAAATACTCTGTGAGCTTTTTATCGCTTGGCGTATTTGGCCCTGCCAGTTTTGCCGGGTTAGAGCCTTTTTCTACAGTGGCTTCCACTACGCTGTCAGGCTTCTCAAATGATCCGCTTCCGTCATCGACATCGGCAATAAGCTGGGCGAATATGCGCTTTGCAACTTTTTGTTCTTCAGCTGAAAGTGATTTCTTTCCAGCTTCGTTTTCTCCCATACCTGTCCAGACGGCTGCTGTATATTGCGGTGTGTAACCGACAAACCAAGAATCTCGGGCACCGCCGCTTGCGATATTGTACCTTTGGACTTCATTTTCATCAAAGTTGGTTGTTCCTGTTTTTCCAGCCACTTCCACTCCGGGTACTTGTGCAAGCTGTCCAGTACCTGTATTAACAGCTGTTTTCAGCATATCTGTAATCATAAACGCAGTATAATCACTCATTGCTGACTTTGATTTCGGTGTTAAGTCAAGCTTCGTACCATCGTTAAATTCAATAGACTTTACAAAATGTGGTGAATTATATGTTCCGTTATTTCCAAACGCGCTGTATGCGCCAGCCATTTTTAGAGGAGAAACACCATCGTCTCCACCAAAACCGCCAATTGAATAGGCCTCTGATACATTATCTTTTGTTAACCCAAGTCCAAGCCCATTTGCAAAGTCTACAGCAGTATCTTTACCAGCTGCCTGGAATGCTTTTAAAGCTGGTATATTTCTAGATTGTGCAAGGGCGTAACGTATAGACATAAGCCCTGGATATTTACGGTCCCAATCACGGATTGGTTTTCCATTAGAATACGTATAAGCTGAGTCATCAATTTGTTCGTACGTAGACCATTTTTTGTTTTCAATAACTGGACCGTAGTCTAAAATCGGTTTTATGGTCGAACCAGGCTGTGCCTTAGTTTGAGTTGCATAGTTAAAGCCTCCGACAGGCTGATTGCGTCCGGCACCAATCGCGCGGACTTCTCCGGTTTTTGTATCGAGAAGCGTTACACCGCCCTGCATGCCTTCAGTAAATCCGACAGTGTCTCCGTCCATTAATTCATTAAGTTTGTCTTGTGCTTTTGTATCTAGTGTTGTATAGATCTTTAATCCGTCAGCAGATGGATCGACATCAGATTTTTCATCTATTTCTTTCATGACTTCATCGACAAACGCACTGTATTTGTTTGAATTTGTTTTTTCATATTCCTTCTGTGAAACAACGCCTTCGTCTTTCATCGCCACTTTTTTGGCTTTAGTATATTCAGAATCAGAAATAAATCCTTGCTTTTTCATCAGGCTGAGTACAATGTTCCGTCTTTTTTCCGCTTTATCAGGGTTTTTAACCGGATTGTACGCTGTCGGACTCTGCGGCATACCCGCAAGTGTCGCAGCCTGTTCCACTGTCAATTTGCTTAAATCAGTGACGCCGAAAAATTCTTCCGCCGCTTTTCCGATTCCGTAGGCTCTAGGAGAAAAATAAATTCGGTTTAAATACATTTCTAAAATTTCATCTTTAGAATAATTACGTTCCAGCTGTATAGAAAGCCAGACTTCCTGCACCTTCCGTTTTAGCGTTTTCTGATGTGACAGAAGGGAGTTCTTGACGACCTGCTGGGTGATGGTACTTCCGCCTTCAGCTCCGAAGCCGTCTTTAAAGTTGGCGACTAAGGCGCCTCCGATACGGACAGGGTCAATCCCGTGGTGTTCGTAAAAACGTGCGTCCTCTGTCGCGATAAAGGCTTCTTTTACGACATCAGGTATTTCATCTATCGAGACGTAGGTACGCTTTTCGGCACCGACTTCTGCGACTTCTTTTCCGTTTTTATCATAAATTGTCGATGAATAAGGCGTCTTCAATTTGTTTTCGTCCAGTGATGGCGCATCAGAAACCATGACGGCAAATGTTACAGCACCGCCAACTACGCCTAAAACAAACAGAATGAGTAAAGTGAATAGCGTCTTTTTAAACAATCCGCCTTTTTTTCGTTTCTTGCCTTTTTTCGGTGAAGGGCTCGACTTGCTGTTCGCTTTACGTCGAGCTTCACGACTCGTAAATTGATCTGACATAACATCTCAACCTTTCGTTAATCAACCTTTCGCACTTGATGATGGCGAAAAATAAAGCTGCTCAATAATACTAATATAATCAATTCTTGGCGCGTATCCAAGAGAAATCGGATAAGCTGCTTCCTCTAACTCATCTTTTCGAATGGATTTTCTGCCGTTTTTTTCTTTTCTTTCCCAGAAATAAAACAGCTTATCGGCTTCTAAAAAATAAACCTGGCCGAAAGCGGATATAATAACAAAACAAATACCGTCTTGAGCCGTTACCTGCTTCATATGCTCAATTTGATGGTCATGAAAATTCTGCAGGGGGAAAGAGGTTGTGTTTTTTGTCTCTTTCGCCTCAAAGTCAATGTACCGCCCTTTGTAAATTCCGTTATAATCTGTTGTCGATGATTGTTTAAAATAGGCTTCTTTTATGACTGCAGCGCTTCTTTTTGGATAATGGACGTTTACAATTTGAACAGGTGTCGGCTTTTTGTGTATCACGGCAATTTGGTTTGTCAGATAATACTTATTCGTTTCGTTTAAGTCATCTTCGAGGGTCATTCCGCGATTACTGTAAGATGGCGCTCTTTTATGACTGCTTTGGGATGAAACCGGATGTTTCGGCTGAAACGTTTTTCCGTTAGGATACCGAATCACTTTCTCATCCTCCTTATTAAACTATTAGTGACGGAAGTGAATGAACGTGCAAGAACAACAGGCCATCAGAAAACTTCTTCGCCGGATTGAGCGGCAGACGGCAGTCAAAAACGCCGATAATATTTCAAGAACGAATGCTTATAAAGCATTCTATGACCGTCATCCGGAAATTAAATGGTCGCTCTTAGCTTCCTTCGTTTCACGCAATGCCGGCTGGTCAATGACTGATTTAAAGGGCAGTCTGTTTCAGCTTGGTCTGCGTGAGTCACAGCAAAGGTGGTTCTTTTTGGCCTATGAGAGAGCGAATTGGCTCATCTTTTCAGATGCTTATCCGCAACTTCTTTTGTACCACTGGTCTGTAAAAATCGGGAAGCCCCTGTTCAGCTATCTGCAATTGTTTGGCGTATCACAATTTATGACAAAAGAGTGGACCCGTTTTTGGCATGAACGAAACACGGAGCGGCTCATGTATGCTCTCATTATAAATGAACAAAACACTATCCAAACACCTATTATACAAAATCCTTCGTTCAAAAAGAACGTTTTTGGCACGATTCCTTTTTATTTAAGTGACTGGTTTCATTTTAACACCGTTATTTTTCCATCTTCAGACGGCATTCTTTACGGGGTGTCGGCCAAGCGTTTTTCTAAAACCGAGGAGAGGATTAAGCTCGGTAAACAGTTGTCACAATTGCTGTTCTGCCCGGAACTGTTTTCTTCTTTTTATGATTTTTTGCACACAGTGCCGCATACGGGCTCCCGTTTTGATATGGAAAAAATGATAGGAATTACAAAAAGAACATCTCCTATGCTGAGGACATGCTACCCTGAATTAACTCACTCATTAGACGGAAAGAAAACAGATTGGTTTCATGGAAAGATAAAGAAAGGCTTCTTTGCGCGTGAGGCATTGCCGCAGCAGATAGAATTGACTGACTGGTATGTAAACAAAAAACGTCAGCTGCATGCGCTTTTTGCAGTGGAGCATTGGCTGAAAAAATAAAAGAAGCAAGGAATTTCCTTGCTTCTTACGTAGAAGGACGGTTCGGGCCGCCTAGTTTTTTATCTAAAGAATCAACTGCTTTTGATTCAGTCTTTTTTTGCTGGCCGGCTTTTTTCGGTCTGGATTTCATACGGCACCTCCTCACAAGTATCGTGTGCATTAAGCGTGAGGATCATACAATTTTTGCGTGTCTTTTTGTCGAAAACTTCAGCTTTTCGTGGAATACCTGTTTGTTTGGCGATTTGCTTCTAGTTTTGTCATGGGGAAGGATTGCGCTGTACGAGCAAAGAATTTAACCGGGAGAGAAGAGTAAAGGGAGGAACACAAATGTCCGGTTACGTAAGCAAGACAGATATTCTCCGAATGCTTTCTGATATAGAAACTGAATTAAACTGTGCTGAACAGAGCCTTAGCCGTTCTATAGATGTATTCGAGGCTGAAATGCGTGAAACGGAGGACGAACGTTTAACTGTTCTGGAAGAAGAAATCATGGATCTTCATATATGTATAAACGAGCTGTACCGATCTCCTCAAGAGAGGTATGCTGTGGACAAGGTATATCGCATCGGCTGAATTTATGAGAAAAATCTGGTACGATAAGCTTTGAGGTGAAGGATGTTGCAACCACAAACACTGCTGAAACTTACCGAACAGATGATTGAAGCCGCTGAGAAAGGTGCTGCACGTTATCAGGAAGGGAAAGAACATAATCATTCGTACGATTTTTATGAAACGATTAAGCCTGCTGTCGAGGAAAATGATTCTCTGGCAGCTCACTGGGCGGAAGGGGCGCTTGAATTTATAAAAGCACGCCGCCCGAAATACGTGCATGCTGAGCAAATAGAGACTGCAAAGGATAATTTCCTGGAATTGATTCTTCAGTCATATGTTCATCATATTCATAAAAAGCGATTCAAAGACATCACTGAATCAGTCGTTTACACATTGCAGACAGTGAAGGATGAAATTGCAAGAGAAGACAGCCAATAAAGGCTGTCTTCATTTTTATTATAGGGGGCCGGGCGTTAATTCAGCTCATATGCCGGGCTTTCTGCTCCATTTGCTTCCAGAACCTTCATACTGTTACGAAAATCAGTTGCATTGAGGTGTCCTTGAATATAGAGGAACTTGGCAAAGTCCATCAGTTTATTCACACAGTCTGTTTCATATTTCTTCATTTCTGCAAAACGTTTGCTTAAGTATGATACGTTCATTATGGTGCATCCCCTCTCATCTGTATTGAAAATATGGTATCATAATGATTCGACTTTTTTCTGTTTTTAAAAAATTTAAACTTTCGACACAATTTGACAAACACGCTTAATGGCATCAGACACAAACAATAGAAATCATTCATACATATAGAGGAGAGAAATATGTTGAGTCTAGGGGGAATTCGCAATGGAAAGAAGACCTCAAAACAATCCTCGGCAATTGGGTTATTATTATCCTCAGCAAATGCAGGGATATTATCACCAGAATGCGCCTGTTCATTCTGAACCATACGTTCCGCAGCATTACGGACAACAGGAGTTTTATCAGCCGTATATTCCGCCTCAGTCTATGCCTATGCAGCCGCCTGTATTTCCTAATCCTTATCCTATCGCAAGACCGAATCAGCAGCAACCTTCACAGGTTCAAAGTATTATGTCACAATTCAAAAAAGCGAACGGGCAGTTTGACTTTAATAAAATGATGGATACAACAGGCCAAGTTATGAGTGCCATGAATCAAGTTGGCTCATTAATAAAGGGGTTTACCAGCTTTTTTAAATAAGAGAAGCATGAATGAATCAAATCATTCATGCTTATTTTTTGGGAAGAAAAGCGTCATTGTCTGCTCACTCCATGACGTTTCCATTTGTTCCTGATGCACTTCGTAAGGCAGCTGTACGGTTCTTGTCATGCTTGTTAATGTGGAGGCGTTTTGCTCCTTCTGTTTTTCCTGAAGCGTTACATGGAGGTACCGGGACTTAATGTCGATGAGAATCTCGCCGTCTCGAAACGTTGCTGGAATTGTGATATCGACATACAGACCCTCATCACTTTCTCTGACGTCTATCGTTGTCTGTACATCTTTGAAACTAGAGTCGATCAGGTTTTGGAAACCATGTAAAAGATTTGCTAATGCAGACGATTGAAACAGATGGTCCATTGCTTGATTGATGATCTCTTCTTTCTTAGACAATTCATTCTTTTCGTCATCTTTAAAATCCAAATGAGCCACCGCCTTTTTTAATCAGACTATGCGTTTGTGCCAGATGTTGTTATAAATTGAAGCGAAATTGAAAGTGTGGTTAAATAGGTGGTGAATGAAGGGATAACGGTTGATGAATTGGAAGGGAGATAACACATTGCTGAAAAAATTATTCGGAATGGGAAAATCAGAGGAAAAAAGTACGGAAGAGGTCATCTATTCTCCGGCAGATGGGACGGTAATGGATCTCACAGATGTGCCGGACCCTGTTTTTTCACAAAAAATGATGGGCGAAGGAATTGCAGTTGAACCCTCTAATGGTGAAATTGTATCACCTGTTGAAGGTGAAGTGATTCAGCTGTTTCATACAAAACACGCTGTGGGCATCCGGGCACGTTCGGGAATCGAGCTGTTAATTCACGTCGGTTTAGAAACCGTAAATATGAACGGAGAAGGATTTACCGCTCATATTAAAGAAGGTGACAAAGTAAAGGTCGGCGACCCGCTCATCACGTGTGATTTGGAGTTAATAAAAGAAAAAGCGAGCAGCACAGTCATCCCTATCGTTATTATGAATGGGGAAGCTGTGGAAACAATAGAGCCAGCAGGTGAAAAGGCTGCACACAAAGGCGAAACAAAGCTGCTCACCATAAAAGCGAAATAAGCAGGGCGGATGCCTTGCTTTTTTGTTGTCCGATTGTATAAAATTTGCACCTAGCCATGCAAACAAATATTCGGTAAACTGTACTTGACAAAGAGGTGTAAAGAATGAAAAAGAAATCACTGACTGAACTCATTTCTGAATTGAAAGGAAATGAAAACGTTGTGAACTGGCATGAAATTGAGCCTCGTGAAGCAAGGACAAGACCGATGCCTGAACGTATAGATGAGAGAATCAAGACAGCCCTTGCTAAAAGGGGAATTGATGCCTTATATACCCACCAATATTCCGCTTTTCAATTTGTACAAAAAGGTGAAAGTATTGTAACTGTAACGCCTACGGCATCCGGAAAAACATTATGCTACAACCTGCCTGTCCTGCAATCTATCGCCGAGGACGATACAAATCGGGCATTATATTTATTTCCTACTAAAGCGCTGGCCCAGGACCAAAAAAGTGAGCTCAATGAAATCATTGATGAGATGGGCATTGATATTAATAGTTTTACATATGACGGAGATACATCTCCAGCGATCAGACAAAAGGTCAGAAAAGCAGGGCACATTGTGATTACAAACCCTGATATGCTCCACTCGGCTATTCTTCCGCATCATACAAAATGGGTGAGTCTGTTTGAAAACCTTAAATATATTGTGATAGACGAGCTGCACACGTATCGCGGTGTATTTGGAAGCCATGTCGCAAATGTAATCCGCCGGCTGAAACGGATCTGCCGGTTTTATGGTAGTGACCCAATCTTTATTTGTACCTCAGCGACGATCGCGAATCCGAAGGAATTGGGAGAGCAGCTGACCGGAAACTCAATGAGGCTGGTCGATGACAACGGAGCGCCAAGTGGACGGAAGCACTTTGTGTTTTATAATCCGCCAATTGTTAATCAGCCGCTTAATATCAGAAAAAGCGCAACTGTAGAAGTAAACGAGCTGGCGAAAGAGTTCCTGAAGAACAAAGTGCAGACCATTGTATTTGCCAGAAGCAGAGTGCGGGTGGAAATTATTTTAAGCCATATTCAGGAACTGGTGAAAAAAAAGATCGGGGCAAAGTCTATCAGAGGCTATCGGGGAGGATATCTTCCAAAAGAACGAAGAGAAATTGAAAGAGGGCTGCGAGAAGGTGAAATTCTTGGGGTTGTCAGCACAAATGCGCTGGAGCTCGGGGTTGATATCGGTCAGTTGCAGGTCTGTATCATGACCGGTTATCCCGGAAGTGTGGCAAGTGCGTGGCAGCAGGCGGGAAGAGCCGGAAGAAGACACGGTGAGTCCTTGATTGTCATGGTGGCTAATTCAACACCGATTGACCAGTATATTGTGCGCCATCCTGAATACTTTTTTGACCGTTCGCCGGAATCGGCAAGAATCAACCCGGAGAATCTAATTATTTTAGTTGATCACTTAAAATGCGCTTCTTATGAGCTTCCTTTCAAAGTCGATGAAGAGTTTGGACCGCTGGACGTCAGTGATATTCTCGAGTACCTTCAGGAAGAAGGTGTTCTGCACCGCAATGGGGAACGTTATCACTGGGCAAACGAATCGTTTCCTGCTTCAAATATCAGTCTGCGTTCGGCTTCACAAGAAAATGTGGTCATTGTCGATCAGACGGATATTGCGAATGTGAGAATCATCGGTGAAATGGATCGGTTTAGTGCGATGACACTTCTTCATGATGAAGCGATCTATTTGCATGAAGGCGTGCAATTCCAAGTGGAAAAGCTTGATTGGGATCATAAAAAAGCTTATGTCAGAAGAGTTGATGTGGAGTATTACACAGATGCCAATCTGGCAGTCCAGCTGAAGGTGCTGGAAATTGACAAAACAAAAGAGAGGGGCCATACATCCTTACATTACGGCGATGTTACGGTAAATGCTTTGCCGACTATTTTTAAAAAGATTAAGATGACTACTTTTGAAAATATCGGTTCAGGCCCTATTCATTTACCGGAAGAAGAACTGCACACGAGTGCGGCTTGGCTTGAAATCAAAACCATTGATGAAGACATTGGAGAAAAGACACTCGAACAGCTGCTTCTCGGCATATCGAATGTTTTGCAGCATATTGTCCCTGTGTATATTATGTGTGACCGAAATGATGTCCATGTCGTTTCGCAAATCAAAGCTGCCCATACCGGTTTGCCAACGGTATTTTTGTATGACCATTATCCGGGCGGAATCGGCTTGGCAGAGGAAGTCTTTAAACGGTTTGCTGACATTAATGAAGCGGCTAAGCGGCTGATAAAACAATGTCCTTGTCATGATGGCTGTCCGTCTTGTATAGGTACTGAAATAGAAGGAATAAAAGCCAAGGAACGAATTTTGCAGCTATTGGATCAAATGTCGTAAGGAAAGGAGGTTAGGCATGTCGTTAAAAGGAAAACTTCAGCGTATGAAAAAGCATATGGTGCTGGAGGAAGCAGAACACAAGATAGAAGAGAATGGGCCTTCAGGCATTCGCTCTGATATACCGTTTCTTAAAGAGTGGGAGGCTTATGGCGTGAAGCCTTTCTTCTTTGAGGATGAATACTGTCTGATCAGGGAAGTGGAATATCCGCTCTCCCATCGGCACGGACATTACTGTTTTTCCGAGCTGGATGAAGTCATCGGACTATGGAACAAGAGCAGCCTCTCGCATACATTATCTGCAAAAGGATATGAAAACAATAGCCTCTTTTTCTTTGATACAGAAACAACAGGTCTTGGCGGGGGAGCCGGCAATACGATTTTTTTGCTCGGCCATGCAAGGGTATATAAAGATCGAGTGGCGGTCAAACAGCATCTTCTGCCGAAACCGGGGAATGAAGTCGCCTTGTATCAGAGCTTTTTAAGCGAGGTTGATATTACGTCACTTGTAACCTACAACGGAAAAGCTTTTGATTGGCCGCAGGTAAAAACAAGGCATACGTTGATTCGTGACAGGCTCCCGAAGCTTCCGGAATTCGGGCATTTTGACCTCTTGCATGGGGCAAGGCGTTTGTGGAAGCACAAAATGGAACGCGTGTCGCTTAGCTCAGTTGAAAAAGAAGAACTCGGCGTAAGCAGAAAAGAAGACACCCCGGGCTATTTGGCGCCGATGTTGTACTTTCATTTTATTAAGGCACAGGAACCGGATCTTTTAAAGGGTGTGCTGCACCATAATGAAATGGATGTGCTGTCGTTAATTTCACTGTACATTCATATGTCAAAGAAAATTCTTTCCGCTGCTGATGCGCCAAAAGAGCATGATGAAGCTTACGCAATGGCCAAATGGTTTATGGCCCATAAGGAAACAGACCAAGCAGTCAATCAGCTGGAAAGACTTAAAGAAAAGTCATTTGAAAATAAAGACAGAGCCCTTTTGGATTTATCATTGCTGTACAAAAAACAAAACCGCCTAGAAGACGCAGTCCTGCTTTGGGAGAAACTATCCCATTCTCAGCACCAAAAATGCAGGTACACTTCAGCGATAGAGCTTGCCAAATATTTTGAGCATAGAAAAAAGGAATTCGGGAAAGCTTTACATACAGCTGAACAATTACTTGCCGATGAGGCGTTCTTATCAGAAAAAGAAACGGAAAATCTGCGTGTGAGAATTGCCCGTTTGAAGAGGAAATATTCCTCGTAAATATTCCCCGGGAAAGCGCATAAGACGACTTCTTTCGCCATGAAATTTTTTTGCTGGATTCACAACGATTTTGTTGTAGAATACCGGCGAATCCTGTAAAATGACGTTAGTTATTTTTAAAGGGAGAGTTGGTATGTATAAGGGAGTTTTTTATTTGTTCTTCGTCGTTGTTTTTTTGATTGCTTTCGTATTTTCAAACTTTAAAGACAGCCTAATCGCACACTTTTAAAATAGGTCTTTGCATTAGAACATGTACCCCCTATTTTTCATAGCTTAGTATTGTAATAAAGTTTATGGAAAGGGGATTAAAATTATGCATCACTGCAGACCGCACATGATGGCGCCGATTGTCCATCCTACTCATTGCTGTGAACACCATACGTTTTCAAATACAATCGTGCCGCACATTCACCCACAGCACACAACAAACGTAAATCACCAGCATTTCCAGCACGTTCACTACTTTCCACACACTTTCTCAAATGTTGATCCGGCTACGCATCAGCATTTTCAAGCAGGAAAACCTTGCTGCGACTACTAGTATGAAAACGTGCAGCTTGATGGTGTAACAACGCAGCACATCAAATGGGGCCCAATGGGAGCCCCATTTTTTAAAGCAGGTGAAATGATGAAGGTATTAGCAATTACAGGATATAAACCGTTTGAACTGGGGATATTTAAACAGGATGACAAGGCGCTGTATTACATAAAAAAAGCCATTAAGAACCGGCTGATTGCTTTTTTGGATGAAGGATTAGAATGGATTTTAATTTCAGGGCAGCTCGGAACGGAACTCTGGTCGGCCGAAGCTGCATATGATTTGCAGGAAGAATACCCTGACTTAAAGGTTGCTGTTATCACACCATTTTACGAGCAGGAAAAGAACTGGAAAGAGCCGAATAAGGAACTGTATGAAGCTGTCTTGGCCCAGGCGGACTACGAGGCAAGCCTGACTCACCGTCCTTATGAAAGCCCGCTGCAATTTAAACAAAAAAATCAGTTCTTCATTGATAAGTCTGACGCGCTTATGCTTTTATATGACCCGGAAATGGATGGTTCCCCAAAGTATATGCTTGAGACAGCTGAAAAAAGACGCGAACAGGATGGCTATCCGATCTACTTTATCACCATGGATGATCTGAGAGTGACAGTAGAGGAAGACAGCTATTCATAACAAAGAAAGAGAAATTTGACAATCGTATAGATTTCTGAAAAAATATAAGATGATGATTCACGATACGAGGTGAAAAAGATGCTTGCTGATAAAGTAAAGCTTTCTGCGAAAGACATTTTAGAAAAAGAATTTAAAACAGGCGTTAGAGGTTACAAACAAGAAGACGTTGACAAATTTTTAGATATGATCATTAAGGATTATGAAACCTTCCATCAAGAAATTGAAGAACTGCAACAGGAAAATCTGCAGCTGAAAAAACAGCTTGAAGAAGCCAGCAAAAAACAGCCAGTGCAATCAAACACAACGAACTTTGATATCTTAAAACGGCTGTCTAACTTAGAAAAGCATGTTTTTGGCAGCAAGCTTTATGATTGATCTGCGCTAGTAATAAATGGCGCTTGTAAATTCCAATCAGTTGTTATATAATAATTCATGTTCTTAACGTTCGGGTAATCGCTGCAGATCTTGAATCTGTAGAGGAAAGTCCATGCTCGCACGGTGCTGAGATGCCCGTAGTGTTCGTGCCTAGCGAAGTCATAAGCTAGGGCAGCCTTGATAGGCTGACGGCAGGAAAAAAGCCTACGTCCTTTGGATATGGCTGAGTATCCTTGAAAGTGCCACAGTGACGAAGTCTCACTAGAAATGGTGAGAGTGGAACGCGGTAAACCCCTCGAGCGAGAAACCCAAATTTTGGTAGGGGAACCTTCTTGACGGAATTCAACGGAGAGAAGGACAGAATGCTTTCTGTAGATAGATGATTGCCGCCTGAGTACGAGGTGATGAGCCGATTGCAGTACGACGGAACAAAACATGGCTTACAGAACGTTAGATCACTTAAATTAAATGATGAAATCAAGCTCTCCCGTCTAAGGAGAGCTTTTATCTTGATGAGAAAAGTTTTAAAAGACAGGGTGATACGATGAAGAAGTATACACTAATTGCAACAGCGCCGATGGGAATTGAAGCTGTAGTTGCAAAAGAAGTTCGTGACTTAGGATATGAATGCAAGGTTGATAACGGAAAAATTATTTTTGAAGGTGATGCGCTTGCGATTTGCCGTGCGAATCTTTGGCTGAGAACGGCGGACCGCGTAAAGGTTCAAGTTGCTACATTTAAAGCGAAAACATTTGATGAGCTGTTTGAAAAAACGAAAGCGGTTAATTGGCGCTCATTTATACCGGAGAACGGGAAATTCCCTGTCATCGGTAAATCCGTTAAATCAACACTTGCAAGCGTTCCCGACTGTCAGCGGATCGTTAAAAAAGCGATTGTTGAAAAGCTCAAGCTGCAGTCCGGCAAAGCCAATGACTGGATTGAAGAAACAGGCGCCGAATATAAAGTGGAAATTTCTTTATTGAAAGATCAGGCGGTTATCACACTTGATACGTCAGGGACAGGCCTCCACAAACGGGGATACCGTGTGGATCAGGGAGGCGCACCCATTAAAGAAACGCTTGCTGCCGCTTTGGTGCAATTAACAAATTGGACTCCGGACCGTCCATTTGTCGATCCTTTTTGCGGTTCCGGAACGATCGCGATTGAAGCCGCATTAATCGGCCAAAATATTGCTCCGGGATTTAACCGCGATTTTGTCTCAGAGGATTGGGAGTGGATCGGTAAAGATCTGTGGGACAAAGCACGGCTTGAAGTCGAAGAAAAGGCAAACTATGATCAGCCGCTTACGATTTTCGCCAGTGACGTAGATCATCGCATGGTGCAAATTGCGAAAGAAAATGCGGAGGAAGCGGGACTGAGCGAATTAATCGAATTTAAACAATTGCAGGTAAAGGACTTCACTACAAAACTTGAGTTTGGCGTGATTGTCGGAAACCCGCCGTACGGAGAGCGTCTCGGAGAGAAAAAAGCTGTGGAACAGATGTACAAAGAAATGGGACAGGCGTTCGAACCGCTTGATACGTGGTCTGTGTATATGCTGACTTCAAATGAAAATTTTGAGGAAGCATATGGAAGAAAAGCGACGAAGAAACGAAAGCTCTTTAATGGATTTATTAAAACGGATTACTATCAGTATTGGTCTAAAGTGAGACCTCAGCGTAAAAAAACGGAACACGCATAAAAAGAAGACGCATTCAGAGCGTCTTCTTTCATCTTTCAGCCATATTCTATCGTTACCAACGGTGCGCTTTCGCGTTACTTCTTAATATAATGTTGGTTTGGGACATTTCGGTGTGACCGTTTACTTGAGACTTAGAACGTTTAGGCCGCGTCCAATTGTGATGAAACAGTTCAGAATGCTGATCTAATCGGTCTTTATAACTCATGTCAACATCACTCCCTGATAGAATATTGTTGATAAGACGGATAGTCCATGACGGATTATCGGTTGTAGTTTGTGCACATTTCAGTGATAACATGCGGAAAGCATGTATATAAAATGAAAAGTTCGCATACAATGATGATTATTTCAATTAGAGGTGATCTCATGCTGAACAGCGAACATTTTAATCTCATTCAAAGAGCGCTTGACGCAACCGCAAACGAGCTGAAGGAGCTCAGCAGAGCTGATGATGCGTCTCCGTCTGTGATTTCACATGCGCAAAATAATTTAGAAAAAGCGGTAGAACATATTCATTCAACAGACCATCCTTTTTTATCCTCGCATGTGATCAACCGAAAGTAATTCACAAAAAGCTTGGCACTGCCAAGTTTTTTTATTGTATTCAGCAGCGGGAAATGATAATATTGATGGTCTGAATGCCGAATAGTTGGGGGTTGGAACTGGGTGACAACATCACGTTTGCCTTTTTCTTTAACGAAAACAAAGAATTTTTATGAAGAATTGAACAATTGGATTGGTGACGTGTTTTACGATATTCTTCCCGAAAAAGGGTTTGATCTTCGAGATGAGCAGGTGTTCATGGCTTTTCAGCTGGAACGGGCGTTTAAAGAGAAAAAAGTCATGTTTGCCGAAGCCGGAGTTGGAACGGGGAAAACACTTGTTTACCTTCTTTTTGCGATCAGCTATGCAAGATATGTCGGAAAACCGGCCATTATCGCTTGTGCTGATGAAACGTTAATCGAACAGCTCGTGAAAAAAGAGGGAGACATTTCGAAACTGGCTGACCATTTGGATCTAAAGATTGATACAAGGCTATCGAAATCACATGAGCAGTATCTATGCTTGAAAAAGCTAGAAAAAACAATGCAGCGATCTGATGATGAAAAGTGGCTTGATCTTTATGAAGCTTTACCGTCATTTGTCCATGAGTCACAGGCCATGCAGCGGTTCTATCCGTATGGCGACCGAAAGCAATACGCAAACCTTTCAAATGAAGAATGGTCGCAAGTAAGCTACGACTCGTTTCAAGATTGCCTGACATGTGATATGAGACATAGATGCGGCTTGACGCTATCAAGAGATTATTATCGCAAGTCAACAGACTTGATCATTTGTTCCCATGATTTCTATATGGAACATGTATGGACGGAAGAATCGCGCAAGCGGGAGGGACAGCTGCCGCTGCTGCCTGATCATAGTGCGGTTGTATTTGATGAAGGGCATCTGTTAGAGTTTGCCGCGCAAAAAGCGTTAACCTACAGAGTCAAGCAATCAACTCTCGAATTATTTTTAGAACGTTTGCTTCAAAACGACATCAGAGAAGAATTTGCTGAATTGATAGAAGATGCACTTGCTGCAAACGACGAGTTTTTCTATGTTCTTTCCGAAGAATCAAGAGAAGTTGCCGGGTCGCACCGTTTGGAAATAAAGAATGATCAGCGTGTCAAAAAAGCGGCGGACGAGCTGTGCCGTTTGCTTGATAAAATTGGTGAAGCACTCGTATTTGAGTCAGAAATGTACACCATTGATCAATACGAGCTTTCAGTCGTTGAGGAATATGTAGAGCAAATGGCGTATTCACTATCTTTATATCAAAAGGATGCGATCAGCTGGCTGGAGCAAAAGGAAGCGGAATCCACTTTTGTCGTGATGCCGAGAACAGTAGCAGAAGTGCTTGGCGAGAAAGTGTTTTCAAAGAAAATTCCGTATATCTTTTCTTCTGCAACGCTGTCAGAAGGCGGTTCGTTTGACTACATTGCGGACAGTCTGGGAATTCACGATTACTTATCGTTAACGGTTGATTCTCCTTATGACTATGACGAACAAATGACCGTTACTCTTTATGGGAAAACAGAAATGAGCGCTGAACAAAAAACAGCTCAAACAATAGAGACAATTAAGCACTATAAAGGCAGAACGCTGGTGCTCTTCCCGTCTTTTGAGGAATTAAACGAGTTTAAGGAGCTCGCAGCTGCTTGGGAGCTGCCGTATCCGATTTACTTTGAAGGCGACGAGGAAATCAGCAGCTTAGTAGAGAAATTCCAAGGTGAAGAGGAGACAGTTTTATGTTCAGTTCACCTATGGGAAGGGCTTGATATTCCTGGTGATGCACTGAAGAATGTCACGATCTGGTCATTGCCGTTTCCGCCTCATGACCCTGTATTTACAGCAAAACGCAATAGCGCGAGAAAAGACCCATTTGAAGAGGTTGACCTTCCGTATATGCTGTTGCGAGTGCGACAGGGGATTGGCCGTCTGATTCGTTCAAATCAAGACAGCGGCTCGATTCATATTTATGCGGGCGGAGAAAATGAACGCATCATTGATGAGGTGAAAAAGGTTTTGCCTGTTGAACCGCATAGGATGTAATCGCGAAAAAGCTGATGATCTATGATCATCAGCTTTTTCTTTTGGTCAGCGGGCAAGCCAGCCGCCGTCTACTGCTAAAATATGTCCATTGATATAATCAGATGCGCGAGACGCCAGGAAAACAGCCGTCCCACCGATATCATCAGCTTTGCCCCAGCGGCCGGCTGGAATCCTTTTTAAAATGTCTTCATTTCGCTTTTCATCATCCCGGATAGGCTGTGTATTGGCAGTTGATATATAGCCAGGCGCTATCGCGTTAACTTGTACGCCGGATGCGGCCCATTCATTTGCAAACGATTTTGTTAAACCAGCAACGGCATGCTTGCTTGCTGTATAAGCCGGAACAAGAATACCGCCTTGAAAAGAGAGAAGAGAGGCAATATTGATAACCTTCCCATGGCCTCTTTTCAGCATGTGTTTGCCGGCAAGCTGTGTCAGGATAAACAAGCTGTTTAGGTTCACATTCAGCACGTTATGCCAATTTTCTTCAGCGAATGTGTCCGCTTTTTCCCGGTGAATAATGCCGGCGTTATTGACAAGGATGTCAATTTGCTGTGCTTCAAACAGTTCAGCCGCTGTATCCTTTATTGCATCAGGCTTGCTCATATCCAATGTAAAGGAAGTGAATGTACGGCCTTCTTGTTCCACAAGCTGCTGTGTTTCTGAGAGGCTGCTTTTATGTGATGTGCCGATAATATCAGCACCTGCGCCTGCCAGCGCTTTGGCGATTCCTTGGCCAATTCCCGTACCCGGTCCTGTCACCAGTGCCGTTTTTCCTTCTAATGAAAATGCCTCTTGCAGATAACTCATCTTATTTCAGCCCATCCATCGGCACAAGATCCATGTCCGTAAATGTGTAGTTTTCACCAGCCATTGCCCACACAAAACTGTAGTTAGATGTTCCTGCGCCAGAATGAATGGACCAGGCAGGAGAAAGGACAGCCTGTTCATTTCCGACAACAAGGTGGCGTGTTTCATCTGGCTGACCCATGAAGTGAAAGACCTTTGAATCCTTCTCAAGATCAAGATAGAGATAAGCCTCCATCCGGCGATCATGAACGTGTGCCGGCATGGTGTTCCAGTTATTGTTTTCGTCTAGCATTGTGATTCCCATCATCAGCTGACAGCTTTGAATGCCATCTTGATGAATGACTTTGTACAGGCTTCTAACATTTGATGCTGCTGCGTCGCCGAGCCGGTCCGGTGTCAGTTCAGAAAGAGCGGCTTTTTGCGTCGGATAGCTTTGATGCGCGCCCGAGGAGACGAAGTAAAACTTTGCTGTTTCTCCGTTCAGGCTTTTAAATGATACATCCCGATTGCCCATCCCGATATATAGAAAATCCTTTGTTTGAAGCACATATTCATCATCGCCGACTTTAACCGCACCAGGCTGGCCGACGTTAATAATACCGATTTCACGCCGTTCCAGAAAAAAGTCAGTTTTAAGAAAGTCTCCGGCATCAAGCTTCAGTTCGCTCTGTCCGGGTGCTGCACCGCCGATCACAACGCGGTCTTCATGGGAGTAATACATGGTCAGCTTATTTTCCGTAAATAACGTGTCCATTAAAAAATGACTGCGAAGCTCCTCGGTTGTAAAGCGTTTTACTTGTTCAGGGTGTACAGAATAACGGTTTTCCATTGGATTTCCCCCTTGGTTAGGATTTCGGCATCACTTGAATGAAAATATTTTGGTAACGGTTTCAAAGAAAATTTTAGGATAAATAGAGAAAAGAGTCAACGTAAATTTTGTGAATAAGCACATTATTAAAAAAATACTTTTCAATTTTTTAAAATATGGTATTCTTGTGTTGTAACGGTTTTGAAATCGGTTTCAAATATAAGACGATACAGGAGCACTTGAATGAAAAAGAAAACAGCAGGCCATATCACCATCAAAGACGTAGCTGAATTTGCAGGAGTATCAAAATCAACCGTTTCTCGTTATATCAACGGGAAAATTGACGCGATTTCTCCTGAAAAGGTAAAAAACATAAAAAAAGCAATCGCTGAATTGAATTATCGGCCGAGTAAGATGGCACAAGGTTTGAAAATAAAAAAAAGCAAATTAATCGGATTTGTTGTAGCCGACATTACAAATCCCTTTTCAGTCGCAGCATTTAGGGGCGTTGAAGAGGTTTGTGATCAATATGGCTACAGCATAATGGTGTGCAACACTGATAACAGTCCTGAAAAAGAACGGGAAATGCTGCTAAAGCTCGAAGCGCATTCTGTAGAAGGGCTGATTTTAAATGCAACGGGGGAAAACAAGGATATTTTATATTCCTTTGCCGAACATCAGGTTCCGACAGTATTAATTGACCGCAAATTGCTGGATCTAAAATTGGATACGGTAACGACTGACAACAGAAGGATAACAGAAGAGATTCTCCAGCAGATTTACAGCAAAGGGTACACAGATGTCGCACTGTTTACCGAACCGATTGCATCCATCAGCCCCCGGGCGGAGAGAGCGGCTGTTTATCAGGAGATTGCCGCGGTGCGAAATGTGGATGGAATTAGGCGAATGTATGAAATTGATGTCAAAGACAAGAAGCAGCTTGAGAAGGCACTGCGCTCTTTTATCAACGAGATGCCTGATCAAAGAAAAGCGATTCTTGCTTTAAATGGCTTGATTATGCTGAAGATTATCAGCTGTATGGAAGAAATAGGGCTGCGCATTCCCCAAGATATAGGGATTGCCGGATTCGATGATACGGAATGGTATAAACTCATCGGTCCGGGCATTACAACGATCGCCCAGCCGTCACATGATATGGGCAAGACGGCGATGGAACGCGTATTAAAAAGGATTGAAGGTGACAAGGGAGCGCCTCAAACCATCGAATTAGAGGCAAAAGTCATCATGAGAAAGTCACTTTAATCCAAGGTGCCCTCAACGAAGGGGAGGTTGGGAAATGAAGCTTGATGCAGTTACTTTCGGCGAATCGATGGCCATGTTTTATGCAAATGAGTATGGAGGCCTTCATGAAGCTTCCACATTCTCAAAAGGACTGGCCGGGGCAGAAAGCAATGTGGCTTGCGGTCTGGCCAGACTTGGCTTCCAAATGGGCTGGATGAGTAAAGTCGGCAATGATCAGCTCGGAACATTTATTCTTCAAGAGCTGAAAAAAGAGGGAGTGGATGTGTCTCACGTGATCCGGTCTCAGGATGGCAATCCAACCGGGCTGCTGCTGAAGTCCAAAGTGAAAGAAGGCGATCCTGAGGTAACGTATTACAGGAAGAACTCAGCTGCAAGCACTTTAACAGCTGCTGAATACCCAAGAGACTATTTTCAAAGCGCAGGCCATCTGCATGTTACCGGTATTCCCCCGGCTTTGTCTGCCGATATGAAAGACTTCACCTATTATGTGATGAAAGACATGAAACAGGCTGGAAAAACCATCTCATTAGATCCTAACCTAAGACCCGCTCTTTGGCCTGATCAAGCAACAATGGCACATACGATTAATGATTTGGCGGGGCTTTCGGATTGGTTCCTCCCTGGAATCGCAGAGGGAGAGCTATTGACTGGCGAAAAAACGCCTGAAGGCATTGCGGATTTTTATCTTGAAAAAGGTGTAAGCTTTGTCGCCGTTAAACTTGGAAAAGAAGGCGCTTACTTTAAATCAAAGGAAAGTGAAGGATATACAGAGGGCTGCCGGGTTGATCAGGTCGTTGACACAGTCGGTGCCGGAGACGGATTTGCTGTCGGCGTCATCAGTGGAATTCTTGATGGCTTGCCGTACAAGGATGCAGTGCAAAGGGGGAATGCGATCGGCGCATTGCAAGTTCAGGCACCGGGGGACATGGACGGTTTGCCGACAAGGGAAAAACTAGCCGCATTTTTATCTGCTCAAAGAACAGTTCACCATAAGAAAGGGGATTGTTAATATGGATGCCAATGTAGTAGAAAACCGTCTGAAAGAAGCCAGGCTGATTGCAGTCATTCGTTCAAAGGATAAACAGCAGGCCTGTCAGCAGATTGAGAGTTTAATCAATAAAGGGATTCGAGCGATCGAAGTCACTTATACGACACCTGGAGCTTCTGCTATTATAGAGTCCTACAGGAATCGGGATGATGTCTTAATCGGAGCGGGCACGGTCATCACTGCGCAGCAGGCGGGAGAAGCTGCGGAAGCAGGAGCACAATTTATTGTCAGTCCGGGTTTTTCAACAGATCTTGCTGAACACCTATCGTTTGTGAAGACGCATTATATCCCTGGCGTATTGACACCGAGCGAAATTATGGAAGCGCTGACATGCGGATTTACTACATTAAAGCTGTTTCCAAGCGGTGTATTCGGCATCCCTTTTATGAAAAATTTAGCGGGCCCTTTTCCTCAGGTTACTTTTATACCGACTGGCGGAATCCATCCGTCTGAGGTTCCGGAATGGCTCAAGGCAGGAGCTGGTGCCGTCGGAGTCGGAAGCCAGCTGGAAAGCTGTTCAAAAGAGGATTTACAGGCTGTTTTCCAAGTGTAGCTACATAAGGGGTATTGTTTTTCCATAACCGGAGGATGGGAGAATATATATGAAAATCAAAGCGACAATTGAACGGGTACCTGGCGGAATGATGATTATTCCGCTGTTTCTGGGAGCAGCGCTCAATACGTTTGCGCCTGGAACAGCAGAGTTCTTTGGAGGGTTTACCGGCGCGCTTATTACAGGAACCCTTCCGATACTAGGCGTTTTTATCTTTTGCGTTGGAGCGACGATTGATTTCCGTTCCTCAGGCTATATTGCAAGAAAAGGGATTACCTTATTATTGGGAAAGGTCGGGTTTGCGGCACTGCTTGGTGTGATTGCAGCTCAATTTATACCCGATGAAGGCATACAATCCGGGTTTTTTGCAGGTCTTTCTGTTCTAGCTATTGTTGCAGTGATGAATGAAACCAACGGCGGCCTCTATTTGGCGCTCATGAATCATATGGGCAGAAAAGAAGATGCCGGCGCATTCGCGTTTATCAGTACAGAATCTGGGCCTTTTATGACCATGGTTACGTTCGGTGTCACCGGACTGGCTGCTTTTCCTTGGGAAACGCTGGCAGCAACAGTCATTCCGTTTTTGCTCGGCTGCATTCTTGGAAATCTTGATCATGATCTCAGAGATTTATTCAGCAAGGTTGTGCCGGCAATCATTCCGTTTTTTGCATTTTCACTTGGCAACACTTTAAATTTTGGAATGCTGATTCAGTCAGGGCTATTAGGCATTTTGATCGGTGTATCTGTTGTCATCTTATCCGGCGGTTCCTTGTTTTTGCTTGATCGTTTCATTGCCCGGGGAGACGGTGTCGCGGGAGTGGCAGCTTCATCAACAGCGGGAGCGGCTGTCGCTGTGCCATACGCATTAGCGGAAGCGAATTCTGCGTTTGCCCCTGTAGCTGAATCTGCAACTGCAATCATTGCGACAAGCGTCATTGTCACCTCTTTGTTAACACCTCTGGCTACAGTTTGGGTGGATAAAAAAATGAATGCGAAAAAACGAAAAACACCGCCGCCCAAAAATCAAATGACAATACATTGAGTGATGAAGGCTGCCGTCAACTAGACCGGCAGCCTTTTATACAAACAATTTGACTTTCAAACACCCTTCCAGTAGCCTGTAATGGAACGGCTAGAATAGGGAGGGAATGGATATGGAGATACATACATACGAAAAGGAATTTTTTGATCTTTTAAAGAGAATCTCACATTATAGTGAAGCGGTCGCCTTAATGCATTGGGACTCCAGAACAGGCGCCCCGAAAAATGGCTCAGAGGACCGTGCTGAAAGCATCGGTCAGCTTTCAACAGATATATTCAATATTCAGACATCAGATCGAATGAAGGAGCTTATTGATGGGCTTTATGAACGGTTTGATGATTTGTCTGAAGATACGAAAAAGGCTGTAGAGCTGGCGAAAAAAGAGTATGAAGAAAACAAAAAAATTCCTGAAGCAGAATATAGGGAATATGTTATTCTTTGTTCTAAGGCTGAGACGGCGTGGGAGGAAGCGAAAGGAAAATCTGATTTCAGCTTGTTTGCCCCTTATTTGGAGGAACTGATCGAATACAATAAACGATTTATTGAATATTGGGGTTATGAAGAGCATCCTTATAATGCATTGCTTGATTTGTTTGAACCGGGTGTGACGGTCAAGGTGCTTGATCAGCTGTTTTCTGAACTGAAAGAAGCGATCATTCCTCTTATAAAACAAGTGTCAGCCTCAGGGAATAAGCCGAATACAAGCTTTATCAATGAAGTGTTCCCTAAGGAAAAACAAAAAGAACTCAGCCTTTATTTCCTGCAAGAGCTCGGCTACGATTTTGACGGCGGAAGGCTCGATGAAACCGTTCATCCATTTGCGACGACAATGAACCGCGGGGATGTTCGGGTGACGACGAGATACGATGAAAAAGATTTCCGGACGGCTATTTTTGGAACAATTCATGAATGCGGTCACGCGATCTACGAGCAAAATATTGACGAAGCGCTGAGCGGGACGAATTTATCAGATGGTGCTTCAATGGGAATCCATGAATCTCAATCACTATTTTACGAGAATTTTATTGGACGCAATAAGCATTTCTGGACACCATACTATCAGAAAATACAAGAAGCGTCTCCTGAACAGTTCCGCAATATATCGCTTGATGATTTTGTTAGGGCTGTCAACGAATCAAAACCTTCATTAATCAGAGTTGAAGCGGATGAATTGACGTATCCTTTGCATATTATTATTCGTTATGAAATAGAAAAAGCGATTTTCAGCAATGAAGTATCTGTGGAAGAACTGCCTACCCTTTGGAATCAAAAATATCAGGATTATTTAGGTATTACTCCTTCTGAGGATGCAGAGGGAATCCTGCAAGATGTTCACTGGGCGGGTGGAGATTTTGGCTACTTCCCATCGTATGCACTTGGTTATATGTATGCAGCGCAGCTGAAACATAAAATGCTCGATGATCTGCCTGAATTTGATACTCTCTTGGAAAGAGGGGAGTTTCATCCGATTAAACAATGGCTGACGGAAAAAGTCCACATTCACGGAAAACGGAAAAAGCCATTAGACATTATTAAAGAAGCAACAGGTGAAGAGCTGAATGTACGTTACCTGATTGATTATTTGCAAAATAAATACTCAAATCTGTATTTATCTTAATGAAAAAGCCTGGCGTCTCAAACGTCAGGCTAATTTATTATCGAAATATTCATAAAAAACGAATGATCTTTTCGAAAAAAGAATTAAAGTTCGGGAATTTTTATTTTTCATCTATGCAAGAGGTTGGAATCTTGATATAATTTGTAACAATATGATAGGAACACTCATATAATCGCGTGGATATGGCACGCAAGTTTCTACCGGGCACCGTAAATGTCCGACTATGAGTGAGCAATGAGACCGGATTTGTACGGTTTTTTGTTATTTCAGCATTGCTTGCTCTTAGTTTTTGAGCGGGTAATGCTTTTTTTATTATCTGAACGGAGGTATGACAGGATGGAAGCACTGAAACGAAAAATAGAAGATGAGGGCGTCGTTTTATCAGATCAGGTATTGAAAGTGGATGCTTTTTTAAATCATCAAATTGATCCGCTGCTCATGAAGAAAATCGGTGACGAGTTTGCCGCCAGATTTGAGAAAGACGGAGTAACAAAAATTGTTACAATTGAATCATCTGGAATTGCTCCGGCCGTAATGGCTGGTTTACAAATGGGTGTGCCAGTCGTATTCGCGAGAAAACATAAGTCTTTAACGCTCACTGACAATTTGCTGACATCGTCTGTATATTCCTTTACGAAGCAAACAGAAAGCCAAATCGCAGTATCAGGAAATCATCTGTCAGATCAGGATCACGTTTTGATTATCGATGACTTTTTGGCAAATGGACAAGCAGCACTTGGACTGGCATCGATCGTAAAGCAAGCTGGAGCTTCTGTCGCGGGACTTGGCATTGTCATTGAAAAATCTTTTCAGCCGGGAAGAGAAGAGCTTGTGAAGCTTGGCTATCGGGTGGAATCTTTGGCGAGAATTGATTCTTTAGCAGAAGGAAAAGTCTCTTTTGTACAGGAGGTTCGTTCATGAAAAACGGATTCGGCAAAACGCTGTCACTAGGGATCCAGCATGTGCTCGCCATGTACGCAGGCGCCATTGTCGTTCCCCTGATTGTGGGGAAGGCGATGGGGCTGACGGCGGAGCAGCTGACCTACTTGGTGTCGATTGATATTTTTATGTGCGGTGTAGCTACACTTCTTCAAGTTTGGAGCAATCGGTTTTTCGGCATCGGACTTCCAGTTGTGCTTGGCTGCACATTTACCGCTGTGTCACCAATGATTGCGATAGGCTCCGAATATGGGGTTTCCGCTGTTTATGGAAGTATTATCGCCTCAGGTATTCTTGTGATTCTCATTTCGTTTTTCTTTGGAAAGCTCGTCTCGTTTTTCCCGCCTGTTGTTACAGGTTCTGTCGTTACCATCATTGGTATTACACTTATGCCGGTGGCCATGAATAATATAGCCGGCGGGGAAGGCAGTCCGGACTTCGGTGATCTTTCTAATCTTGCTCTCGCTTTGATCGTTTTAAGCATCATCGTGCTTCTATACCGTTTTACAACAGGATTTATCAAGTCCATCTCCATTTTGATCGGGATTTTGATTGGGACATTTATCGCGTATTTTATGGGGAAAGTTCAATTTGATAATGTCTCAGACGCGGCCTTTGTTCAAATGATTCAGCCGTTTTATTTCGGCGCACCGTCTTTTCATGCGGCCCCTATCATTACAATGTCCATCGTCGCCATCGTCAGCCTTGTGGAGTCAACGGGCGTGTATTTTGCTTTAGGCGATCTGACCAACCGCCGTCTGTCAGAAAAGGACTTATCCAGAGGATATCGTGCAGAGGGACTGGCTGTTTTGCTGGGCGGTATATTTAACGCATTTCCTTACACTGCTTTTTCTCAAAATGTCGGACTTGTCCAGCTGACAGGAATCAAGAAAAATGCAGTGATTGTGGTGACTGGCATGCTTCTAATGACTTTTGGCCTGTTTCCCAAAATCGCTGCTTTTACGACAATCATTCCATCTGCCGTGTTAGGCGGAGCGATGGTTGCCATGTTTGGAATGGTCATTGCTTATGGCATCAAAATGCTCAGCCGAATTGATTTTGCAAAGCAGGAAAACCTGCTGATCGTTGCCTGCTCAGTTGGGCTAGGTCTCGGTGTGACAGTTGTGCCGGACATTTTTAAACAGCTTCCAAGTGCCTTAACGCTTCTCACAACAAACGGCATTGTTGCCGGCAGCTTTACAGCTGTTGTCTTGAATATGATATATAATAAGTTTTCGAAAACTGAAAAAACAGAACAGAAAGCTGATGTCAATCAGCAAAAAACAGCAGTGTAAACTCCGCTACGGCGGAGTTTTTTGCATATAAAAAAGAAAGTTGCGGCACAATGTATGCTAAGAGGTGATCATATGGCATTTGTTTTGTCGATCGGAACAAGTCTTCCTGAGAATGATGTGGATCAAGAAAAGGCGGCGGAGTTTGCCAGATATATGTTTCAGCATTCCTTTAAAGACATAGAACGGCTGTTAACCTCCTTTAAAAATGGGCAGATTGAGTCTAGACAATTTGTGAGACCGATTAAATGGTATAAAGAAGGGCACAGCTTCGAAGAAAAAAATCAAATTTATATAGAGGAAACACTCAGGCATAGCGTCAGGGCTGTTCAAACGTGTCTCGCAAATGCAGCCTATCTTCAAGAACCCATTCCTTATGAAAAAGTGGATGCTGTTTTTTTCGTCTCCAGCACGGGCCTTTCCACACCAAGCATCGAGGCGCGGCTGATGAATGAACTCCCGCTTTCTCCTTATACGAAGCGAATTCCGCTTTGGGGACTCGGCTGTGCAGGAGGGGCGAGCGGACTTGCGCGCGCTGCTGAGTACTGTAAAGCGTATCCGGAGGCTTTTGTTCTTGTCATTGCCGCTGAGCTGTGCAGTCTGACATTTCAGCCAGAAGATAAAACGAAAAGCAATTTGATCGGCACTTCACTGTTTGGCGACGGAATTGCAGCGGCATTATTATGCGGTGAGAAGGCGGATCGCCGGCTGACAAAGCTGCAGCTTTTGCCGAATATATCGGATTCGCAATCTGTATTGATGAAACAATCTGAAGATGTTATGGGCTGGGACTTTACCGACCATGGTTTCAAAGTCATTTTTTCAAGAGATATTCCGACTTTGGTTGAAAAATGGCTGAAAACAAATGTCCAGGATTTTTTGAATGGACATCAGCTTTCATTCAGCGATATTACGGTCTTTCTGGCTCATCCAGGAGGAAAAAAGGTCATTGATGCATACATTAACTGTCTTGAACTGTCACCTGAGCAGCTTGCGTCTTCGCAAACCATCCTGAAAAAACACGGAAATATGTCATCAGCCACCATTCTGTATGTGATCGACCACCACCTGCAGAACGGAAGCAAAAAGGAAGCAGAACGGGGGCTGATCGGTGCATTGGGGCCGGGATTTTCATCAGAATTGCTGCTGTTCAGCTGGGAAAAGGGGGCATAAATCATGTTTTGGATGTTGATCACTGTGCTCACTGCTCAAAGGATAGCAGAAATGGCTGTGGCAAGACGAAACGAACAAAAGGTGAAAAAACAAGGAGCGATAGAATGCGGAGAGGGACATTATCCGTATATCATCACCATACACATTCTTTTTTTTCTGTCTTTAATTACGGAAGTATTGCTGCTGCACAAACAGCCTTCAAGCTGGTGGTCAGGCATAGCAGCGGCTATATTGGCAGTACAGGCGATTCGATATTGGGCGCTTTGTTCCTTAGGCGCATACTGGAATACAAAAATTCTTGTTGTACCGGGTGTTGAACTTGTCAAGAAAGGGCCTTACAAATGGCTGAAGCACCCAAACTATACGGTTGTCGTATTAGAAATCATCCTGATCCCGCTCTTGTATCAAGCATATTTCACCATGAGTCTGTTTTCACTTATAAATGCCGTTATGCTGTTTGTCAGAATACGTGCAGAGGACCAGGCATTACGAGAATATGCAGCAAAATAGAGATTGAATATCATTCTCATCCATGTTAGAATGAAGATGAAAAAGATTCTCAATCAGGATGGTGAAGCAAATGACAATGCTGTTTTTGTTTGGGGCGGTTTGTACATATAGTGTATTAATTGGTTTTGTATTGAAAGGAATCTCTAATAAATCTGTTTAAAGAATCTGGAACTTGTAAAAGTTGCAGATTTTCTTTTATAGAAGCTGCCGTATTCGGCAGCTTTTTTCTGTTCTCTTAAAGAAATTTGGATCATTCTTGTGTAAAATGGAAGTGAGATGTATTCAGATCTTTCAAAAAAGATTCATAATTGAAACGGCACAAAGGGGTTCAGACTTATGACAGAACGCAGCAGACAAGAACTTTTGTACAAAACTGGGGTACTTTATGAACAAATGGTTGAAAACCAGGATGAAAAAAGAGCGGCAAAACTGGCTTCAGTTGTTGAGAAGGCCGCAGATGATGAAATTTATATCGCGTTTACAGGGCATTATTCAGCAGGGAAATCATCACTGTTAAATTTCTTGTTAATGGAAAATATTCTGCCGACAAGTCCAATTCCGACCAGCGCTAATCTTGTTGTGATCAGAAATGGAGAAAAGCGTGTTCGCCTTCATACAACAGACGGAGCGTGTGCGGAGCTGGAGGGTGCCTATCATAAAGACAAGGTGCAGCAATATTGCAAGGATGGGGAGCAGATTGAAACTGTAGAAATTTTTGACCGGTATACTGAAGTCGAACCAGGAGTTGCGTATATTGATACCCCCGGTATTGACTCAACAGATGAGGCTCATTTTTTATCGGCGGCATCTATTCTTCACCAGGCAGATGCGCTGTTCTACGTGGTTCACTATAACCATGTCCATTCTGAGGAAAATGTACTGTTTCTGAGGTCAATTAAAGATAGCATTCCGAATATATATTTTATCGTTAATCAAATTGACAGACATGATGAGACCGAGACACGCTTTGAAGATTACAAGGCGCAAGTGGAGGCGATGCTTTGTCAAGAAGGAATTCCAGAGGATGCACTCTTTTTCACGTCGGTGACGGAACCGAATCACCCATTCAATCAAATCGGTATCCTGCGAAAAAAGTTAAAAAGAATCGAACAGCAGTCAAAAAGACATTTGCCTTCCATTACTGAACAAAAAGTACAGAATTTATTGAGAGAGCACACAGAGATGCTTATGAAAGAGGATACGGAAAATCCAAGTTCTGGAGAACAGCTTGAAAAGCAAGCACGACTGGTCGATTCCCTGCAGTTTCAATTAGCCGAAGCAGCAAATAAACCAATTGAGGCAGAAAGCACGATGCAGAAGGAAGTCAATCGAATTTTAAAAAACGCTAATTTGACGCCTTTTGAAATGCGTGAATTGGCAGCAGCTTACTTAGAATCACGTGAACCCTCTTTTAAGACTGGGTTTTTCTTTTCAAAAGCAAAGACTGCACAGGAAAGAGAAAAAAGGAGAAATGAGTTTTTCTCTGATATACAAAAAAGAACGGAAGCGGAAGCGGATTGGCATATCATAGATATCTTACATAAGCTCGCCAAGGGATTTGGTATTCAATCAGCTGAAAGTGAAAAGCTGATCCAGGCTTATCGCACGCCGCTTCATGTTGATATCATTGAACGCGCAGTCAAACAAGGTGCAGCCTTTTCTTCTGAATATGTCTTGCAATATACAAAAGATTTGGCAGAGCTGATCCGTAAAGAGGCGAAAGTTGAAGCATCAGACATCATCAAGACACTTACCGCCACGGTAAAACAGAGCAGATCCATAGAACAGGAAACGATCAATAGCCGTCTCACACAAGAATCAGAAAAGCTGGCTTGTCTTCAAAAACAGGCCAGTCATGAACAACATGCCCGTGAGAAAGCCGGCCGCATGTGGGCGATCTGGGAAGAGGCGTCTGCAAGCCCAATAAACATAGATCCGGACTGGTTTAGAAAGAAGAAAAAAAAGGTCAAAGCTCCAGAACAGAAACAAAGCCAAGCACAGTTTATACAGCAGCAGACCCAAAAAATAGAAATAAAAAGCGGGAAAGAGCTGCCGCTTCAAGATCAGATAAAACGCTTTTACACACTGTCGGATCTATTGGGCGAATATCGTATGCTGTCAAAGCAAATCTCAGCTTTTCGTGAAAGGATTAAAAGGCTGGAAGGCCGAAAATTCACACTTGCTCTATTTGGCGGATTCAGTTCGGGAAAATCCTCATTTGCCAATGCGCTGGTTGGTGAAAGAGTGTTGCCGTCATCACCGACACCGACAACAGCAACGATTAACAAAATAACGAAACCAGTAAACGGCAAATCCCACAAAACAGCGGATGTCATTTTTAAGACGGAGGATGACATTACGGCTGAAATGATGCAGCTCACAGGAATGCAAGAGGAACCACAAGGACGGTCATTTGCGGAAAAATGGAGGAAGGCAATCAAAAAAGAGCGTCTGCAAGAAGAACAAATCAATATGATCAGTCATTTCCTGCTTGCCTATGAAAAATATCAGCAATATATTCAAGCCCAAAAGATATTAACGATTCCGCTCTCCGAGTTAAAACCGTATGTAACCGAGGAGACAACGGCTTGTGCTGTGAAGGAAGTGACCGTTTATTATAAATGCCCGCTGACTGAAAAAGGGATTACGATCGTCGATACACCTGGGGCCAGCAGTCTGAATAAACGGCATACAGAACTTGCGTTTCAATATATCAAGGATGCCGATGCGTTTTTTTACATGACCTATTATCAGCATTCGTTCTCGAAAGGAGACCGTTCATTTTTACGGAAGCTGGGACTCGTGAAAGAATCGCTCAGCATGGATAAAATGTTTTTTGTCATTAATGCCGCTGATCTAGCGAAAGATAAAGCAGAACTCGGAACAGTCACGGATTATGTCAGATCAGAGCTTTTAAAAGAAGGAATTCATGATCCGCAGCTCTTTTATGTGTCAAGTAAAGAAGAGCTCTTAGGAAAACCGAAAACGAATCATAATCAGTTCTCAAAAGTAAGGGAACAGTTAGACCAGTTTATTGAGGTCGATGTAAAGAAAGCAGCTGCGGCACAGCTTAGCTCAGAAGCAGACAAACTATGTGAGACGGTCGTACAGCTTCATCAATCTCAGCATCAGTCCAAAGAAGAAAAGGAAGCGCAAAAAAAGCGTCTTCTATTATCGTTTGAGCGGGCAGCTGCTGCTATCAAGGAACGCCGCCATTCAGAAACCATTATTGAGAAAGTAAAAAAGGATACAAGGGAACAGCTATATCACATTACACAGCGTTTGTCCTTTTTTGCGAATGATTTGTTAAAATCATCATTTCATCCAGGTCTTCAAAATGGAGACTGGAAAAAGAATATCGGTGCGGCGATGAAAACCGTATTACATGAATATCAATTTGAGTATATTCAGGAGATCAAAACGCTCGATATTCGAATGAGCGGTTTCATCGAACGGCATATCACTGAAGAGTGGCTGGAAAGCTGTCAAAACACATTGAAAGAAGACGGTTATTTCTCCATTTATGCGGATGATCAGCTTTCTAACAGCATACAGCTTAAAGAAGTTGAACCTGAGATTGATGAACGTGCATTTGAACAGGAACAAAAACAAATCAAATCTCCGAAGCAGTTTTTTGAACAGAAAGGAAAAGCAGGCTTCATTGAAGTGGTGCGGACGAAGCTTATGAAAATAACGGAGCTCTGGATCAAAAATGAAGAAGAGAGCCTTATATCTCATTATGCTGAATATGTCAGACGCCTGCAGTATGAAATGGCGGAAAAAGCATTGGCGCAAATAGAGGGCCAAAGAGATACGTATGTAGAAGGATACGCAGAAGGGGAACGTATGAAAGAGATTGAAGAAGCATATCAAGCATGTATAACTTGGCAGAGTTCAGGTGATACAATAAAAATGTAAAAATTCAGTTGGCTTGCATTTCAAGTCATGATAGACTAAATAGAAAAAGCGAGATGAACGATTGATGTCTGAGGTACATAAAGCAATTTCTGCACATTCTGCAAAACAGCACGAGCATATTAAAACATTTATGCAGCTTGAACACCTTCGTGAAATGGCGATTGAAGAAGCTGTTGTGAAATGCAAAAACGATGAGCCATTTTCAACAGATGCTATTAATGAAGTGACAGAAAAGATGAATCAGCTGGCCAAGAAAGGCATCGTACCGACTAGACGTCTGGTATCAAAAGAAATGGTCAAAGAATACGTCAGCCGCACATAAGCTGGATGATCCTGCCTCGAGTGCAGATCCTCCGTTACGCGCATACTATATGTATCCGACGTAAGGGGGGATTTATGTTGGGCAGAACAAAGCTGGGTAACAGAAATGCACAGGCCAATAACAATGCCAAAAAGAAAAACGGGTTTCAAACCCATTTCGACTCTTACGCAGGACGTGAAGCTGAAAAGCTGATTGCCAGCAATAAAAGACACAACGATTGATTGAACCATCCAAAACAGTATCTCTATACAAGAGATGCTGTTTTTTTATTTTCGCGTCACTTATGGTAAAATAGATCGACTGATAGAAAAAGGAGTTATCATATGAAAAATAAATTATTGCTTGTTGACGGCATGGCTCTTTTATTCAGAGCATTTTTCGCCACAGCCGTGCATCGCAACTTTATGATAAATGACAGCGGGGTTCCGACAAACGGCGTCAACGGATTTTTGAAGCATTTAATCACAGCCGTGAAAACATTTCAGCCTACACATGTTGTATGCTGCTGGGACATGGGCAGCAAAACGTACCGGAATGATCTGTTCCAGGATTATAAGGCAAACCGAAGCCAGCCGCCGGTTGAACTGATCCCCCAATTTGATCTGGCAAAGGAAGCGGCCGCTGAACTTGGCATCATGAATATTGGCCTTGCCGGATACGAAGCGGATGATTGCATTGGAACACTTGCAGCTATGTTTTCTGAAGAAGCCGATATTACGATTGTAACAGGCGACAGGGATTTACTTCAGCTGTTAACGGACAAAGTAAGCGTTGCGCTGCTTCAAAAAGGAATCGGCAATTATAAAGTGTATACAAAAGATGTATTTTACGAAGAAACAGGTGTCCTGCCCAAGGCTTTAATTGACATCAAAGGGCTGATGGGCGATTCCAGTGATAATTATCCCGGAGTAAAAGGCATTGGAGAAAAAACTGCGTATAAACTGATTCGTGAATATGAAACAATTGACCGCTTGCTGGAGAATCTGTCGCTTCTTCCAAAGGGACAGCAGGGGAAAATTCAGCAAGGTATAAGCGACCTGGAAATATCGAGAAAGCTTGCTGAAATTAACTGCTCGGTTCCGTTAGTCTGTACGCTGACAGAAGCCGTTTTTACATTGCAAATGGAGCAGGCGGCTGTCATGCTTCGCCGCCATCAAATCAAAGGAATTGAGCGTATGCTTGAAAAACTGAACGCTAGAGAGATCGTGTAAGATCACCTCTAGCGTTTTGTATTGCTTTTTTTAGCTCTTTCCTCAAGCTCTGTTTTGGGGTCATTATGTGTATTTCCTTCTAAATCGCCTTGCGGGGAAACACCGCCGGTCAGCCGGCCCTTATCTTTCTTTTTCATATTTGTTCACCTCATCAATAGGATGAACCATACTGCTTAATTTAATTCCTGTCATTCATCCGAATCGCTTCTTTTGCCAGCTGATCGGCTTTTTGGTTTTGCTTTCCCGGAATCCATTTGATGAAAAAAAGAGGGAAGGCCGATTTTAATCGGATGATTTCTTCCAAAAACGGCTGAAACGCTTTGTTTTTCACGATTTCTATATCGGCTGCGCGTTCCACGATATCTGAATCAGTTCGAAAGGAGACCGATTGATAACTGCGCGTTGCACACAGTTTCATGCCTTCAATTAACGCCAGAAATTCTGCTTCCTGATTGGTATGCATTCCGATTGGAATCGAGAAAGATTCTGCTTTTCCTTCATGTTTGATAAAAATGCCGATGCCAGAAGGCCCTGGATTACCGGCGCTCGCTCCGTCAACATATATTTCTGTAGGCATCATGTACTCCTTTCGTCACTCGGAATCATTTTTTTCGCCGCATAAGCATATGGCAGCGAAATCAGAGAAACCGCAAACTTAATCAAATATGTAGAAATAAAAATATGAAGCCAAACATCTGCCGGATATGTGCCAAAAAAAGCGACTCCGGTAAAAATAAATGTATCAAACAGCTGGCTGACTGCTGTACTGCCGCCGTTTCTCAGCCATAGAAGCCGATCGGAAGGAAATATCCTTCTAATTGCCGAATATACATAAACATCCAGTGTTTGGCTGAAGATAAAGGCAAGCAGACTTCCCAATGCAACTCTCGGGAGAAAACCGAAAATCGTTTCCAGCGCTGTTTGTGAAATATCGCTCGATGCGGGTTCGAAAAGCAAAACGCCCTGCATAACAAATGTCAGTGTCAGGAGAGTCGAAAACCCGAGCCATACAGCTTTTCTCGCTTCAGCTGGCCCATATTTTTCATTCAGCACATCTGTAGCAAAAAAGATTGTGCCGTACATCACATTCCCGAGCGTTGCTGTTAAGCCAAACAGTTCAACCGTTTTGACGACTTGAAGGTTGGCACAGACTGTTGCAAAGCCGATCCACACGAATAAACCCATTTTGCCAAATCCTTTATAAAATAAAAGAACAATGATAAAATGAATGATCGCAAAAAAGATCCAAAAAGAGTTATTAAACAAAATGAAGAAGCTTCCTTTCCGGGTTAAGAATGGTTTGATTATAGCACAAGCCCGGCAACTAATGAATGGTAAGGTGATTATATTGAATCTCAGACCGCACATGAAAATAGAAGCAAAAGGGACAGGACCTGTCTCGTTTTTGGGCGAAAACTGGCTGACTGTTCAGGAAGCACGTATGCTTGCGAGGGAACTCGGCCGTTTTCCTTATATGAAGGAACTTGAATTCGAAGATGAGAAGGGCGGCATCTGGACGCTGAAGGAGTTAGAAAAGCTGACTGAGGAGCTTGCGCATGAACCCGATGACATTACCGTTTATTTTGACGGCAGTTTCGATAAGGAAAGCCAGCTGGCCGGGCTTGGAATCGTCGTTTATTATACATTGGGAGGGACGCGCCACCGTTTAAGAAAAAATAAAAGCTTCCGTCTGAAAACCAATAACGAAGCTGAATATGCCGCTCTTTATGAAGCAATAAGAGAAGTAAGAGAGCTCGGAGCTAGCAGAAATTCAATCACGATCAGAGGGGACTCTCTTGTTGTGCTGAATCAGCTTGACGGCAGCTGGCCTTGCTATGATCCCTCCCATAATGAATGGCTTGATAAAATTGAAGCGCTACTAGAATCATTAAAGCTGAGTCCGACATACGAAACGATACAGCGCAAAGAAAATCAGGAAGCTGACGGCCTCGCAAAAAAAATCCTATCTCATCAATTCGTAGAAAGCCACACGAAATTAGACTGTAACGGAGATGACAATATTGGATAAGAAAGCTATATATAAGGAACTGACAGAACTGCATGATGAATATTGCAAGGACTGTTTTATTAAGAAGCAGTTTCGCAAGGAATTTGGCAAAACATATGCACATTCATTTTGTATCAATAAATGTACAGTGGGTGAAAAGCTTAAGTCATATGGAGATGTCTTAACCAAGCACTAAAAAATAAAACCGCAGAAGCTGCGGTTTTATTTTTGAAATTCATCCAGCTGATGCTGACAGGCATCTAACAGCTGCTGTTGCTGCTGTATAAATTCAGGATCATCAAGAGCTGCCAGTTCTTGAGACAGTGAAAGCTCTCTGGCGTCCTCGATGGCTTGGTATGCGGAATTGAGTACTGTTGAGCTTCGGCCTCTTGTAGCGGCACCGGTTGTTTTCTGCGCTGTTTCCACCGCTAGCTCCAGCTGCCGTTTATCGGTAAATCCAGTCTGATCCTCTTCATGGAATTCTGAGTTCACAAAAAAACACCTCCGCAACTATTTTGCAGAGTTTTTTTATAATTTATGTTCCAAAATAGAAAATAAAATAAAAAATAAGCCGATATAACTATTGAACCTGAATGAGTAGGTCTGTTTTACTATTTGAGGTATCTTGGTAGAGAAGGGGAACACAGCTATGGATGATAAAGACTTAAAATCAATCCTTCACAAAACATTTATAGAAATATACAATGATTTAGAAGAACTAGCGGATATTGCGAAAAAAGGAAAGCCATCAATGGAAAAGCATATTGAAGAGATTGAGCAGAGGTGCAAACAAAATATTTTAGCGATCGAAATTCAGATGAAAATCAAATAGGAGAGGCATCTGCCTCTCCTCTATTTGTCAACTTGTATTGAGTTTAGAGTTTTACAACATTAGAAGCTTGAGGTCCACGATTACCTTCGACAATTTCAAAAGAAACTTCTTGTCCTTCTTCTAATGATTTGTATCCATCTCCTTCGATAGCTGTGAAGTGAACAAATACATCGTCTCCGCCTTCTACTTCAATGAAGCCGAATCCTTTTTCGTTGTTGAACCATTTTACTTTACCGTTTTGCATATTGCTTAATTCCTCCTAGTACTGTAGCACCCATGTGCTAAAAAAAATTTTGTCATCATTTAACTTCGTTGCGTTGTTAAATGATGGTTCAACTATACACCATCTGGCAGCACGCGTCAAGTTGCGAAACTGCTTATTTTTCAAAAAAAGGGCACATTTCTCAAAAAAAATGTAACCGCTTTTACGAAAATGTGGATGTAAATAAAAAGAGCACACGATTTTTCGTGTGCCCCTGAAAGAACATCAGTTAAGAAAGCGCCTTAGCTTTTTGTTTGGTCGTCATCATTTCTGATTCCTTCAAAATATCCTCCAAAATCACTTCAGAGGAGTGTGCCAAATGAAGACTCTTAATGTTCTTCTTCATTCGCTGTAAGGTATCTTCATCTGAAAGAAGGGAGGTGACAGCCTCGAGAATTTCTTCATGCCGGTTCACGACAATGGCAGCCCCGCGGTCCTCAAAGAAAATTGCATTTTCTTTTTCTTGTCCGGGTACTGGTTTGTATAGAATAACAGGCACGCCGATAGCAGTTGCTTCTGTCAACGTAATGCCGCCTGGTTTTGTAATCATGCAATCTGTGACCCGAAAGAGCTCGTCAATTCGCTCAACATAGCCGAGAACCTTTAATTTATCTCCGTTTTCTGCTTCAAGTACGCTTAGGGATTCTTTTAAATCCGTATTTTTTCCGCATACGACAACCACTTGCACCTGATCATCCATGACAAGGTTTTCGCATAGCTCTTTTACGTTCTTTAATACACCGTGTGCGCCAGCCATGATGAGCAGCACTTTTTTGTCGGGCGAAAGATCGTATTTTTTATAAATCGGCTCAACCGGCAGAGATTCTTCAAATTGAGGCCTGATCGGGATACCCGTAATCTTTACGTTGCTGGGATGTGTGCCGATCTCAATCAGTTTTTCCTTCACATAATCTGTCGCTACATAATATTTATCCACATTTTCGTGAACCCAAATTTTATGAAGGCAAAAATCAGTCATGACGTTGAAGGTAGGAATAACCCTTCCTGTTCTCCGTCTGTATTCGGGTACGACGATCATCGGAAATGTATTAATAATGATATCGGGCTGATGTTCTTCCACCAGTTCGCCCAATCGTTTATTTCCCATTTTAAAGTAAATATTGAATTTGCGTTTATTATAGATTTTGTCAACTCCGTAATAAAACAAACGATAAAACTGTTTTCCGATTGAGAAGCTTTTTAAATAAAGGTACTGAGTTACCTCTGAAACAATCGGATTTGACTCTTGGTACAAATTAGAAACTGTTACATGCTGAAAGCCGAGACGTACACATTGTTCATAAAGCGTTTTGGCTACCTGTACATGTCCATTTCCGTAATTTGCAGTCAAAATTAATACTTTTTTATTGGTATTCAAGTAAATTCACCTCAATGTAATCAACAACAAGCAAGCTTCATGCATCGTAAGGAGTTATTGTCTATACATAAACATAACACAAATACATAATTGAATTATTAATGCAGTGAAAAAATTAAGCTAATTTTAAAAGATTCGGATTCCAGTATTTTAAATTTTTGTTATACGCATACTGAATCAGATGTATTTTATCATATTTTTTGCTCAGCGTATCACTTAAAAAAGAAAAATTAGTCCCATTCATAAGGAGTTTCTTGGTAAACATAATAATTAAGCCAGTTCATAAACAATAATGTCGCATGTGCTTTCCAGCGATTGACAGGCTCTTTGCTGTCTTCTGCGAAATAATGTTTCGGCGCCTCGACAGTCGAAAGGTTTCGTTCCAGATCTCTTTCATACTCTTGAAGAAGCGTATTTGTATCATATTCAGGGTGTCCTGTTAAAAAGACTTGTTTTTCGTCTTTGGACACAATTAAGCAAACCCCTGCTTCCTTTGATGCAGTTAGAATGTTTAACTCGGGCACTGCTTGCAGTTGTTCCATATTTATATCTGTATGCCGGGAATGCGGTACGTAGTATAGCTCGTCAAAACCTCTTACCAATCTTTCGTGCTTGGAAAGAACAGTATGTTCAAACACACCAAAGATTTTTTTCGGCATCTCAATTTTTTCCACGCCGTAATGATAGTACAAACCTGCCTGAGCACCCCAGCAAATATGCAAGGTTGACGTGACATTCGTTTTGCTCCATTCCATAATCTCCTTGAGCTCTTCCCAATAAGAAACATCTTCAAACGCCAAATGCTCAATCGGCGCACCTGTGATGATCATGCCGTCAAATTTCTTATGACGAATATTGGAGAATGTCGTGTAAAACTCATCAAGATGTTCCCTTGCTGTATTTTTCGGTGTATGTGTGCTTGGAATTAAAAATGTAAAATGGACCTGTAAAGGCGAATTCCCAAGCAGTCTGAGCAGCTGAGTTTCCGTTTGAATTTTTTTCGGCATTAAATTTAAAATAATGATTTTCTGCGGCCGGATATCCTGATGGAATGCTCTGCTTTCATCCATTACAAAGATATGTTCACTCTCAAGCACCTGTTTTGCCGGCAGGTGTGTAGGTATATTAATAGGCAACGTGCCACCTCCATCATTTCCCCGTTAATTTTCTTCATTATAGGAATTTTCTCGGCAATTTTCAATCTATCTATAAGGGTATGGAGGGGAACAGCAGAAAACACTATATAATAAACGCAAACATATGACCTTTGGTTTCACTGTAATGAGTTTTTTCAGGTGTCATGTGATACATACACTAATAGCTCCCTATTAAGAGATATTTCTTGTTCATAAACAAATGATCCTATGAGGGAAGAACATCCGTTGAGCGCGATGTCTGTACAAATGAACAGCTGGCCAATTGATAAAACTAGCTGTAAATAAGCTTCCGTTTTGTTTTGAAACAGGAAAAAAGGTAAAATAATCACAGCACTTAGGTTCAGTAGGAGGGAATTTCAATGTCTATATATAATATGAGGGTACGGACCATTACAGGTAAAGACATGACACTTCAGCCATTTGCCGGAAAGGTGTTGATCATTGTAAATACAGCCAGTAAATGCGGCTTTACTCCTCAATTTAAGCAGCTGCAGGAGCTGTATGATACATACCAGCCGGAGGGCCTGGAGATTTTAGGGTTCCCCTGCAATCAATTTATGAATCAGGAGCCTGACGATGAGGAAGGCATACAGGAATTTTGCAAAACAAATTACGGTGTTACGTTTCCCATGTTTTCAAAAGTGGAGGTGAACGGAAAAAATGCCCACCCGCTTTTCGTGTATTTGACAGAACATGCGAAAGGCATGCTCGGAACAAAGGCAATCAAATGGAATTTCACTAAATTTGTAGTGGACAGAAACGGAGAAATAGCCGGCCGCTATTCACCAAACACAAATCCGAAAGAGCTGGAAGACGTTATTGCGAAGTTATTAGGACATTAAAGAGGGTGTTTTGGTGCAGGATCGAAAACGGATGCAGTCAGAGCAAATCAGGACATGGGTCAAATCTGTTCTGAACGGGGAAAGCTCAGGTCATGATTGGCTTCATGTATCAAGAGTTGCAAAGCTTGCTTTATATATTGGGAAAAAGGAAAATGCGGATTTGTTCATCGTTGAAGCGGCAGCCTTGGTTCATGATTTGATTGATGTGAAGCTGCCTGACGTAGCCAGACTTTCAGTCAGCGAGGTGTATGAAAGGCTTGTTTCTTTAGGAGCCGGAAAAGAAGAGACTGAAAGAATTATTCACATTATTACAAGAATGTCCTTTCGGGACAGGGAAAAGTTCGGAAAAGAACCGCTTTCACTTGAGGGGAAAATTGTACAGGATGCTGACAGGCTGGATGCGATCGGAGCAGTAGGGATAGCAAGAGCGTTTATGTTTGCTGGAGCAAAGGAACATCGCCTTTATGGAAATAATAAGAGTGCCTATGCCCACTTTTTCGGCAAGCTGCTGCTCCTCAAAGATATGATGAATACAGATACCGCAAGAGTAATCGCTGACGAGAGGCATAAATTTATGCTTCATTTCGTCAGTCAATTAGAAAGAGAAATTCCCGGAATTGATATTGAAACATCGTAATAGAAGGCGCGGGGCGACTATGTTAGAATAAGTCACAGATAGGCTATAGGAGGACAATCATGAAGATAAAATCAATTGAACCGACGCCAAGCCCGAACACAATGAAGGTCATCTTAACGGAAGAGCTTCCGGCGGGCAAAAGCAATAATTATAAACCGGATCAGGCAGAAGGCGCCCCGCCTGTTGTCGTGGAAATCCTAAATATTGAAGGAGTTAAAGGGGTATATCACGTTGCCGACTTTCTTGCGGTTGAACGGAACGCCAGATATGACTGGAAAGACATTTTACCGCAAGTCCGGACGGCATTTGGAATGGAAAGCGCTGAGAGTGCAGAAAACCGCTCGGAACAAGAGTCATTTGGAGAAGTGAAAGTTTTTGTACAGATGTTCAGCGGTATTCCTATGCAAGTTAAATTGACAGATGGCGAGCGTGAAGAACGCTTCGGGCTTCCTGATCGTTTTCAGCAGGCGATATTAAAACTCAGAACTGAAGCGTCAAATGTTGTATTTGAACGAGTCTGGAAAGAACAAGGCGTCAGATTCGGCGATTTTACTGAAATCGGTCATGACGTGACAGAAGAGCTTCAGGCCGCTTACAGTGATGAAAGGCTGAAACGGCTGACGGATGCAGCGGCTCAAGGGAAAGGCGAAACGAAACAAACGGTACAGCGCAAAGCCTATAAAGTCACGCTCGACATGCTGGATGATGAGGATTGGAAACAGCGTTACGCACACTTGGAGCAGATGGATCCAAAACAAGAGGACATCCCCGTTTTGCAAAAAGCATTGGATGATCCAAAGGTATCTATTAGAAGGCAGGCTGTTGTGTATTTAGGAATGATTGAATCACCTGATGTTCTTCCTCTATTGTATAAGGCGCTTGAGGATAAGTCTGTATCGGTGAGAAGGACGGCTGGAGACTGCCTGTCTGATATCGGCGACCCTCAAGCCATCCCTGCGATGATAAAATCGTTAAGCGACTCAAGCAAGCTAGTCCGCTGGCGCGCCGCTATGTTCCTTTACGAAGTCGGTGATGAAAGCGCAATTGAAGCTTTGCGGGCTGCTGAAGATGATCCAGAATTTGAAGTCAGCCTTCAAGTGAAAATGGCGCTGGAACGAATTGAACATGGTGAAGAGGCAAAAGGTTCAGTCTGGAAGCAAATGACAGAAAGCAGAAGAAAAGGCGAATAAAAAAGAAGGAAAGGTGCAGATCATGCACCTTTTTAGTTTGAATTCACTTTTTATAAAAATTATTTCGAATATTGTTGAAAAAAAGTCGAAAACTATATATAGTAAGTAACAATATTAAAAAGTTGGAGGGTTCACATCGACAGAAAGCTATATAAATATAAAAACATGAATCAACAACCGAGGATAGGGCGGCCTGACATCATGCAATTTAGAAAAAACAGCCCACAAATAAACTGAAAATTGTTAAAATAATATTCAATCTAACAATTGAGACTATTTAGGAGGATCACCATGGCAGAATTACGCAGTAACATGATCACACAAGGAATCGATAGAGCACCGCACCGCAGTTTGCTTCGCGCAGCAGGTGTAAAAGAAGAGGATTTTGGCAAACCGTTTATTGCGGTTTGTAACTCATATATTGATATCGTTCCCGGTCATGTTCACTTGCAGGAGTTTGGGAAAATCGTAAAAGAAGCAATCAGAGAAGCCGGAGGCGTACCGTTTGAATTTAATACAATCGGTGTAGATGACGGAATTGCGATGGGGCATATCGGAATGAGATATTCGCTCCCGAGCCGCGAGATCATCGCTGACTCAGTGGAAACTGTCGTATCAGCGCACTGGTTTGACGGAATGGTCTGTATTCCGAACTGTGATAAAATCACGCCGGGAATGCTTATGGCGGCTGTGCGCATCAACATTCCGACCATTTTTGTCAGCGGGGGACCAATGGCTGCAGGAAGAACAAGCGACGGCCGCAAAATATCTCTATCTTCAGTATTTGAGGGAGTCGGTGCTTATCAAGCCGGAAAAATTGGCGAAAGCGAACTTCAAGAATTAGAACAGTTCGGCTGCCCGACATGCGGATCTTGCTCCGGAATGTTTACAGCAAACTCAATGAACTGTCTGTCAGAAGCACTTGGATTGGCTTTGCCTGGTAATGGAACCATTCTCGCGACATCCCCGGATCGAAAAGAGTTTGTCAGAAAATCAGCTAAGCAATTAATGGAAACCATTCGCAAAGACATTAAACCGAGAGATATCGTCACGGTAAAAGCGATTGACAATGCGTTTGCGCTTGACATGGCGCTCGGCGGTTCAACAAATACTGTACTTCATACGCTTGCCCTGGCAAATGAAGCTGGCGTTGAATACTCTTTGGAACGCATCAATGAAGTTGCAGAGCGCGTGCCGCATTTGGCCAAGCTGGCACCTGCATCTGATGTATTTATTGAAGATCTTCATGTAGCTGGAGGTGTGTCTGCAGCATTGAATGAGCTTTCCAAAAAAGAAGGAGCACTTCATTTGGACGCGCTGACAGTTACAGGTCAAACGCTCGGAGAAACCATTGCCGGTCATGAAGTGAAGGATTATAACGTCATTCATCCATTAGATCAGCCATTCACTGAAAAGGGCGGCCTTGCCGTATTATTCGGAAATCTGGCTCCGGACGGCGCTATCATCAAAACCGGCGGCGTACAGAACGGAATTACAAGACATGAAGGGCCAGCTGTCGTATTCGACTCTCAGGATGAGGCGCTAGACGGCATTATTAACCGGAAAGTAAAAGAAGGCGATGTCGTCATCATTCGTTACGAAGGGCCAAAGGGCGGGCCAGGTATGCCTGAAATGCTTGCACCTACATCACAGATTGTCGGAATGGGGCTTGGGCCGAAAGTAGCGTTGATTACAGACGGACGTTTTTCCGGGGCATCCCGAGGCCTTTCAATCGGACACGTATCACCAGAGGCAGCAGAAGGCGGACCGCTTGCCTTTGTTGAGAACGGCGATCATATCATCGTTGATATCGAAAAACGCATTCTGGACGTTCAAGTGCCGGAAGAAGAATGGGAAAAACGAAAAGCGAATTGGAAAGGCTTTGAGCCAAAAGTGAAAACCGGCTATTTAGCCCGTTATTCTAAACTTGTGACAAGTGCCAATACGGGCGGTATCATGAAAATCTAAACATCGGGATCACATTCTCTTGTTTTAAGATTGAACATTTGAAATCCGGCTCTCTCTATAGTATCCTTTACTTCAGATGAAGGATATTAGAGGGGGCTTTTTTTATGTCAATGGCTTATGAAGAATATATGCGCCAGCTTGTCGTTCCGATGCGCCGCGAGCTGACTGGGGCCGGTTTTGAAGAATTAACAACAGCAGAAGAAGTAGAAAATTTCATGGGGAAAGTAGAGGGCACAACTCTCGTAGTCGTTAACTCTGTTTGCGGCTGTGCGGCAGGTCTTGCGCGTCCTGCGGCAACCCAGGCAGTCCTGCAGAACGACAAAACACCTGACAATACAGTGACAGTATTTGCGGGCCAGGATAAAGAAGCCACTGCAAAAATGCGTGAGTATTTAACAGGCCAGGAGCCTTCTTCACCGTCAATGGCTCTTTTGAAAGGCAAAGAAGTCGTGCATTTTATTCCGCGCCATGAGATTGAAGGGCACGAAATGGAAGAAATCATGAAAAACTTAACTGATGCCTTTGATGCACACTGCTAAATGCCCGTTTACCGGGCATTTCCTTTTGGAGTATAGATCATGATTTCAACAAGCTATAGACCGTCAGACCACACGATAAAGATCGCAAAAATGCTTTCGGAAGAGCTGGGTATACAATATTGCAGCCGAAATAAACAAACGGTTGAAAATATGCTGAAGGCAGCTGAGCGTGATTTGCTCGTGATTGGAAAAGAGCGGTTCGAACTTTATACAAAACAAGGCGGTAAATTCTTTTTCCATCCAAATACAGCGATGTTCAGAGCTAAACGGTTGATTCGCGGCGAGCAAGAGCCAATGCTTCGGGCAGCTGGCTTAACGGCCGGAGATTCTTTTTTGGATTGCACGCTCGGGTTGGGTTCCGACGCCATTATTGCAAGTATGGCGGTTGGCGAAACCGGTTCGGTGATTGGGCTGGAAAAAAACAAGCTTGTGTCCGTTCTGGTGAATACGGGGCTCCATTCGTGGGAAACCGGTATAGAACAGCTTCAATCTGCCATGAGAAGAATACAAGTGAATCATGCGGATTGCTTTGACTATCTAAAGCAGCTGCCTGACAAATCAGTAGATGTCATTTATTTTGATCCGATGTTTCATGAGCCTGTAGAGTCATCTGATGGCATCGCGCCATTACGAGAGCTGGCTGAGAATTCTGCATTGGCCGATGGCTGCATCAAAGAAGCGGTGCGGGCAGCCAGAAAAAGCGTCGTACTCAAAGACCACTGGAAAAGCCCGCGCTTTGAACAATTTGGTTTTAACGTGTTGAAAAGAAAAACAGCGCTTTTTCACTACGGTGTTATTCAAATCGAGAGAGAAACAAGCCCGTGATGAACCTCACGGGCTTGTTTCTAATCGGTGACTTCCATAACGACAAAATATAATAATGTTAAAAGTGAAACCGTTGCAAACAAAGCGTCAATCATGTGGAAGGCCTCCTTTCACATTATATTGTAAGCGTTTTTACACACGCAGCAAAGCAACAAATCTCCTAAATTGTGTTAGAGCTTCATATAGTGCATGACTTGTAAGTTCGACCTATGATAAAATAAGAGAAACATGACAATAAAATAGAGAGGAATAAGCAGTCATGAACTTGTGGATGAGAAAGACCCTTGTGGTTTTATTTACCATCGTAACGTTTGGGCTCGTATCTCCTCCGGCTGCACTCATGGCAGACAAGCCTTCAGGACAGCCGAGCAGTCTTGAGCAGAATGATTACACCGCTTTTTATGATGAGCATGATTTGTACGATGATTATGAATCGGAAGACAGGCGAGACCCCGAATTACTTTTCCAATCGTACAAGGAACAGCTCCTTGACAGCGCTGAAAATCAGTCTTTTTTGAAATTTGGCAGCAAAATTGCTCCTGTCATTGAAGATGACTACCGGAAAGAGATTCTGCCGAAAATCGAAAATGTCATATGTGATTTTTTAGCGACATTGCAAGATGATGAAGCGTATCAAGATGTTGTGATTTCAAGCAAGCCTTCAGCGGGGAAAACGGAGAAAATCTTTCACGTTTACAATCGGACAACCGGAGAAGACCTTCTCAGGTTCCATGTGCGCAGAGACCACCCCCCACATGACGGCTACTGGTTTAATTTTCATTATCATACAGCAGAAGATGGATTTCAATCACACCATGAGCTTGGGAGCATTTATTGGGACCGCAACACACCTCCCAACTGGATGAGTGCCTAAAGGAGATGCCATTAGATATGAAAAAGTACACAATGAATGAAATGGTCGATATAACAAAGGATATGCTGAACAAACGGGGCGTTATGATAGAAGATATTGCGCGTATCGTTCAAAAACTTCAGGAAAAATACAATCCAAATCTCCCGCTTAGTGTATGTATGGAGAATGTAGAAAAAGTACTGAACAAGCGTGAAATTATCCATGCTGTATTAACAGGGCTGGCGCTTGATCAGCTTGCAGAGCAGAAACTTCTTCCTGAACCGCTGCAGCATCTTGTTGAAACAGATGAACCGCTCTACGGCATAGATGAAATTATCCCTCTTTCAATCGTTAATGTATACGGCTCGATCGGCTTGACCAACTTTGGTTATTTGGATAAAGAGAAGATCGGAATTATTAAGGAGCTTGATGAAAGCCCTGACGGCATCCATACGTTTTTGGATGATATTGTCGCAGCACTTGCAGCCGCAGCAGCGAGCAGAATTGCCCATACACATCAGGATCTGCAAGATGAAGAAAAAGAACAGGACGAAAAGCCTGTTGTCAGCTAATCTATAAAAAAAATCATTTCTGGGTTCAGAAATGATTTTTTATTGTGTTACACTACTATAAGACTACTTTTAAAGGATGAATGAAATGAAACAGTATAAAGAATTATGCCGGCATGTTTTAGATCATGGCGAAAAAAAGGGAGACCGTACAGGAACCGGAACAATCAGCACCTTCGGCTATCAAATGAGATTTAATTTGCAGGAAGGCTTCCCGATGCTGACCACAAAAAAACTTCACTTTAAATCAATTGCGCATGAGCTGCTTTGGTTTTTAAAGGGGGATACCAATGTACGCTATCTGCAGGAAAACGGAGTGCGTATTTGGAATGAGTGGGCCGATGAAAACGGCGAACTCGGACCTGTATATGGTTCACAATGGCGCTCATGGCGGGGAGCTGACGGAGAAACCATTGATCAAATTTCACGTCTTGTTGAAGATATTAAAACAAATCCGAACTCCAGACGTTTAATCGTCAGTGCCTGGAATGTTGGTGAAATCGATAAAATGGCCTTGCCTCCATGCCACTGCCTGTTCCAATTTTATGTGTCTGACGGCAAGCTGTCCTGCCAGCTTTATCAGCGCTCAGCCGATGTTTTCCTCGGTGTGCCGTTTAATATAGCTTCTTATGCGCTGCTTACAATGATGATCGCTCATGTAACAGGGCTTGAGCCGGGCGAGTTTATTCATACATTCGGAGATGTTCATATTTATCAAAATCACATTGAGCAGGTTAACTTGCAGCTGACCAGAGATGTCCGCCCGCTGCCGAAGCTTCGTTTTGCCAGAGAGGTTGATTCGATTTTCGGCTTTACGTTTGATGACTTTATCATTGAAGATTACAATCCGCATCCTCATATTAAAGGAGCGGTCAGCGTATGATTTCATTCATCTTCGCGATGGATGCCAATCGGCTTATCGGGAAGGACAATGATTTGCCGTGGCATTTGCCGAATGACCTTGCATACTTTAAAAAAGTAACCTCAGGACATTCAATCATTATGGGGCGAAAAACATATGAATCAATTGGACGACCGCTTCCAAATCGGAAAAATATTGTTGTGACATCTGCACACGATTCAGAATTTCCAGGCTGTACGGTTGTCAGTTCAATAGAGGACGTACTTCAGATTGCCTCAGATACTGAGGAATGCTTCGTGATCGGAGGCGCGCAGCTTTATACGGCGCTGTTTCCTTATGCGGACAGGCTGTATATGACAAAAATTCATCACCAGTTTGATGGAGACCGCTACTTTCCTGAATTTGATGAGAGCAAATGGAAGCTTGTTTCTTCTGAGCAAGGGACGAAGGACGAAAAAAATCCGTATGACTATGAATTTTTAGTGTATGAAAAAAAGAATGCATCATCTGAAGCGGGAGGATTTTAATTGATTCGCTACAGCTGCCTAGTGATTTACATTGTGTATATGCTGTTAAAAAATATAAAACAATTGTTTAATCAAAGAATGCTGGATCCGCGTCTGTCATACAAAAAACAGATGACACTCGTTTATGAGCAGCCAAAGGCGTTTTTTGAAGGCTGTATCGGTATTTCAGGATCTGTCATCACCATCCATCAGCCAGAGCCGATACCGAGCGGTCCTGTTTTGTATGTGCATTCTCGTTTGCGATTAGCTGAACTTGCTTTAATTGCCGGGTATATTGAGAAGCCTGCCGGTTTTATCGCAAGCCCCAAAGTGTTTCGTTTACCGATTATCGGACAATGGCTTGAACGGATGAATGTCATTCAAGAGAGCAGTTCAGAAAAGGTATATGAAGATACTTTGACCCAATTAGAAAAAGGCCAAAGCATGATTCTTTCGTTAGATGGTTGCATCGATCCATTGGAACTTGCCGCCCGCTGCAGCCTTCCGGTTGTAATAGTGGAAACGACAGGAACAGATGAAGTGCTGAAGGGATCGCTTTTTAAACGCTTAAAACCAGCAGATATAGAATTGTCATTTTCTAAAGCTTATATTCCGGCAAGTGAGAAGCAATTACGGGCCTAAAAAAGCGCAGTCATTGAGACTGCGCTTTTTCATTAGGATAAAAACGGCACTTTCACACAATAGAACAGCACGCAGAAAAACATCGCTGCGCTTCCGCCTAAAACAAAGCTGTGCCAAATGGCGTGATGGAAGGGAATCTTTCTCCAAATATAAAAGATCGTTCCGGCAGAATACAGCAGACCGCCAAGTAAAAGAAGGCTGAATCCAGCTCCTGTCAGTGAGGCGTATAAAGGTTTAACCGCGATGATCATCAGCCATCCCATTAATAAATACATCAAGGTAGATAAAATGATAAACCGTTTTACAAAGAAAATTTTAAACACGATTCCGCAAAGGGCAAGCGACCAAACGATAATCAGCAGGGTGAAGCCCAGTGTGCCCTTTAACGGTCCAAGCAGAAAAGGGGTGTAGGTTCCGGCAATCAACACGTAAATAGCGCTATGGTCAATAATCTCCAAAATATCTTTCGTCTTTTTGTGCTGAATGCTGTGAAGCAGGGTGGAGCTCAAATAAAGCAGCAGCATGGATACACCAAATATGGTAAAGCTGACGATATCCCATGCTGATCCGTAATTAGCCGCAAATATGATCAGGAACACTAATGCTGGTATGGATAAGAACACACCGATGCCGTGGGTGATGGCGTTGGCAATCTCTTCTTTTATTGTATACACGTACATTCTCCTCGCTTTCGCTGCTACATCATTTGTTTTTGCAGCGTTTCTAAAAAATTCAGCCCTTCTAACGTAATTTTTGTGCCCGCACGTCCGCGGCTTTTTGTCACATACTCTTTTTTCTCCAAATAATCCAGACGGCTTCTGACCTGCTGCGGCGTTAGTGAGGTTTGGCTGTTTTTGCTGCGTTCAGAAATGATCCGTCTGCTTGCCGGTTCGCCTTTTTCATTTAACACTTTTATGGTTTCCAAAATAAACAGAAATTCTGCTTTTTCCATTAAAGTCAGAAGCTTCGCTTTTTTCTTCGTCGTTTTTTCATTTAGTCCGTCCCGTATATAGGACGGAACGTCATGCGGATGAATGGTTCCTCCGCTGGATACTGCCGCCATATAATTTGTCGCGTTTTTTAATTCTCTTACATTCCCTTCAAATGGATGCTGTTTAAGCAGCGGAAAGACTGAAGGCTCAATTAATAATGGCTGCCCGGATTCTGAAAGGAAATACTGGGTCAAAAGGGAGATATCGCTTTTTCGCTCGGTCAGCACCGGCAATGTGAGCGTTAAAATATTCAGCCTGTAAAATAAGTCTTGCCTGAATGTATTTTTGGCAACCTCTGTTATCGGGGTGACAGAAGCACAGATGATTCTCGGTTTTTCCCCATCAGAGTCAAGTGCTTCTAGAAGCTTAGCTTGTACAGAAACCGGCATATTCCATATGTCATTAAGAAAAAGTGTGCCTCGGGCAGCTTTTTGAAACGCACCGGAGACTCCGTCAGTGCCAAAAAGCTCATATGCAAGGCTTTTTTCTGAATGGGTGCTGCAATTGATACTGATCAATGGTTCGCCATTTCTTGAAGAGCCTTGGTGTATAGCTTGTGCAAAATGATCCTTGCCTGTTCCGACTTTTCCTGTGATCAGGACAGGAAGCTCTGATAAGGCAAACTGCATGGCGACTCGTTTTGTTTCGAGAAAGAGTTGATGCTCTCCAATTAGATTATGAAAAGTGCAAGGTTGAGGTGCGGTAATCATTTATTGGCTCCTTTTGGTTCTAATTGGTTCCATTATAACATGCCTTTCAGCTAAAAACATCTTTTATCCTTTAGAACTTTGTTCTTATGCCTGCTGGATGCGGCCAACTTAGAATACGATTGATTTTTTTATTTACTAAATAAAAATAATTGTCTTATTATTTGAATATTCGTGTTATAATGGCATATTAAATAGGGATTTAAAACAAGAAAGGAATCTGTACATGAAACCGTTGCTTAAAGAAAACTCTCTCATCCAAGTGAAGGACATTTTAAAGGCTCATCAAAACGTGAAAGACGTTGTGACTCACACACTGCTGCAAAGGAATGACAGACTTTCTGAGAGATACGAATGCAATATTTATTTGAAGCGAGAAGACTTGCAGGTAGTCAGATCTTTTAAACTCAGAGGGGCTTATAACAAAATGAAGCAGCTCTCTGACGAGCAGACTAAAAACGGGGTCGTGTGCGCAAGCGCCGGAAACCACGCACAAGGTGTAGCATTTTCGTGTAAACACCTGGGCATTCATGGGAAAATTTTCATGCCTTCCACAACACCAAGACAAAAAGTGTCACAAGTGGAACTGTTCGGAAAAGGATTTATCGATATTATTTTGACAGGTGATACTTTTGATGACGCGTATAAAAACGCAGTTGAATGCTGTGAGCAGGAACACCGGACCTTTATCCATCCGTTTGATGATCCGGATGTAATGGCCGGCCAGGGAACTCTGGCAGTCGAAATTTTAAACGACATTGATACAGAACCGCATTTTCTATTTGCAAGTGTCGGTGGAGGCGGGCTTCTTGCAGGGGTCGGCACGTATATGAAAAACGTGTCTCCTGAGACAAAAGTGATCGCGGTTGAACCGGCGGGCGCTGCGTCTTATTTTGAATCTAACAAAGCTGGACATGTCGTCACGTTAGATAAAATTGATAAATTTGTGGACGGAGCGGCAGTAAAAAAAATCGGCGATGAAACCTTTCAAGCGCTAGAAACCGTAGTTGATGACATACTTCTCGTGCCTGAAGGGAAGGTATGCACAGCCATTCTTGAATTATATAATCAATGTGCGATTGTCGCTGAGCCGGCGGGTGCTCTTTCTGTTGCGGCACTGGATTTATATAAGGAAGAAATTAAAGGGAAAAACGTAGTATGTGTTGTCAGCGGCGGCAATAACGATATTGGAAGAATGCAGGAAATGAAGGAGCGGTCTATGATTTTTGAAGGACTTCAGCATTATTTTATCGTCAATTTTCCGCAAAGAGCTGGTGCACTCCGTGAATTTCTTGACGAAGTTCTTGGGCCGAATGATGACATTACACGATTTGAGTATACGAAGAAAAACAATAAGAGCAACGGCCCGGCTCTTGTTGGCATTGAGCTTCAAAACAAAGCTGACTATGGACCGCTGATTGAACGGATGAATAAAAAAGCGTTTCATTATTTAGAGGTAAATAAGGATCAAGATTTATTCCATCTGCTGATTTGATTTTTTCGGCACAACCGCGCAAAATGACAGACAGCCCGGCCGGCATTGTATATAATAGAAGAAAACAATCAAAAAATGAGGATTGATAGCTTGTTACTCAAAAGCCTAGAGTTCAAACGAAGCGACGGGATTCAGGTGAAAGTGACAGAAATACCTGTGTTAAAGGAAGATGAACATTATTTCTTTATGTTGAATCAGCATTTGCAGATTTACTTAAAAGAGGTGTTTTCATCAAATAGCAGGGCAAAAGTGTATTCTTTCCGACAATATATGAAGCGCCGGATGAAATGGACTGATTATCAGGCTGTTTTTTATCAAGAGGTGTTAAAACACAACGCGTGATACGCCGTTTATTCCTGTGTGTCCCCTTTGCTATGCCGCGCGCAGGCGTACGAAGGGGCATGCAGGAATTTTTTTTGCGGGTATAGAATGAAACAAGGGATGTAGGAAGGTGAACACGGCATTTAGTAAGCGCTTTAAGCTGGAAAGGGTGAACGGCATGAAGATGATCAAAGGGTTGGCGGCAGGACTGATTTTTTTGCTTTTGTGTGCCTGCGGAGGACATCAGATTAAGGATCCGCTTAATTACCAGGTGGAGCCTTTTACTTTTAAAAACCAAGATGGCAAAAATGTTTCTTTAGACAGTTTAAAAGGAGAGGTTTGGCTCGCAGACTTTATTTTTACCAATTGTGAGACCGTATGTCCCCCGATGACAGCTCATATGACAGATCTTCAAAAGAAATTAAAGGCTGAGAATATAGATGTGCGCATTGTATCCTTCAGTGTTGATCCTGAGAATGATAACCCGGAGCAGCTGAAAAAATTTGCGGCAAATTATCCTTTATCTTTTGATAACTGGGATTTTCTAACGGGATACAGTCAAAGTGACATCGAGACGTTTGCGTTTGAGAGCTTTAAAGCGATCGTGAAGAAACCTGAAGGACAGGACCAGGTCATTCATCAATCTTCTTTTTATTTAGTAGGCCCTGACGGTAAAGTGCTGAAAGATTACAATGGAGTAGAAAATACACCATACGATGACATCATCGCTGATGTGAAAACAGCCAGCAAACTCAAGTAATCTCGAAGACAAGGCATTTTCAAATCTCCTAAAACATGATACACTTTCCACTAGTAGAATGGGGAGGAGCAACAAGATTGAAACTGCGCATTTTTGCACTCATGGCCAGTTTGATTTTGCTTCTTACTGCGTGTACTAGCTTACGTACAGCATCTGAGGGAAAACAAAAAGCCCATGAACTGAAAACGAAAGAGCACATTGTCATTGCCGCTGTCGGAGATTCGCTTACAGAAGGTGTCGGAGATCCCGAGGGCAAGGGATATGTTGGCAAGGTGGCGGACTCTATCCGGTCAAATGAGCAAGTCAAAAAGGTAGACGTTAAAAATTATGCCGTCAAAGGGAATCGTACAGAAGATTTGTTAGAGAAACTAAAAGATAAAAACGTTCAAAAAGGCATAAAAGATGCAGATTATGTCTTTTTAACAATTGGCGGTAACGATCTAATGAAGGTCCTTCGCCAAAACTTCCTGCAATTAACCGTCGAACCGTTCCAGGAAGAGGAAAAGCCGTACGAAAAGCGTTTTAAAAAAATCATTTCAGAGATCCGGGCGCTGAATAATCACGCAGAACTGATTTATGTCAGCATGTATAATCCGTTTACATTTACTCTATCTGAATTACAGGAAATTAACGGGGTAGTCACAGATTGGAACAACATTGCTAAAAAAGAGCTAAAAAAAGATAAACATGCAAAAATCATTAATATAGAAGACTTGTTCAATCAAAAAAGTGACAGTAAACGAATTTCTGAGGAAGATGATTTTCATCCTAATGGAACGGGTTATTCCTTAATAGCAAAACGGGTCAATCAAGCAATTGAAAAAGAAGGATTACCGAAAGAGTAGGGTGAAATCATGAATAACTGGAAACGACTGTTTTTTATATTGCTTGCAATCAATATTGTATTAGCAGTAGGGGTTGTGACGCTGCTCATGCTGCCGGGCAAGCAAGCTCAGGTAGAGGATACCTCTAAAAGCGAGTACGGATTTCAAGTGACCAGCACAAAAGAATCTTTAGCTGCTTTTGTCAACTCATATTTAAACGAGAAAGCGTCAAACAAGCTTGATTACAAAGTGGATATTGATGACGATGTCCATGTAGCGGGGAAAATCAAAGCATTTTCCACGTCAATTGACGCGTTTATCGCATTTGAGCCGACCGTGAAAAAGAATGGCGATGTCGAGCTGAATGTAACGAAATTTTCCTTAGGGAAATTGAGTATTCCTATTAGCTTTGTGTTAAATTATATGGACAGCTTCTATGAACTTCCATCCTTTGTGCATGTTCATCCCGGCGATAAAAGCATTGAGGTCCGTCTGTCTGAAATGCCATTAACGAACGGTATGTATGTTAAAGCAAATAAAATTAATTTAGAACAAGATGAAATTGAATTTTCCTATTACCATCCTAAACAATAGAGGTGACTGAAATGAAGCGGATTTACCAGTATTTCAGTTTGTTATCATTTACGTTTTCCCTTTACTTCGGCTGGCTTGCTTATCATCATCTGGCCGCTGAAGATATGGATCAAATGTACTTGAACATTTCGTACTGCGCATTGTTTCTGAGTGTGATGGTGTTTACATTTGGCATGAAAGACCGAAAAAAAACCGATAAATCGTGAAAAAAAGAGACATGCTGCATCGTCTCTTTTTTCATGCGGCTGGACGAAAATATAAGAGAACAAGGAGAAGAAATGAAAGCATACGATTTTACGAAGGGAAACGTACTGAGGCAGCTAATCCTATTTTCGATGCCTATTATGCTGGGAAATGCTCTGCAGGTTTCTTTTCAATTCATAGACAGTTTATGGGTCGGCAATTTGCTGGGGGCAAAAGCGCTTGGCGCGGCCGCGGTATCAAGCACAATTGTATTAACCGTGCTGTCTTTTATTTTGGGACTTAATAATGCGACCTTAACCATTTTGTCTCAGCAAAAAGGAAAAGATGATGAGAAAGGAATGGCGTCGTACATAAATGCCTTTGTCGTTTTATTGACAGGCTTAAGCATCGGGTTCGGCGCAGCTGGTTTTTTCTTGTCAGAACCATTGCTGCGTCTTCTGCAAACGCCGGAATCCATGATTCCACTTGCCGAGATCTATTTGCAGATTCAATTTATCGGCATACTGTTTTTGTTTGGTTATAACTTTATCAGTACGGTTCTTCGGGCGCTTGGTGACAGCAAAACACCGCTACGGTTCATCGCTTTTGCCGTTGTGCTGAATGCTGTGCTGGCACCGCTCTTTATTTCTGTTTTCCGCATGGGGATTGCGGGAGCAGCTTATTCAACTGTTTTGTCACAGGGGATTGCGTTTCTATACGGTTTGTTTTATGTCATCAAACATCAGCTAGTTCCGTTTTCTATGCCAAGAGCTCCTAAGTGGGAAGAGACTGCATTGATTCTGAAACTCGGTATTCCCGCCGGTCTGCAGATGATGGTGATTACAGGCGGAATGATGGCGATCATGAGTGTCGTCAACTCATATGGAGAACATGTGGTCTCTGGATTTGGCGCGGTGCAGCGGCTGGACAGCATCATCACACTTCCGGCTATGGCGGCCGGTACGGCGGTCAACAGCATGGCTGGGCAGAATATCGGACTCGGAAACTATAAAAGAGTGGAATTGATTGCAAAGCTTGGAGTGATATCTGTTATTTCATGCATGATCGTCATTGCTATTATCATTTGGATATTTGGAAAATACTTAATGAGGTTATTTATTAGTGAGCCTGACGCGGTAGCGTTTGGTGAACAATATTTGCGGTGGATTGCGTTTTTCTATCCGTTTATCGGTATTAATTTTGTGCTGAACGGAATTGTCAGAGCCGCTGGGGCCATGTTGCAGGTCTTGATTTTAAATTTAATTTCTTTCTGGGTTTTGAGATATCCTTTCACGGCTCTGTTTTCAGCTTGGCTTGGACAGAAAGGGATCGGTCTCGGAATCGGTATGAGTTTCTTATTCAGCAGCTGTGTGGCGTTTCTGTACTACAGATACGGCCGCTGGAAAACGATGAAATTGTTTACTGATAGATAAGAAAGGCGCTTCGAAAAGCACATACCCTGATAGAGGGTATGTGCTTTTTTTACCGTTTTTTATCAAGTTTGCTGAAAAGCTCGATTAATGTGGCAAGTTCAGTATCAGTATAACAGTCAAAGCGTTTAAAGAAATATTCAGTTTTTTTCTCATTGAAATGCTGAACGATTTTTTCACCTGCTTCAGTGATGTGGATGCGGATGATCCGCCGGTCTTCCTTCGATCTGATTCTCGTAATCCATTCCTTTTCTACCAGCGCGTCAGTCACTGCTGTAATGTGGCTTGCTGATACTTCCAAAATGGGCGCAAATTCAGTCACTTTCTTAGGTCCCTGTTCACTTAAAATGCGCAAAATGGTAAATTCATTCCGCGACAGCTCTTTATCTAGAATGTCATTGATTTCATTGCGTATTTGTTTAAAAACTTTACGGAGTAAAGTTTCCATATCATACATCATTTGTGTTCTTACTTTCAAATTTGTGAACCCCCATTACATAATTGCTAATACTCAAAACCTATAGAATTTTATTGAAAAGCAGAATCATTTTCATTCTATTTTTACATGCTATAATATAATAATACCACGTATTAACAAAGGAGGCACCAGTATGTCTGAAAAAAAAGAACTCGCCACATTTGCAGGCGGCTGTTTTTGGTGTATGGTCAAACCTTTTGACGAACAGCCGGGAATCGAAAAAGTGGTGTCCGGGTATACAGGCGGCCATACTGAAAACCCTACCTATGAAGAAGTATGCAGCGAAACAACAGGGCATCGTGAAGCCGTACAAATCACGTTTGAGCCAGATGTCTTCCCTTATGAAAAGCTATTAGAGCTGTTCTGGCAGCAAATTGATCCGACAGATGCAGGCGGCCAGTTCGCTGATCGCGGCAGCTCTTACCGTGCAGCGATTTTTTATCATACTGAAAAACAAAAGGAGCTTGCTGAAGCATCAAAACAGCGGCTGTCGGAAAGCGGCATTTTTAAAGATCCTATCGTGACAGACATTTTAAAGGCTGAACCATTCTATGAAGCGGAAGATTACCATCAGCATTTTTATAAAAAGAATCCAGGGCATTATCAGCGTTACCGGACAGGCTCCGGAAGATCTGGATTTATCAGTGAGCATTGGGGGGCGAAATAAATGACGCTAAATAAAGAAGAAAGAATAAAATCATTAAACCGTATGCAATACGAGGTCACACAAAATAACGGAACGGAGCCGCCGTTTCAAAATGAGTATTGGGATCATAAGGAAGAAGGGCTTTATGTTGACATAGTGTCAGGAAAGCCTTTGTTTACGTCCAAGGATAAATTTGATTCCCATTGCGGCTGGCCAAGCTTTACAAAGCCGATTGAGGAAGAAGAAGTGGAAGAAAAACAGGATACGAGCCACGGAATGATTCGAACAGAAGTCAGAAGCCGAACAGCCGATTCCCATCTGGGACATGTATTTAATGACGGACCTGGGCCAAGCGGGCTCCGTTACTGCATCAATTCTGCGGCGCTGCGGTTTATTCCTAAGGGTAAGCTCAAAGAAGAGGGATATGAAAACTATCTGCACCTATTTGACAAATAAAGTGCAAGCAAAAACAAGCCTGTCTAATCGATAGACAGGCTTGTTTTATGCTTTTTTTCTATATGCAGATCTTTGATAATTTGGGCAACTCCGTCTTTTGTGATAACATCTCCCAGTACAATTGAAAGCCGCCGATCCTCCGCATACTTTTGACTCCTTATCATACTGTTTACAGTCGTCTTTGCTGAATACAAGGAATAAGCCCGCTCCGCCAGTGACTAAAACTTCTGGTTTATATTCTTATCTCTACCATGCATCATAGGTTCAACTTTTTAATCGAGTAATGAAAGCAACCAATAAGACAAAAATGCAGGGAATTTTTAAGAGAAGTTGAAGAGATGGGCTTAATCTAACTAAATAAACAGTGTACTAAATATTCTTATTATCTTTTTTCGCGCCTGATAAACAGGTCCCATTTCATCTTCTCACGTCGATATAAAAAAGCGTTCTTTTGAGTCAGAAACACTGCGTAAAAAAGGTTCAATTGCCTCACTATTTACCAACTTCATATATTTTACAATAAGAAAGAAGGTTTAAATAAGGGGGCTGAAAAATGAAGTATCCAAAAACCATTCTGTTTAGTGCTGCTGCGTGTTTGTTGCTTAGCCTATCTGCAAATTCGGTATCGGCTCATCATGCTGATGAAGTGAATCATTTCAAAGTGACGGCAAAGGGAGAGACTGAGCCGGTTGCTTCCGGAGATGACGCTGCAGATGATCCGTCCATTTGGGTTGATGCAAAGCATCCGGAAAAAAGCAAATTGATAACGACAAACAAGAAGTCCGGGTTAGTCGTGTATGATTTGGATGGCAAACAGATCAATTCTTACGAGTTTGGCAAGTTGAATAATGTCGATCTGCGCTATGATTTTCCCCTCAATGGCAAACAGATTGACATTGTCGCTGCTTCAAACCGGACAGAAGGAAAAAATTCGATTGAAGTTTACGCCATTGATGGGGAAAAAGGTGAATTGAAAAGCATCACAGATCCGAAACATCCCATTTCCACTGATATGTCTGAGGTTTACGGTTTCAGCCTGTATCACAGCCAAAAAACAGGGGCATTTTATGCGTTGGTGTCGGGAAAACAAGGAGAGTTCGAGCAATATGAAATGGCCGACAATGGAAAGGGATATGTAACAGGGAAAAAAGTGCGGCAATTTAAATTACATTCTCAAACTGAAGGTCTCGTCGCAGATGATGAGTACGGAAATCTTTATATAGCGGAGGAAGACACAGCAATTTGGAAATTTAATGCTGAACCATCTGGAGGATCGCAGGGCAAAGTCATTGATCGTGCGGATGGAAAGCATTTGACAGCTGATATTGAGGGACTGACCATCTATTATGCGCCGGACGGAAAAGGTTATCTCATCGCCTCAAGTCAAGGCAATAACAGCTATGCGGTGTATGAAAGGCAGGGAGGCAATCGGTATATTGCCAACTTTGAAGTTAAGGATGGCGAGAAAATAGACGGGACGAGTGATACTGACGGTATTGATGTTCTTGGTTTCGGGCTGGGGCCAAAATATCCGTATGGCCTTTTTGTAGCGCAGGACGGAGAAAATATAGAAAATGGACAAGCTGTCAATCAAAATTTCAAAATTGTATCATGGGAACAGATTTCTCAGCATCTTGGCGGAAAACCTGACCTGAATAAACAGGTGAATCCAAGACAGCTGAAGGACAGATCTGATGATTAAAGAAGCAGCCTATTATGCTGCTTTTTTATGTTCACGAAAAAATCGTTCATATGAAATGAACGATTTTTCAAGAAAGCGCCAGATGAATGGCTTTCAGTTTTTCGGGAAGCTCATCAAATGTATGAGCAGGAACCGTCTCTTTATAATTTAACGCCGCAGCTTTGTCTCGTTCCTCAGGATGATTGATATAGAAAGCGGCTTTTTCCTTAAAGTCGGTGATGCTGTGATAAGAAATAAAGGATGAAAAAGGATGTGCCGCGGGGAGATCCACTAGTTGAAATGCTTCGCATGCAGCGATATCAAAGGTGCGGTTATTAAAGCTTGCATTTTTAATGCGGCTTTTATTTTTGTTGAACGTAAAATGATACGGTCGATGTGGATTGATCACGATGTCTGCCCCGTTATAATAATGAACCGCCTGTTCAGGCGGAACCCATGTGCTGACTACATCTATATGCGGCTGTTTGAGTACCTTTTTAGGCAGGTATTTTCTCCATTCCTTTCCGATGACCCGAACGGTGTACGGGAGATATGCCGCTTCTTTCACAAGCTGAACCCGATTAGGGTAAGGATAGCCGATGATAAGCAATTGCGAATGAAAGGAATGTTCGGTGTCCATTTTTTTAAACAGCCGATGATTAACAGGAATCGGAACATAGTAGATATGCTGATAACCTAGCTCCTGATAGCAGAGAGCAGCATTTTGATCAATTGTTAAAACCGCGTCAGCGTACTTTATCACCTGAAGACTGATATCAATATAAAATGGGTCTTCTGTCAGCCAAACATATACGGGGATACCCTTACCCTTTAACCAGGTCAGCCAGTCGTGAGGAACGTGATCTCCAACCATCATGAGTGCGAAGTCCGGCTGAAACGTTTCAATGCTTGACAGCGCTTCTGTGTCTGGTGTATCTGCAGACATGAATTCTGTCTGAGCGCGCCGAAAGCAATCTTCAGCCCAGCGGTCAAAATAACTGTATATTCCTCCATATCCCGACTGGATATATAAAACGTTCATCAGAGGCTATGAGAAGAATGTAACGCTTTCTACTTTATCTACATCAATCAATGTTGTCGCTTGACCTGGCGGAGTTACAGAGCTTTCCTGTGTGACAAATACGATGCCGTGAACTTGATCAAAAGCAACAAAGACAACCGGTCCGATCATGTCACCGGAATCTGTCACAATGCTGATGGTGGTGCCAGGTGTAATTCTTGCAAAAATCCATCTTGCAGGCAGGGAAGGATCTAAAACAGATTCGGCAGTAACCGTTTCGCTTTCGTCCACTTTATTATCAATAGCGGCTTCAAGTAATTCTTTAAGGTTATTATCCATGTTTTCTCCTCCTTCTGTTGCATTTGTAAATAAAGGGCTTAAAAGGCTTTTAATAATATCCTTTTTTAACTGCGCATTTTCACTGCTCAACACACACACCTCCTATAAATTATTGAACTCACGTTTAATCATATTCTTTTGATTGGCAATTGGTATGAGTCGAATGCCGTACCTGATTTATTTTTCATATATTTAAGCAAAATGCTGATTTTTTTCTATGGATGGACAATGCCTATACCGCAATTGACAGCATGTTCATATTGTGAAACAGAGCATAAGGATAAAGGAGAGGGATTGTTTGGAGTTAGAAAACAAAGTGAACCGAGAAGAAAATGAAGACGATTTGCATTTGATTCTGCTTTTACTGATTCTGCTTATACGTCAAACAGCTTCAGACGGAAATCCATCTGATCTCAGACGCCAGCTTGTATTTGCTAAAGAGCTTGGTGTGCCAGTTTCAACAGTTAATCTGATCAATGGAGATACGCTTCAAAATGTTATCGTTAAAGAAGTCCTGAGTGATTTGGTTATTTTTCAGAACCCGTTAAATCAAACGAGATCAAATGTTGCCCTCTCAAGTATTGTAAGCTGGGGTTCTTTTTAAATGATGACAGAGGCTCTGCTTGCTGCGGAGCCGTTTTCATGTGTGACAATAGGAGGCTTGGAGAGATGGGGGACAAAGTTTCCATTATTTTAACGAGTTATAACAAACCTGATTATCTGCAAATGGCGATTGAGAGTGTCATCAATCAAACTCATAGCAATTGGGAGCTTTTTGTCATGGATGACCATTCAAATGAGGAAACGAATGCGGTGATTTACAAGTACCTTTATGACCACCGCATTCACTATAAAAACAGCTTCGTCCATCCTCAAAATCGATTAAAAACAACCCGTTATGCCACACTAATTAATGACGCACTACCCTATGCAACCGGCGACTATATTTCTTATCTCACCGATGATACCGTTTATCATCCAAATCGGCTGAGCCGTATGGTGCAGACATTTTTGTGTCATCCTGAAGCACAGGCAGTCTATTCCAAACAAAAAGTTGTTCATGTAAACGAAAGAGGAGAGGAAATGTCCCATTTTTACAGAAATGCCAATACGGTGCTTGATCAGGCCGCTTTTCAAGTCGACCATTGCTCTGTTATGCATCGCCGATTGCTGCTTGATCGAATCAAAAATAAATATGGAAGCTATTGGGATGATGATATGAAGCATTGGAATCACGGCGACTCAATTTTTTGGCTAAGAGTAAACACATTTGCCCCGTTCCTGCCGATAAATGAAGTATTAGATACAACGTATAAGACCCCGAATTCCTTTCAAAACGCTTATCAGTTTCTGCCCGCCGATTTGATTGACGGCACGTTTGTAAAAGGATCTGATCAACATGTGTATTTTCTAGATCAAGGTGTACGTCATCCTGTGGGAGAGAGATGGAGTTCAGTGTATCTAGATCGGACAGTTATTATCCCCGATCCGTATTTATTTCAATATCATATGGGAAAATGTTTAAACATTCCGAATTATGTTTTGGTAAAAGAAGCTGACCGGCCTGCAGTATTTTACATTGACGCCGGAGAAAAAAGACGGATAGAAAGTCAGCATGCTTTTCAATTTTATCAATTTAAAAGAAAAGATATTTTGACGATTGAAAAAGAAGTGCTCGAGGGCCTGCCGGAAGGACCGCCTATCACGCGGGAGAGATCTGGGGTAATCGCCAATCCGCCTGGACGAAGGCTGTATTTTATAGAACGAGAGCGGTTTCTATTTCTACATGGTGTTTTTCATCCAATCAGCGAGCAAGTGGTGAGGAAATTCTTTTTACAGCAGAAACCAATACCCGCTTCTTTCCGGAATATTCAACAATTTCCAATTGGAAAGCCGTTTTATCCGGTGTACGATGAGATTATAAAGAATTTAAATATTGCAATCGAGTAAATGTATAGGTCATAAAAAGGAGATATTCATGACAGGATATTTTTCAAAAACGGAGCATCAATATCTATCGTTAACGTCTCAATCGAAGTTGTTTGATCATTACAGTGTATATAAAGATCCCAATCTGCCGCAAATTTTTTCTCATAATTTTGTACAGCTTCATGATACGTTTCCATTGGAGCGTATACCGGACTTTTTGCCGTTCATACCGAAGCTGCTTGATGCGAATTATATCCATTTAAAAGCGTCTCCTCAGCATGTTTTTCCGCTCGTTTTGAAGCAGTCGCTTGTGAAAAGCGGTTTTGTGGTTGAAGATGAGCTGTTATACAGCATGAAGCTTGGAGACTGGAAGGGACAGACGGGACATCCTTTCACGGCATGGGGGACGGCAAAGAGTCTTAGTGACGGTTCTTCTATCATGAAAATTTATGACTCGCTTTATATAGGAGAGGCAATTGCAGAACAAAAATTAGAGAGAAAATATCCTTTTTACAAAGAGGGTACGATATTGCTTGTCGTTTGTTACAGCGATTCATCACAGAACATTCCGATTGGCTGCGGGGAACTTTTTATTGATTCGCAAGAGAAAACGGCTAAAATTGAAGAGGTGGCGATTTTGGATCAGTTTCAAAGAAGGGGCTACGGCAGTATTCTTGTGGGTGAGATGCTGTCCATTGCCAAATCTTTAGGAATGGACGATGCTTATTTAGTGGCCTCAAATTCTGACGGCGTCACTCATTTTTATGAAAAGCTCAAGTTTCAAAAATATGAGCGGGTGCACACTGTTTTTCATTATTTCCTTACATAGATGGGCATTTGCACAGACCGTTTGGGACTTGGCCCGCATACAATGCCGTATATCGTGATAAGAAAGGATGAAAAACAATATGCATGGATATCAGGGGTACGGTTACGGAGGATTTGGCTGCGGGACAAATACATTTGTATTAATTGTTGTCTTGTTCATTTTATTAATTATAGTCGGAGCCGCTTTTATTTGCTAGATGATGACATATCATAAGGGCCTTTCGGAATTCGGAAGGGCTCTTTTTTTTGTGCGAAAAAGTTTTATAGGGAACGTCATGCCGCTATTTAAACACTCATACAATATAGAAAAGGTGTTTTTGAGGTGGAAGCATGAGCAGTTATTTAATTAAGCCAGAGCTTAGTGCGGAATATCCGATTGTCAGTCATGCAAAGGGCACATATGTGTATGATCAGAACGGAAAAAAATATCTTGACGGCTCATCTGGTGCGGTGACATGCAATATCGGCCACGGGGTAGATGAAGTAACTGAGCAGCTGAAAGAACAGCTTGATAAGGTGTCTTTTGCTTACCGCTCGCAGTTTACGAGTGAGCCGGCTGAGCAATTAGCTGCTTTACTGTCCGAGCAGCTGCCGGGAGACTTGAATTGGTCTTTTTTTGTCAATAGCGGATCAGAAGCCATCGAAACGGCAATGAAAATCGCCATTCAATATTGGCAGGAAAAAAAGCAGACACAGAAATCCATCTTTCTCTCAAGATGGAGCAGTTACCACGGAATAACTTTGGGAGCGCTTTCATTATCGGGATTTTATGAACGAAGGTACCGGTTCACACATTTGCTTGAGCGTTATCCCGCTCTCTCAGCTCCGCATATATATCGGCTGAATCAAGAGGCAAAAAAAGATTTTGTTCAAACGGCCGCGGAGGAGCTAGAAACCGCTATAAAAAGAATCGGAAGTCAGTTTATTGCGGGCTTTGTGGCAGAACCTATTATTGGAGCCGCGGGAGCAGCGATTACTCCTCCTTCTGGATATTATGAGAGATTGAAAGAGGTGTGCCGCTCACACGGTGTGCTGTTTATTGCGGATGAAGTGATGACAGGGCTCGGGAGAACTGGAAGGATGCTTGCGACAGAGCATTGGCATACCGTTCCTGATATCGCTGTGCTTGGAAAGGGACTCGGTGCCGGGTACGCGCCTATTGCAGCTGCAGTTATATCTGATACGATCCTCCGAACGATCAAACAAGGATCGGGTGTTATTATGAGCGGTCACACCTACAGTGCTCATCCCTATTCAGCCAAAGCCGCTCTTGAGGTTTTGCGTTATGTTATCAGACACGGCTTGATCAAGCAGTCTGAAGAAAAGGGCTTCAAGCTGAAAAAGAAACTGGAAGAGATGATGCATCGGAGCGGCATCATTGGGGATGTCCGCGGCAAAGGACTGCTTTTAGGCGTTGAATTTGTGGCTGATAAAAAGACAAAGCGAGTGTTTCCGCAAGATCGGTCGATGACCCAGCGTATCATCAGCGAAGCAAAAAAACGCGGGCTCATTGTCTATCCTGCCAAGGCTGGAATCGACAGCGGGGAAGGAGATGCCGTAATCATCGCTCCTCCATTCACAATATCAGACGAAGAGATGGAAGAGCTTATATCAACTTTTTCGGAAACAGTTGCAGAAGTTGAAAAAAACTGAAAAGGGATTGAAATCAATATGTCACCATTTCAAAAAACAATCAGCATTGAATCGGCAATTGCAGACGTGTGTGATGGGTCGGTCCTTATGTTTGGCGGCTTCGGTGGAGTCGGCTCTCCGCCTTCTTTGATTGAAGCGATATTGGACAGCGGTGTAAAAGAATTAACTGTCATTTGCAATGATGCCGGATTCCCGGGAATTGGGATTGGACCGCTTATTGTCAATAAGAGAGTCAAGACGCTGATTGCATCACATATCGGTTCAAATCCTGTAGCCGGAAAACAGATGACAGACGGCATATTAGAGGTTCGATTTTCGCCTCAGGGCACGCTCGCAGAACGGATTCGCGCCGGTGGATCCGGTCTTGGCGGCATTTTGACCGATATCGGCATTGATAATCAAATGGTTTGTGAGAAAAAAGAGATTGTGTCTGTAGCGGGGAAGCAATACTTGGTTGAAGAAGCGCTGACGGCTGATTTTGCCTTCATCAATGCCTGCATTGCAGATGAATTCGGCAACTTAACGTATGACAAAACAGCGCGCAACATGAATCCGCTTATGGCAATGGCCGCCAAAAGAACCTTTGCCGAGGCTGAGACGATTGTGCCGATGGGAAATATGGCAGAAGAAATGATTGTAACGCCCGGGGTTTTTGTTGAGGGGGTTGTGAGAAGTGAAGGGGTGAGGTGGAAATGGGCTTGGGAGTAACAGAAAGAGAGCAGATCGCCAGACGGGCTGCTTCTGAAATCAAGCCAGGCATGATCGTGAATCTTGGTATCGGCATCCCTTCCTTGGTGCCGAACTTTTTGCCGACTGATATGCAGGTTATGCTGCAGGCGGAAAACGGTGTACTCGGAATTGGCGAAAGTCCCGAAAAAGGGAATGAGGATGAAAATTTATGCAACGCTGCGGGATTCCCTGTCCGTGCTGTAAAGGGAGCATCTTACTTTGATACAACAATGTCCTTTGCCATGATCAGAAGAGGCATGATTGACATTACGATTTTAGGCGCCCTGCAGGTAAGCCAGTCGGGAGACCTTGCGAATTGGCTTGTACCCGGTAAAAAGGTGCCAGGCATGGGCGGTGCGATGGAGCTCGCCCAAAAAGCGAAAAAAGTGGTTGTCGTCATGAGCCACACTGATCAAAAAGGGAGGCCCAAATTAACAGAAGCCTGCACCCTTCCGTTAACAGCAGCAGGCTGTGTAGATATGATCATTACTGAAAAAGCAGTTCTTACAGTTGGCCGGCACCATTTTATTTTAAAAGAACTGATGAATGGCTCAACAATTGACGAGGTGATCGGGTTGACCGACGCTGAAATAATAGTGGATATGCCTTTTTCTTAATAAGGGGGAGTGATGATGCAGGACATTGAAAGAAAAGTAATCGAATGGCTAGATCAGAATTCAGCCAAAGCCATTCGTCTTTTGAAAAGGCTGGTTGGAGAAAAAAGCACACTCGGCAAGGAATTTAACGCGCAGGCAGTAGTCCTTGAAAAGCTCCGGCAATTTCATATGGACATTGATGTGTGGGAGCCGAGCCTAAAGCAATTAAAACAGCATCCCTATTTTATATCAGACCGGACGGACTTTCATGAGAGCCCGAACATTGTCGCTAAAAAAGCGGGAGAGGGCGGGGGACGATCTCTAATATTAAACGGGCATATCGATGTTGTGCCAGAAGGAAATTTGAAGGAATGGAAGTATGAACCGTTTCAAGCTGCTGAAGTTAATGGTAAAATTTACGGCCGCGGCTCCACTGATATGAAGGGAGGCAATACGGCCCTTCTATTTGCATTAGAAGCTCTGCACGCCTGCGATGTCAAACTGAAAGGCGATGTATTGTTTCAGAGTGTTATAGATGAAGAGTGCGGCGGCGCCGGAACACTTTCTGCCATTATGAGAGGCTATCGTGCGGATGGGGCGTTAATTCCGGAACCGACCAATATGAAGCTTTTTATTAAACAGCAGGGCTCGATGTGGTTTCGGATCACGGTTAAAGGGTTAGCGGCACACGGAGGTACACGCTATGAAGGTGTCAGCGCCATTGAAAAAAGCATGCATGTCATTACAGCCATTCAAGAGCTTGAAAAAGTCCGCAACGCAAGAATCTCTGACCCGCTGTATGATCATATTCCAATCCCGGTTCCAATCAATATTGGCACCATCTCAGGCGGAACATGGCCGTCCTCGGTAGCAGACCGCGTCGTCATAGAAGGAAGATGCGGAATTGCTCCTCATGAAAAGCCTGAAGCCGTAAAAATTGAATTGGAAAACTGGCTGAAAGATTTACAATACCATGATGAATGGTTTAAACGCCATCCAATTCAAGTGGAATGGTTCGGGGCTCAATGGCTGCCGAATGATTTGCCGAATGACCATCCTTTACTATCAGTCTTGCAATCAGCCTATCAAAAAATGAAACAAACAGAGCCGATCATCGAAGCGTCGCCTTGGGGAACAGACGGCGGCCTATTGTATCATGCGGGAGATACTCCTGTTATCGTTTTTGGACCGGGAGAGACGAAAACGGCACATCAGGCAAATGAGTATATCGAGGTTGAAGCCATGTTAGAATCAGCTAAAATTATAGCTCTTTTTGTGATGAATTGGTGCGGGCTTCATACAGACGGGGAGGATGCTGATGATCAAAACGGTAAAAAATAACGGTGTCACGGCTGTCATAGACAATGACCGCTTTAATAAACGAATTAGAGTCATTCGTTATGAAGGCGCTATTCATGAAGCCTTGACTGATATTATGACAGCGGCTGAAGAGGAGGGTGCCGAAAAAATCATCGTGTACACCAAACAGCATGACGAGGCGGAGCTGGCTAAACAATTGTTTACGCCAGAGGGCTTTCTCGAAGGCTACTATCTCGGCCATCGCGCTTCCGTCATGGTCCGTTATCTCACAGAAAAACGAAGACAAACAGATACCTATTTAACCGAGCAGGAAATGATAGAGCTATTATATAAAACGAAGCCTCAGCCACAAATCGAAATCAGGTCTCCTTTTACAATGAGAAAAGCAGAAACAAACGATATGTATCAGTTATCTATGCTGTATAAAAAAGTATTCCGCACGTATCCGGCACCTGTGTTTGATCCCGCCTATATTGAAAAGACAATGAATGAGCATACGCTTTATTATGTCATGCTTGAAGATGACCGTCTGATCGGCGCGGCAAGCGCAGATATCAATCCTGAGCTGGGTCATGCCGAAATGACAGACTGCGCCGTGCTTCCGGATTATCGGGGCCGTTCGCTGACTAGTATTTTAATAGATGTATTAGAAAAGGAAATGATAAAGCAAGATATCTATCAAGTATTTTCACTCGCCCGCGCTGCGTCTTTCGGAATGAATGCTGTCCTGTATCATTCCGGGTATCAGTATGGCGGAAGGCTGATCAATAATTGTTATATAGGAGAAGGGCTCGAGAATATGAATATCTGGTGCAAGCGCCTGTAAGTCAAAAAGAAATGTACGAGGAGGAATTTCATTTGACACACAAATGGTATAAACCGAAACGGCATTGGAAGGAGATAGAGCTATGGAAGGATGTTCCGGAAGAAAAATGGAATGATTGGCTGTGGCAGCTGACCCATACTGTAAGAACCTTAGATGACTTGAAAAAAGTGATTAACCTGACCGAAGAAGAAGAAGAAGGCGTCAGAATTTCTACCAAAACGATCCCCTTGAATATCACACCCTACTATGCTTCCTTAATGGATCCCGACAACCCGAGATGCCCGATACGAATGCAGTCTGTGCCACTCTCTGAAGAGATGCACAAAACAAAATACGACCAGGAAGACCCGCTTCATGAGGATGAAGACTCTCCGGTACCCGGTCTGACACACCGTTATCCCGACCGAGTCCTGTTCCTTGTCACGAACCAATGCTCCATGTATTGCCGCTACTGCACAAGGAGGCGTTTTTCCGGTCAAATCGGAATGGGTGTCCCTAAAAAGCAGCTTGATGCCGCGATCGCCTACATTCGGGAGACACCCGAGATCAGGGACTGCCTGATTTCAGGCGGGGACGGGTTGCTGATCAATGATCAAATTTTAGAATACATTTTAAAAGAGCTGCGCAGTATTCCGCATCTGGAAATTATCAGAATCGGTACAAGAGCGCCTGTCGTTTTTCCCCAGCGAATCACCGATCAACTGTGCGATATTTTAAAGAAATATCATCCGGTTTGGCTGAACACCCATTTCAACACAAGCATCGAAATGACGGAGGAATCCGTTGAGGCTTGCGAAAAGCTGGTGAACGCAGGGGTGCCGGTCGGAAATCAGGCCGTCGTGTTAGCAGGCATTAATGATTCGGTAACAATTATGAAAAAGCTTATGCATGACTTGGTGAAAATCAGAGTCCGTCCCTATTATATATATCAATGTGATCTGTCAGAAGGCATCGGACATTTTAGAGCTCCAGTTTCAAAAGGGCTGGAGATTATTGAAGGGCTGCGAGGTCATACTTCAGGTTACGCGGTTCCTACCTTTGTCGTTGACGCACCAGGCGGCGGGGGGAAGATCGCCCTGCAGCCAAACTATGTTTTGTCGCAAAGCCCTGACAAAATCATCTTGAGAAATTTTGAAGGAGTCATTACCTCTTATCCGGAACCCGAAAATTATATCCCTAACCAGGCTGACGCCTATTTTGAGTCTGTTTTTCCTGAAACCGCTGACAAAAAAGAACCAATTGGACTGAGTGCCATTTTTGCTGACAAAGAGATTTCTTTTACACCGGATAATGTGGTCAGAATCAAAAGGAGAGAAGCATATACAGCGAATCCGGGGCATGAAACATTAAAGGACCGGCGGGAGAAAAGAGACCAGTTAAAGAAAAAGAAATTTTTAGCCCAGCAGAAAAAAGAAAAAGAGGTAGAAAGCGGAGGAGATTCTTCATGAAGTCATGCGAATGGTGCGGCGAGCCTGAGGCGCTGCCTGGCACGAATACAGTTTATTGGGAGCTTCCTGACGGCACAAGAGCCATAGAGCTGACAAACACCCCCGCGATGATTTGTTCTTCCTGCGGAATGGCCTACCAAGAGGATTCGACGATAAAGGATATTGAGGATCAGCTGTTTTTAATCAACACAAAAAAACTCCCTGAAAGTCTGACCTATCAACAGCTCATGGAAACCGAAAGGATATTAAAACGCAACTATTTTGATTTCTCCTGAATGATGTTTCGTTATTCTTTTGTTGTAATTTTACACTTGCACTGTATAATAGAACAACAAAAGACAGACACCAGGAGGGGAAACCCATGAAATCCTTTTATCACTATTTATTGAAATACAGACATCCGAAGCCGCAGGACAGCATCAGCGAGTTTGCCAATCAGGCGTATGAGGATCACAGCTTCCCAAAAACATCAACCGATTATCATGAAATCAGTTCCTATTTGGAGCTGAATGTTGATTATCTGGACACGATGGCGACGTTTGATGAAGCTTGGGAAAAATACGAGGCCGAGGTGCACGGCAAATAACCGCATGTTTGAATCCGCAGAGCCACTGCGGATTTTTTTCTGCACATACATATACCATAATTGGATATTTCCTATGGTTTTCATGCCCATGCGAATTGGTGAAACCCAGCATACGATAGCGTATCAGAAATGTTGCGGCGAGGGGGAGACACCATGAAGCAAAATAAACCGAAATTCCAAGTAGGGGATATCGTAGTCGTCATTATGTATGGGACAGTCGGCACAATTACAAAAGTACACCAAATCGATAAGCACTATCTTTATGAAGTAAACCACAATGAAGTCTTATATTTTGAATCATCCATTCAATTATATAAAGATTATGAAGGCGTCATTGTCGATATGGAAAAACTTGATATTGAATATGAATTCCTCATTGGAGATGTCGTTTATGTAAAAGATTATGGAAAAGAACTCTTTCGCATTATCGGCCACAGAACCGAAATTTGGAGGTATTTGGAAGATGGCTGGGAAGATATTATTTATGAGCTAACTCGTTTAAAGGATGGAGAGTGGCTTGAAACGGAGGAAGAGGATCTCACGCTGGTTCTTAGAAAGTATGAAATGGACCAGTTTGTGCATCAGCTTTTGTTTGTCCACTATGTCGGAGAAACTGCCCATGAGATCGGCGAAGATATTGTACCGTCTGCTCTTCTTCAGTTTGAAGGCGAAGATGAAGATCAAGATACCCTGCGCATCCTGGCTGTATCAATTGTTGATGAGCTTTTGGATATTTACAACGACTACAAAATTCTGTACGAAATGTTTAAAGATGAAGAGTATAAAGATATGATGATGTTTGTGCTGGAAAGTTTAAAAGAACATTTCAGTTAGTTTGTGAACAAGCGGATGATGACATATAAAAAATAAGGCAGACAGCCCCACATCATGACATGTGTCATACCTCTGAGCGTTTTTTCCATCACCATATCGAATCTTTCTCCGTCCAGTGCTTCCATCATTTTAGCGATCATAAGTCAGCCTCCTATGGCTTGTTTATTTTATTCAATGTATATGAATAAAAGAATTGTTTAGAACACCGGGTATAATTCATCCCGTTTTTTCATAAAACATAAAAAAGGAGGCGGTACGGTTATGAAAGAAATAGATCTTGTGATTGACACGGAAGAAATCGCTGAATTTTTTTACAGAGAGCTTGCAAGACGGGGCTACATACCGAGTGAAGATGAGCTGTTTGAAATCGCCGATATTACCTTTGATTATCTGATAGAAAAATGTATGATAGATGAAGAGCTGGATGAAGATTGTTAAGGCTTGAAACCGGAGCGGCCAGCTCCGGTTTTTTATTCGGCTGATATGAATGTTAAGAACTAAAGGAGGGAAAATCTTGTACAAGCCAGTCAGTCTGTTTCTTCTCTTTCTTTTTTTAGCCGCGCTTATTCATACAACTGCTGTACAATCAGCAGATGAAATGATCAGTAAGGCAGCCGCAACTATCCGTCAGCCTTGGCTGAATGATGTGATGATTTGGATGACTCATCTTGGTGCTACTTCCTTTTTACTGCCTCTTATCATAGTCATTGGGGCAGGGCTGTTTTTTTACAGAAGAATCTGGGCCGGTCTTTTGATGCTTTTCATATTCGGTGCGGATCGTCTGTTAAACAAAATATTAAAAGAGTGGATCGAACGGGCAAGGCCCGATTTTGAACCGCTCGTTCATGAGTCGTCCTTCAGCTTTCCGAGCGGCCACTCCATGAACGCTGCTTGTGTTTATCCTGTAATTGCCTACTTTTTAGTGAAACACCTCCCGTTTTTGTCAAAGCATAAAAAAGCGGTATACATAATCGCCGGTACTGTGGTTATTTTGGTTGGTGCCAGCAGAGTCTACCTCGGCGTGCATTTTTTAACTGACGTTTTAGGAGGCTTTAGTCTCGGCCTGCTGCTGTTTTTCCTCATGAAAGGTTTTGACGAAAAGTTTCATTCGTTTCGACAAAAGTAGAGAGAGGAAAAAGAGGGCGAAACGCCAATATGTTATAGAAATAAAAGGGAGGGATCTTGATGATGTTATCCGTGTTTAAAAAGAAGTCTTGTTCTTACGATGTGACAATATTTCAAACACCCCGGTTTGGTGAAAAAAAAGGCTACAGAGCCGTCTATCGAACTGAACTGAACGGGAGCAATCATCAAGACGTGCTAAAAAGAGCATTCTCTCTGTTTAATGTATTCGATACTGTTCCAAGTGATTATGATGCGAGATTTATGGCCACAGGGGATGTGATTTTGATTGATGAAGGCAGAAAAGGGAAAACCTATTATCAACTGCTTCCCGCCGGATGGAGGAAAATCAATCGTCTGATTGTGCAAACAACATAACGAAAGAAAACTGCGGACATCCGCAGTTTTCTGTTTTTTAAGGTTTTCGTTTGGCCGCAGAATACTCTTTTTCGTGCGCCTCTTCAGCCGCGATAACGTCTTTAGCAGGTATGTGATTGTTCTTTTTTTGTCCGGTAATTCGGTTGCGCTGTTTTTTACCCATGTTTCATCCCTCCTTTTGCCGTTAGGTTCTCATATCAGCAGCGCAATTATCCCGATTTTCTCTAATGGCGCCTAAAAATACCCCGGATCATTTTCTTTTTTCGGAACATTCCTTTATAATCAATGCTGAAGTTTGTCTCATCATGACATCCGTTGTAAAATGAACGGACTGCTTGTTAATTTTGGTTATAGGAGGATATGAGATGAGTGTACATATCGGTGCGGAAAAAGGACAAATTGCAGATACGGTGCTTTTGCCGGGAGACCCTCTCAGAGCAAAATTTATCGCTGAAACGTATCTTGAAAATGTGGAATGTTATAATGAAGTCAGAGGCATGTATGGATTTACAGGTACATATAAAGGCAAAAAAATCTCTGTGCAGGGCACGGGCATGGGTGTTCCGTCCATTTCAATTTACGTCAATGAATTAATTCAAAGCTATGATGTGCAAAATTTAATAAGAGTAGGCTCTTGCGGCGCCATCCGTAAAGATGTCAAAGTGCGTGACGTCATTTTGGCTATGACTTCTTCTACTGATTCACAAATGAACAGAGTCGCTTTTGGAAGTATCGATTTCGCGCCTAACGCAGATTTCGAGCTTTTGAAAAATGCCTATGACGCCGCTAAGGATAAAGGCGTACCGGTGACGGTAGGCAGTGTATTTACTGCTGACCAGTTCTACAATGACGATTCTCAAATTGAAAAGCTTGCCAACTACGGTGTGCTCGGCGTAGAGATGGAAACAACCGCTTTGTATACATTGGCAGCGAAGCATGGAAGAAAAGCGCTGTCGATCCTGACCGTGAGCGATCACGTATTAACAGGAGAAGAAACAACGGCGGAAGAGCGTCAAACCACTTTTCATGATATGATAGAAGTAGCTTTACATTCTGTATCACAATAAAATAAACCAAGAGGCGTGCTGGGTGCCGGCAGCCTCTTCTTTATGGATACGGAAACGATTGATAAAAGGAAGGTAATGTGATGATGAAAAAGCCCGGTAAATGGTTTTCACTGGCAGCCGCTTTGAGTGTGACGGCAATTGTCGGAGCCGGCTGCAGCATGTCAAACGGAGATGCTCAAAAGGATACGAAAACCACCGCAGAATCAAAACAGACAGAAGAAAAAACAGCTGACAGCAAAAAAACAAATACGCAGGACAGTGAGTTCTTATTGGAAAGCAAGTTTTTCAATAACATTAAAAAAGTGGACGGTTTGGAAACCATTCAAAATCCGAAAAATATCCTCGCCCTTGTCAATAAGCAATACGCACTGCCAGGAGACTATGAACCTAGCGATCTAGTTATCCCTGATGTCGAGTTTTCTTTTGAAGAAAAAATTCAAAAGCGATACATCAGAAAAGAAGCAGCAGACGCATTAAAAACGATGTTTGACGCCGCGAAAAAGGATGGCTATGAGCTGGCAGCCGTGTCAGGATACCGCTCGTATGACAGACAGCAGGCTATCTTTAAAAATGAAGTTAGCCTAAAAGGGGAAAAGAAAGCAAGAGAAGCAGTCGCATATCCTGGTGAAAGCGAGCATCAAACAGGGCTTGCAATGGATATTTCCAGCCGAAGCAATGGTTTTGAGCTAAATGAAGCGTTCGGCAGCACCGAAGACGGAAAATGGGTGCAGAACAATGCATATAAATACGGTTTTATCATTCGCTACCCTAAAAACAAAGAAGACATCACAAAGTACGAATACGAACCATGGCACTTGCGTTATGTAGGCAAAAAGGCTGCAAAGGTCATCCATGATCATGACTTAACGTTAGAAGAATACTTTGAAAAAGTGAAGAAGATATAAAATAAAAAACCCGCTTATCATTGGATAAGCGGGTTTTTCCATTAAAAAAAGAATAAACCGGCGAGCGCCACACCTGCAATCAACCCAAGGCCAATACCGTACGCGGCTCCATATCCATAGCCGTAGCCGCCCCAATATCCATAGCCAAATCCGCCTCTGGGGCCACCTGAAGTAACTGGAGCAATAAAGACTTTACTGTTGGTGACCCTTGTAATTCTGCCCACGTGGACTCTGCCGTTTCTTTCTGTAATTCTAGCAACTTTTCCTTGATGCTGGCGGCAAAGATGATAGTATTTTTCCAATACAATTCCCTCCTAATCCGTCTTTCTATCAGCTTATGAAAGATAGATAAAAAAGGTTGGACGAAAAGAGGGGGGGATGCGCCGTTTTACTTGTATGCGATAAAGATACAATGACCCATATACTCGCTGTATGCCTGCATGAGGTCATAGTGGGACTGAAGCGTATCGTAGTAGATAGGATCAATTGCATGCGATACATCCATTTCTGTAGTCGGTTCAAATTCCATATCTTCCGGCAAAAGGGTAATCGTTTCTGTTTTCTGAAATCCATGGGAACGAATCGATTCCATCCACTCCAATTCGTCATAAAGCTTTGTAAAACCGTAAAAGTCCATCATTTGCTTTTTTTCGCGCGGAGGCATCGGTTTTTTGAGCGCCGCTTCAATACCGATCAGCATTCCGCCCGGCTTCAATACTCTATTAAATTCTTGAAGGGAGGATGTCACATGGGAAAAACTGAGGACGGATTCGGACAGGACGCAGGAAAAGACCGCTGAAGAAAACGGGAGACGTTCCAGCTCTCCAAGATATGCAGGGATCGCCAGCCCTTCATTTGCAAATCTTTTTTTGGCCTTCTCAAGCATGACAGGGTCTTTATCAATGACTGTGACAGGATAAAGCAAATATCCTAAATAAGCCGCAGTTTGCCCCGTTCCGCATCCGGCATCAAGAATCGGCTGGTCAGGCGGAGGCGCGGCTTTTTGCAATACGGCTTTTGAAAAAGCAAGCCCGCCTGGATGTGCACCAGAGACACCGAATAAGGACAGCATTTCTAAATATCGGCTCAAAATAGTATCCTCCTTTTTCGTTATTATATGTCGTGAAAAGGCATAGGTTTATGAAACGCTAAAGAAGGGCACTATCTCTATATTTTCTGCTCCGAGTTGACGAATAGGAAATCGTCCATGATAATAATGTAAGAAGAAAAAGGTGGTGTTTAATTGAAACGGCAATTGAAACTGTTTTTTGTTGTGCTGATCACTGCGGTTGTCGCTTCGGCGCTGACTTTATTTATTACGGGCAATTCAAGCATTCTGGGCCAGAAATCAACAAGCACAGGAGACAGTAAGTTCGATAAATTAAATAAAGCGTATGAGCAAATCAAAAGTGATTATTACAAGGAAACAAATGATGACAAATTAGTAGATGGAGCAATTAAAGGAATGATTGAGTCTCTGGACGACCCTTACTCTACATATATGGATCAAGAGGAAGGGAAATCATTCGAAGAAAGCATTTCTGCATCCTTTGAAGGAATAGGAGCGCAAGTAGAGGAAAAAGACGGTGAAATCCTTATTGTTGCGCCAATCAAAGGATCACCTGCTGAAAAAGCCGGCGTCAAACCGAAGGATCAAATCCTGAAAGTAAACGGTAAAAGCGTAAAAGGCATGAATGTAAATGAAGCTGTCGCTTTAATCCGCGGCAAAAAGGGAACAAAAGTGAAACTTGACCTGAACAGAGCGGGAGTGGGAGAAATTGATCTTTCCATTCAGCGCGATACGATTCCTGTTGAGACTGTCTATTCTGAGATGAAAGACAACAGCATCGGTGAGATCCAAATCACTTCTTTCTCAGAAACAACTGCTAAAGAGCTGACAAATGCGATTGACAGTTTAGAGAAAAAAGGTGCCAAAGGCTATATTTTAGACTTGAGGGGCAACCCGGGCGGATTAATGGACCAGGCGATTACAATGAGCAATCTGTTTATTGATAAAGGGAAAAATATTATGCAGGTTGAGTACAAAAACGGCTCAAAAGAAGTCATGAAAGCAGAAAAAGAACGAAAAGTCACCAAGCCGACTGTCGTTTTAGTAAATGACGGAACAGCGAGCGCTGCAGAAATCATGGCCGCTGCCCTTCATGAATCATCAGGCATTCCGTTAATTGGAGAAACCACATTCGGAAAAGGCACAGTGCAAACCGCAAAAGAGTATGAGGATGGTTCAACAGTCAAACTGACAATGGCCAAATGGCTGACTGCTGACGGTGAATGGATCCATAAAAAAGGCATCAAACCGCAAGTGAAAGAAGAGCTTCCTGATTACGCCAAGCTCCCATATTTGGATGCTGATAAAACGTACAAATCGGGCAATACAGGCACGGAAGTCAAAGTCGCTCAGCAAATGCTGAAAGCACTTGGCTATCAGGTAAAGGTAAACAGTGCGTATGATCAAGATTTTGTATCAGTCATCAAACAGTTCCAGAAAAAAGAGAATCTGAAAGAAACAGGCGTGCTGACTGGCGATACTACAACAAAACTAATGACAGAACTTCAACAAAAGCTGTCAAATAATGATACGCAAATGAAAAAAGCAATTGAAACGCTGAAAAAAGAAATGTAAAAAGCCATACGCGGCTACCGCGTATGGCTTTTTTTAAGCACCCTTCTGGTTCGAATTCGGTTCAGTTTTTTTACCAAATAAACCTTCTTTGACTGGATTTGAACCTGCTCTTTTTACAAACAGCGGATTGAGAATGACTACAGCGATGATATTGGCGGACAATCCCCAGAAACCTTCATAAATGCCGTGTGCAGATTGCGTGATATACACAATAAACGTAACCGCAAGGCCGGCTAATAATCCGATCACTGTCGCCTCTCTCGTTTGGTTCTTCCAGAATAAGCTGACGGCAATCGCCGGGAAGATCTGCACCATGCCGGAAACGCCTAAAAGCTGAAGTGTCACTAAGGCAGTTGGGAACAGCATTCCAAATAGAAGAGCAAGACCGATCACGACAAACACCATGGAACGTGTAATAAGGGTCAGTTTGCTTTGTGACACATTTGGATGGATCAAGTCACGGTATAAGTTATTGGCAAATAAATTCGACGCTCCGATAGCCATGATCGAACAAGGGATCAATGATGCAAGGGCGATAGTGGCATAGGCAAAACCTTGTGCCACGCCGCCGTAAGACGTCTGAATCAGATGCAGCAGCGCCAGTCTTGGATTTGTATCTTCCGGCAGCACAAGAAAAGCGATAAAACCAAGGAAAATAACTAAGATTAAAACGATGTTATAAAGCGGCAAAAACATGCTGTTTTTTCTAACTGCATCGGCACTTTTCGCCGTAAATACACCTGTAGCGGCATGCGCCCACATAAAAAGTGCCAAGGCGGATACAATAGATGCTGTAATAAACCAAGGGATGCCTTTTGGGCCTTCTGTCGGTATCGTCAGCATTTGCGGCGCTTCCTTCACCAATGTATCAATCATCGGCGTCCAGCCGTTGAAATGTATAAGCGGGAGGGAAACGACCATAAACAGCATAATCACCCATACTAAAATATCTTTAATAATGGCTGTAAAAGTTGGTCCTTTAATCCCGCTGAAAAACGTGTAAAGAGCAACAAGGATGAATGAGATAATGACAACGAACTTTACGTTGATATAGCCGGTGCCCGCAACCTGAAGCGTATCTTGAATTCCGCTAAGCTGAAGACAGATATACGGGATAAGCATCAGGACCCCGACAATTGCAACGAGACTTGCCAACAGCTTACTGTCAAAACGTTCCCGCGCATAATCTGCGAGAGTTGTTAATTTGTGAATTTTCGCAACATTCCAAAGTTTTGGCAGGAAGAAATAGGCGATAAAATAAGCCAATACGGAGTAAGGAATAGCAAAAAACGCGACACTTCCGCCTGTGTAAGCCGTACTGGTCAAACCTAAGAAAGTATATGCCGTGTAAAGGTCAGCGCCTACTAAAAACCAAACGAGAAGGCCGCCAAAACGTCTGCCGCCGACAGACCATTCTTCCACCGTGGTTCGCGATGATTTGTCTCTCCCGGCGAGAAATCCGATACAGACAACAGTTAATACGATAATAGCCGTAATCATAAGTGCAGTGAAATTTCCTTGCATCATTCAATTCCTCCATCTTTTTTTTGCACCAGGTAAATGCCAAACGAACATACCGGCGTAATAATAATCCACAGCAGCAGCCAAAAGTGGAAAAAAGGAAGGCCGAAAATAATCGGTCCAATTCGATTCACAAACGGCAAAAGCGCAAGCTGAATGAATGGTAAAATAATGAGTATAACAATAAGTGCTTTTTTAACCATTTACTTTCCTCCTGAAACATGATAATGCTCACTATAATAGCAGTTGTAAGATAAGATCACAAGATAATTATTAGAAAAAAGTGATTTTTTCAATTATTTAATCAAATCACATGATTTGCATCCTGCACAATATAGGTTTAAAATAATAAATATCTCGAAATCAAGATAATTTAGGAGTGAAAAGATGAAAACAGAAGGATTGCATCATGTCACAGCATTTGCCAGAGATCCGCAAGAAAATTTGCGATTTTATACAGAAGTGCTCGGGCTTCGGTTAGTCAAAAAAACAGTGAATTTCGATGACCCGGGAACATATCATTTTTACTTTGGGAATCAAAATGGAGATCCCGGGACCATTATTACCTTTTTCCCGTTTCAAGGAAGCGGGCAGGGGACGGTAGGGAAAGGCCAAGCCGGCCGGATTTACTTTTCAGTCCCTAAAGGCTCTCTGGCTTTTTGGAAGGAACGCCTCCAAAATAATGGGCTGAATGCAGAGGAGAAAATGCTATGCGGGGAACAGGCGCTTATCTTTGATGATACGGAAGACCTTCCGCTAGCGATCATGGAAGACGGCGAAAGCGAAAAAAGCGAGTGGACACCTGACGGCATTTCGGAACGTGAAGCCATCACCGGGATGAAAGGCGTGCTGCTGTACTCCTATGATCCGCAGGCGACAATTCAATTGTTAGTGGAAAGCTTCGGATACAGCAAAGTGGCGGAAGAAGATCAGATCGTTAGACTGAAATCCGCAGCGGCTGTCGGAAACCTGATCGACGTTCATTTGCAGCCGGAAAAAAGAGGCGTCGGCGGTTATGGAACAGTTCATCATATAGCGTTTCGGACAACAAGTGAGGAGCAGGCCAATTGGCAGCCGGTGATTGCTGAAAAACATCTCCCTTCATCAGAAATTCTTGACAGGGAGTATTTCACATCAATTTATTTCAGGGAAAAAGGCGGCATCTTATTTGAGATTGCCACAGATGAACCAGGCTTTATGACAGATGAAACGTTTGATGAACTGGGGACATCATTAAAGCTGCCCGAATGGCTGGAGCAACACCGCCAACAAATTACAGATATTTTGCCTGAATTGTAGGAGGGGACATGATGAATTATATTTTTGAAAAAGGAACATCTGACAACGTCTTACTGCTGTTACATGGAACCGGAGGAAATGAGCATGATCTCCTTTCATTGGGACGTTTTATAGATCCTGATGCTCATTTGCTCGGTGTCAGGGGATCAGTGCTCGAAAATGGTATGCCGCGCTTTTTCAAACGACTCAGCGAAGGTGTATTTGATGAAAAGGATCTCGTTGAGCGGACAAAAGAATTAAAAGATTTTATCGACGAGGCGGCACAAACGCATCAATTTGACCGGAGCCGAGTGATTGCAGTCGGCTACTCAAACGGCGCAAATATCGCGGCAAGTCTGCTTTTTCATTATGCGGATGTTTTAAAGGGGGCTATCCTGCATCATCCTATGGTGCCGATCCGGGGGCTCAAGCTTCCTGATATGACAGGGCTTCCTGTTTTCATTGGGGCCGGGAAATATGATCCGCTCTGCACAAAGGAAGAATCGGAAGAGCTTCACCGCTGTTTGCTTGACAGCGGGGCATCTGCTTCAGTTTTTTGGCAGGATGGGGGCCATCAGCTCACACAGCATGAAGCTGAACAGGCTCGCCAATGGTACAAAGATACGTTTCAATAAAAAAACCTTAGTCCGTGTTTATCCGGACTAAGGTTTTTCTTAGATTTACAGCCAAGTTGAGACTTTTGTTAGAGGCAAGCGGTTGCTTTGATGTGCAGGTTTCACTGCTTTACCGATAGAAATAAGCATAACCGGAACATAGCGCTCGCTAATATCAAATTCCTTTTGGAATTGCTCCTTATTAAATCCTCCGATTGCGCAGGTGTCATAGCCTTTCGCTTTTGCGGCAATCATAAGCTGCATAGCAGCCAATGAAGCATTTAAGAAAGCAGAATCGCGTGCGAACTGTTCACTTTGGTAAGCACCGTTAATTTGACCCAGCAGCGTTTGTTTGATTTCATCCGTGATGAAACCTTGGTTTGCCAATTCAGCGTAAACATCTTCACCGTTTTCATTCGCTTTTAGATCGCCTAAAATGGCAACAACAGCAGATGATTCAACAATTTGTTTTTGGTTATAGGCTACAGGCAGAAGAGCCGCTTTTGATTCATCGCTGTGGAATACTGTAAAATGCCAGTGCTGCAGGTTCCATGCAGAAGGCGCTTTAGTCGCGAGCTCCAAAAGTTCAGTCAGTTCCTCTTTAGAGATCGGGGCATTCGTATCATATTCCTTAACAGATGCCCGTGCTTGCAAAATGTCCAGAGTATCAGTCATAATGTTTCCTCCTTCGGATAAACGTGGTATGATAATAGAAAAGTTAGAAGCTTACTAAATGTAACTTGAAAGATCATTTTAATGGATCAGTGAATACTTGTCAAACAATAGATGAAGGGATGAAGACTAGTGGGAAATACAATGTGCCCTAAAATGGAGTCAGCTTTCTCATTGCTGGGAAAACGATGGAACGGTCTGATCATCCATGTACTAATGGATGGGCCGAAACGATTTAAAGAGATAACGGAAACCATACCGATGATCAGCCAAAAAATGCTGGCAGAGCGTCTTAAAGAGCTAGAGCAAAACGAAATTGTTGAACGCCGGGTTCTTCCCGAGACACCGGTAAAAGTGATCTATACGCTGACTGAAAAAGGAACAGCGCTGCAATCTGTATTTCAAGAAATGCAAGCGTGGGCCGATCAATTTTGTGAGCCTGGTGTTACAGTATGTGAAGAAGAGAAATAATGGAAGGGAACAGAAAAGGGTTTCTTTCAGTGAGAAAGTCATGTAAGTGGGTCATTCCGTTTACATGACTTTTTATTTTAGGCCATGATGTGTATCAGCTTTTATTTTACAGGATAAAAAGAGATGTTAGGATGAATTCAACATACATAATTAGGAAAGCATCCTTCCGTGAAAAAGTTACTAACAGCTATCTTGTTGTTATTGGGAATCATTATTTATCTTATTGTTCAAATCAGCAAACCGAACTCTGTCTGCCTGAATTTTACATATACAATCAAAACCCTGTCAGCTTTCATTGGAATTACATAGGCATTGAAACTGGATATAAAAAGGGAGACCCTAATTCTATCCACCAAATCTGGATCACTCCGTTATATTTCGTTTTGCTGGCTGTTTTCATTCTGGTTATTTCAGCTTTTTTGAAAAAGAAATAATAAAAGAGAGGTCTTGAATAAGGATCTCTCTTTTTTATTTCATTGACTGGCCATTTGCTAAGTGTAAGGCAGATGAATACGTTTCACCATTTTATAACTTGCCATTCAAAAACTGTGCTTCGCCGAGCCCGAAACTCCAATCAGCATCACCGTTTTCTGTAATGGAAACCATTAGGTCTTCCGGGGAAATACCGCATTCTGTTTCTAGTTTTTCAGCCAGCAAGGCATATAATTTTTCTTTTTGGCTCTTTGTTCTTGTTTTACTTGTAATGCTGATGACGATCAAATCCTTGCTTCTATGAAACCCTAGTCCGGTATCGTGAATCACGAGCTCATTCTCGGGATGCTGGTGGACAATTTGATATCGGTCACTCTCCGGCACGCCAAATGCTTCTACCATTGCTTGATGAGCAGTGTCTAATAGTGCTTGTAATGCTTTTTGATCACGGCCTTCTATCAGATCGAAACGTAATAATGGCATTTGAATACCTCCTTTTGAGACACAGATTTTATCAGCCTGTTAACACATTGTTTTGTTATCGGAGCCAATTGATAGCTAAAAATTGCTGGCTTGATAAAAAACATAACACATAACCAATAATTGATCAATATATAACCATAATATTATCTAATAGCCTATGAAATCATAAATATTATTGACATTAATTGATTGGGAGATTAGTATGAAAATACTAGTTTATCAAAAGATGACAATCATATCACCAATGATTCTATTTTGGCAGAAATGAAAACGTTTTCTAATGAACATCCTGTGATATGTCAGAAAACAAAAAATGCAATGGAGGTTAGTCATGCCGATTTTTATCGTTACTGCCGGCGTTCTTATTTTTTCTGATCATTAAAATGAAATTACATACGTTTGTATCTCTTATTGTCGTTTCATTTCTAGTGGCAATCGGCCTGGGGATGGATCTAAGCAAAATCGTACCTTCTATAGAAGCGGGAATCGGCGGTCAGGGCTGGGCTGTGTTTTATTGGCTGGATTATTTTTGTAACAATGCTTTATCAATAAAATTAATCTCACAATAGCCTCTAGCCCAATCGTTTTTCTTCCTGGATGAATACCTTACATATAGGCAGACATAAAGGAGGAAAAAGTCATGTACCCTCAACACTCGTATCATCGCGGGAACCCAGGTCCGGCCGGATACCCGGAACGAAACCCTTTTTTGTTTGGCGCTCCTTTAGTCGGCGGTTTATTAGGCGGTTTTCTTGGGAGTGCTCTTTTTAATTATCCGCGTCCCTATGCGTATCCGCCTGTTCCCTACGGTTACGGAGGTGCACCATACGGTCCAGTGCCGTATGGCGGAGGTTATCCCGGTTTCTATTAGCAAAAACGGCCTGCGCAGAAGCAGGCCGTTTTTTATCGCATTATTTCTACCTCGGACATATTGTAGTCCTGCTGTTTATAAAACATGACTTCCAAATGGCCGTCTTTATAAACGGCTTTCGTTCCTTTCCGCTTGACAAGACAGGGAAGATTTACTTTTTTAGGATGGGTCGAACCTGGGAAATGTTCAATCAGTAATCTATGAGATGTATGTTTAATTTTGAGCTGTTCCAGCTGGCTTTCGGTTACTGAAACCTTTACAAACACATGGTCTGCTGTTTCGAATATATCTATATCAGGTTCGGTGCGCTGTGTTTTTTCTTTAGTCGGGAGGGGATCGCGAAATGGAAATTGAGCCGCGGAATTACTTCCGAACACACTTTCCATTACACTGTTTACATAATGCTCAACCTCTTTTGGATCAGCCTTTTTTAATGCTTCCTTGGAAAATTGATTGTGGAAAGGAAAGTATTTGTTCCACTCAAACATCTTCGTCACACCCTTTCTTCACGGACAAAATAGTATATGCCTGCTCGATCTTTCACGTGATATAATATAAGATGCTCTAAAGAAAGGCAGGGACAAAATATGCATCATTCAGAAACAAAAAAAGGCGTTCTTTACACAGCCGTTTCCTTTACCATGTGGGGGCTGTTTCCGCTCTATTGGAAGCTTCTTGAACAGCTGCCTGCACTTGATATTTTAGCTCACCGTATCATTTGGTCTTTTGTTTTTATGTGTATCGTGCTATTTTTCTTTCGTCAATGGAAAACGGGGTGGCTCGAGCTGCGGTCTTTAAAAAAGAACGGAGGCATACTATCCTTATTTCTCGCTTCAATCCTTATTTCGATTAACTGGTTTGTATACATATGGGCTGTCAATCATGGATTTCTGCTTGAAGCAAGTCTTGGCTACTACATAAATCCGCTTGTGTCAGTTCTTCTCGGCATTTTGTTTTTAAAGGAAAAGCTGAACCGCCTTCAATTGGTTGCCGTTTCGATTGCGGCAGCAGGTGTAATTATTTCTGCGTTTCAATACGGATCCATTCCGTATATCGCGCTGCTGCTCGCATTCAGCTTCGGCTTATACGGGTTTACCAAAAAAAGAACAAGCCTTTCAAGCGCTATCGGTTTAACGCTGGAGACATTCATGATTATGCCGATTGCATTGGGGTATTTGCTGTTTAGCGGCCATATTCAGCCTGCGGGTGCAGAAAGCGGCGGGGCATGGGTGCTTCTCTTTTTTGCCGGTGTGTTTACCGCGCTGCCGCTTTTATTGTTTGCTGAAGGTGCGAAGCGGCTGCCGCTGTATCAAGTCGGTATATTACAATATATTGCACCGACCATCACCTTGCTGATCGGGCTGTTCGTTTATCATGAGCCATTTTCAAGCTCGAAGGCATTTACTTTTGCCTGTATATGGGCTGCATTGGTCTTGTTTACGTTTTCACAAGTAAAATGGAAACGGGCATCAAAAAGCCATTGAGCCTTTGGCTTTTCAGTTTGACTATATATTATGTATAATCATTTCATGTATGTAAGACATAAAGGAGCAGGACGATGGACAATGATATAGAAATAGGAAAAGCATACGCCTCGCTATGGAACAGCCGCTCTTTCTCAAATGAAGATGAAGAAGCGATTATAGAGGCAATTGATCTTGAGCTTTTGGATAAGAGAACACATCCGAGACTCCGTAAATCTATGCTGGAAAAATATTATGCCGCTATACAGCGCATTGTGAATTCACAGCTGGAACCGGCTGTCAAATATCAACTGGTCAAATTACATACAGAACGCGTACAGTATTTAAAAGAAGAAAGAGGGGAGCAATTATGAAAGCAATCATAAAAGAAGATGTGCAAGCATCTTTAGAACGATATGCGGACCGCCCTGTATATATCCATTTAGAAACCACAACCGGTTCTTACTCGGCACATTTAAATGAAAAAAACATGACGGTTGTTGCTTATATACGCAATGCAAAAGTAACCTATCATCAAGCTAAAATCAAAGGGAGCGGGCCTTACCGGGTCGGCTTAAAAACAGAAGAAGGCTGGATTTATGCTGAAGGCCTGACTGAGTACACAGTTGATGAAGAAAACCGCTTATTAATGGCAGGACACTTGCCAGGCGGGAAACTTGCTATTTCACTTCAAATCAGTGAAAAACCGTTCACAGTTTAAAGAAAAGGGTGAAAAAATAATGAAAGAACACGTGCTTGTAATCCTGCCTCACCCTGATGACGAATCATACGGTGTGGCGGGTCTGATTGCTTTAAACAGAAAAAAAGAGGTGCCCGTTACATATGCTTGCGCTACGTTAGGCGAAATGGGCAGAAATATGGGAGATCCATTTTTCGCTAATCGGGAAACCCTGCCATTATTAAGAAAACAAGAGCTTATCAATGCCTGCAAAGCAATGGATATCAATGACCTGCGGATGCTCGGGCTTCGTGACAAAACGCTTGAGTTTGAAGACGATGAATATTTAGCTGATATCATGGAAGAAATCATAGATGATGTGAAACCAAGCTTAATTGTCACATTTTATCCGGGACATGGCGTGCATCCAGATCATGATGCATGCGGGGAAGCGGTCATCCGGGCATTGTACCGCAAAAAGAAAGAAGACCGTCCGCGCACACTATGTATGGCTATTACACGCAATAGAGAAGAGGTGCTTGGCGAAGCAGACGTCGTACTTGATATCAAAGAAGTAGCAGATATTAAAATGAACGCGTTAAGAGCTCATCGCACCCAGACGGAAGGTATGCTCCGAGAGCTTGAGGAAAAACTGAAAAACAATGAACCTGTTATGGCAACATGGTTTGAAGAAGAAGTGTATTGGACATATCAATGGAATGATTAAAAAAAAGGTATAAGGTCTATAGGGACCTTATACCTTTTTTAATTTCAAGTCGGATGCAATTGCTGACGCAAGGGTAGATCTCAGTGAGATGTCCTCAAAAGACAAACCGAGCTGAACCGCTGTTTGCGCAATTTCCGGTCGGATCCCCGACAATGTGGATGAAACGCCAATCAAACGCAACGCCTCAATCAGACTGAAAAGCTGGTGGGCAACCATGGTATCAATGACCGCTACCCCGGATAAGTCAATGTAAAGCTGCGTCACCTTTTTCTTCGCACATTGATTCAAGGTATTTTCCATAATTAATTTAGCACGGACGGTATCAATATCACCGATTAACGGAAGCAGTCCCACACTGTGGAACAGCACGATCACCGGTGCGCTCAATTCAGTGATCATATCCTTTTGGGCCTGAAGCTGAAGGCTTGTGTTTTTGTACATTTCTTCTATAAAAATATGAATCACAAGATCAAACGCCTTAATAAGAGTGTGGTACAAATCCTCGGCTTCTTCGCTTTTCACGGTATCCTGATTGATATGAACAAATTCCTTCACATAGGAAACAAACAAGTCTCTTACTCTGACAAACTCACGGATAATATAGTGGATCGGCGTTTTTAAATGCTCTTGATCCTGAGTGACTTCAAAAGCCCAGGTTTTTAGAATGGGCAAGTATACCTCTTCTTCATCTATAAAGATACGGCTGATCTTATAATTGAAAGCAAGGTTCTGGCTCTTTAAATTTTTAATGACGGCCGGGTCTGTTGATGCGTAGATTGAGTTTGGGTCAGTTTCCTCGATTGTTTCATACCATGCTGAACTTATGTCTTCCGCATGCTGAGACAGATACTCATATAATTTCTGATTTTGTGCCATGCATATCACCTCTTTTAAAATTCCTGTTTCAATAAATAACGTTTTTGCAGTTTAACCAGTCTGAAAAACAGACCGACTGCTCCTGCCGCTAGCCCTGCAATTAACCCGATCCAATAACCGAACGCGCCAAGTCCTGTAAACGTGCCGACCGCATAACCGACAGGAAGACCGATAACCCAATAAGAAATAAAAGCCGCTGCAAGTGTATAATTGACATCTTTATATCCTCTGAGGGCGCCCTGAATAGGTGCTGCCACAGCGTCGGAAAGCTGAAAAAACAGCGCGTAAATTAAAAAGTGCTGCGTGAGCCGGAGGACATCCGGATCAGAAGTGTACATGCCTGCGATTTGCTCTCTGAACAAAAGGATACAGGCAGCTGTTAACAAAGAAAAGCCTACCGCCATCATAATGCCGATAAAGCTGTAAGAGCGAGCGTCTTTAAAACGAGCTGCTCCGGCCTCAAACCCGACAACTATCGTTAAAGCCATGGACACGCTGAGCGGCAGCATATATAAAAGTGACGCAAAGTTCATGGCGGCTTGATGGGACGCGATGGTCACTGTGTTAAAATGGCTCATCAGCAAAGTGACAGCCGCGAAGATGCTCGTTTCAAAAAACACGGCAAACCCGATAGGCAATCCGATTTTCAGCATATTTTTGCAAGCTTCCCAAGAGAACTTATACATGGTAAGGAAAATGCCATATCCAGAAAACGGCGCTGCTTTACGAATGATGATAAAACTGATGATACAGATGCACCAATACGTAAGCGCGGATGCAAGCCCGGCGCCGACTCCGCCAAGTGCAGGCATGCCGAATTTTCCGAAAATAAATACGTAGTTTAACACAAAATTTATCGGCAGTGAACATAGTGTAATCATCATGGTGACTCGTGTTTTTCCTAATGAATCAATGAACGATCTCAAAACGGTGTAAACAAATAAAGGAAAAATCCCCAAAGATAAAAAACCTAAAAAGTGCTTCGCAATGTCATGTACGTGAGCCTCAAGGTTCAATCGGGATAGAACAGGATCAACTATTCCATATCCAGCCGCTAAAACGGCGATGCTAAGAAGCGCGGCCACATATACTGCCTGTAAGACAGTAAAGGGAATTTGTTTGGTATTCTCGGCGCCTAATAGCTGCGCGACGATTGGGGTGACTGCCATTAATATCCCTGCCAGTCCAGTATAGACAGGCGTCCAAAGACTTGATCCAATGGCCACACCGGCTAAATCGGCGGCGCTGACTTTCCCTGACATTACCGTATCTAAAAAGGTTATGAGAGAAAGGCCCGCCTGAGTGATTAAAATCGGAATTAAAATGTGCAAAAGCTGTTTTACCTTTTGTCCGGCGTTTTTTGTTTCTTTCATACATTGATCCCCGTTTCTTTATCATAACGAGAGAAATTATAACATTTTATGTATAAAAAGCAATGAACGCCTGGCCTATTCTTTTTTTGTCGGTTTCGTTTTTCTAAACATTTGGGCATAAATAAAAGAAAGCGAAATAACGCCTAAAAAGGTGCAGATATACTGAATGATTCTTTCCATTTCCATTCTTTACATACCTCCTTTACCAATAGAATGTACATCAATAAGATAAGCATGCGTGCAAAGTTGAAAATATGAAAAGGAGATGAAGGCCCATGCATTACGAACAGATGACAGAAAGTGTATTCACGGCAAAGATACAATCGCATTTAGAACAGATATTAGGGGATGCTTCTCTTATTTTGAAAACGCTTCATGAAAAAGATCAATGCCTCCTTTGTGAATTGGATGACTTAGGTCGTATTTTTCAGAATATGCACGGCATCGCCTCATCCTTTTATTTGCAATCATACATTGAACAATTTACACCGTCATTTGTGGAACTGGCCAAGGCGATTAAAAATTTATCGGAAAATAAGCATGGCGCGTTAATTGTCATTGAAAGGACAGACTCGGTTGACAAGTTTATTCAAAAAGGAACATCGCTTCATGCAGAAATCAGTGCTTCATTAATTGAAAGCATCTTTTTTCCGGGAAATCCTCTTCATGACGGCGCTTTATTAGTGAGGGAAAATACACTTGTCTCAGCAGGAAACGTTCTCCCGCTGACGACACAAGAAGTGGATATTCATCTGGGAACCAGGCACCGGGCAGCTTTGGGGATGTCTGGATATACAGATGCGCTTGTACTGGTTGTTTCTGAGGAAACAGGCAAGATGTCGTTTGCGAAGGATGGGGTGTTATACCCGCTCATCTCACCGAGAACTTAAAAATAAACAAAAGGACCCGAACTGCTTTTGTCTCATGAGACAAAATGACTGAAATAGAACCCTTTTTTAAAAGCATTCATGCCATACTGAATGCTTTTTTTCTTGAAAATAGAAAGTCGGGAAATGTAACCTGGGATAAAAGTTATATAAGATTAATATTAATTAAGTTAAATACTTTACCTAATTTTGTATTTATAGTACTGTATAAAATATTACATAAATTTTAATGAAAGGGCGTGTCCGCATGGCTAATGTATTAATGATCGGCTTTCCGGGAGAGGGCCATATTAATCCGTCTATCGGTGTAATGAAGGAACTGAAATCAAGAGGAGAAAACATTACTTACTATGCAGTAAAGGAATATGAAGAAAAAATCACCGCGCTTGATATTGAATTTCGTGAATATAACGATTTTAGAGAAGATTATTTCGGAAAAAACGCAACTGGTAATGAGGAAAGAGATTTTACCGAAATGATATGTGCCTTTTTAAAAGGGTGTAAGGACATCGCCACCCATATTTATAATGAAGTCAAAAACGAATCATATGATTATGTCATATATGATCACCATTTCTTGGCCGGTAAAATCATTGCCAATCTGCTGAAGCTGCCGAGATTTTCATTATGTACGACTTTTGCGATGAATGAGGATTTTTTAAAGGAAATGATGGGTACATTCAATAGCAGACCATTTGAAGACTCACCTTATTACGAATCCTATCAGCAGCTCGCAGTAACCTTAAATTCCGAGTTTCAAGCGGAAATTACCAAGCCGTTTGACGTTTTTTCGTCCGATGGAGATTTGACGATCGTCTTTACGTCTAGAGAATTTCAGCCAATGGCAGAGCAATTCGGAGAAAACTATGTTTTTGTTGGTCCTTCAATTGCAAAAAGAGCCAAAAGCAATGACTTTCCATTCGATCAAATGAACAATGAAAACGTGCTGTTTATTTCTATGGGAACTATTTTTAATAATCAAAAAGAGTTTTTCAATCAATGTCTTGAGGTATGCAAAGACTTTGACGGAAAAGTTGTGCTGTCCATTGGGAAGCATGTTAAACAAAGTGAGTTAAACGATATTCCGCATAATTTTATTGTGCGCCCGTATGTGCCTCAGCTTGAAATCCTGAAAAGAGCCAGTTTGTTTGTCACCCACGGCGGAATGAACAGCACAAGCGAAGGCTTGTATTTTGAAACACCGCTCATTGTCATTCCGATGGGAGCCGATCAATTCGCTGTCGGAAAACAAGTGGAGCAAGTAGGTGCGGGGAAAGTGCTGAAAAAAGAACAGTTGTCTGAAAGCCTTCTGAAAGAAACCATTCAAGAAGTGATCAACAATCCTATCTATGCCAAGAAAGCAAAAGCAATTGGTCAGTCACTGAAAGCGGCAGGCGGTGCTGAAAAAGCTGCCGTCAGCATTCTTGAATATGTTAAACAAAATACTCAATCAGCTAATGCATAATGGATTCAGCCTGTTCATTTGAAATGGACAGGCTTTTAACTGTTTAGAAAAGCTGGGCAGTGTTGCAATCAGAAGAAGGGATTTGACACTTTGATAGAGAATTGAAAGAAAAACAGACAGGAAAGGAGGAAAATCTGCTTCTTTCATCAACATAAACCAATCATTTTACCCCCGCTTAAATAGTCCCTTAGACTTTCGATAAATATATCCAAATTATGTAAAATATTAGGTGTTTATCTAGAGGTTTAAGGTCGAACGAAGCTACATTTGCTGCCGGATCTATAAAAATTTGTTTATAACGCTAAAAAAGTGACGATATAACGTATGTGTGCCATTTTTGGAAACAGAATACTAATTATTTCTGTTTGTGTCATAAAAAGTTTAGGAGGTTGCATGAATGAAAAAGAAGATCGTAGCCAGTTTAGCTGTTTCCGCAGTTGTTGGGTCATCGATGGCAGCAGCACCCGCGGATGCAAAAACGATAAAGGTGAAAAGCGGTGACTCTCTTTGGAAACTTTCGCGCCAGTATCATACAAGTATTTCTGCATTGAAATCCGAGAACAAATTGAAATCGTCAATGCTTTATGTCGGACAAAGTCTTAAAGTTCCAGAAAGCAGCAAAAAAAGCAAAACATCCTCATCAAACTCAAACAAAACGTCAACATACACCGTGGCATATGGTGATTCTTTATGGATGATTGCCAAAAATCATAAAATGAGTGTTTCAGAGCTTAAAAGCTTAAACAGCCTGAGCAGTGATTTGATTCGTCCCGGCCAAAAACTGAGAATTAAAGGGACAAGCAGTTCAAACGGTTCGAATGGACCGAAAAAAAGCAACGATTCAAATTCTACAGGTCCATCAAAAAGTACATATACTGTAAAGCTTGGTGATTCTCTGTGGAAAATCGCAAACAGTTTAAATATGACGGTGGCCGAATTGAAAACCTTAAATGGCTTAACATCAGATACACTTTACCCTAAGCAAGTATTGAAAATAAAAAAAGGCAGCTCATCCAATAGCGGTAGCAGCGGTTCCAAAAAGCCGTCAAACTCAAATACTTCAAAAACAACTACATACAAAGTGAAATCAGGTGATTCGTTATGGAAGATTGCGAATCAGCTGGGCGTCACTGTGCAAAGTATTCGTGATAGAAACAATTTGTCTAGCGATGTTCTGCGAATCGGACAGATTCTCACGATTTCAGGAACGACTAAATCAAATAATTCCAATAAGAATGTCCCGAAAGACAAATCAGGATCAAACGTTCAAATAGGAACAAAGATTGACAGAATGATAACGGAGGCAAAAAAATATGTCGGTGTTCCGTATCGCTGGGGAGGAAATACGCCTTCCGGTTTCGATTGCAGCGGCTATATTTATTACCTCATTAATAAAGTATCATCTATTTCAAGGCTGAGCACGGCAGGGTACTGGAATGTGATGCAAAAGGTCAGCCAGCCGTCAGTCGGTGACTTTGTTTTCTTTACTACGTATAAATCCGGACCGTCTCACATGGGGATCTACTTAGGCGGCGGCAATTTTATTCATGCAAGCTCCGACGGTGTGGGCATTTCCAATCTCAGCAATTCGTATTGGAAACAGCGCTACTTGGGAGCACGTAGCTATTTTTAAACTTTGAGCATGGACATTAGACAGACAGGGCGTTTGGGCAGGACGTCCTGCTACCCTAATGTAAAAGCCTTTTAAAAGGCTTTTTTTAGTTTATATCGGAATATGATTGACCACACTGTTAGAAAAAACAAGGGGGAGACAGCATGAATCGTTTCTTGCTCCTTATCGTGGTGGCGGCATTGGGTCTTGCGGGATGCAGTCAGGAAACACCTCCTGACCATCCGCGGCGGGTACCGGATAAAAAGGTGATAGAAACGTCAGCGTTTAGTCATCAGATCCAGCTGGTCAATAGAGAAGGCAAAAAAGTGGGGTTTATTGAAATAAAAGAATCAGAAGACGAAGGGCTCGATTTTCACATCTCAGCACACAGCCTGACACCCGGGGCTTCACTCGGTTTTCATATTTATGAAAAAGGATCATGTGTCAGGCCGGATTTTGAATCTGCGGGCGGACCCTTTAATCCGCTGAACAAAGAACACGGCTTCAATAATCCGATGGGACATCATGCCGGAGATCTTCCGAATCTTGAAGTCGGCGCTGACGGGAAAGTAGATGTTATTATGAATGCGCCTGAAACCTCTTTAGAAAAAGGAAGTAAATTGAATATTCTCGACCAGGATGGCAGCGCGTTTGTTATTCATGAACAGGCTGACGACTATCTGACGAATCCGAGCGGAAATTCAGGAGCGCGAATTGTGTGCGGAGCGCTTTCTGGCAATAACGAGAAACAGTAATATAGCGGGAGCCCTTTGTATTGAGCATACAGGGGCTTTTTTAGTATACTCGTTAATGGAATACGAATAGGAAAGGAAACCTGTCTATGACATCTCAATTGCAGCACTTAACATTGCCGGAAGATATACAAAATAAGCTTTTATCATATAAAAGCCAGCCGATTTCTCCAGAATTTCAATCGCTTATTGGGACATCAGGCTATGAGGCGGAGGATGAAGCCATTTTATTCGATGCCATTATCGCATTGGCGATGGGGAAAAATATCCTGTTAAAAGGACCTACAGGCTCAGGTAAAACTAAGCTGGCGGAAACATTGTCCAGTTATTTTCATAAACCAATGCACAGTGTCAACTGCTCAGTTGATCTGGATGCTGAAGCACTGGTTGGCTATAAAACCATTGAAAATCAATCTGGCCAGGCAACGATCGAGTTTGTCTCGGGGCCTGTGACAACGGCCATGAATGAAGGCCACTTTCTTTATATAGACGAAATCAATATGGCAAAGCCGGAAACCCTGCCCATCTTAAATGGTGTATTGGACTATAGAAAAATGATGACAAATCCGTTTACAGGAGAAGTCGTTCGTGCAAAAGAAGGGTTTGGAGTCATTGCTGCCATCAATGAAGGCTACGTTGGAACCGTACCGCTGAATGAAGCGCTTAAAAACCGTTTTGTCATTATTGATGTGCCTTATATTAAAGGCGAGCTGCTGAAACAAGTACTCATGTCTCAGTCTGCTCTTCATGATGAGAAATTGATTGACCGGTTTATCACGCTGTCTTCTGATCTGATCGTTCAGGCCAATAACGGGCAGGTGTCTGAAGAAGCGGCATCTATCAGAGCTTTAATTGATACGTGTGATTTAGCCGCTTATATTCCGCCGCTACGTGCCATCGAACGGGGAATTGTAGAAAAGCTTGACGATGACCGTGAAAAGGCGGCGGTCCGAAATATCGCAGAAACTCTGTTTGAATGAGGGATGTGCGATGAAATTTATCAAATTTAATGACAGCACAATTGACTCGTTTTTATTTATGATGCTGACCGATTTGGCCAAAACGCTCACCAAAAGTGAGGCGGTGGAAGTGGAGTATGGCGTTCAGTCCTACTACAACCCATTTGAAAAAAAAATCTACATGAGCCACTTTTGGAAGGACAGATCAGCTGAAGATATGGAAGCAGGTCTCAAAAGCGATGTCTACCTTCGATCGGTCGGAACAAAATACAGCTCGCTGCAAGAGTTTACGAACTTTTTGGATAGTATCCATCGGCATCTTACATTCAAAAGCTTTGCCAAACAGCTGTTTATGCTGCTTGAGGACATCCGAATTGAAGAATGTATCAAATACGAGCGTCCCGGCACAAAACATGTATTTGCAAAACGAAAAGACATGTACAGAAAACATTTCTCCACACAGCTGACTTTAAATTTAGAACGAAGCATTTTTACGGATGCACTCTTTTGCGCCATGTATACCAAGCTGACGGCGGAATCGCCTCTGGAAACCATCCCGTCTATGCGTGATGATATTGATCTGATGCGTCCGTTTATTGAACAGCAGCTCTTGCGTGTGTATGAAGCTGACTCTACACGCCACGTTCTGAAAATTGTCGAAGACATCATGGACGGACTTGAAGAAGTTCTTGATAAAGACATGCTGAATACCTACTTCTTTTTGCCTGAGTTAGATTACGCTAAAGCTGCAGAGCAGCCGTTATTTGAAGAAGAGAAAAAAGCGCCGAAGCTGAGTGATGACGTAACGCTTCCGAAAAAATCAGACGGCGATGAAGATATTCACGATGAAGAAATGCCGACTTGGCACCGAGAAACAGAAGCGCCGTCTAAAAGCTTCCTTCAATTTGATATTGAACACGGCGCAAAATCCGATTTAGGAAAAGATGCTTCTCGTGAAGGGGACGATGGAGACCAAGCTCTCGGCTCCGTTCAAGGTTCAGCCAGACAGACAAAACGAAAAGACTATTCCAAACTGGAAGCGCTAGAGTCCAAAAAAGACCAGCCGAACGGCGCGGGTCTTGCCGACGGAAAGGAAAATAAATTCGCGTTTGCGATTTATAAAGAACCGCAGTCTGCAACAAAAGATGAAGAGCTTTCTTATAAACAGCAGGCAAAATCGATCGAATCGTATCAGAAGCGTTTGAAACAGATGATTCAAAAAACGCTTGAACACAAAAAAACGCTGCCAAGGACTGACCTCCACGCGGGCCGTCTAAACAATAAGCTTCTCCGGTATTTTACGGAGCGGAATCCGCGTCTTTTTTACAAAAAACAAGAGCCTTCTTCAGAAATTGACGCTGTTTTTACATTACTGGTCGACTGTTCAGCCAGTATGTTCGACAAAATGGATGAAACGAAGCGGGGTATCGTATTGTTTCACGAAGCCTTGAAATCAGTAGCAGTTCCGCATCAAATTGTCGGTTTCTGGGAGGATACAAACGATGCGACCGAAACGAGTCAGCCGAACTATTTTAATACGGTAATACCATTTCAATCATCCTTAAGACAGGCGGCGGGACCGGCGATTATGCAGCTTGAACCTGAGGAGGACAACCGTGACGGCTATGCGATCAGGCAAATGACGAAAAAAATGCTGCAGCGGAGCGAGGCGCAAAAATTCTTAATCGTGTTCTCTGACGGAGAGCCGGCCGCATTTGGTTATGAGCAAAATGGGATTGTCGATACAAGTGAAGCGGTTATAGAAGCTCGAAAAAGGGGAATAGAAGTCATAAATGTTTTTCTCTCCAACTCAGAAATTGAAGAATCACAAATGAAAACGATACAGGATATGTACGGGAAGTTCAGTATATTTGTCCCGGATGTCGATCAGCTTCCGGATGTACTGTATCCGCTTCTTAAAAAACTGCTCCATAAAAGCATAGGATAACCCTATATTCTATGCTTTTTGGCGTTTCTTTTTGTAAATGATTAAATTTTTTGTTTTTTATAAAGGTTTTTTACTATTTTGTGAACAATCAAGGTAGAATCAAATTGCAAACAGTGGTAAAATATCGTTGGAAGCGTTTTTATTACATAATTTTGGACACAGCGTTCGAAAGTTATTTTAAGATAGTGAATGAATCACTTGATTATCTAGGTTGGGGGTAATATTCAAATGTTTCAAAATAATATGAAACAACGAATGAATTGGGAAGATTTTTACGGTCCGAACCTCGGCTATGCGCTGGAGCTTTACGATCAGTACACCCAGGATCCGAACAGCATTGATCCGGATCTGAAGGACATGTTTGATGAACTAGGAGCTCCTCCAAGCGATATAAAAGAGGCATCGGGAACAAAAGAAAAGGGACGTGTTACAGCCGATCTGATACAAAAGATCGCATCAGCAATCAGACTTGCAGAAGATATACGAACCTATGGCCATTTGAACGCTTCCGTCAATCCGCTCAGAAAGGATGGGAAAAAGAGCGAGCTCTTTCCACTATCCGATTACGGGCTAACAGAAGAGGAAATAAAAGAAATACCTGCGTCGGTCATTTGTAAAGACGCTCCTAAAAACATTACGAACGGTTTAGAAGCCATTCAGTATTTACGAAATACGTATAAAAGAACCATCTCATTTGAATTTGATCATGTACACGACTTTAAAGAGCGAGAGTGGCTGACTCAAAAGATTGAATCCGGTGAATTGTTCCAAAAGAACTCAGCCGACAAGCTGTCAGCTGTGCTTGAGAGACTGACGGAAGTAGAGGGATTTGAGCAATTTTTACACCGGACCTTCGTCGGGCAGAAGCGTTTTTCAATTGAGGGTCTGGACGCTCTTGTTCCAGTGCTTGATGACATTATCGCACAATCTGTCAAATCAGGTACAACGAGCGTTAACATCGGTATGGCGCACAGGGGCCGCCTGAATGTGCTGGCACATGTGCTGGGCAAACCGTATGAAATCATATTCTCAGAGTTCCAGCACGCGCCGAACAAAGATCTAGTCCCGTCTGAAGGATCAATCGGCATCAGCTACGGATGGACGGGGGATGTCAAGTATCACCTGGGAGCGAACCGCGAGCTTCAAGACGCTGAAACGAAGTCGGCGCGTATTACGCTGGCGAATAACCCGAGCCACTTGGAATTTATCAATCCGATCGTTGAAGGCAGCACAAGAGCGGCGCAGGAAACAAGAACACAAAGCGGATACCCGGTTCAGGATGAAACAAAATCACTTGCGATTTTAATTCATGGAGACGCTGCATTCCCTGGGGAAGGAATTGTCGCTGAAACATTGAATTTAAGCTCTTTAAAAGGGTATCAAGTAGGCGGTGCGATTCATATTATCGCCAATAACATGATCGGATTCACAACAGAAAGCGCTGAATCAAGATCAACAAACTATGCCAGTGACCTGGCGAAGGGCTATGAAATACCGATTGTTCACGTAAATGCGGACGATCCTGAAGCCTGTCTTTCAGCTGTTAAGTTTGCGGTAGAATACCGAAAAACGTTCAACAAGGACTTTCTGATTGACTTAATCGGGTACAGACGTTACGGACACAACGAAATGGATGAGCCGTCAACTACTCAGCCGATGCTGTATGACGCTGTAAGAAAGCATCCGACTGTCAAACATATTTTCGCGGAAAAGCTCATTAAAGATGGGGTGCTGACCGAGGAAGTTGTTCAAAACATTGAAAAGTCGGTAACGAAACGCATAGAAGACGCTTATCAAAAAGTGCCGGCTAAAAAGGAACCTATCGCTTGTGAAATAGAACTTCCGGAGCCTGTTTCAAACGGTTTTCCGGATGTAGACACATCTATTGATTTTGATGTGCTCCGCAAGCTGAATGGCGAATTGGTCAATTGGCCGGAGTCGTTTAATGTATTCGGTAAGCTAAAACGCATATTAGAAAGACGGGCCAAGGCGTTTGATGATGACAGAAAAGTGGAATGGTCATTGGCTGAATCTCTCGCGTTTGCTTCCATTCTGAAAGACGGAACACCGATTCGATTAACAGGACAGGATTCTGAGCGCGGAACGTTTGCCCAAAGAAACCTTGTACTTCACGACAGTGAGACAGGCAAAGAATTTGTGCCGTTACACCATTTGTCAGATTGCGACACATCATTTGCCGTTCATAACAGCCCGCTGTCTGAAGGATCGGTTCTCGGCTTTGAATACGGCTATAACGTGCATTCACCGGAAACACTTGTCCTGTGGGAAGCGCAGTATGGAGATTTCGCCAATGCTGCTCAAGTGTACTTTGACCAATTTATTTCTGCCGGACGCGCAAAATGGGGCCAAAAATCCGGATTAGTGATGCTGCTCCCGCACGGTTACGAGGGACAGGGCCCTGAGCATTCAAGCGGTAGAATCGAGCGGTTCCTGCAGCTAGCTGCTGAGAACAACTGGACGGTTGCCAACCTGACAAGCGCCGCTCAATATTTTCATATATTAAGAAGACAGGCTAAAATGCTGCTGCGTGAGGAAATTCGTCCGCTTGTCATCATGACGCCGAAGAGCCTTCTGCGCAATCCGAATACCGTTTCTGAAGTGCAGGAGCTCAGCGAAAGCCGCTTCCAGCCTGTTTACGAACAGTCAGGACTTTCTCATGAATATGAAAAAGTGACGCGGCTCGTATTATCCAGCGGTAAAGTATCTATAGACATCAGTGATCATTTCAACAAGTTAGAAGACGGGAAAGAGTGGCTTCACATTGCGAGAATTGAACAGCTGTATCCATTCCCTGCAAAAGGAGTCAAAGAATTATTTGCAAAGCTTCCGAATCTTAAAGAAATCGTTTGGGTTCAGGAAGAGCCGCAGAACATGGGGGCTTGGAGCTACATCAGCCCTTATTTGACAGAACTTGCACCAGAAGGAGTAAGCGTTCAATATATTGGACGAAGAAGACGATCCAGTCCTGCAGAGGGAGATCCGACAGTTCATAAAAAAGAACAGGAACGTATTGTATCTGATAGCTTGACTCGCAAAAACTAAGGGGGAAATGAAAAAATGGCGGAAATTAAGGTACCTGAATTAGCAGAATCAATCTCAGAAGGAACAATAGCCCAATGGTTAAAGCAGCCCGGTGATTATGTAGAACAGGGTGAATATCTGCTTGAACTTGAAACGGATAAAGTAAATGTTGAATTGACAGCAGAAGAATCGGGTGTTCTTCAAGAGGTATTGAAAGATTCGGGTGATACCGTCCAAGTTGGAGAAATTATCGGTACCATTACAGAAGGCGCGGGTGAAAGTTCTGCCCCTGCTCCTTCAGAGAAGGCTGAAAGCAAAGAAAGTGAAAAAGAAGAAAAGCAAGCTGAACCAGCGGCGCAAGAAGTGAGCCAGGAAGCGCAAACGGAAGCAAAATCAAGAACAATCGCATCTCCTTCTGCCCGTAAGCTGGCGAGAGAGAAAGGGATTGACCTGTCTCAGGTTCCAACTGGCGACCCGCTTGGAAGAGTGCGCAAACAGGATGTTGAGGCGTATGAAAAACCAGCGGCGAAACCAGCTCCTCAGCAGCAAAAACAACAGCCGCAGGCTCAAAAAACACAGCAAAGCTTTGACAAACCTGTTGAAGTGCAAAAAATGTCACGCCGCAGACAGACGATTGCAAAACGTCTAGTCGAAGTTCAGCAAACATCTGCGATGCTGACTACATTTAATGAAGTTGACATGACGGCTGTTATGAATCTCAGAAAACGTCGCAAAGACCAATTCTTTGAGCAAAATGAAGTGAAGTTGGGCTTTATGTCTTTCTTTACAAAAGCTGTTGTAGCGGCATTGAAAAAATATCCGCTCTTGAATGCAGAAATTCAAGGCGATGAGCTGATTGTTAAAAAATTCTATGATATCGGAATCGCTGTCGCAGCTGAAGAAGGACTTGTCGTTCCAGTTGTACGGGATGCAGACCGTCTGACATTTGCAGGCATTGAAAAAGAAATCGGCGAGCTTGCGAAAAAAGCGAGAAACAATAAATTAACCCTTGGTGAGCTGCAAGGAGGCTCATTTACAATTACAAACGGAGGGACTTTCGGTTCACTCATGTCGACACCGATTTTAAACAGCCCTCAAGTTGGTATTCTGGGTATGCATAAGATTCAACTGCGCCCTGTCGCGATTGATGAAGAACGTTTTGAAAACCGTCCGATGATGTATATTGCTTTATCTTATGATCACCGAATCGTAGATGGTAAAGAAGCAGTTGGATTCCTTGTCACTATTAAGAACTTACTAGAAGATCCTGAACAGCTTTTGTTAGAGGGATAAAACAAAAAGGTACATCACGGCTAAACGTGATGTACCTTTTTATATATAATAGAATGTTAAAGAGTCAGTTCTGTGCTGTTTGAATCTTCTTTTTGATTCTTACCTTTTTTAGACCAATATGTAGCGAGCAGAGAGCCTGAAAGGTTGTGCCATACACTGAAAATTGCGCTAGGAACAGCGGATAGCGGTGAAAAATGTGCCGTAGCAAGTGCTGCGCCAAGCCCTGAGTTTTGCATGCCGACTTCAATTGCAACCGCTTTTTGAGATGCATAATCCATTTTTAACAGCTTTGCACAAAGAAACCCGAGTAAATATCCAATGCCATTATGCAGGATAACTACTGAAAAAATAAGCCATCCTGATTGAAGCAGGTTTTCCCGATTGCCGCTTACAACAGCTGACACAATCGCAACAATACCGATGACTGAAACAAGCGGCAGGACATGAACGGCTTTTGCGACCTGTTTTTTGAAAAACATTTTGACGATTAGGCCTGCAATGATTGGAAACAATACAGCCTGCAAAATCGAAATCAATAATGAGCCAGGCGAGACAGGCAGCCATTCCTTGGCAAACAGCATAATCAATACCGGCGTCAAAACAGGTGCCAACAAGGTGGAAATTGCAGTGACAGCAACAGACAGGGCCGTATTGCCTTTTGCTAAAAATGTCATGACATTAGAGGCAGTTCCACCCGGGCAGCAGCCAACGAGAATAACGCCTACCGCGATCTCCGAGGGGAGATGCAAGCCATAGGCTAATCCGAAAGCAACAAGCGGCATAATTGTATATTGGGCAATCACTCCGATAATGACGTACAAAGGTTTTCTGATCAGCTCTTTAAAATCATCGGTTTGCAGTGTTAGCCCCATTCCAAACATGATAATGCCAAGAAAAATCGTAATATAAGAACTGATCCAAGAAAATAATAATGGAAACGAAAATCCGAGTACAGCAAAAACAATAACCCAGATGCCGAAGGTTTGTCCCGCGAAATGACTAATCTTTCTGATGTTTTCCATACAAACACTCCTCATACACTGATCAAGAACTTCAGCAGAAATCCTTACAGATTTTTTGGTATCCCCCTATTATAATTAATTTTCTGAATAATTCAATATTAATAAATTGACTGTGTTCTGATATATCCATATAAGTAGATGATAAATATATTATGTAAACTAATCAAAATATTCTTGACTATATAGGTAGATATTCTTACAATGAACCTTTAAACTGTTTTGAAAAATAGGAGTGATAGGGTGAAGGAAGCTAATCAATGGTCTTCGAAGCTGGGCTTTATTTTAGCAGCGGCTGGATCGGCTATCGGTCTCGGTGCGATATGGAAATTCCCATATGTCGCAGGCACCAGCGGAGGAGGCGCGTTTTTATTTATTTTCATTTTATTTACAATATTAATCGGACTGCCATTATTGCTCGGTGAATTCATCATAGGCAGAAAAACACAGCAAGATGCCGTCCAATCCTATAAATCTCTTGCTCCTGGGTCTAAATGGCATTGGATAGGCTATTTGGGCATGGCGACGTGCTTTATTCTGTTATCATTCTACAGCGTTGTCGGCGGATGGATTTTAAATTACATTTTTAAAGGCTTTACCGGGGGTTTATCGCATACTTCAGGGTTTGATACGCTGTTTGCGAATACCATTTCAAATCCATATTTGGCTGTAGGAGGCCAGCTGCTGTTTATGCTGGTCACAATTTTGGTTGTCGCAAAGGGTGTAAGTAGCGGAATTGAAAAAGCAAGCCAAATTTTAATGCCAGCGCTATTTATATTATTTATTATTTTAATGGTGCGTTCAGTTACACTTCATGGAGCGATGGAAGGCCTTACGTTTTTCCTGACACCTGATCTCTCCGCTATTGACGCCAATACAATATTATATGCGATGGGCCAGTCCTTCTTCTTATTAAGTGTCGGTGTATCTGTGATGGTAACGTATAGTGCCTATCTAGAAAAACAAGAAAATCTGGTGCAGTCTGCTGTATCTGTTACGGTTTTGAATGTTCTTGTCGCCATTATGGCGGGAATCGCAATCTTTCCAGCTGTTTTTTCATTCGGCCTCAAACCGGATCAAGGACCTGTCCTGTTATTTAATGTGCTGCCGACTGTATTTAATCAAATGCCGTTTGGAATTGTCTTTTTATTAGCATTTTTAATTCTATTTTTATTTGCGGCACTGACATCCGCCTTTTCAATGCTTGAAATTTTGGTCGCTGTGCTTTCTAAAGGCGATGTGAGTAAAAGAAAACGATTTGCCTGGATCGGCGGGATGGCTATCTTTCTGGTCGGCGTACCGTCTGCATTATCATACGGTATTTTAAGTGATATCACCATTTTTCACATGAACATTTTTGACGCAGCTGATTTTCTGGTCAGCAATATTTTAATGCCGTTAGGAGCGTTATTGATTTCTATCTTTGTACCGTTAAAAATACCGAAAGAAGACTTGTTTAACGAGCTGAAAAGCGGCTCAAACCTCAAGCGAAAGTGGTTTGCGGTTTGGCTTCTGCTGATACGTTATCTTTCACCTGTTGCAATCATTATCGTATTTTTACATGTATTAGGTATTTTTTAAAAAATGAAGCCCCCTGGAAAAGGGGGCTTTTTTAATAGAGTTTCCATACGACTTCTTTTGCCTGTTCAAAACGTTTTTCGGCTTCACGCCAATCGACTACATTCCACCAATGATCAACATAGCTTCCGCGGTCATTTTTATATTGCAAATAGTAAGCATGTTCCCATACATCAAGCGGTAAAAGAGGGATTACATCCCACTGGCTGAAGAGCTGGTGCTTCTCTGCGGCTAAAATCTCCAGCCGCCCGGAACGAGGGGACCAGACAAGAATGGCCCACCCGACACCCTCCACTTTTTTTGCAGCTTGTGTAAAATGCTCCTTAAAGGCCGAATAGCTTCCAAATGAAAGATCGATCATTTGAAACAATGCTCCAGTAGGACGTCTTTTTCCGTTTGGATGCATAGAAAACCAAAAAATACTGTGCAAATAATGGCCAGCTCCATGAAATGCCAGCTCTCTTTCCCAATGAGTGATCAAGTCATAGTTCTTTGTAGCTCTGGCATTCTTAAGCGCCAATTCTGCCTTATTCAGTCCGTCAACATAGCTTTGGTGGTGCTTTGTATGATGAAGCACCATAATATCACGTGAAATATAAGGTTCTAAAGCAGAGTACTTGTACGGAAGCTTTGGGAGAACATGTTTTCCTATAGGAACGAAGGTACGTCTTTCACCTGTTTCTTCTGATTGTGTAATATCACGATAGAGTGTGGCGGCCTGTTGATACCACTGTTCTTCTGTCGTCTGGTCATCCTCCAGCGCTTCAATCATCCTTTCGATTTGATTCTCAAATTGATCAAGCTGTCCTCGTTTTTGAATCTGATCTTTCAAGGCTTCACACCAATTGAACATCTCGGTTTGATAAGATTCACGTTTCATTTGCTGTCTCCTTTTCAATAGAATTCAAATATTTGCCGACAGCCAGCAAAGGGAACACATATGGATAACTGTGGTAACGAATATAAAACTGCTTTGGCAGCCCGATTCCCACTGGATAAGTCAAGCTCCTACCGTCATGAGAACTGCTGTCCATGAGGTAGTTCATTCCTTTCACAATTGCTGGATGACTGGGTTTTTCATATAGCAATAAAGCATCTAAAGCCCAGGCAGTTTGTATAATGGTTCCTTCTTTAAGCGGCACATAGGTTTTGATCTCCGCGCTTTTGCAGGATTCACCCCAGCTGCCGTCATCATTTTGTATGGTTTTGAGCCACCGGATTGCCTTTTGTATCGAAGGGTGGGTTCGAACAACTCCGCAGGCGTGCATGCCGGTTAAGGCAGCCCATGTGCCATAAATGTAGCAAACACCCCATCGTCCGTACCAAGATCCATTATATTCCTGGTTTTCAAAAAGCCAATTCACAGCACGCTGAATGTGGTGATGTTTTACTGAAAAACCGGCTTTTTCACCTAAAAAGTGCAGCACACGCCCGGTAAGGTCGGCGGTTGAGGGATCAACAGCCGCATCCTCGGCGGATTCAAGCGGGAGGTGGCGGATAAGAGGGTGGTTCACATTTTTTTCAAAGGCGGAAAACCCTCCATCATTGTTCTGCATCGATAAAAGCCACGCCACGCCTCGCTCCCAAGAAAAAGGAGAGAAGCTGCGGGGAATTGCTTTTAAGACGGCTGCAGTGTCGTCACAATCAGGGTTATTCGTGTTGATATTTGAAAACCCCCAGCCGCCTGGAGATACGTTGGGATTGTTGACAGACCAATCTGCTATCTTGGTATGCTGCCGCTTTTGTAAAAAAGAAACGGCTTTTGTAATTGTACCGTCTGTTTCGGCAGCGCCGTTTTGCTGAAGCGCATAAGTGATTAATGCAGTATCCCAAACAGTAGAAGTGGAATTTTCTAAATAAGGAATGCCGCCGCATTCAGTCACCAATGCTTTGATGCCATTAATTGCCCTTCGGATGACCGGTGAATGGCGTGACACACCAAGTGACAGAAGGCTGTATACCATAAATATTGTGGCGCTTGCATAACTGTACAGTGTGCCGTCTTCTTCAATTCGGTCAAGCATATATGTTTTAGCTGTGTGTAAGCCAAGCTCCTGAAGAGCAAAGGGGGCACGAAAAAGCCGCTTCCAATGAGTCAGAACAGAAGAGAGGTCTCTCTCCTCGAAAGCATCAGAACGGAGCCAAGTCAAAGGGTTTTTTGTCATGTGCGGGTCGAGGTGGCGGAGAGATTGAATATTGCGGTTTTTTAGTGTGAATCGCTGATTGAGTGTGACAGCCATCGGCGCAAAGTGAATACGGGCATACGTGCTGAACTGATAGAAATGAACCGGGAATGTTGGGGGAATTGCTAAAAGCGACAATGGTACATATAAAGCGGGCCAAGGGTAAAGGCCGTTTGCTGCAAGCATCCATTTTGTCATGAAATGAATATTCCTCAAGCCGCCATGTGATGTAATGAATTGTTCAGCTTTTTTCATGTGCGGATCAGTTCGATGGTAGCATCCTGAAGCCAGCATTCCGACATAACCTTGGACGGCAGCTGTTATATTGCCGCCTGTTTCGTCAGGGAAATTGTTAAACGTTCCGTCTGGCTGCTGACTTTCGCGAATGCCGGCTGCGAGCGCCGAAATGAGTTCTTTTTCATTTTCACCTTCATCAAGTGAGGTGAGGAGCAGAATAAAAAAAGAATTCGTCATGGTTGGCCCTTCAAAGCAAAATGTCCAAGAACCGTCACCATTTTGCCTATCTTTCAGCTCTGAAATCGTGTTTTGCTGATAGCGCCTCACCTTCTCCTGAAGTGTGCTCATCACGCTCAACTCCTTCAGAAAGATATATATTCATCAGCTTTTGTTGCCATTACTGAAAGAAAAAAACTGCTGGCTGGCAGCAGTTTTTTTAAAAGTTTTTTAGTCTTCAAGATTAATCCATACACTCTTGACTTCTGTGTAGTTATCTAGAGCATATGAGCCCATTTCTCTTCCGAGTCCGGATTGTTTATAACCGCCAAACGGCGAAGCTGCGTCAAACACATTATAGCAGTTTACCCAGACAGTCCCGGCTTGTAGGCGATCTGCAATATAATGGGCTTGTTTTACATTCTCAGTCCATAGGCCGGCAGCAAGTCCGTATTCAGAATGGTTGGCTCGTTCAATGACTTCATCCACTGTTTCATACGGAATCGCCGTCAGGACTGGTCCAAAGATTTCTTCTTTGGCGATTGTCATACCGTCTTCAACATTCGCAAACACAGTCGGCGCGACAAAGTATCCTTCTTCATAAGGGCAGCTTCCGCCAGTGACAGCTTTTGCTCCTTCCTCTTTCCCTTTTTGAATATAAGAAAGAACGCGTTCATGCTGCTCCTTGCTCACGAGCGGGCCGATTTGGGTATCTTTATGAAGTCCGGCTCCTTGGCGGAGTGATTCAGCATAAGACACCATCTCATTGACAACTTCATCATACTGGTCTTTATGAATAAAGACGCGTGAGCCCGCACAGCAGACTTGGCCTTGGTTAAACATGACACCGTTTAAAGCGCCTGGAATGGCTTTTTTCAGATTGGCATCCGGTAGCAGGATATTAGGTGATTTTCCGCCCAGTTCCAGGGTGACACGCTTAATGCTTTTTGCCGCCGTGGCCATGATTTTCTTTCCGATTTCTGTTGATCCGGTAAAGGCAATTTTGTCAACCGCTTCATGGTTGGTAAGTGCTTCTCCAGCATCCTCACCGAATCCCGGAATGATATTGATGACCCCGTCAGGGAAACCGGCTTTATCAATTAACTCAGCCAAATAAAGAGCTGAGAGCGGGGTTTGCTCAGCAGGCTTAAGCACAATTGTACAGCCGGTTGCAAGAGCCGCACCCATTTTCCACATCGCCATAAGGAGCGGGAAATTCCATGGGATGATTTGGCCGACGACGCCGACAGGCTCATGGCGTGTATAATTAAAATAGGAGCCGGAAACAGGGATTGTCTGCCCTGTTATTTTTGTGCACCAGCCGGCGTAATAGCGCATATGCTCAATAGCCAGCGGGATATCTCCATTTGTTGTTTCGTTTATTGGCTTTCCGTTATCAAGGGTTTCAAGCTGAGCAAGCTCAGTTTTATGCTCTTCCATTAAATCTGCCAGCTTATACATCAGTCTGCTTCTCGATGCTGGAGACATTGTTCTCCACTCGCCTTGATCGAAGGCTTTGCGGGCAGCTTTAACGGCTTTGTCCACATCTTCTGCCCGGGCTTCATACAGCGACATTAAGGTTTCGCCTGTCGCCGGGTTGGGCGTGTCAAAGGTTGCCCCTGAGGCACTCGGAACAAACTTCCCATCAATATAAAGCTTTTTCGTTCCCTGTAAAAATGTCTCCAGCCTTTTACTCACTTGCATCGTTAAAGAACTCATTCGTAACAAACCTCCAGTCATTTTTATGGTCTGTTCTGAGATTCTTGGTGATAGAATGGATATTGCTTCATTGAAGAGCGGGAATTAGCTGTGATCGTTACTATGGAAGTAAGCGTATACAAACATTCTATACTAGAAAACATGGCAAAATCAATGAATAACCGATATTGCAATTTACAAAAGAAAAAAGCTACAATAGGCTTATAGACAAGTAAAGGAGATTTCATCATGATACATAAAAATTGGCTTGAAAAAGAAACCGTTAAAAAAGTAAAATGTGTTCAAACAAACGCAAAAAAATACATTGTAAATCGTGTATTAACACCAGGGAAAGAATATGAAGTGAAGAATGAGACAGAGGAATTTCTGTTTGTCGTCGATAATACAAATAAAATTGGCGGATACTATAAAGAATATTTTGAAGAGGTATAATCACCGATTGAATTTCTGCTGGAATAAGAAACAGAAGAGGTCACATCAATTTCAGACTCTAATTATAGATGGCACAATTGAAGATACAGATCGTTTGCAAAGAACCGCAGCTAAGCTGCGGTTCTTCTTTGAGTTAAAAAGGAAAAATAAAACAGATGCACAACAGAAACGTTAAAAAACTCATTTTTCAAAAAATATTTGCGGAAAATGAAACTTTTTTCTCTATTGTTGCGTACTACATGATGACAGCAATACAAAAAACAAGAAACAAATCAAAAATGTGAAAAATGTAATCTGTTCGTAATGGTTTAAATGTCTTCTATGTCGTATTCTTATATAGGGATAAAGGACTTATTTTATTTAATGTAATCTCGTCATAAGAAAAATAGATAAATGCAGAAAGAGGGGTTCTTCATTGGGTATTTTTTCTGTTAGCAGATCAACTGACGCAAAGAAGCTTGAAGCTTTGCTCGTTGAAGGGGAAAGAATAGAATCGATTTATAAGCTCCGGGTTGACCAAATTTGCTTTACAAATAAACGTATTATTTTCTTTGATAATAAGGTGTTTTCTAAAAAGAAGGTTCGTGTATTTCTTCCATATAAAACGATTGAAAGCTTTGCCATCCAAGAAGCGGGAATGTTTGATCCCGACACCGGACTTTTATTAATGACAAGAAGCAAAACCTTTGAATTAGAATTTGCGAAAGATACCGATTTAAGCGAAGTGCAAGCGGTACTGACGAAGTATTTATGCAACTGAATAAACTAACTGAGGCCAGCCGTCTCTAAAGAATGGTTTGGCTTTTTTTTGTGCCGTAAAAACGCCTTTTTTGGTTTGTTAGTATTCAAAACTGGGAACAGAGAAAAAAAGGAGAGGATACACATGGCACTGACTAAAGAACAAACTCAGCATCTCTACCATAAATTGCTTAATATGCAAAAAGAATTGTCTGGTGAAAAAAAGAAAACACAATCAATGACTGAAGAAGTAGGAGAGCTGTCTAATGGGGTTGATAACCATATGGCTGACCACGGAACGCTTGTAACAGACCGCATGACAGACCAAACGGTAAAAGAAATAGACCGGGAGCTTTTGGAGGAAGTTAATCACGCTTTACAAAAAATAAAAGACGGAACGTACGGAATTTGTGAAAAAACAGGTCAAGAAATCCCATACGAAAGATTGGAAGCTGTTCCGTACGCAAGAATGACAGTGGAAGCCCAAGCTGATATAGAGGACGATTTGGAAACGGATGCTCCGTCATTTGAAAGGGAGTTTCACCAACAAGTTAAAGATCTATCTAATAAAGAAACAATTGATCAAAAAAGTTCTCAAACGTATGAGATTTTAGACCGCGAGCAGGATTCAAATTGAAAATGGCAAGCAAGTATACCGATATAAGGTGTACTTGCTTTTTTTTATAAAAAAATCTCATATTCGAAATAAAGTGATTGACTTTGCGTAAAAAAGAAAGTAACATACTATTTGTAAGTTAATATAAAAAGTTTACCGGGAGGAATACAAATGTCTACAGTTTTATTTGTAAAATCAAGTGACCGTACAGCTGAAGAAGGTGTTTCAGTTAAACTATACGAAGCATTTTTAGCTGCATATAAAGAAAACAACCCTAATGATGAAGTGATTGAATTAGATCTTCATAAAGAAAACCTTCCTTACCTTGGAAGAGATATGATTAACGGAACATTTAAAGCAGGCCAAGGTATGGAAATGACTGAGGAAGAAAAAAAACAAGCTGCAACAGCTGACAAATATCTGAACCAATTTGTAAAAGCTGATAAAGTGGTGTTCGCATTCCCGCTTTGGAACTTCACAGTGCCAGCAGTGCTTCATACTTATGTGGATTACCTGTCTCGCGCAGGCGTTACATTCAAATACACACAAGAAGGACCAGTTGGTTTAATGGGCGGCAAAAAAGTTGCACTTCTTAACGCGCGCGGCGGCGTTTATTCAGAAGGACCAATGGCTTCACTAGAAATGTCCTTAAACTTCATGAAAACAGTTCTTGGTTTCTGGGGTGTTCAAGACTTGCACACAGTTGTCATCGAGGGACATAATGCAGCGCCTGATAAAGCACAAGAAATTGTTGAAAAAGGCTTGCAAGAAGCGAAAGAGCTTGCTGCTAAGTTTTAATGAATGAAGACTCCTATCCGTGAGATAGGAGTTTTTTTGCGTACATATTATATAGAAGAAAGTGATCACTTCTTGCCGCTAAAAAATGATGTTTTTTTATTGTAATATATTTTTTTGTTTGTCGAATCATTAGATATATTAGCGAAAAAACAGTTTTATGAATGAAAAAAAGTTTTTCTGAAAAATTGATTTGCCCCCTTGATAAAATATGTCCAATGGTGTACTATATAAAAGAAGCTACTTTGTACGTATTGTTAATTAAGTTTTAACCTTTAAGCTGTAATAGGGAGTTTTATATCGAAGCCGGAATGTCATGCCTCCATTGCAGAGGACGACAGGAACGTTTCTGCAAACACCCACTTTGAGGAGTGGTGGTTTAAAACTTTCTTACTTGCATACGGCAAGATGTAGCGAAGGCCATTTCCTTTATGGAAATGGCTTTTTATTTTATCTAAAAAAGGATTTTTATATCGAAAATTCAATTTCCATTCGGGAAGAAATGCAGGTCTATTTTTTGTGATATGATGGGAGAAATTGAAGGAAAAGCGAGGGTTAGACGTTATGTTACATAAAGCCCAATCTCTGTTGGCGCATTATTTCGGTTATGAAAAGCTGCGCAGAGGGCAGGAGGAAGCCATCCGTTCGGTGACAGAAGCGAGACAAAACACGGTCTGCATCATGCCGACGGGCGGGGGAAAATCAATTTGCTATCAAATTCCGGCACTGATGTTTGAAGGAACAACGATTGTCATTTCGCCGTTAATATCATTAATGAAGGATCAGGTTGATGCTCTTGAAGAAGCGGGAATCAAAGCCGCTTACATCAACAGTTCGCAAACCAATCAAGAAATATATGAAAGGCTGAACGGCCTGAAAGAAGGGGCCTATAAGCTTTTTTACATTACACCAGAGCGGTTAACCTCAACAGAATTTATACGTATTTTGCAAAGCATCGACGTTCCTTTAGTAGCAATAGATGAAGCGCACTGTATTTCTCAATGGGGCCACGATTTCAGGCCAAGCTACAGAAACATAGAAATTCTGTTTCACGAGTTAAATGACAAACCTGTCATCATGGCATTAACGGCAACCGCAACACCTGAGGTACATGATGATATATGCCGTCAGCTGCATATTCAAAAAGAAAACACGGTGTATACCGGTTTCTCCCGTGACAACCTGACTTTGAAAGTCGCAAAAGGGGAAAACAAAGATCGTTTTATTGATGAGTATGTAAAAAGGAACAAACATGAAGCAGGAATCGTCTATACCGCGACAAGAAAAGAAGCAGATCGGATTTATGAGCGGTTAAAACGAAATCAAATTAGCGCAGGGCGGTATCACGGGGGCTTACAGGACGAAGTCAGAAAAGAACAGCAGGAAAGGTTTCTGAACGATGAGCTGCAGGTCATGGTTGCCACATCTGCTTTCGGGATGGGCATCGATAAATCAAATATCAGGTTTGTTCTTCATGCACAGATACCGAAAGATATGGAAAGCTACTATCAGGAGGCGGGACGAGCTGGACGGGATGGCCTCGACAGTGAATGTGTGCTTTTATTTTCTCCGCAAGATATTATGGTGCAGCGTTTTTTAATCGAGCAATCGGAAAATGAAGAGAAGCAAAAGCAGGACTTGAAAAAACTTCGACAAATGGTTGACTACTGCCATACAGAAGATTGTCTGCAGCGATTTATTCTGATGTATTTCGGAGAAAAGGAACCTGACGCCTGCGGACAGTGCGGAAACTGTACAGATACAAGAACAGCCCATGACGTGACGAGAGAAGCGCAGATGGTCTTATCGTGTATCATTCGTATGAATGAACGTTTTGGGAAGACGATGGTTGCCCAGGTGCTCGCTGGATCAAAAAATAAAAAAGTGCTCGAAAACGGTTTTAGTAGCCTTTCAACATACGGAATATTAAAGCACCAATCAGTTAGTGAAATCAGCGACTTTATTGAATTTCTGATTGCTGACGACTTTATTAGGATGTCAGATGGAACATTTCCGACTCTATTTGTTAGCGGCAAAGGAAGAAATGTGCTGAGAAGCGAATTAGCAGTAACGAGAAAAGAAGCATTAAAAGCAGAAGCCATTACGGAAAATGACGAGCTGTTCGAACGGCTTCGCACCTTACGCAAGCAAATTGCAGCAGAGCAGGGTGTTCCGCCTTTTGTCGTTTTTTCTGATCAGACGCTGAAAGATATGTCAGGAAAACAGCCTGTAAATGATGAAGAACTTTTGTCTATAAAAGGAGTCGGAGAACAAAAAAGAGCAAAATATGGCCGGCTTTTTTTAGAAGAAATACAAGCTTATGTAAAGGTGACAGACCCAAAAAAAGCATAAATCAACCTTTTTTTCTTTGAAAAACACATTTTCTTTTCTTTTTTTTGACTCAAACTTAAAAGACTTGAAAAGCCTATTATATCAAGGGTTCAGTAAGACTTTCCAACAGAGAGAAATCCTTCATGTAAAGGAACTGTAATCTAAATCATATCTTTTTGTTATTGATTTGACATTTACATGTGTTACGATATCACCTGTTAGCCGCCAATAAAAAGCTAACAAGGGAGGATTTACTTATGAAGAAGACGATTATGTCCTTTGTAGCAGTTGCAGCACTTTCAACAACTGCATTCGGAGCTCACGCTTCTGCAAAAGAAATCACGGTGCAAAAGGGTGATACGCTCTGGGGGATCTCTCAGAAAAACGGAGTGAACCTGAAGGACCTAAAAGAATGGAACAAGTTAACTTCTGATACAATCATTACGGGAGAAAAACTGACCATTTCTTCAGAAGAAACAACCACATCTGGGCAATATACAATTAAAGCGGGAGATACGCTTTCTAAGATTGCTCAAAAATTCGGTACGACAGTTAACAACCTGAAAGGTTGGAATAACTTAAGCTCTGACATGATCTATGCTGGATCTACACTTTCAGTAAAAGGTCAGGCAACAGCAGCAAACACAGTGACTGAGAATGCGCAAACAAGCGCACCTCAAACTGAAACAAAACAAGAGGCTGTGCAAAAAGAGCAACCTAAACAAGAAGCTGTTCAACAGCAACCTAAACAAGAAACAAAGGCTGCAGCAGAAACTTCTGTTAAAACAGAAGAAAAGGCTGTTGAATCTAATACAAATCAACAAGAAGCGACAAAAGAACTAACAGTTACTGCTACTGCTTACTCTGCTAACGACGGCGGCATTTCCGGCGTTACAGCAACAGGCATTGACTTAAACAAGAACCCGAATGCTAAAGTTATTGCGGTTGATCCAAACGTGATTCCGCTAGGTTCTAAAGTCTATGTTGAAGGTTATGGAGAAGCAACAGCAGCAGACACTGGCGGCGCAATAAAAGGAAATAAAATTGACGTATTTGTACCAAACAAAAGTGATGCACATAATTGGGGCGTCAGAACAGTAAGTGTAAAAGTGTTAAATTAATAGAATAGATGAAGATAAAGGACATGTAGCTCTAAGCTCGTGTCCTTTTTTTGTTTTTAGAGACGTAAAACATAATATGCCGATAAAAAAATTGTGCTCCTTCTGCAATGATAAATAGAAGGTAAACGGCCCCTATCATCTTTATCTTTGCAGAAGGAGCTGCTGGCTTTTGCTTTGAAGATTGTATCGTTTCTTATCATGAATACCTGCATATTTTTATGGCGAAGGATAAGGGGCTCAGCTTGCTTCCTCTAACCGTTATTCCTTAGGGGGAGAAGCCTTACTGCTTTATTATTGGGAAGCTCGCTTTTATTAACGAATGTATCAACCGAGCAGATGGTGGGGTTAAATGGACAAAGCTAAGCTACGCGACCTCTATGACAGAATGTCTTCGGAAGCTTGTGCGCCGCTGGCGTTAATTTCTCTGGCATTTGTCTTTTGGCCAGGTTACTTAACATCAAGAATCATGACGATACCTGATTTTTTTGGAGCAGCGATTTGATTAAAGAACAACAGATCGTTTCTGAGCTTTTGATCATAGGTTACACTGTATCATTCCTGCCGAAGTGCTGTATTCAGGGGATCTTGTTTTTGGCATCAGCACGTTCATTGCGGTTTAAAGTGAAAAAACTGTTTTTAAATGAGAAGGCTGCTAAAGGAAAGATCCCTTAAATCAGATAATTACATCTAAATACGTATAGCCATGGACATGAGCCGTTTCCTAGACTTGGGATAACGGCTTATTTTGTGATTGGTGGACGAGGAAATGGAAGAGGGCTTTGTCTGCGCTGTTCTCCCAAAACAATGAAATATCTTGCCTGTATTCCTAACATACTAACTGTTCATATAGGAAATCGTGGTTGTCGTTTTTCGTGATCAGTTCAGCTTCCGTGTCATTAGGTTTAATGTCTGATGCAGGTTACGGAATAATGTTTGGTGATGTTGATGCGAGGATACGCAAATGTTGTACTGGTTCGCTGTTGGAGTTTTACACCTATCGTGCCGAGAGATATGGTTTTATGTCTTCTGAAGACGTGGAGACAGACTTACGGAGTCTAAAGTTGAAGAAATAGCTGGCACCAATGAGGTGTGTTCATATGGCTTACAAAATTTAAAATGAATCTTCCCCTATAATACATTAGAACGTGCTGGGAAGAGAAAATTTATTGCTGCACAAGGCGGGTGCCACATGGACCAACTTAAACAGATAGATTGACGGCTCTCATGAAAAGGCAGAATTTAATAAGAAAATAGATTCTGAAACCGACCTGACTCTTGTGTAAGTGAAAATTCAGCATTAAGCACAGCAGACTGGCAGCAACTGTGAGGACAATACAAAAAATCACGATTCTCATGCTTCTTTAGAGAATAGTGATTTTGAAACTTCTACCTAGATTATTTGATTTGGATTGCCGAAGCTTTGTTGTCCCAATCTGGAGCCCTATTGGCAGTTTTGCGATACCAATCAGAATGTCTAAATTGTTGAAGTGTGCTCCCAGAGCGTCGTTGAATAGCTTGAAGAAGGCGAAGCCGTACTTAAGGAGGAAATTCTGTCATTCCAGGTGGAAGGCAAGTTTTTTAACCCGTCTCTCCAATAAGTATACTGATTATACTCATAGAAATCGGTGCAGCGTGGGGCGCGGCAGATTAACAAAAGAGGATCTTGGACATATGTCAAGATCCTCTTTTACTTAAACCAGCCTTTTTCCTTTGAACGCGTAATGGCTTCTATTCGGTTTTTCACTTCAAGCTTTTCTAGAATCATGGAGATATAATTTCGCACAGTCCCGCTTTTAATGCTGAGTTCTTGGGCGATTTCTTTTGTGTTTTTTCCGTCAGCCACAAGTTCGAGCACTTCTTTTTCTCTATCTGTGAGAGGGTTGGCCTCGCTATACATATCCTCCATCAGCTCAGGTGCGTAGATACGCTTTCCATTCATGACGCTTCGGATGGCGCTCGCGAGCTCTTCGCTCGGACTGTCCTTTAACAAATAGCCTTTAACGCCGGCTTTAATGGCTCTCTGAAAGTAGCCGGGGCGGGCAAAAGTGGTTAAGATAATAATTTTGCAGCCTGTATTCTTTAATTCCTCAGCTGCTTCAAGTCCTGTCTTTCCGGGCATTTCAATGTCCATAATGCATACATCGGGCTGGTGTTTTTTTGCAAACTCGACAGCATCCTGTCCGGTTGTTCCTTTGCCGACGACTTTCATATCGTCTTCTAAGTTTAATAGTGATCCTAAAGCACCCAGCAGCATCTGCTGATCTTCTGCAATAAATATACTAATCATGTAAGCCATCCTTTTTGTTTATTTTGAGTTATTAGGAATTTTCATGGTAAGCTTGGTTCCGTTTTTGGTGTTGATGTGAAGGCTCCCGTTTGCAAATTCAAGACGCTCTCTCATACCAAGTAAGCCATGTCCTTTTGAAAAGCACGTGTCTCCTCCTTGAAATGTTCCATCGTCTGACACTGTAATAACAACTTCCTTCCAGAGCTCCTGGATTTCAATCCGGCATGTTTTAGCCTGACTGTGTTTGACAACATTTGTGACAGCTTCCTTTAAGCACATGCTCAAAATGTTTTCATTAAGCAATGAGATATTTTCGGGCATTTTCTCATCTTCGTAGATAAATGTAATGTCAGCAGCTTCGAGAATTTGTTTGATGTTTATGATTTCATCCTTGAGCCGGATGCCTTTCATAGAGGATACAATTTTTCTTACTTCATTTAAAGAAGTCCTCGCTGTTTGCTGAACGCTTTTCAGCTCACGCGCTGCTTGTTCGGGATCTTTGTATATTAATTTTCTCGCCAAGTCGCTTTTTAAACCGATAAGTGAAAGCTTTTGACCAAGCGTATCGTGGAGATCGCGGGCAATCCGCTGCCTTTCTTCTAATTTTACCAAATCGGCAATCCGTTCATTTGCAAATTCGAGTTTTTCTTCCAGCTGTTCGCGCTCCTTGCGGCTTTTGATACTGAACGGCAATAAAATCGCACTGATGAGGGTGATGACGACAAAAGGAATTTGTGTCAGAAAGAATTCCTTTTTTAACACAAGACTGAAATTCGCTGCGACAGCTGCGCTTATTAAATGTACGTAATATAAAATGTGGAAAGGGACGCGTTCTTTTATGTTTCCGATAAAATACGCGATAAAAAAAGCAAAATAAATATAACTGAACAGCGTAATGGAGGCGGTTGAAATGCCGATTAACAGAAACGCCCACAAATAAATGGCCCAGCCTTTTGAGACAAAAGCAAATCGATAAACCGAAAAAAATAAAAGCGTCAAAATAATTCCGACGATAATAACAAATGTAGAAGATGATTTAAATATAAAGTAGAAGGGCAGGATGAAAAATATCGTCCATATATATGGCGTGATCCCGCTTAGTTTTTGAAATGTAAAATGCTTTTTGATCATGATATAACCTCATTTTCAGCTTTTCATCTTAAATGTAACTTTACCATTGTAAAAGCCAGAATGCATCACCGAACAATAAAAAGGAAGTCTTCTTGTTGTATAAGAAGACCTCCTAATTGTCAGGCGTTCTCCCGCAGCTTCTGTTTTTCTGTTGAATCAGGCGGAAGGCGGAATGATATTTGTTTTATACCCCGAAATGATACAAATTGTTTTTTGTCTTCATCCCAAAGGCGGAAGGCGAGTGATTGCAGGCTTGTTTTTAAGGTAATTGTCGGTACGTTTTTTAATGGTTCGTGATGTTCATGAGCAACTTCAAGCTTATAGTTGGGCACCTTTGGGCTCAAATGGTGAACGTGGTGGTAACCGATGTTGCCTGTCAGCCATTGAAGGAGTTTCGGGAGTTTATAAAATGAACTGCCTTCCACAGCGGCCTGAACGTAGCTCCAGTTTTCATCTGCTTCAAAATAAGAGTCTTCAAATGTATGCTGTACATAAAACAGCCACACGCCGATTGAACCTGAGATCAGAAAGATAGGGCCTTGCACGAGCAAAAACGACTGCCAGCCAAAGATGAGACAGCAAACAGCAGCCAATGACACAATTGCCAAGTTTGTAAGGTACGTGTTCACACGCTCCTTACGTCTTGCGCCTTTTTTGTTAAAACGGTTGGTGATCAGAAAAACATAAATTGGTCCTAGAATAAACATGATAAACGGATTTCTATAAAGTCTGTATGCAAGTTTTGTGCGTCTAGATGCGGCTATATATTCGTTTACCGTTAACAGCCAGATGTCACCTGTTCCGCGTTTATCCAGATTGCTGCTGGTCGCGTGATGAATCGAATGGCTGTGCTGCCATTGAAGGTAAGGGAATAAAGTCAGAACACCTGTCAGAAAACCGAGAATATGGTTATAGCGCTTTTGTTTGAAAAATGATTGATGGCAGCAGTCATGAAAGATAATGAAAATTCTTGTCAAAAACCCTGAGGCAACCACTGCTAATGCTAAAGTAAGAAGATAGGAGACATTGAGGCTGAAATAAGCAAGAAACCAAAGTCCGAAGAAAGGGATAAACGTGTTTAAAAGCTGAATCAGACTGTTTTTTGTTTCGGGCTGAGCAAAAGCAGCGACTTGCTTTGTCAGCAGTTTTTGTTTGTGTTTAAGGGTTGGTTCAGTCATAGTAAAGGATCCTCTCATTGTGTGTCTCGCTTAAGTATACGAAAGAGAAGGATGTCTTTGTAGTAGCACACATCATACATCATATATGACATTTGTCATGTGGACTGAGATGACGTGCAGATGTGAAAACAGCTTGTAAATGATTTTACAAGCTGTTTAATGTTTGTCAATCCATATTCGTGATGTACCCGAAACAGCTTCAAGCCTGCATGTTCCTCCAATAGGGAACGTGGCAATTGGAGAGGTGTGCCCGGCATTTATGTTTGCGATGACGGGGAGGCCAGATAATTCTTTTTTTGTACCAATTATCGCTTTTACGTGATCTATTGATACGTTAGATGCTTTTTGGAACCTGCCGATCAATATCCCTTTTACATTTGAAAAAGAAGGGAGGTGGATGAGAGATTGTAAATCGCGGTCAAACATGTTTGCGTCTGACATATAATCATCTTCAATCAGTAAAATTGTGTTTTCTGTTTCAGGAAAATACTCCGTTCCCTGTAGCAAATTAAGTGTACACAGGTTGCCGCCAATCAATGTGCCTTCCGCATAGCCATCCTGGATCACAATAGGACCGGAATGAGGGTGAAAGTGCCTGTTTTCTTGATCTAAAAACCATTGATCATCGCTCCACTCTTGTGATGGCAGAATTTCAAAGGGTTCATTCGAAGAGCAGCAAGCCAGAAAATAATCTTTTATATATTCCAATCCTTTTTTCATTGCAAATGTAGAAAAGTGGGGGCCAGAATATGTAACGAGGCCCGTTTTTTGATAAATAGCATTGGCGAGAGCCGTAATATCGGAATAGCCGCAAAGAATTTTGGGATTCTGTTTGATTTTCTCGTAATCAAGATAACGCAGCAGCTGATTGCTGTTGAATCCGCCGAGTGTCGTTAAAATAGCTTTGACGCCGGGATCGAAAAAGGCGCTGTGCAGATCACTTACTCTTGATTCAATAGAGGATGACTGGAATTCGTTTAATTCCTCTGCGTGTTCAGCAATGGTCACACGAAAACCCAATTGTTCTAATGTCGTTTTTGCGTGCAACTTTGCTTCATTTGTTAATATGGACATGCTGGTAGCGGGAGACACGATTCGAATTTCGTCTCCCGATTTCAGTTTGGGTGCAAACACTTTAGGTCCTCCTAAGCGGTTTTACACCATTACAGCATATTTCGGCACATTCTTCCAGATTTTTTTAGAAATCTGTCCATTTAATGCTTCCTGATTGTGTATCGGAGTCAATACACACTTCAAATTGATGTTTTTCATAAAAATGTATGAGCCTGTCCACATGATTCCAATCCCGTTTGGCTATGTCGCCGGTAACTTTCGGGATATTGCTGTCTCTGGCAATATCCTTTAAATATTTCATACAAATAGAACCGAAACCGTAATTCGGAGGTCCTTTAATATCTCCAATATGAATGGCATCGTCCTGATAGGATGCTACAAGTGAAAAGCAGCTTTCCCCTCTATAAGCTGTTTCACAATCCGTGAGCATAATTTTGCATGTTTGGCCATCATCAATCGAGGAAACAATCATCCAATCTTCATCTTTCGATTGATCAATACCAAGCACTCTGGCATCTTTCGATAGATCCTTTATATTTTCCTGCATGCGATAAAGTTGAAATTCTAAATGATTCAGCTCTTCTTCAAGCTCTTGGCGGTTTTTTTCCTTAATGGTAATCAAAATCAAACCCCTTTCAAAAAATAGTTAGAAACACAGTAACCAATTGTAGTAGATAGAAGAGGCGTTTGTAAATGATAAATCCATAATTGCTAGAATTTAGCGTAAGTAAGGTTTGATCGGTTTTAAGAGAGGAAAAAGAAAAGTAACCCGTTGCAAAAGGAGGAATATGAATGCCGATTGATTCATTGATTAAGAAATTGCGTTATGTCCAATTGGAACCCCCGGACAAAATTCTTTCGTTATATCTCAACACAGATATGAGGGATCCAGAGCAACAGGGGGGAGAATGGAAAATTACCCTTAAGTCAGGGTTCGGGAGATTAAAAGAATATCTGGCAGCAAGTGACCCGGAGGAAGAAAAGTGTCTGAATGCAATCACGGACAAAATCTATCACCACCTTAACGGAATAGGAAAAAACATGCCGCGCAGCCTTGTATTTTTTGTTTCAAATAGCGGGATATGGGAAGCAATCAAGCTACAGATTCCTGTTGAAACAACATTTTTCTGGGAGGAGACAGCTGTACTTGATCAGCTGGAAAATTTACGCAAAACGTATCCAAGTACAGCTTTTATTTTAACGCAGCAAAATGAAGTGAAAATTATAGAAACCGTTTTAGGCAAAATTGAAGCGGTCGAACATTATGAATATGACGCAATCAATGAGTCATGGGAGAGCAGCCAGTCTTCTAAAACCAAATCGGCATCGTTAGAAGAGGAACAACTGAAGAATCATGTAACGGAGAATCAAACGAGACTGTACAAGCGGCTGGCGGCCAATCTCGACCAGAAAGCCGCGGCAAAAAAATGGGAGCGAATGATCATTGCCGGTGATAAAAAAACAGCTGACATCCTCGATCAGCATATGAACAAACCCATTCATTCAAAAATCCAAAAGAATTTGCTGAATGAAAATGAACATAAGGTCGTTGATCATTTAATGCAAGAGGCATAAACCAAAAGGCTGGTGCTTTTTAAGCACCGGCCTTCTGAAGTGTGTCTAATTTCTGACGAAGCCATCGAAAACGTTGACATCTCCGTTGAATTTGCATACGATTTGGATAGCCAGTACAAATTAGGAGAGGTCACCAAATGAATCAAACAGAAAATAAACCGAAAAATTATACTGGAATTGTCCTTACGCTGACAGTTCTGATTAACGGTTTGATCGCAGTGCTGTTTTTTATGCCTAAATTAGATCAGTTCAGCCATGCGAATATTCACATTTTGCCAATGCTGAATGCGATATTCAACAGCTTTACGTTTATCTTCTTGTTGGCGGCATTGATTATGATTAAACAAAAAAACATTAAGGCGCATAAACGCTTTATTTTAGCTGCTTTTACGACAACATTATTGTTTTTGATTTGCTATGTCACATACCATTCGATTGCGGAGAATACGCTGTATGGCGGAGAAGGTATTATGCGTCCGATTTATTTCTTTATATTAATTACGCATATCTGCCTTTCTGCAATCATCGTGCCGCTTGCGCTGTTTACGCTGATCAGAGGCTTCAGCATGCAGGTGGAGCGCCATAAAAAAATTGCCAGATGGACAATGCCGCTGTGGCTGTATGTCAGCCTTACAGGTGTTATTGTATATTTGATGATATCACCGTATTATTAAAAGCCATACTCAGTATGGCTTTTTTGAGGTTTGTAAACATGACAAAAGCCCAAATATCGTTTTGGGCTTTGTTAGTAAATTGACAGGCTCCTTTAATGAGCCGTTGATTCCATGGTTTCAAGTGTTGCGACTTGTAAAGATTTTTCAACCGTTTTCGTTTTTTCTTTTACTTTTTCCGCGTACGTGTAATCACCGTAGCAATACGGATAACGGAAATTGTTTTCATTTCCTCCGCAAGTATAGAGCCCGGGATTTTTTTCGACTTGCTGCTCGGAGTATTGTTTTGCCAATTCCTCAGTATGCGTTCCTCCATGTTCAGCTACAAAATCAATATAACCTGCCCCCATGTTGTAGCTTTGAATAATCGTATCCAAATCCACACCTTTTTCTTTACCGGTTTTGTACATGAGGGTAAATTGCTTGATGCCTTGTTTAATACTGAGTTGAGGGTCTGTTATCTCATTACGCTTTAACCCCAGAGATTCAGAGGACTGCATCGGATCATTGCCTTTTCCTTTTGACTCCTGATACATCATGCCGAGTATCAGCGATGTGTAATTGGAGAGTCCCCGGTTTTCAAGCTCGTCCTCAACCAGCGGTTTATAATCAGTTAAACGTTCGAGGACAATTGTTTTCGTGTCAATCGGAAGTTTTTTGATTAAATCGCGGTTGAACAAAAGCAGAACCAATAAAAAAGAGGCCATGACAAAGACAGAAATCATCATAAAACCCGCAGCAGCGAAACAGCCTTTTCTCTTTTTCTTCACTGTGTTTCACCCTCAATGTTTGCAGCAGTATGACTTTTTTATTATGACATAGAACGTATACCAGACCAAGTAAAAACCTGATTTGAAACATAAATTTAAACTGTGAGGTTGAATTGAAACAAGAAGAGACAGGTTTGCATGAAAGGTCATTTGTTATAAGATAAAACTATGAAATAAGAAAGGTGAGACACATGACTGAATTTCGAGAAGCGGACCGTGAAAATGAAACGGTGACCGATTTGGACGAAGAAACTTTATTCCTAGTCGCACAAACCTTCAAAGCGCTTTCTGATCCTACCAGAATCAGGATTCTCCATTTGCTTTCTCAGGGTGAACATGCTGTGAACGGGATCGCTGAGAAACTGAATTTACTGCAATCAACAGTATCCCATCAGCTCAGGTTTTTAAAAAATCTCCGGCTCGTGAAATCGCGCAGAGAAGGAACATCAATCTACTATTCTCCCGAGGATGAGCATGTTTTAGATGTGCTTCAGCAAATGATCCACCATACAAGACACGATTAAAAAAGACATCCTTGCTGCCGCATGTCGCGATTAAGCAAGGATGTCTTTTTCTTTACTGTGCCCATTTTGCTCCAGCCCGTTTCTGCTGATTTTGATGACAATAGAGGAAAAACCGATATAATAGACGGCGATCAGAAAACAGACGCCAATCGTGAAAGGATCAGTTCCGATAGACTGGCTGTAAGATCCCAGGCTGTGAAAATCAGGCGCAGCAAGGTACAGCTCTGTTACACGATAAAGAAATCTTGATAGAAATAGGGTTAGCAGAATAAGCTCTACCCAAATATGAGTCCGGAAATAAATTTTTCCTCTGCGTTTTTCAAAGGAGAGATTTTTCCTAGCGAAAAAAACCAGCAGACATCCGCCGAGAATACCGATAATGAAATATCCATACAAAGATGGATGAATGAGGCTGAAGATGGTGAGACCGAATGCAAACATTGAAAAAAGAACCAAACGAGTAAAAAGCCAGCGAGGCTTCAGCGGCTGATATCCGATGGAGCGCTTGATTTTTTTATACAGAAAAAAGACGATAATCATGACAGGATAAACGCTTTGAAGTGTAAGATGCATGATGTGAATCCCCTCCGTTGAGAAGTGTATGCTTATCCGTTTTGAAATAGTAGTCTAAATAAACAATGACCATAAAAAAAGAAGGGGAGGCCCCTGTTTTCATAATATATGCACGATGCCTTTAGGCTGCATAATAGATATGCCCAAGCCTCATAAAATGGTATGATAATATTGGAAAATAAAAGCAGGAGACAAGGTGCGAAAAATGAAACTGGAACGTATGTTAGCGATGGTGATGTTATTAATCAGCAAAAAACAAGTGCAGGCTGCTGATCTAGCTGATTTATTTGAAGTATCAGTCAGAACGATTTACCGAGATATTGATACGATCAGCAGAGCGGGTATTCCGATTGTAACCTCACAAGGCGCCGGGGGCGGTATCAGTGTGATGGAAACGTATCGGCTTGAAAGAGAGTGGCTGAAAGAAGAGGAGCTATTTGCTATTGCTTCCGCTTTGCAGAGCATCTCATCCATGTATGAACCCGCTTCTCACAGCGCGGCTTATCAAAAAATAAAACATCTCATACCAGACCAGGCCGCAGAGGCATTTAAGCGTGAAACGGAAAAATGGTTTATTGACATGACGGCATGGGGACAAACAGAGGACCAAAAGGCGCTTCGAGAAAACATCAGTGATGCAATCGATCGGTCGTCAACCATATCATTTACATATACAAATGCAAACGGGGAAACACTTCTCCGTGAAACAGAGCCTTACACGCTGGTATGCAAGGCAGGCCGCTGGTATTTATACGCCTACTGTCTGGTTAGAAACGATTTCCGCTTTTTTAAATTAAGCCGCATAAAAGATATGACTGTTTTACATCAATCATTTATGAGAAAAGACATACAGCTGGAGACTCTGCCTTGGGATATGAATTGGTATCGAAAGGATCGTTTAACTGAGCTGGTCATTCTTGTTCAGCCCGGGGCGCGTCAGCGTATAAGTGAATGCTTTGGAAATGATATCCTTCAATTTGATGAAAATGAAGCCTGCCGAGCGGTGATATCCCTGCCCGAGGATCAATGGCTGATTGGTTTCTTGCTGCAATTTGGCAAGGATATTGAGGTCCTGGAACCTCTTCATATCCGGGAAAAGGTAAAAGAAACGATTTTTCACATGCAAAAAATATATGAAACCTGACACAATGCTGTCAGGTTTCTTCTTTTATAATCTAGGTAAAAAGGAGGTATCATATGAACTATTCACATGTTACATATTTAGAACAAAAGCGTTTTTCAGGACTGTCCCAAAGAACAAGCAATGCACTGGAAATGACAGAAAAAAGACAAATCCCGCTCTTATGGAATCGATTTTGGCAGCAGGATACGAGCGTGTTACTCCCGCCTCATAAAAAGGATCAGAGCATTATCGCTTTATACTCTCATTACGAACAGCAGGAGAATGGGTTTTACACATTTTCTGTCGGCGCTTTTACCGAGCATAGCGACATGCTTCCGGAACCGTATGAAGATATATATTTACCGGCTTCCGATTATGCTGTTTTTACTTCAAAAATCGGCCCTATTGAAGACGTTGTACTCGAGACGTGGAAGGAAATTTGGACTTGGGACAAGCGGCATTTGCGTACGTTTTCGGGAGACTTCGAACAGTATGATCGAAGTGCGCTTTCACCGCAGCGGGCGCAGGTGAAAATATTTGTCGCCATAAAATCAGCATAACACTCTTGAAAAACTAATGGTATTAGTTAATAATAAAACTAACACCATTAGTTTTTTATTCAGGAGGAGTTATCATATGAGAATGATTCAGAATCAAACTGTGCGGCAGCTGACGTTTTATCCGGCATTATTTCCGGTCAATTGTTATCTTATAGAGGAAGAAAATGAAGTAACCTTAATTGATACTGGTCTTCCGAACAGCTATAAAGGGATTATCCAAGCAGTGAATCAGCTGGGAAAACCACTGCAACATATTTTACTGACTCATGCGCACGGTGATCATATCGGTTCGTTGGATGTACTGTCCCAAGCTTTTCCTGATGCAAAGGTTGTCATCTCCGAGCGTGATTCATTCTTGTTAAAAGGTGATGTTTCTTTGCGGAAAGATGAACCGCAGACGCCTATAAAAGGAGGAATTCCAAAAAATATCAAAACAAAGCCTGACGTTTTGCTGGCGGGTGGCGAAACAATCGGTTCTCTCCTTGCGATTTCAACCCCGGGTCATACCCCGGGAAGCATGTCGTTTCTAGACACAAGAAACGGAATTGTAATAGCTGGGGATGCATTTCAATTACGTGGGGGGATAGCCGTTTCCGGCCAAATGAGATGGACATTTCCTTTTCCTGCCTTCGCCACTTGGAATAAGGAGGCTGCTGTAAGAAGCGCAGAACGGCTCGTTGACAAGGCGCCGAGCTGTCTTGCGGTCGGACATGGACATTTCCTTGCTTCACCTGAACAGTCGATGAAATTAGCCATTCAAAAAGCAAAGAAAGGGGTTTGAACATGTCACCGAGAGCAGGTTTACATCAAAAGATGATTATAGAGGCGGCGGCAGAGATTGCTGATCAGGAAGGAATAAACGGCGTGACGCTAGCAGCACTCTCTAAAAAAATGAATGTACGGCCCCCGTCTCTGTATAATCACATAAGCGGGCTGCAGGGAATCAGAACAGAGCTTGCCGTTAGCGGTTTGACAAAACTTTTTGATCAGATGGCTGATTCCGTCAAAGAACAGAAGGGGGAGTCCGCCTTGCTATCTTTAGGTGATGCATATGTTGGGTTTGCAGTTGAAAATCCGGGTTATTATGAAGCGACTTTGCTTAAAATTCAAGATGAAAGAGCTGAAAGCCTGTCAAACCAGATTGTCCGGCTTGTCGCAAAACTGCTTATTGACAGCGGTTATGCAAACGAAAAGACTGTGATTCATGCAACAAGAGGGCTGCGAAGCTTGCTGCACGGATTCGCGACTTTAATCGGAAAAGAAGCGTTTGAACTAAAGGAAGACATTTCAGACAGCTTAGCATTTTCAATTCGATTATTTTTATCGGGTCTGTCGATAAACAATAAAAATATTATGTAAACCAAATAATACATGTCTTATATCTCTGAATATTGTATAATATATCTTGCAGTATAGATAAGGGAGAGGCAAGAGGCTATGCATGAAATTTACAACATTGAGCAATTAGCGGCAGCATCATGGCCGTCTTATTTTCAAAAGAAAATGGGAAATGGCTTCTTAGAGCGAATTTTGGCGTAACCAAACGTGCGAACAGCGTATGGACATCGGCGGATATGCCAGAAGGAGATTACCAAAAAGAGATCGAGCATTTTTATAAAAGTTTAGGCCTGCCTGTTTGTATTCAAATCAGTGACGCATCACCGGAAGGACTGGATGATGCATTGGCAGACAGCGGATATGAAAAGATAGATGAATGTTTTCAAATGACAGCATCATGCTGTGATATGTTAGATCGTACGTTTACAACAGCCGATTTGGGAGCAGGAGTCATGTCTTTATGGGTTGATAATTTTATCCAATTGGAAGAATTTTCACAAGAACGGCATTGCGGCTATACAAGCAATTTCAAACGAATGCAGCCGTGTAAAACCTTTTTCACTATGTATACCAAGGCAGCCTGACAGCAGTGGGCACGGCCTCCGTTATCGATGGCTATGGCGGACTCAGCAATGTTGTTGTAGCAAAGGAACATAGAGGAAAAGGGGCAGGGACTCAAGTCATCAGGGCTCTGACTGAATGGTCAATGAGCTAAGTATATGTACTTGCAAGTGATGAAAGAAAACTCAGCCGCCGTTTCTTTGTATGAAAAAATCGGGTTCTCGCCTATATCGGAACACCATTACCGGATCAAAAAGGAGGATGGCTGATGAATTCGCTTCAAGAGATTATCTGTGAAAAACGGACATATACACGTCTTTATTCCTCACATAAGCACGCGTACAGCCAATTTCTTTTTCCCCTTGAAGGGAATATCGATCTTGAAACAGAGGAGCGCCAGGTTAAATTAAAGCCGGATCATTTTTTATATATTCCGCCAGAGTGCGAGCATCGGTTCCGCTCTATTGGCAGAAATGAATGTCTTGTGCTGGATGTGCCGCTTCATGCGATGAAAATTGAGGAGTATCATGCAGCCGCAGGGGTTGAAGCTGCAATCGATCCTTTTTGGTCATCGATCAGGCACTTATTAATAGAGGAAGCAAATACACGCTCAGCACATACGCTCCATCTGCTTGTTCAATACATAAAAGAAAAACTGCAAACCCATACTCATGCTTCAATCGCATACATCCATAGCCATTTGTCTGAGCCGCTGACAATACAAAAGCTGGCGAAAATTGAACATTATCACCCAGCTTACTATTCAAGCTGGTTCAAGAAACAGACTGGAAAATCCCCTCAAGCCTATATAGCTGACCTCCGTCTCGGGGAAGCGAAACGGATGCTGATTGAGAAAAATGAAACACTGACTGTTGTGAGCCAATCGCTCGGCTTTCAGAACCTTTCTTCTTTTACAAGATGGTTTGCAAAAAGTACAGGTGTATCGCCCCGAATATACCGGAACACCTTTCATTCGGATAAAAAAATATGAGCTTTTGGTTAAACAATTAACAAGTGTCTCTTTTAAAATAGTAAGAAAAAGGAGATATAATGATGGCTGTAATTGAGGATTTTGAAAAATTGGATATCAGAACTGGGACCATTATCAAAGCAGAAGAATTTCCTGAAGCAAGAGTCCCGGCGATTAAACTGTTTATTGATTTTGGAGAAGAGATTGGCGTCAAACAATCAAGCGCGCAAATCACAAAGCGCTATCGCCCAGAAGAACTGACCAACTCACAGATTATCGCTGTCGTGAACTTTCCGCCGCGCCGAATCGCAGGTTTTAAATCCGAAGTGTTAGTCCTCGGCGGCATTCCCGGCCAAGGTGACGTCGTCCTGCTTCAACCGGGACAACCGTTACCAAACGGAACAAAAATCGGATAACGCAAAAAAGACGTTTGCCTAAGAGGCAAACGTCTTTGCGTATTGAGGCGATGCACCACACGCCACATTCGTGTGTACCGCAAAGGGCATGTACATCGGCTTACACAATTCAGCTCATCGCTATATGAATATAGCATGGTGGGGAAGGAATTGCAAGGGTTACTTTGCGTTATTGTGATTAAATTTGTTGTAAAAACCTGGCTTATTTTGATGGAACTAATCGTAAAGTCTCAATCATAACGGTATCATTATTTTATTGTGTGAATAGAGATATGGATTTAAGCATCAAAACCATGGAGTGTAACTTGGTGTAGTTTCTGAGATGGATTCTGCATGGCTAGTTAGTGGAGCGACTGTTGAGAATAGGAGCCCGAGTATTAGTGTAGATAGAACTGTTTTTTCACCTAACAATCATTCTTTCTAGTTTTTTAATAGTGATGACTATAGGTTATGTATAATTATAACACAATATACATATTATAGAGGTGGAATTATGAAATTTGATGACAAAAAGAGTCTATTAAATACTATAGGGAACATATTTATAGTTCTTGTACTTATCTCTTTATTTGTTTATGCATTCTCTAATGAATCAATTGAATGGTATGTTAAGATCGCTTCTATTGTGATGTTAACTGTCTCTTATATGTGCTACGCTTTCATTTCATGGCAGGAAAAATGGTTCGTTTTAACTTTGATTATCTCCTGGCTTGTGATTATTTTTTGGGCATTCTAAATTAATTTGGGTTGCCGCTTAACATTTTCATCTTTATGGAACCTAGAATTCTAACAGCAGGAGATACGAAGCCATAAGCCGAATTTGAATACATCTCGAATAGAAAGTGCCCTGTATATGTATCATCGTTGGTGCCACTTTGGTTAGAGGGTTCCCCTTTGGTTTTTTGTTTCGCTTTTGAAATGACAGGAGGACAACGCTGTGTGGAAAGCTTTAAGACAGTTACTCAAGAAACAGAAAGATCACAGTCAAATAGACGAACGTTATTTACAGATTCCAGAAAAGGATTTAAATCTTGAATTGAAACAAAAGGTAATTGAATTGGAGAGATTAGGGGAAGCACTATCCGAAAAACTGCAAAATAAGTATACAGATCCTTTTGAAATTCAGGGTAAACAAAACCTTAGCATCCAAATTTGTAGGGACATAGATGGTGACATATTGAGTGATTTAACAGCTGAGAGGTGTTTTGAAAAAGAATACCGTTCACAAATAACATTTAACTATAGAGCTACGAAAGCCTACAATGAAGATTTGGACTGTTATACAATTGAATTATGGTATTTCTACGGCGGTTATAAAGGAACCGGTTGTGGAACATTATTCGATTTAAATAAAAATGACTTAGAAATAGAAATTGAAGAGACACTACTATTTTTACTCAATGATAAACAATCCGAGAAATAAAAAAAGAGAGCCGCAAAGGTCTTTCATTCATCTTTCAAATGCAAAGTTGTCAAGACCCCTGCCCATTTTAGATTGGTAAGTAGGGTGAAAGCTCCTTCTTCAACTTCATTTTCCTTTTAGAATGTTTGTTTCTTTATTTATATTGGTAGACCATCAATAATTATAATCCTGTATCCAATTATTGAGAATTTAATTTTTCCATAATATTATCAAGCCCAGTTTAATACGCAGGGTATGTTAAAATTTTGCTGATTCATAATCAAAAGGGGAATGAGATTATGCTAGGGATTAAAGTTGAGAAATCAAACGAAAACTTAATTATTCATTGGCAACTTTCCAAAGTTGAAATTCCAATAAGAGAAATCAACGATGTATTCCTTGATCCATATTACGGGGGAGAGGAGAAACGTGCAGTAAGGATAGGGTTTCCTTATGGCTCTACGGATAGGGTAGTGATTAAAACAGCTAATAGCACTTATATTTTGTTCACCACTAATGCAGCTATGATTATGAATAAAATTGTTAATGCTTAAAATATTTAAACTTCATTCATCATGTATTCGCAATGATAAATAGGTATTTACATATGGGGTGAGTTATATGACTAACTTTGTTCATAAGACTGTAAACGGTTTGAAAAGTCTCTTAGATGAAAAAGGAGCCATTACATTGTTTTGTTCTGAAGGAGATACCATGGAATGCCTTGTTACTTTTTCACCGGACAAAGCAACCCTTAACGAGATTCAAAGCTTTGAAGCTAAACACCAGCTTACCCTTCCAGAGGATTATCAAAAGTTTATTACACTGCATAACGGTGCGAAAATTTTTGAGGTTCTTGCTGATGGGGAGAATATAGGTGGAGGACTTCAGCTATTTAGCCTTGAAGAGATTGAAGAGGAACTAAAATATGAGGAATTGTTTGATGGTATCAATGGTATCCCAATTGGCTACTTATTGGAAGAATGCCATTTAATGATCGATAAAGATAAAATTAATCAAGGTGATCCTAACTATCTCTATATATTTGAAAGTGGTTTAGAATATAATCCATTAAATTTAAACTTTGAAATATTTTTAGACCGGTATATATTGGCTAATGGGGAACCTTTTTGGGATTGGCGCTACTATACCGCAGAAAATTATTATAGAACAAGATAGTGTGATGTATAGGACAGTCATTTTGGCTGTCTTTTTCTGTTATTCAAATAGTTTTATTGTGGTAAAATTTACATAGGTTAGGAAGGAGAATGATATGAAGGTATTTGAGGCTGATTCATTACTCTCTGAAGCGGATAAAAGAACCAAAGAGTATAAGGAACTAAGGTCGCAAATGGTTAAGCTAAGAAAAGCGTTTAAGGACGTAGCTGATTTAGATGACAGTGAGTTTGCCGGCAAAGGTGCCGACAACATTAAAGCATTTTATCAAGATCATGCGGGTGTGGCTGACAATTGGATTGATTTAATTGACATGAAAATTGCTTTCTTAAGTAGCGTTTCTGCAAAACTTGAAGATACAAAGATGTCAGATGCTTATATAGAAGAATCTTTTTTAGAACATGAACTTGTAAATGCATACACAAAATCAAAATCCATTATGTCTGAACAGAAAAAAGCAATGAAAGACATTCTGAATGACATCAATGATATTCTTCCCCTTGAAATATTCTCAACAGAAGACTTCAAAGACAAACTTTCTTCTGCAGATGACAAACGTGAAAAAACAATCAATAAGCTAAACAACCTTGATGAGGATTTAAAAACAGAATACGCTGAAACAGAACCAAACGAACAATTTATTCAGCAAGACTTTAAAAAGCTGCAGGAATCAACAGGCAAAGGAAAAAACGCCACTCCGATTCACTACAATGCCAAAGCATATAGGGAAAGTGACATACATAAGAAAAAAGGCGATATTGAGAAGCATTCTGAAGCTTATTTAAGCGTGAAGAAGGAGGAAGCAAAAGAACGAGAAATTAAGGAATTGAAACAGAAACTTAATGATGGTGTGTCTGGTCCTGATGAGTATTTAGAGATTGCTAAGAAAGTAGGCTACGAGAATCTGGAGCCATCTCAAGTACAGCTTGCAGTGCAAATTGAACAAGCAAAGCAGTTAGAAGAAGCAGGAGAGATCACCTGGGATATTATTAAAGGAGTAAGTGTAGCTGCATATGATGTCGTTAAGGATACTGTAGTTGGTGCTAAAGACTTAGCAGCTGGTACCTGGGAATTTTCACAGCTTTCAGAAGAGCAAAAGCTTTTAAAAATGACTGGTGCCATAATTGAAACACCGGCTTATGCTAAAATTATATGGAAAGATTTATCTGATTCATGGAATGATAAGATGGTCAATGGTGATGCCTATTCAAGAGCACACTTTATTACTTATGCTGTTGGAAGCCTTGTTGGATTAAAAGGTGGGGGCTCTATCCTTAAAGGGTCAAGTAAGTTAGCTACAACTGGAGCAGCCAAGGTTGATAAACTCTTAGGGGCTGGAGAAAAAGCAGTTACTAATAACGTAAAGACTGGAATTGATAAAGGAAAAACCTTCATTAATTCTATTTCATTAAATAATAATCGATTGGCGTATGCAGGTATCCTACAGGATATAGAGAATACTCATAATGTAAAAAATACATCAATATTAAAAGAAGCGATAGATGAGAAAAACAGTGTGCTATATAAATCGGCTGGTAGCGATGATTTTATAGGAACTCTAAAAGGTGAAAAGGTTCTATTAAAAGGTGTTAAAGTTAAGGAAATTAGCTACACAAAGAGAAGTTCAGAAGAAACAGCAAAACTTAGAAGAAAGTTCAATAGTTCTATAAAAAAACAATTCTTAAAAGGTCTATCAAATGATTCCAATAAAGTTAAGAAACTTAAGAAGGCTGGCTTAACAGATAAGGATATTGCCCGAATGAAGGATGGGTTGAATCCAAAAGGATATCAAGTTCACCATAAACTTCCTCTAGATGACGGTGGCACAAACGACATGGATAACTTGATTTTGATTAAAAATGACCCTTATCATAAAGCAATAACTAATGAGCAAAATTCGTTAACAAAAGGTTTGACACCGGGGGAAACAAAGAAGATTAATTGGCCTATTCCTAATGGTGAGATATATCCAAGTGAGAAGTAAGGGGGCAGTTTTATGTGGGTAAATTTATTAGAGGAAATTCGAAAAACTGAAGCAAAGTATGGAGATGAATTAAATTCTCCTGTTACAGATCAAGAAATAAGGAATTTTGAAGAAGCAGTATTAGGTAAGTTCCCTGTAAATGAGATTCCTTCAGGATATAAAAAATTCCTTCAAACTGTGAATGGATTAGATTTTAATGGCTTGGTAATCTATGGATTGGATCAAGAATTACTGAGAGAAGAAAATGATGAAGAAGTTTATGGTTTTATTGAAACAAATGAACAGTGGCACGAAAATGATGAGCAGAAAAAATATCTGTTTTTTGGTGATTCAGATACAGCTTGGTATTGTTTAGATGTAAATGAGAATGAATACTTAGAGCTTGATAAACCCTCTGGAACGCCGATGAACAAATTTGATGATTTTAACGCCATGCTAGCTGATGCATTGAAAGTTAGTTTAGACAACTAAACAAAAGTATTGCTATAGCGCAATAGAAGACTTGAGTTGCACATCCTCAATCTAAATAAAATAATGGTTTTATCCACCAAGCAATAGTATTGCAAATACCATTTTTATATGGTTATAATTAGGGTAATGATACAATTATATAATTATTTTTTGCATTTTGTTTAATGAAATGCATAAAATAAAAAAGGCCAAGGTGCTACCAACACCCCGGCTATGTACAAAAAGCTGCCCATCAAAGGGCTTGCTCTGATGCAGAAATAAACTTAGATAGACCTAACCCTTTAAGGTTTCCAGTCTCAAGGGAGTTCTATTTTTTCTTCTGGCTTGACGTTACAATCATCATTATATTGAAGATCAACAAGACGGTATTAATATTAACCCGCCAAAATTGATCATTATTATTAATGATTCGTAAACAGTCATTTCCCCCCCTTCATAGGGGATGAGCAAGACTCCCTTGAGTGAGCAAACATTATGTACGGGAAATATTATATTATACATAAATGCCCTTGTCGTTAAAAAATCTCAATAAATTGACAACGTGAAAAGAACTTGTTTAATGCAGGTTCTTTTTTAATTTCAAATATTAAACAATTCTCTTCAAATGACGATATTTAACATGTAAACTTGTACCAAGGAGGATTTAGGAAATGAAGAAGAGAATTACATATGTACTGCTTGTTCTTCTAGCAGTAGTAGCTTTCGCTTTCACTGATTCATCAAAAGCAAAAGCAGCAGAAGCATTACCACTCTACTATCTACAAATTACAGGGATTACATCAGACGGAAACGATTTTGCTTGGGATAACATCACTTTTAGTCAAACCAAAGCTCCAAGTGTTTTAAAAGGTGATAAACTTCACGTTAGGGCTCGTTTTATGGGGTATACAAAGTTAACAGTTATCACGGGTAAAGATGGAAAAAATCTGTTATATGATGGTACAGCTAGGATGTATAAATCCGATGCCATTCTTGGTCAGAATAAGGTGGTTATAGGGTGGGATAAATATTTTGACATTCCAATGGACGCACTTCAAGATAACTCTATACAGATTAAAGCATTAAGCTCAGGCACCACATTTGTTTACAGCCAAAAAATTGATTTTGAAAGAGAGTGAACCAGGTGATTAGCACTTCAAATTATGATGTAACTAAAGATCCAAAGTTCTTAGCATTTTGCAGCTTGGCTACAGAAGGATACGGGGGAAATAACTCAGCTCCTAGTAGATCCATTGGTTTTAGTGAATTCTGTGAAAAACTTGAGAAAAATGAAGTAGTTAAACCCGAGAACAAAAAAAGCTCACTTGACCTAAATAAGTCACTAGACTATTGGAAATCAAGATTTAATCCAGGAGGCAATCTCTCTGCATTAGATTCACAGGTATTAGATATTATCAAAAAAGCTTACAACTTAGGCATGGTTAACAAAAATAATATGCTGTTGAGAAACGAAGCAATTAATGCTTATAAAAATTCAATTTAAATATGAAACAATGCCCAGCTTAGTGCTGGGTATTTTATTTATTGAGGGTTATTTTCGGCAAATACTTTTGATGCTCTTTAATAAGTTTTACTCGGGGAAAACAGTGAGAAGTATCTCAGTTACATTATCAAATATAGAGGATGATGTTAATCAGCAGTTGAGTTTATTTGAAGTGGATAATGAAAAGAGAAGGAAACTCGGGTTTGTGATGGATGGGATCAGAAGTAAATACGGCTCTAAAGCAATTCTAAGAGCAGTTTCTTATACACCTGCAGGGACAGCGCTTCACAGAGCTGGGCTTACTGGGGGACATAAATCATGAGAATAGAGGGGAACTCCCTCCCTCTATTCTCCTTACTTAGTTATTAGTATTTACGTTTCGGCTCTTTCAGCAACCTTGAACGTATCGTCTTGTTGTTGGAGAAAGGAAGCACCCACTGTTCCGGCAACACCGAATAATAAAACTGCGCAGATAATTAGTTTTGTTTTCATATTGCTTCTCCCCTTTTAATTTGTCTTCTTGCTTCATTTGCCAAACGATAAAATTCAATTGCACCCCAAGCTTCTTTTTTTGCTGTAAGAAAATCAGCTACAACAACTCCATAGCTTTCCATATCAGGGTACATGCCTCTTTCTCTGAAGAACTGGAATGCTTCTCTTACTAAATTTAAATCCGAATCCAAGAAAAGACCTTTAACCATTTTCAGCTTTTCAATTACTACTTCATTGTTGTACTGTTCTGCTATCTGCTTTGATTGTTCATAAAACGCTTGAGCATTTTTAGTATCGTTTTGCCTTCCTTTTAAGAAGGAGATAACAAACAATGTTTTAGCTGCATAATCATGGTTTTCTGGCTCAATGATTTGGAGCGACTTATTAAAGTGAAAAAATGCTTTATCAAGTTCTTCCATTTGATTATAACATAATCCAATATTAAACAGTGCTGAACGTATCAAATGTCCTCGATTCTTCTCATTTTTATTCAGCTCTTCTGCTTCTTGGTAAGCTTTATATGCTCTTTTTAACGCCTCATCAAACTTCATGCTGTCCAGCAAATTGCCAAATATGACGAATTGACAACGTACTTTTTGTACCCCGTATGTAGAGTTTCCATTAACATCAGGTTGCTTTTTAAAAATATTATAGGCTCTCATGGCATAATTCATTGAAAAATAAGTCTGTTTCATGTGGTAATACACTTCTGACAATTTAAAATAAAATTCAGCTTTTTCAACTTCAATATCTTCGCTATCGATTGAGTCCAAATGTTTCTCTGCTTGTCTATAGTGATTAAGAGAGAACGTCAATTCTTTTTGTCTAAAATAGAACATACCCATGAAAAAATAATAGTAATATTCGAGCATTCCTGTTAAGTTTTCATGACCTTCATATTCTTTTAACTCACCATAATTTTTCTCAATGTCTTTTATTGCGTTAGGATACATATACGCTAACATTAATTTATGTCTAAATTCGAGTAGAGAGTAGTATAGCAAGACATCTTGATTCTCTTCCATAATCTTTATTTCTTGCATAACTTCTTTTCGCATTTCCTCAGCTCTACCGACCCAATTCTTTTTAATTGCCACATACCAATGATTCATTTTTGTCGCTACTAAGTCATAGGGAATGACTTTTTCAGTCTTCAAGTTTCAAACCCCTTTCTGTCCTTTTTATTATATAGTTGCACTGGAGGAAAGAAATGTAAAGGAATTTGTATGAAAATTACAAATAAATTGATTATAAGCGTGAAACTTGAAAAAACGAAAAAAATACCCTCCTCAACTAAGAGAAGGGTAGGTGTTTTATCTCGGTGAATCATAATCCATTGCTTGTTCACTATCAGAAATACCTTGAGTTGTTGGGTCAACAATGATATCCATTGCAGTTAAAAAAGTTAGAAGGGCATTAAATTTCTCTGTCAATTCGTCACCAAATACAGTCAGGTCGTATATCGTACACGAATAATATGCTTATCGTAAAAAGTTATAATGAGCTAAAAAAGACAGTAAACATAAGGATTTTTGATACTTTAATTAGTGAATAGGGGGTAAACGATCGTAAAACATAAGCGGGAGTAGGGGAAAGTGGTTGTTTTAAGGAGATATTGATGAAAAAGGGAAAATTTTAAGAAGGAAAAACGTTGATACTAAAGGCTTTTACGATAGCGATTACGATGTGAAAAAAGGGAGATTTAATGTGAAATTGAGAAAATGTAAATTTGGGAAGGGTGTGGAAATGGAAGTGCTATGGGCACGTTTGTTCCTCTGTTTTTACCATTAGATGTAAATATACCCTCATATACTGGTAGTGGAATCCCTATATAATAGCTCTTATACCTGCATTTCAGTTACATATAATGGTTCCGCTCGAATGTTTTGTGATTGCATATTTAAAAGTGAAGGTTTAAAAAAAGCACAATATTTTCTAGTTTGAATTGAGATAACTCTGTTTTTGATCGTTATCGTAACAGGAAAAATTAATACGAACACTTATTATATCCTTAATAAGAAAGATGTTCTGAGTGAAGTACTACATATTTAATTTTATCTTTTTAATGGAAATGGAACATCCATCGTTTTTTTATTTGGCCATATTTTGATCCCTCAATGATCTCGACTGATTAACCGTTTTATGCAATATAAGATATGGCAAGTAATTGTTATTATTCAGCGTAACAGAAGAGAAGGAATTAGGGAAAGCATTTGATTTCATAAATAAGAGACCACAAGGCATTGAGTTAAAACTCTTTACCATGAGGCGTTTTCCTTAACCGATTCGCAATAAGCTTCATTAAATTCACTGCAATAGATACCAATACAATGATCAAAGCGAGCTCAAGTAAGATGATAAGTCCAATATTTACATTGTGGCTATTAAAGTAATCACCGGTTAAGGAAAGGAGTTGATAAGTACCTAGCATTAGAGTTATAAAGATTGCTCCTAACACAATTAGAGATTTTTTAGAGAAATCCTTAGCATGTTCAAAATTATAAATTATTAAGAATACAAATAGACAAGCCATAGCAATCTCATGAGTCAACGAATCACTTGCTGAAAACCCTTGCACAATTAAGGAAACAATTAACCCAATTATTCCGATTCTTTTATTCAAGATGTCACCTGCTTTTATGATCTATGTGTCAGCTTACCAATTAAAGGGGAGTTTCTCAAGATGATACTCTTTAAACTTAACTTAAAATCATTATGTTATTTAGATTTCAAGGAGCTGAAAAATGAACTCTCTTTTATATGGCATTCATATGGATGCTTTCATTAATAAAGGTGAAATGAAACTTTGAATAAAACATTTATTTAATAGGGAGTAACTAATTAATCTATGTACTAAATTTTCATTCAACTTTAAAGGGCTTGGCAGTAAGGAGTTATGTAACGGAGAGATTAAATTCTCATATTCATCAGATTCAGACTTTACTTGTTTCATAGAGTGGAACTTACTTCGTTCTTCATGTGGCATGAATTCCATAAACCCAGCTGCAGTTCCATCAGGGTAAGACAGAAGGAATGTTATATCCTTCTTGGTGTAGTCGGTTATGAGTACTTCAGTGTAATCGTCATTTATCACTTTGAGCTAATTATGAGAATGTTTATTAATTTCATAAGGGGAGTCAGCTTTCTTGAGCACGATTCCCTCTAAGTTTTTTTCTTTGGCCAAGGCAAAGTAAGCTAGTGTCCGTTTCCTTGAATTTCTTCGATAACAAAGACATTTGGATGTCAGTTCAAGTGAATTCAGAACTGTCTTACGCTCAGTGAGTGGCTTAGCTGCTATTGACTGACAGTCTTTATAGATAAAATCGAAGACACAGTAACCAATTTTATGAGCTAATTTTTTGGACACGAAACGTTCCATTACAGCAAAGGCACCACCTGGGGCAGCTAAAATGACTTCACAATCTCTAATGTTTATCTCCTTTATATGAAATGGTTCAAATGGGGATTAATCGCAGATATTACTCCATCAGATTTAGAAACAAGAATTGCGATGCTACGAAAAAAGGATTAGGTTATGGTGAAACAAGGTTACTTATAATGTAATTTTTGGGTCCTTGTAATTAAATTACAAATATTTGTAATATCTACTCGTAAAATCATGGTATTATACTGAAGGGGACGATCAAAAGCTTTGGGGGGTAGTAATTTAGAATGTTTTAAATAGATACGAGTGCTGCCTCATGTCAAAGTCAGAAAAAATATTATAGGGGGTAACATATGTTTAGGTTTAAAAAGAATATCTTAGTTGGGTTAACGGCAGCTTTCATGAGTATTAGCCTGTTTTCGGCAACCGCCTCTGCAGCTAGCACAGACTACTGGCAAAATTGGACTGATGGGGGCGGTATGGTAAACGCTGTCAATGGGTCTGGCGGGAATTACAGTGTGAATTGGTCTAATACCGGAAATTTCGTTGTTGGTAAAGGTTGGACTACAGGTTCGCCATTTAGGACGATAAACTATAATGCCGGAGTTTGGGCGCCGAATGGCAATGCATATTTGACTTTATATGGTTGGACGAGAGCACCTCTCATAGAATATTATGTAGTGGATTCATGGGGTACTTATAGACCTACTGGAACGTATAAAGGTACGGTTTACAGTGATGGGGGTACATATGACGTGTACACAACTACACGTTATGATGCACCTTCCATTGATGGCGATAAAACTACTTTTACGCAGTACTGGAGTGTTCGCCAGTCGAAGAGACCAACTGGAAGCAACGCTACAATCACTTTCAGCAATCACGTTAACGCATGGAAGAGATATGGGATGAATCTGGGTAGTAATTGGTCTTACCAAGTCTTAGCGACAGAGGGATATCAAAGTAGTGGAAGTTCTAACGTAACAGTGTGGTAACAGATCATCTTTAATCAGGGGTAGCTAACGGGCTGCTGATCGTTCCTTGAGAATTTTTAGAATCATTGTGATTGTGGGTTACTAAGAGGCGACCGTCTTTTAGTTGGAATCCCAATATATGCATCGAGTACGGTAAATGAATTAAAATCATTAGTAATGGTTAAAGGTCGTTTTCTACTAGGCGAACGGCCTTGGCATTGCTGGTAGGGTATTCTCCATCAGGTTTTATAACTTTCCCTATAAGTTTAATGGAATAGTATTAAAATGAGAATGCTTTCAATTTTTTGCTCTTGCTCTCAACAGACACCTTCATATAATCCTTCTTCATCAAATATAACCCTTAAGCAAATCAAAAATATCTCGGTAGTTGAACCAGATCCTCAAAACGTTATTCTCGTTAAAGATGGGACTGTTAAGAACAAAAAGTCTAACTTTTATAAAAAGTTATCGAGCTTTTATATCGGCATAAATGAGTTAACTTAAAAAGAGAGGACAGGAGCAACCCCTCACAATTCAAAAACGATAAATTGCAGGTAGAAATGGTAAGTTGGATATGCCACTGTAATAAATTCAGAATCCAAGGAGGGTTAAAACCCTACTACAATATAATCAAGAATAAGAAAGACTATCATAATAAGGGTGAGTACAATAATTTAAATATGAAGTATCTTGTCAGGCACTAGGGTTTGCATTGGTCACCGTATTTTGCTGGATCTGATAGCTTTATCATTACAGATAGTGGTGACCCAAAGGTAGCTGAAAGTTTAAACAAAAATCCTCCCTTTATGGGAGGATTAAATCGATATATTTACTAATGTATAAACCAACGCAACGATGAACAAGAAATATGAAATATAAGAAATTGCTTTTGACGAACTTGCTTTATGTTTTTGGAAAGTATATATAAGTGCAAAGCCCAAAAAGAAAACAGTCACAAACCAAGAAGTGTATGGAGGAAAGATTGCGACCAACAACACCATCAGCGTTGAAAAAATAAATGAAGAGTAATGAGTACCTTTTTGATCATGATTCATAGAAGTCACCTATAAATTTTTACCCATTTTAATGTGTATCAAAACAATTAAAAAAGAAATAAGAAAAATGCCAGACATTATTTCTGATGTGAACAAAAGAAAAGAGCATGTTTTGAAAAAAATTGATCAACACATGCTTTTATATACTGTAATGGGTTAACTTCTTGATAAAAAAGTTTGCTTACATTTGCGGGGGTTCCAAACCAAATGTTGTCCATTCCTCTTTTGCTGGACCATAAATACCCGGAACAGTTAATCCTGCTTGTCTCATAAGAACAGTCATTTGTCCCCGGTGGTGATTTTGATGTTGAATCAAAAACATCAAAAGTGAACCATTTGGCAATTGTTGACCAATAAAGTTGATACGTTCTTGAAGTGTATGATCAGTCCATTGGTTTTTTAATGCCTGTACAAATGCATTACTGGCTTGATGATAGCTGTCTGCTATAAACTGAGCCGAAGTAGGAACAGGGTAATCATCAGCAGGGGCATGAAACGTTAAGTCTGTGTTTGAGGTAATGATGCGAATGGCTGCAACAGTATGCCAAGCAATACGGCCTAAAGTCCAATTTTGTGAAGTGATTTCTTGTTTAAGTGATTCATCAGTTAGATTATTTAGCAGTTTCTGTGTAGCATCGGCTTCGAACTCCCATGATTTCAAAAAATGGTTTAAGGTTTGAAACACAAAAATCCTCCTTAAGATTTTTTTGTTTTCTTTTAACAGTTTCATTATACCTGCCCGTTTAGGTAAAAAGAACAAAACTTTAGACAAGAATGATTTAAATAAATTGGTGAATCACTTTAAGAAGATACAGAACACATATATCGAGCCACATGGTTAAATGATGCTGCATAGATATGTGTTTTGGAGTTGCCAAAGTAGAGATTGAAGAGTGTTTGCCATCAAAAATAAAGAAGGAGATTACCTGACATATAATGAATTATTATATCAGGAAAGAGAAAAATGTTGCAGCAAAGGGAGGAATGAGTTGGTAATGAAGGGTTTTATCAAAGGTGCTGTTCTAACTGCTGTTCTAGGTGTTGGTGTTACTTTATTTGCAGGTGATGTATCTGCGCACGGGTATATAAAAGAACCTGCCAGTAGAGCGTACATGGGGTCATTAGAAAAACAAATAATTGGTTGGACGGCAGCTGCACAAAAATATGGTTCCGTAATTGATAGTCCTCAATCGGTAGAAGGACCAAAAGGGTTTCCATCCGCGGGTCCACCAGATGGGAAAATTGCATCTGCAAATGGAGGCTCTGGTCAAATTGACTTTGGGCTAGACAGGCAGACTGCAGATCACTGGGTAAAACAAAACATACATGGGGGCCTAAACACCTTTACTTGGCACTATACTGCTCCTCACGCAACATCAAAGTGGCACTATTATATAACCAAGAAAGATTGGAATCCAAACAAACCATTAACAAGAGATGAGTTTGAATTAATTGGAACAGTAGATCACGATGGTTCAAAGGCAGATACTAATCTTTCTCATAAGATTTATGTACCAACTGATCGCAGTGGTTATCATGTCATTCTAGGGGTGTGGGACGTTGCGGATACCTCTAATGCCTTTTATAATGTAATTGATGTAAACCTAATGCAATGATGTTAACCTCCAACGACAAAACTTAATCCCAATGGACAAGAATATGAGGCTTCAACAGAAAATTGCCACCGCTTCTGGCACAGTGTTTACCGCTGAGGTTTTAATAGCTGCCAATAGTTATGACTATACCTGTAAAAGCGGTGAGTATATCCGATAAGCCATCACCAGCTTTTACTGTAACAACGCAGAAAACTAATGGAACCGGGAGGACACAGAGTGTTTGAGTGTGGAAGTTTCAGAATCATATGCGGTGAAGCTACTAAGAGGAGGCTATACTATGGCCGATCGGTTAGATGTTCGTGCATCTGCCGATCTTTTTTTAAACTTTAATAGTTGTTTACTCAATACATAGATTACTAAGAACTTTGTTATTCGGAGTCTAATTTTAAAATAACGTGAAAATCGATGAAGATTTTGAACAATTGGATAACTGGTTAAAACTCTTTTATGAAAAGGATACATAGTATGGTAGGGGGTGCTGAATTGAGCCTCAATCAAAAGACGTTAAACAGTTATGTTTATACTCTGGTATTCTCAAGTTTGTCATATGGTCTAGTCTTTGGCTTGTATATGTTTGTTTATTCAGATTTTATGCCGATCGCATTAATCACAATAGGCATCATTGCATTCTACTCTTTTATCACTTACTTAATCTTTGCTTTTCCTTTACAATTATGGCTAAGAAGAAATCCCAGAAAGTTCAGTTTGATCCATTTTTTAATTTACACTGCAGTAGCTTTTTTAGCTGTGTTCATGTTCTGGTTTGTTGATTATCCGCCTAGTGCTCTTACAGTGTTCAGGAGCTTAAATTATTACATAATGAGCATTGTTGCTGCGTTAATTTATTGGTTCTGGGATTCCATATGCCTGCGGAATTAGTTTATCTACTATTTAAAACATGTATTTCACAACGTTCACAACAAGTATAAAAGCCGCTGATCCGAACAACAAATACGCAGACCTTGTTTGTTTCTTTGAAAGTGTCTCCACTCCCATTAGAACAAAGAGAAGTGCAACCAATACTTGGAGAGAAAACAAGAGGAATGCACTTTGATGATATAAAGAATACACGCATAGGATTAAAGCTACACATGAGATCAAAATTTTTGAAGCTTTAAGCAAAGAACCACTCCTAGGAAGTTTTATTAAACCATAACACGGTATGAGCTTTTAGTGGGAGAGGCAAAGGGGTCATGATAAAAGAAGTGTTTTATTTAAAATTGGGGGATTTAACTTGAACATTTTTATTTGGATTGCCATGTTTATCGCTATTTTTGGCGGCTCTTATGCAGGTTACAAAAGGAATAAAAAGAAAGAACAGGAAAAGTAAATGATATAAGTTTATGGAAATGGACTGTGAGATTCTTAAGGAGTATTGAGTTAAATGCTCTTTTCCATTCTACATCTCCGGCATTCACGTAAGAATACAGCGCTCTTTACAAAGGCTTTTGAATAAACCTAATCGCCTTTGTTGAGGTAATTAGTATTTATTTGTATTGGAATAGAGTGGGAAGCGGATGGTGAGTCAAAAAGCATGGCAGCTGAGAGGGTTTGTAGAGTGGTCTGCTATACTTGTAGACCTGTATCAAAAGCGATTTAATAATGGAACGGATTTAAAAAGGGGTGAAAAGCCATCAAAACATTAGTTGTGTTATCCAGTTTTATGGGGATTGTGTTATCAATAATTGGACAAATATTTGGAATCCTAACTGATTTCTTTATTCCAGGCATTGCTCGGTTTATAGGGGTTTTAGCGGGTATGCTCGTGTTACTTAGTTTGAAGTCAAGAAATACAGAAATGCAGGCTTTTATAGTAGGTTCATGCACAGCGTTAGGAATAATGGGAGCAGGGATTTTATATGTTCCAGCTGCGATGATCAATGTCATAATTGGTTTCAAGCTAAACAAAAAGTTAAAAGAAGAGAACGTAAAGGAGCAGATCTGAATAGACTGCTTTTTTTAGGGCTACCATGGAAAATTGCAGGAATAAAATAATCATTTTTATTCAGAGTGAGGTTTAGATTCAAAATTTTACAGGCTTCTTAGATATTAAACAAAATGGTATGAGGTACGATTATTACTTTGTCGGTTTTTTTGAAGAGAATCATCAGGATATTTGAGAAACTGAGTGTATAAAAAAAGAAGGCAATCATCAACATTTGCTGAAGGGGATTTAAATTTTCTGAAAAAGCATTGAAAAAGTGAATAGGATTATATAATATGAAGTCAAGTTAGTTTGTCCAATCAACAAACTAATGAAGGGAGCTTTATTAGTTCTATAAGAAAACTAAATATAAAGGGGGAATAAGAGGCTAGATCCAATTGGAGGCTAAACAATATATAACACGAAAGAGTGAATCTTTAAATTCTTACCCAAGTATACGAGATATGACGAAAAAATGAATTTATTGCTTGCTGATACAGACCATTTTGTACGATGAAAAATGCTTTTTGAAATTAAACCATTTTGTGATTTTTTGAAAGCGCTTTAATAAAACACTTTCCGGCCGATGTGATTGAGAAATTTTTAAACCATTTCATACGGTTCCTTATTTAAGGATCGAATAGGGAGGAAAAGTCATGATCAGTGAAAATTTAAGGAAGATTAGCATGACTGAAAAAGTTGGTTATGCTTCTGGAGATTTTGCATGTAATTTAATTTATGCAACGGTGTCTACTTATCTTTTGTTCTTCTATACCGATGTATTTGGTTTATCGGCTGCAGCAGCCGGCACCATGTTCTTAGTGGTTAGAATCATTGACGCTCTCGCTGATCCTTTTATTGGAACAATAGTAGACAGAACAAATAGCAAATTTGGACGCTTTCGACCGTATCTTTTATTTGGAGCTTTCCCATTTGTAGTACTTGCAATACTCTGTTTTACAACTCCAGATTTCTCAGATATGGGGAAATTAATATATGCCTATATGACCTATGTTGGCTTGTCGCTTACATACACAACCATAAACGTTCCATATGGTGCGTTAACTTCTGCAATGACCAGAAATAATCAAGAAGTTGTTAGTATAACATCTGTTCGTATGTTATTTGCGAATCTTGGGGGACTTGTCGTTGCATTTTTTGTTCCCTTATTGGCTGCTTATTTAAGCGATACTTCCGGCAATGAATCTCTTGGCTGGCAGCTAACCATGGGTATTTTGGGAATGATAGGCGGGTGCCTTTTAATCTTTTGTTTTAAAAGCACAAAAGAGCGTGTCACTCTTCAAAAGTCTGAGGAGAAAATTAAATTATCGGATATATTTGAGCAATTTCATGTGAATCGTCCACTTGTTGTATTAAGCATTTTCTTTATTATTATTTTTGGAGTGAATTCAATAAGTAATTCAGTTGGCATCTATTATGTGACATATAACTTAGGAAGAGAGGATTTAGTGAAGTGGTACGGTCTGATTGGAAGTTTGCCTGCTTTGGTCATTTTACCGTTTATTCCAAGGCTTCACCAATTATTGGGGAAGAAAAAACTACTAAACTATGCATTATTACTGAATATTATCGGCCTCTTAGCTTTACTATTTGTTCCGTCAAGTAATGTATATCTTATCCTCTTCTTTCGATTAATTGCTGCTGCTGGAAGTCTCACCGCCGGGGGATATATGTGGGCGCTCATTCCTGAAACAATAGAATATGGAGAGTATAGGACTGGGAAAAGAATGGGTGGGCTCATTTATGCTATTATCGGATTTTTCTTTAAATTCGGTATGGCACTGGGAGGGATTGTTCCTGGATTGGTTCTAGATAGGTTTGGATATGTGGCAAATCAAACACAAACCCCGGAGGCATTAACGGGAATTTTAATTACAGCAACAATCATTCCAGTATTCTTGCTGGTTCTAGCCATGATTGATATTAATTTCTATAATTTAGATGAAGAGAAATACAAAAAAATGGTACGAGAATTAGAGAATAGAGATAAAGTTTATTTGGATAATATGGAGGAATTCAAGGCTTAAAAATTGATGTGTCAAAAGAAAATGGCTGAGGAGGAGTTCAAATGAAGATTATTAATCCAGTACTTAAAGGATTCAATCCCGATCCAAGTATTTGTAAGGTAGGAGAGGATTATTATATCGCTGTCTCTACATTTGAGTGGTTTCCAGGTGTCCAGATACACCATTCAAAAGATTTAGTGAATTGGCGTTTGGTCGCACATCCGTTACAGAGAGTTTCACAATTAGACATGAAAGGAAACCCTAATTCAGGCGGGGTTTGGGCGCCATGTTTAAGTTATAGTGACGGAAAGTTTTGGCTGATCTATACGGATGTTAAGGTAGTAGAGGGCGCTTGGAAAGATTGTCATAATTATTTAGTTACTTGTGAAACGGTTAATGGTGATTGGGGGGACCCAATCAAATTAAATAGCTCAGGATTTGATGCTTCTTTGTTCCATGATACGGATGGAAAAAAATATTTATTAAATATGTTATGGGATCAGCGTATTGACCGGCATTCATTTGGAGGAATTGTCATACAGGAATATTCTGATGAGGAGAAAAAATTAATTGGTAAACCGAAAGTTATTTTTAAAGGAACCGATCGAAAACTAACAGAAGCTCCGCACCTTTATCATATCGGGAACTATTATTATTTATTAACTGCAGAAGGAGGAACACGGTTTGAACACGCTGCAACAATGGCCCGCTCTACAAATATTGAAGGTCCATATGAAGTTCATCCCGATAATCCAATCTTAACGTCATGGCATGATCCTGGAAATCCATTGCAAAAATGTGGTCATGCATCCATTGTTCAAACACATACAGGTGAGTGGTATTTAGCTCATTTAACGGGACGTCCTATTCATCCTGACGATGATTCCATTTATCAGCAGAGAGGATATTGTCCTTTAGGCAGAGAAACTGCTATTCAAAAACTCTATTGGAGAGATGAATGGCCTTATGTAGTAGGTGGAAAAGAAGGAAGCTTGGAGGTAGAAGCACCTTCTATACCAGAAACAATGTTTGAAGCAACATACCCGGAAGTTGATGAATTTGAGGATTCAACATTAAATATAAATTTTCAAACGTTAAGGATTCCTTTTACGAATGAATTAGGTTCATTGACTCAGGTACCAAATCATTTACGATTATACGGTCATGAATCATTAACCTCGACATTTACTCAGGCATTTGTAGCCAGACGTTGGCAAAGTCTCCATTTTGAAGCGGAAACTGCTGTAGAGTTTTATCCGGAGAATTTTCAACAAGCCGCTGGATTGGTGAACTATTACAATACAGAGAACTGGACGGCTCTTCAAGTCACGCATGATGAAGAACTTGGCCGTATTCTAGAATTAACAATATGTGATAACTTTTCTTTTTCACAACCATTAAAAAATAAAATTGCTATTCCTCGTGAAGTAAAGTATGTATATTTAAGAGTAAATATTGAAAAGGAAAAGTATTATTATTTCTATTCTTTTAACAAAGAAGATTGGCACAAAATTGACATTGCATTGGAATCGAAAAAATTATCTGATGACTACATCCGTGGGGGAGGGTTCTTCACAGGAGCCTTTGTAGGGATGCAATGTCAAGATACCAGTGGTAATCATATTCCGGCCGACTTTAGATATTTTCGCTATAAAGAAAAATAATTTTTGCATGAAAAAAGGAGACTTCTATTTAGAACTCCTTTTTTCATATTAGAAGGTCTAAAGATAAGCTAGAACATAGGGATTTGACATTTTAATCATAAATTACATTGTAATCATATCTAGAAAATGATCAATAACAATGGAGGACATTCCTAATGCTGGCGCATTTTTTCCTAAGAAAGAAGGTAATAATTCATAGCTATTGTCTAATTGGGAATAAACCCTGGATGACACTTCGCTTCTAATTGAATTTAGTACCATAGGATGCGATTCAATTATGCTGTTTCTTAAAATGATGGCTTGTGGGTTGAATGTATTTAGAATATTGGTAAGGCCTATTCCTAAATAAAATCCAAAAGTCTGTAATGCATTTAAAGTGCCGATATCATTCAGATGGGCGAGGTCTATAATCTCTTGATAGGACACTTTTTTCTCTTTAGTCTGAAGAGATTTTAATAAAGCCTTCTCTGAAGCATACAATTCCCAGCAGCCTCGGTTTCCGCAACTGCATTTAGGACCATTAAAGTCTATTGTCATATGTCCCATTTCTCCTGAGAATCCGCTTACCCCTCTATATAAATCATTGTTGATAATAACACCGATCCCTATCCCTGTATTGACACTTGCATAAATAATGTTATCGTGATTTTTTGCAGCACCAAATACTTTTTCTCCATATGCCCCAGCATTCGCCTCATTTTCAATAAAAACGGGCACATTGAACTTCTCTTGTATGAAAGATTTTAAGTCAATATCTCTCCAGTTGGAGTTCGGAGTGAACACAATTTTTTGATTTTTATCAATGAGTCCAGGCACGCATATGCCTATACCAATAAGCCCGTACGGAGATTGTGGCATATGCGTAATAAAGTGATGAATCATATCAATTAAAATATCTTTGGTTATTTCTGGAGAACTCGATTCCAAATGGTGGTGTTGATCAAGAACGATCGTTCCTTCAAGATCTGTTAAAATGCCATTAATATAATCCACACCAACATCTATTCCTACGGAGTATCCCGCCTTTTTATTAAAAACAAGCATGACAGGTCTTCTTCCGCCACTTGATTGTCCCTGACCGATTTCAAATACAAGATTTTCTTTCATCAGCGTGTTTACCTGTGATGAAACAGTTGATTTATTTAATCCAGTCATTTCAGATAATTTTGCTCTGGAAATAGGTGAATTCTTAAGAATTTCTTTTAATAATAACTTTTGATTTACTTTTTTGACAAAGGTTTGATCAGCGATAACCACTTAATTCACTCCATTTGTATAATCTTTAAATTAAGTTGAAATTTATTGTTTCCACTAGGAGACATCGTACATTGCTTATCTTACCTTTATTATATCTAATGTGTTCAAAAAAAACTAAAAATAATATTGAAAATATTGAGGAGGTTATATAAGATTAAAATAAGTTAGTTTGTTCGAACAACAAACTAATATAAAACTTATATACAATACGAAATGTGAAATGCACCTGTTTTAAAAAAGATTTTTAAGGGGGAAATAAGATGGCTCAAACTCATTCTAGTTCAGTCAACTATTTTGGAAGCGTAAACAAAGTGGTTTATGAAGGGAAAGATTCCACTAATCCTTTAGCATTTAAATATTATAATTCTGGAGAAGTAATCGGCGGAAAAACGATGAAAGAGCATTTGCGATTTTCTATTGCCTATTGGCACACATTTACCGCTGACGGCACAGACGTTTTTGGGGCAGCTACGATGCAAAGACCGTGGGATCACTATAAAGGAATGGATCTGGCGAAGGCGAGAGTAGAAGCAGCTTTTGAGATGTTTGAAAAACTGGATGCACCATTTTTTGCTTTTCATGACCGAGATGTTGCACCAGAAGGAAATACGTTAAAAGAAACAAATCAAAATTTAGATATCATCGTGGGCATGATTAAAGATTACATGAGCAATAGCAACGTTAAGCTATTATGGAATACTGCAAACATGTTTACGAATCCCCGTTTCGTCCATGGTGCCGCAACTTCCTGCAATGCAGATGTGTTTGCGTATGCTGCAGCACAAGTAAAAAAAGGGTTAGAAACAGCAAAAGAGCTTGGCGCCGAGAACTATGTATTTTGGGGCGGCCGTGAAGGATATGACACATTGTTAAATACCGATTTAAAATTGGAGCTTGATAATTTGGCGAGATTCATGCATATGGCAGTGGATTATGCGAAGGAAATCGGATATACAGGACAGTTTTTGATTGAACCAAAACCAAAAGAGCCGACCACTCATCAATATGATACAGATGCAGCAACAACCATTGCCTTTTTAAAGCAATATGGCTTAGACAATCATTTTAAATTAAATCTCGAAGCCAATCATGCCACATTAGCCGGGCATACATTTGAACATGAATTACGGATGGCAAGAGTACACGGTCTTCTAGGCTCTGTTGACGCGAATCAGGGTGATCCTCTTTTAGGCTGGGATACAGATGAATTTCCAACAGATTTATATTCTACGACATTAGCAATGTACGAAATCCTGCAAAATGGCGGCCTTGGAAGCGGCGGATTAAACTTCGACGCGAAGGTTAGAAGATCTTCTTTTGAGCCTGATGATCTAATATATTCCCATGTTGCCGGGATGGATGCATTTGCAAGAGGATTGAGAGTAGCCCATAAATTGATCGAAGATCGTGTGTTTGACGATGTGATTCAACATCGTTATCGCAGCTTTACTGAAGGAATTGGTCTTGAAATTACAGAAGGAAGAGCTAATTTCCATACTCTTGAGCAATATGCGCTTAATAATAAATTAATTCAAAACGAATCAGGAAGACAGGAGCGATTAAAAGCTATATTGAACCAATACATTTTAGAAGTATAACAGATAAAGAGAATCATGATAAAAAGGTATGATAGCCAAGTTACCTGAGACTGCCCGTCATGATTCCTTACCTTTTGCTTATTGTTATGACGGGTACTTTCTATAATTGGGTTTTATTTTGAGTGAATGGTTTTTTTATAAGGGTAAGGGGTGAAAAAATGAAGTATGTCATTGGAGTAGATCTTGGAACGAGTGCTGTTAAAACAATTTTAGTCAATCAAAACGGCAAGGTTTGTGCAGAAACGTCGAAGAGTTATCTGCTCATTCAAGAGAAGGCAGGGTATAGTGAGCAAAATCCCGAAGACTGGGTGCAGCAAACAATTGAAGCCTTGGCTGAATTGGTGTCCATATCCAACGTTCAAGCCAAGGATATTGACGGGATAAGCTATTCAGGACAAATGCATGGGTTAGTCCTGCTTGACCAAGACTTAAAGGTGTTGCGTCATGCAATTCTTTGGAATGATACCCGAACGACGCCTCAATGTATTTGGATGACTGAGAATTTTGGCGATTATCTGCTTGACATCACAAAAAACCGAGTTTTAGAAGGGTTTACATTACCTAAAATTTTATGGGTGAAGGAACATGAACCTGAACTTTTTAAAAAAACGGCTGTTTTTTTGCTTCCGAAAGATTATGTGAGATTTCGTATGACTGGTGCTCTTCACACCGAATACTCTGATGCAGCAGGAACGTTGCTTTTACATATTACTCGCAAGGAGTGGAGCAATGATATTTGCAATCGATTTGGTATTTCTGCAGATATTTGTCCTCCGCTTGTTGAATCTCATGATTGTGTAGGATCGCTGCTTCCGCACGTTGCGGCGGAGACAGGGCTATTGGAAAAAACAAAAGTGTACGCCGGGGGAGCTGATAATGCTTGCGGTGCTATTGGAGCGGGTATTCTTTCTTCCGAAAAAACACTATGCAGTATTGGGACGTCAGGGGTCATACTTTCCCACGAAGAAGACAAAGAAAGAGACTTTAAAGGAAAAGTGCACTTTTTTAATCATGGAAAAAAGGATTCTTTTTATACAATGGGAGTCACACTCGCTGCAGGGTACAGCTTGGACTGGTTTAAAAGAACATTTGCACCAAACGAATCGTTTGAGCAATTATTGCAGGGAGTGGAATCTATTCCGATAGGAGCCAATGGACTGCTATACACTCCTTATTTGGTTGGTGAGAGAACGCCACATGCTGATTCTTCTATTCGGGGAAGCTTGATCGGAATGGATGGAGCCCACAAAAGAGAGCATTTTTTGAGGGCAATAATGGAAGGCATCACATTCTCTTTACATGAATCAATTGAGCTATTCCGCGAAGCGGGAAAATCAGTAAATACTGTTGTTTCTATTGGTGGGGGAGCTAAAAATGAAACGTGGCTGCAAATGCAAGCTGATATTTTCAATGCGAGCGTGATTAAGTTAGAAAATGAACAAGGCCCAGCCATGGGGGCTGCTATGCTAGCTGCCTTTGGAAGTGGGTGGTTTGAATCCCTTGAAGAATGTGCAGAGCAGTTTATTCAAAAGGCTTCTACATTTTATCCCAAGGAACAAAATGTTCAAAAATATAAAACGCTATTCGATTTATATAAGAAAATTTATACTCACACTAAGGATCTCAATACAGCTTTGAAGAGCTTTCGAACAAACGATTAGTGAGGGTCGTTAAGCGTTTATTTTTCCAGGAGATCAATGAAAGACAATTAACGACTCATCATGATCATAGGCCCCCCTTTAATCACATAACTACAGCTGCATCATAGAAGTTGGGTTTATATATCTGTTAACGAATTGGTAACAGTCCAAACTCTTGATTTCGATCAAATCGGAAGTATTGTGTCTACGCACAAAAACCCCTCACAGTCCTGTGAAGGGTTTTTAAAAATTAGCTATACTATCCTAATTTCTGTTCTCAAGTATTTAACGACATCAATGTCCATCATTAAAAAGCAATATCAAATCTATCTAAAGGAGTCGCTAAAAGGGATATAAAAAACGGAGGATCTAAGTGATACGATTTACTTCATACGCCGTTCGTATTCCGGATTCAATCGCTCCTTGCATCCATCCATGAGTAAGTGAGGCGTGTTCTCCAGCGAAATGTATCTTCCCTTCAGGGGTAGGGATATATGGATACAGCTGTAATTCCTGTCCTGGTTCGAAAGCTGTGAACCCTCCAGCTGAATAAGGGTTGAGGGTCCAGCTAAAAGAAGCGCCGGTCACAAATTCTGACCACACTATATCACCATATATTTCTGATAAATTCATTAAAGTATAGCGGAGGCGCTCTCCCTCTGAAAGACTGTCCCATATCAGCGCCTCATCCGCCCATGTGTAGCTCGCTACAATGACAGCATGACCATTCGAGCCAATGTCAATGCTGGGATAATATGAAAATCTTATCGGAAGATCAGTGATCGATTTGCCGCCGCGCTGCCCAGCTTTTTCCCAAAAACGGCTCTTAAACTCTATTCCGATTTTTGTTGCGGCAATATAGTTGAGTTCACGAATGGCCCGCCGTTTATAATAAGAAAATGAATCATATGGTTCAACTTGGACAAAACGCAATGTTGAAAATGGGATGGTTATGATAGCGAGATCGCCTGTTACTTCCAAATGGTTTGCTGTCTGTTGATGAATGCAGTTGATCGTAACATTGTTATGATTTTGAGATATTTTCACCATTTTATGATGGAAGACAATATGTTCATTTAATTGGGGAAGAAATGCTTGAGGAAGCCGATCCATGCCGCCTGTTATTTCATAGAAGCGAGTTGGCGACGTATAGAAGATGGATTCCCGTAACACTTCAACAAGGGACATACCCATATATGCTTCCATATCCAACAGTACGCCGATCATATCGATTGCACCGTATGAAAAATAAGTATTCAAGTATGAGGCTAACGAATGGTTCCTGTACTGTGTTTCAACAATCCGCCAATTTCTCGCGGGATCTACAGAAATAAAATTGAGGATAGGCTGCAATACAGAAAGCATCAGCTCTTCGGCCGTTTTTCCTTGTTCATTTTCTGCAACTGGGTATCTTAAGATACCCGGATTGCTTTCAAAATGATGAAGACGTGTTTGAATGCCATTGGCGTAAATGATGTCCAGTGGAGTTCTGTTCAAAAATACATTAGTTGGCAGGCTGAATTTTTTTATATATTCCAAGGTTAGCGTATGGATCTCCGGAATGCGCATTGGTCCAACATTGAAATACAGCCCGGTACTGAAGGGAGATCGCAACGTGCAAACTCTGCCCCCGACTCTATCACTCGCTTCCAGAATCGTCACTTTATGTCCTGCGTTCTTCAGTAAAGATGCAGAAACAAGCCCAGCCAACCCGGCGCCAACGACAATAATGTGCTTTGGGTATTGTGATGTGCGAAGACCATTTCTAATAATCGCAATCATGTCTTCGTTCTTTAGTAGAGAATTCATTTATGTAGGCACCCTCTTTTTTGATTTATTGCATTATATTCATTCAAAAGGGTGTCTATCACGAACTATATCCTTTTTTCACTTGTGTTTTTCAGTTGAGTGCTGCTTAACACAGCCTTTAAATCCTCTGGTATTCACATAATCGTTTTTACTCCAAATAGAACGTTTTTTCGTTTGTGCTTCCTGTTCATCTTTTCTAAACTGGTCTATGTATTTCGTATTTGGCTCATAAACATATGCTACCCTGGCTAATCCTTCTTTTAACAGTGTTTCTTGAACAGACTTGCCATCGACATAAACGTAAGCTAACAGCCTTCCGAATTTATCTCTGCGCTCTCCTTTATCAAATTCTAATTGCAGCTTGCCGCCACTAACCAATTCTTTGTTTCGTTTAGATGCATCCTCGCCATATGGCTGAACACATGAATTTGGCTTTTTAGTCTCTGGAGTATCAATAAGCAAGTAGCGAACCGTGTCAATATTGCCGTTATAGCTAACTTTGATCGTATCTCCGTCAACAGGCCTTTCTAACACAGCATCCACCAAGCCTTTTTTTGCTTCAGGTTGAGAATTCTTGGCAACTGGCTGTTTAAGATCTGAATTGCTTTTTTCAGCTGTATCATTTAATCCGCAGGCTGCCAAAGAAAAACTCAAAGCTAATAAACTAAAGCATAACATTGCTTTCTTCAATTCCATTTCTCCTTCTTCTGTTTCTATCTCAATCAACCATCATTCATTATAATGATATCGCTATTTATTGTGAATGTATTTTTCTTAACACGTTTATATTTGAGTACAAGCTCATGATCAATATTCAAATATCACAACAAGATTTCAAAAACGTAACCATTAATAGGCGTTTTATCTGGGAAATTCTACGATTGCTAAAAACTCAGAAGTTTTATAATTGACTGAAAGCGCTTTTAAAATTATGATAATATCAAATCTAACTAGGAAGTAACAAAAATATAACAATGAAATAACAATAAAGTGGATATGTTTCTCACGAAATGAATGAAATCGATTTCAATTAAGTTGGTTCTTGCGAAAAGCCTCGACCGCATTGAGTTTTTTCAATCTTCAGATTGATAAGGTCTCGGGAAATAAAAAACCTGGCTGAAATGAGTATTGCTCTTTTAAAAGAGAAAGGGTCAATCCAGCACATTCGGTTGACAAGAATGAGAAACATATAAAGCATTCTTCATAAAGGTGGGGAAAGGGTATGAAAGAACAACGAAATCCCAGGTCGTATTTACAGTTGATAATGATCTCAGCAACATTTGGCGGGCTTCTCTTTGGATATGACACTGGAGTTATAAATGGAGCCTTACCTTTTATGGCAAGATCTGATCAACTTAACTTAACACCGGTCACAGAAGGGCTTGTTACAAGTATGCTTCTATTAGGAGCAGCGTTTGGTGCATTGCTGTGCGGCAAATTGGCTGACCGCTATGGCCGACGTAAAATGATTCTTAATCTATCCTTTTTATTCTTTCTGGCATCGCTTGGAACAGCATTTGCCCCGAATGTTTTAACGATGGTTATCTTTCGGTTTTTTCTGGGACTGGCTGTCGGTGGGGCATCTTCAATGGTACCGGCCTTTTTAGCAGAAATGGCGCCGTATGAGAAAAGAGGGCGTATGGTAACGCAAAATGAACTGATGATCGTCGGCGGGCAATTTTTAGCCTACGTTTTTAACGCGATTCTTGGTGTTGCAATGGCTGATACAGGGCATGTTTGGAGATACATGCTTGTCCTTTGTGCCATACCGGCTCTCATATTATTTGCAAGTATGCTCATGGTTCCGGAGAGTCCGAGGTGGCTAACTTCTAAAGGTAAAAAAAGCGAGGCGCTGCGCGTCCTTAAACTCATACGTGACGAGAAAAGGGCAGAAGCAGAATTTAAGGAAATACAAGCAGCGGCAGTTAAAGATTCAAATGTAAAGAAGGCATCGATCAAAGAGTTTTCTACACCGTGGCTGCGCCGTCTTTTATTGATTGGAATCGGTGTTGCCATTGTTAATCAAATCACAGGTGTCAATTCAATTATGTATTACGGCACTCAAATCCTGCAAGAGTCCGGTTTTGGTACAAAGGCAGCTTTAATCGCTAATATTGGGAATGGATTGATATCAGTCATTGCCGTTATCATCGGCATTTGGCTGGTTGGCAGGGTGAACCGGCGCCCGATATTGATGATTGGTTTATCAGGAACGACCACAGCGCTTTTATTCATTGCCATATTCTCAATCGTGCTTGATGGATCAGCAGCACTCCCGTATATCGTGCTATCTTTGACCGTTTTATTTCTAGCCTTTATGCAGGGCTGTGTCGGACCAGTAACATGGCTGGTCATTGCAGAAATATTCCCGCAAAGATTAAGGGGGCTTGGTACTGGCATCAGTGTATTTTTCCTTTGGATTTTAAACTTTATCATCGGTTTTGCTTTTCCAATCATGCTTAGCTCAGCAGGCTTATCCTTTACTTTCTTTATATTTGTCGCTTTGGGTATATTGGCAATCGGTTTTGTATACAAATTCATGCCGGAAACTAAGGGACGAACACTTGAGGAACTAGAAGAGCATTTCCGTTCAATAGATGGACATTATGACTCTGAAAAATCAATTCATGAAGCGTGATAGCTGTACTAAAATGATATTGTAAACTCATTAGGTTAATTAAGAAAGCAATTCTGCATCAGAAGTCTCCTAATGAAGTAGGAGAAATATTGGATATGGAATTGTGGGAGAAAGCAAACTTTTTTAAGTCAGCGATTACGTGAAGGCCACCATTCGTATTGGCTAAGGAAATGATGGGATAACATTGGATGTGCATATGGCATGCCCTGATCTGCTCAAACAAAAAGATTTGTAATGATGATTTGTTGAAGTCTAATCGTTTGGGAAATAACGGAATTTTTTGGTATCACATTTTAATCTGCCTGAAGCTAGAATGTAGGCCACTAATAACTTTGGGGAGGCTATTTGATTTGAGTCAGTCAAGCATCCGCATTACTTTAGTGGCAGGGCCACATTGTGAGTTAGAATCATTTGCATTACGTTCCGCACTTGAATATTATGGTGCAAAAGTACACATGCATTGGGGTGGACGACCTAATGATTTAGTTAGCGTGCTTTCGGGCGAGAACCGAGGAGAAACCGACTATATGATTTTAAGTTTTCATGGAGAAGATGGAAAATCATATTGCCGGAATTGGGACAAAACGTTTATGAAAAAAACGAGCCGCGTTCATGTTATTTCGGTCCTGAAGAAGTTCGGGCGTATGCAGATTTACGAGGGGTGCATGTGTTAGCAACTGGATGCACATTAGGTGACAAAAGGCTTGCAGAAGCGTTTAGACAATGCAAAAGCTCTTCTTACATAGCCCCTGGCGACTATATAGATGGAAACGCTTCGCTTATTTTCGTCCTCACATTCATATATGAACAAATGACAAATATGTAATCTCTAAAGGCGGCATTTCAAAAGGCTGCTTCGATCGACAAAGAAACAAGCTTGTTTCAATTGTATTGAATCTAAACCATATACATAGCTATTATATTGCTATGTTGCAGAAAGTCCTGCTTAGATTCACACAGATTAATGAAATGAAATAGCATTTCAATTGTAATTGAAGCCCTTCAATCAATGAGGGCTTTTTATTATACGTCATACCGGACACCTATATTGGGGAAGCTAATGAAAAAGAAAGAAGGAGATACGAAGTGAAGAAGCACTTTCTATCCTTATGTGTTTTAATATTTGCATTGATTTTTATTCAAACAAAGACTCAAGCCCTGACATTTAAAGAGTTGCCAATTAAACAAAAAACAGAGCAATAGTCAGTCGAAATAAGCGAAGCAAAAAATGCAAAGGAATTAGCGAGTCCAAAAAAGGGGGAATATCACGTCTATTCAATGGACATCAAAAACATAGGGGAAGCCGCAGCTACAGTGGATGTACAATTGTATAGAAATGATCCTGACTCAACCACGAGGTTTTCACTTTTTGGCTGTCCCAACGAGAAATGTGTGAGAAAGAAGGAGAATTTAATAAGCTTAGCCGAAAGTTTAAACGATGGTATCCCGCTGAAGTTTACACATTTTATGGTGGCTGAAAAGGCATCTGAATTAGAGGTTGTTATTATTTGGACACAAAAAGGAAAAGAAGGACGACAATTAAAACAAACCTTTACATTTAGTTAGAAGAGGTTAATTAGACATAGACAATATAGTGACCTACATAGGAGCTTGAGCATTAAAGCTGTTTGAATGTTGTTTCCATTTGGGTTAATACGCAGATAATCAACACCTGATCAGTCTTAAGGCAGATATAGCTGCGTTGCGAATTTTATTAGCTGAGAACCACCAAGAAAGTCTAATATAGCTGCAAAATTGAAAAGATAATTATTGGGCTGCTTGAACAGCAGCTCTTTTTCATTTTCAAGTAACATTTTGATCATTTATTCTACTAATTAAAATGAAGAAAGCGAGGGAAGACATGAGAAGCAAGAATAAAATCAAAAAAATACTAATCATTACAGCTCCATTATTGATTTGTTTAGTAACGTTCTTTGCGATGATAGCAGGAGACAAAGTGAAATATGAGGGAAGCAGCAGGAACGAATTGTGGGTTTCTACCATTGAAAAATCAGATAAAACTTCGATTGGGCCTAATTACTTCTTGAATTTATATTGGCAGGGGAATAAGAAAGAAGCGAAAAGAACCATTGTTGAAAAAATCACATTGTACATAGATGGTAAAAAGTATGATGACAGAGGGAATTATGATTTATCAGAGTACACAGGTGAAGAAATGCCTGGCGGAGGACAAATGGAAGACCACATTGCTACGTTTGATTTTATGCCTGAAGATGAAGTAATCGGACATGATGTAGTTGTTAAGGTGGAGTGGAAGACTGGTAAGGAGAAACATACAGATCAAATGAGATTACAAGAGAAACCATGGTATAAAAGATAAATCTGCAATGGCGAGTTTAGGGATGAAACGTCCAACATATAGGTCTGCTTTCAAAAACATCTGATTGATAAGTACATGTCAGGATAAAGGCATGTTTTTATCCAAGTAAAATAAAAACATGCAAGTTTAGCTCCTTCCCTGTACATAATATGCTTACATTTCTTTTAAATGCTCGTAAAGCAATCTAAAGCAAACAGTACCAGATATCAAAGGGACTGCAAACAAAATAATCACTGCTATGATCTCCCAGCCGTTAAAGAAATCGTGGTTTTTAATGAATACCTGTCCTTCTAAAATGATAAAAACTATGATTCCTGTTAATACTAAAAAGCATGAAAACAGAATGATCCTTGCTTTTGTTTTTAGCTTTTTAAACTCATCTTTAAAATAAATGAAAACGAGAACGAAAGAGCAAAAGGATGCTGCAGTGCTTATTACATCCATATTTTTCATGACTTTCTCAATGATGACACATAAGATGAAAAGAAAAAATGCTAAGTTTTTAGACAAAAAATCGCTCCTTATTTTATGGCTACCCAAAAAGTTTACAAGTTTTTCACAAAAGGCACAAATGCGATGTCAGCAAATGAGTTTATTGGTCAACTAAATAGTTAATTTCATCTTATTGTACCATGTACTAAATATTCAATTGTTTTTTATGTGCGGGCACTAGGGAATGATGTGTAACGGAAAGGTATAGCTGAATTGAAGGGAGTTACCGTGTACATCTGTTCTGTAAATCTATAAATTTGTCCTATCGTTATAAAAATATACACCAAAAAGGGAGAGATAAATGCATAAAATTGGGATACTGGTCTTAGCGTTCTTTGCTTTTATTTCAGGCTGCAATGATAAGGAAGAAAATAAAATAAAAACGCCAAAGATGCAGAACCTTGTTGGTTTTATCCTTATTAAGGATGAAAAGTCAGCGATATTTCTTGAGGGCAAACATACTCCTGATAAAGAAGACTTTCAATTGTCTCAAGATAGACTAATAAAAAAATATAAAAGTCATGTTGTGATATTGGGATTAAGTCAAATTGAAAACAAAGAAGACCTTGTGACAGGTAAAAAAATGAAGGTGTGGTTCAACACTCTTAAAGAATCTGATCCTCCAAAAGCAACAATTAAAAAATTTAAAAGGTTATAACAGTTGGCATCCCTCTCGTATGATCATTTCAAAAATAAATATAGTATGAAAAACAGCACTCACACGGGGACGTAGTGCTATTTTAACGTTTGCAGAACATTGCATAAGAGGGTTATTTCCAGGCTGACAAATATTTCTTTCGATATTTGCTATCTTTCTCGAGCTCAATTAATTCCATTGCTATTTCCCTAATGTACTCATCTTTGTCTTCATCGTATAATTTTTTTAATCCTACAATCATATCGTAGCGAATCAATGTATAATGTTTTTCGTTTATTCCATTTTTAAAGCGATCAATAATATGAGTAAGCACCATTTCTTTTTGTTTTGGCCCAGCTAAGCCAACCTTCCAGATTGATTGTAAACTATGCCGAGCAGTAACAAATTTTGAATCCTTGGTCACTTCCCATAATGCTGGAAAGTCGCGTAGCATCCGTTTATCCGGATCACTGATTGCTAAACCAGCAAGAAACTGTGCTGCTCTCGCTCGCCTGTGGTTATCCGTATCGGTCAGCCATCCTATTAATTGGTCCCACACTTCATAAGCCCAGTCTACTTTCTCTTTTGTGGCGTTAATAATATTCTGAAAGGCTTCTAATTGCAGGCTTTTGTCCTCTGCTTCTAGATGTTCAAAATGAGATTTCATTATTCTGTCCATTTTCGTATCACCTTAAAATGATTAGTTATGTTGATTATATCCCTACACGTGCGATCTTCCAATAAACATCATACCTCGCACTCATGAATGCTTTTTGATTCTGTAATCAATTGACACCTTTTTCCATTATATCTTTCTAATTCGATTTCAACAAAAAGCCCGTTAATGATATGTATAGCACAATTCTGTCTTCATATTGTGTAATTGAGGGAGTTACATGTCTTCATCAGAAAGTGATTCAATGTTTATGAAAGAATCGGAATTTTTTATATAACGACGGAAGAATACAAAACAGCCCGTATCCTAGTGCAGTACCTGACGTATTAAGGATTAAATCATCAACGTCAAAACTTCTATATGCGTTTCCTAAATACATTGAAATCGAAAGTTGCGTTAGTTCTATAAACAATGAGATAAAAAATCCACTTAATAAAATTCTTTTTAGGTTTCTTAACTTTTCAAATAAAAGAGGGAACAATAAGCCAACTGGCAGCAGTAAAATCAGATTTCCACCAAGAGATCTTATCACATAAAACTGCAAGCCCAGATGATAAATATCTACAACGAAGCAAAACGGGATAAAGTTATTTCCATACAAAAATGGATGATAGGAATCGTTCCTTAAGTTCGCAATTAAATCGCGATCTATAGGTAAAGGAAATATTGTAACACTTATCAGTTCAAAGAAGTAAACAATGAAACAAAAAATAACAAGGTGCTTATAAATGGCCATTCGTTCTTTCTTATATATCAATCGCTTATTAATTCTATAAAGAATAAAGCAAATATAAAGTACAAACATGAATATCAAGAGAAAAGTTGAGTCAAGCATAAATACACCACAATTTCTTTTTTGATCTATTTTAACATAATTAGGAAAGAGATTGAGATTACATTAAAAGAAGACTTTTATCTAGAATGGAATGTAGTTTATTGTATAAAGGAGAGTTCTTTTAAAGAAAGCCTAATTTCGTATGGACAAACGACATTTTGCTGTGAGGCAAATACAATACAGTAAACCAGAGGAATGAGTGGAGGGTTCGATGTGTTTAGACAATATCCAGTTTGGTATACTCAAACGCCTTACGATCTGATTTATCATGTGCCTCAACATCTAACAATCTCTTATGATCCACAACGATGTTATCAACGTTGCATGTATCAAACTGGCGGTAACTATGAGTTATGTGACAGATTATGTTATGGAGAAATACAAGTGTAAAAGAGGGGACTTTCTCCTCTTTAAAACCACATAATAAAAACCACCATTAAGAATCTGATAATAAAAAAAGGATTTGAATAGGGATCACTCTATTTGAATGATGAAAAAGTGAACCAGGTCGATGAGCTCCTCTTCATCATTTAAAAACGACTTCATCACGCATTCTTTGGAGTCAAGACCTAATGGCATTTACACCATACAAAATTCAATGGTATGTATGTTAAGAAAGAGAAACTACATTGAGAAGTATGACCATAACAATGACATAATAGCTCTTGGCAACCGCTTTAATGTATTCTAATACAATGTAGTACAGCGCATGATGACTAAAGAAAACGAATAAGAGCTCGGTGTACATATTTTTACTAATGGTGTTGTATGTTACACACGCCATATAGATAATCTGAATTATGGATCAATCCTAAAGTGATTTCAACTTGAATTAACTATATAATACAAGCTATCTTTTGAGACAGCAGTTTAAACGGTGTGGAGAAACACTGATTTGTTAAATTAAATATATCGTCACTATACCTCATTTCGAAAGGGGAATATTTATGACCAAGGTAGCAATAGTTACTGGTTCCGCAGGCGGTTTAGGAAGAGGGATAGCAGAGAGGTTGTGCAAGGATGGTTTTAGTGTCGTTCTGCATGACATTAACGAGGAACTGCTGCATGCAACTGTTTCAGACTTCAAAGAAAATGGCTTTCATGTTATCGGAGTGAAAGGGGATGTATCCAAGCGTGATGACCAATTCAATTTAGTTAAAGCAGCGGCAGAAACATTTGGTCGTTTGGATGTGTTTGTAAACAATGCTGGCATTGAGGCAGTTTCTCCATTTTTAGAAATAACAGAAGACCAACTGAATCAATTGTTCAAGGTTAATGTCAATGGCGTTGTGTTTGGCACTCAAGCAGCTGCCGACCAATTCATTAAGCAAGAAACAAAAGGCAAAATCATTAACGCATGCAGTATAGCAGGGCACGAATCATTTGAAATGCTTGGAACATATTCCGCGACGAAGCATGCTGTGAAATCTTTTACTCATTCAGCTGCTAAAGAGTTAGCCAAATATAAAATAACAGTAAACGCATATTGTCCTGGTGTTGCAAAAACAAAAATGTGGGATCGCATTGATGAAGAAATGGTTAAACATAGCGATGATTTGTACCAGGAGAAGCATTTGAAAAATTCTGTTCTGACATTGCTCTCAAAAGATATCAAACACCTGAAGATGTGGCCAATTTAGTCTCATTTCTAGCTTCAGATGATGCAGATTACATTACCGGTCAAGCTATTTTAACTGATGGCGGCCTGGTTTATAGATGATAGAACAAAAAAATCCATTTAGGAAATGGTTTCTTTTTGTTTGAGATGAATCAATAATGACTCATGTTGTATAATGAGAAAAGCATTTGAGAGGTCCATGTATTCATGTAAGAAAATTGAATGAACATTTTGGCGAAAAAATATTTGGTACGTGAGAGCATGTTAACTTGTTCAGAAAACAAGCGACATTATGGCGCATGTGTGAGTTTTAGACACAAGCAAGACACACAATATATAGACATAAAGAGAGGCTTGGCGTTTTACGCAAGCCCTCTTTGTGTCAATAGCCAAAAACCAATGTTGTACTTTGTGATCCGGCATATTTTGTGACAAATTCTTTTGTGTACTGCGGAGTTTGAACCCGGTAGCTGTAATTGGAGCCTGGATTCCACGTTGTCAACGGAGAGGATTGCCTGTTCAAGGACGGATAGCTTCCTGTATCCTTAAAGTATCCGGTTCCCTTGTCATCAAGGATTCCTCCTTTTTCGCTGCCTTTTCCAAAATAATTGTATTCAGAGTATATTTTTGCCTTTGTCGCGATGGTAATCGCTTGGTTAAAATTGTTGCTGTAATTGTTTTTGACATGAAAGTAGCCATACCTCATCAGCCCAGGGCCTCTTACATACAAATTCTCAAAATAGTTGTTGGCGATGGTCATGTGCGGATAGCCGTCATATTGGTGCTGGGAATCATCAGGATATCCTAAAATTAAACCGTACTTATGATTTGCGAATTTTGAGTTGCTGATGGTGATATAATCAGCTGATTTACCGATATACAACAGCTTGTCCAGGTCACTTCCGTTAGCACTATAGCTGTGTCCTGAAAATGTCACATGGTCGATCCAATAGTTGAAGCCTGAATCTAGATAAAGCTGTATATCGTTATTTCCGTTAATCTGCGGGCTGTGTTCAAAGGTCAGATTTTGAAAGATGACGTTTCCGGATGAAGATGATGTTGTTAAATAAATATTTTTCAGCGTTTTTTTAGCGTAAGAACCTACAAGTGTTTTATTTGAACCAATGGTTACCGTTGTTTTTGAAGAAGCGGTTAGATCATTTTGAAGCACTAAAATTTTAGGTGTTGACCCGCTCAGATGGGTTTTTAAGTCACTTAGACTTTGGATATAGACGATCTGACCGTTTTTTCCGCCGGTTGTGCTCGCTTTAGAGACTCCTTTTTCATTTTTTGCATTTCCGGCAAAGCCTAAGATGCCATTCGTCGAAGTATTTGGAAAATCGACGGCGCCTAAAGCTTTTTCAGGCAAGAGAAGCAATAATAAACTTAACATGGCAAATAATAAATAAAATCGTTTCAAAGCCACTCAGCTTCCTTTCAAATTTAAATAAATTGCATATGGATTATTATTACAGTTGGACAAAAGGAAGAATAGAGTCTATATTCCTGATCAAAACCGGGATTTTATATGTTTTTTGATGCAAATAAAAGTTACAGTTGGAACCACACGAAAGGACTGATACACCATTGACTGCTGCAGCATATCGAAACACCTTGCTTTCTCTTCTTTGTTTAACAGCGGGAATCGTGGATGTGATCGGGTATTTAAGCCTAGGACACGTCTTCACTGCTAATATGACGGGAAATATCGTTTTATTGGGATTAGCGATCGGAAAATCTCTTCAAGTCACTGTTTTTCATTCTATAACTGCGCTAATCGGCTTTATCGTGGGAGTGATTGTGTCCACGATCATTGTTGGAAAGGCAGAGAAAACATTTTGGCCATCCCCTATAACAAAAGCTCTGGCAATTGAGGCTTTCATTTTATTTGTTTTTGCTTGTCTTTCAATATCTTCTGCTTTCGTTCCCGTGTACATCCTTATTATCCTTTTGAGTATTGCCATGGGGATACAAACAATAGCAGCTAAACAACTGGGGATTGCAGGCATTTCTTCAACTGTTTTAACCGGAACATTGGCTTCCCTTTTAGAGGATCTTTCCGGCCGGTTGTTTTTCTCCAAACAGAATAAAACATTCTTAAGAGATGCTGTGTTAAGGGCGCTGGCCATCATATTATATTGTGTCGGGGCTATTATTGTAGCTTTGGCAGAGCCGCATTTTCATTACATCATTATTTGGGTACCGATTGTGCTCATTTTAGGTATTATACTTACTGCTCTGACCAAGTTGCAAAAGTAAAGTGAAATTCTCCCGCTTGCGATTTGAAGCGGGGATGGGAATTTTTTGAGCTTATACACTATGAATGAGACAAGAATTTTGGTTCATATGTGCATCAGAACATAAGGATTACATTGTCATATAAAGCGCATCCTTTGATAGATATACAATAGTGAATTAGACATAAATGAATCTATGAATCTATTTCCTCTTTTAATCCATATTGAATGAGTATTACAATGATAATGATTCTCATTTAAAGCTTGGATTAGGAGGATGTCTATGAAAAAGAAGATGAGTGCTGTTATTAGCGTGGTTATGCTGATGATCCTTTGCTTTTGCCCGCAAGCTTCGGCAGCCTATAACGACTTGCACGAAGGCTATGCAACCTATACCGGATCAGGCTATTCAGGAGGGGCTTTCCTTCTTGACCCAATCCCATCTGACATGGAGATTACGGCAATTAACCCAAAGGACCTTAATTACGGCGGTGTGAAAGCTGCTCTTGCCGGCTCTTATCTTGAAGTGGAAGGGCCAAAGGGGAAGACGGTCGTCTATGTTACCGATCTATACCCTGAGGGCGCCCCAGGAGCCCTTGATCTTTCACCAAATGCATTCAGCAAAATCGGTGCTATGAAAGATGGAAAAATTAAAATCAAATGGCGTGTGGTCAAAGCGCCAATCACTGGCAATTTCACATACCGGATTAAAGAAGGCAGCAGCCAGTGGTGGGCAGCAATTCAAGTCAGAAATCACAAGTATCCCGTTATGAAAATGGAATACTACAAAGACGGAAAGTGGATCAACATGGAGAAAACGGACTATAATCATTTCCTCAGCACCAATTTAGGAACGGGTTCTCTTAAAGTCAGAATCACTGACATTCGCGGAAAAGTTGTAAAAGACACGATTCTAAAGCTTCCTGAAAACGGAACATCTGGGGCGTACACAGTTCCTGGGCATGTTCAGTTTCCTGAATAAAACAGGTTATATGGAAAATTCAAAAACAAATAAATTCTGAAAAGCAGGTTACCGATCCTGCTTTTTATTTTTATGGAAACTGAACATCATAGTTCGTTTTATTGGACTAATAGCCGTTACCTGTACAATAATTAAAGCGCTTTCTGTATTGGGTCATACGAAGAAACAATCAAGTTGGGCATGAATTTGAATTGTGGTTTGACCGGTTTATCCATGCCCGAGGAGCGAAGTTTTGGTGCTGGCCAATCTATACTGCTGAGAATTATTACTGGCTGGAAGACAGCTGAATGGGGAAGAGCGGTGCCTGAAAGAACCGCTCTCCTGTAAAAACTCGTATTAATCTTTCGCTTGGTGTTCCTCTCCTAATGTTAATAGCCATTCTCTTAAGATATGTTTTTGCACATATCTTTTTCCGTTTATTTCAATATGAGGGAGGTCTGTGAGATCCTTCGCTAAGTGTTTCGCCTCCGCTTGGGTTATGCCTAAAAAATGCCCGATGTAAAAGTGAATATCTCGTTCTTTAATCAGCATGATGTCATTTTTTTCGTTAGCTTTTGGGTTGTTAATATGCTTTAATCCTTCTCCGATAAAATATCCAGCCAATGCAATACCGATTCCTAAAAAAACGTCCATGTGTCTGCCTCCATTATGTAATCGTCATGTTATACGGTCAATCCATATCATTGGTTTCATTTTTTTGATTGTGTACACAAAAAACCGCCAGAGCAAGCTCTGGACGGTTTCTATGCTTTCTCAATCTGCACTCGGCCTGAGAAAAAAGTGGCGCCTCCGCCCATATCAGACAAGCGGTCTGGGGTTAGGGCGTTAACAAGCTGATTTTTGCCTGGTTCATCTGCCCATAATCCTTGACTAACGACAACACCGGGCAGCACTTGTTCTCCGACTGCGGCGGTTAGTTCACACTCACCTCGGCTGTTCCAAATCCGTACAGCTTCACCATCAGTGATGCCATGTTCTTCGGCATCTATCGTGTTGATAAAGAGTTTCGGTGTTTTTTCAAGTTTGACGTGCTTTGCATTGTTGGAAAACGTTGAATTTAAGAAATTATGATTTGGCCCCGGAACATACATAAACGGGAATTCTTGATCCGGCGTAAGCGGCGTATGTGTCGGTAACGGCGGGAAACCGGCTTGTTTCATTTTTTCTGAATATAATTCTATTTTTCCGCTCGGTGTCGGCAATTTACCAGGGAACAGCGGCATTTCACGCTTCGCCTTCATAAACGAACGTTCAGTGAGTGATTCATAACGAATCTCTGCCAAATAAGGATTATTTGGATGGTGAAGCGCCTGGCGGATTAAGTCTTCATCTGAATCTTTCAGCTCCTGATCCGTAAATCCCATTGCCTCAGCCAATAACCGGAATACCTCGGTATTAGACTTACTTTCTCCATATTTCTCAATCACCGGCTGCTGAAGCTGAATGTAATGGTGCCAGTATGAGGTGTAAAAATCAGTATTTTCAAAAGCAGATGTAGCAGGTAGTACAATGTCTGCATATTTGGCTGTTTCTGTTAAAAACAAATCATGAACCACGGTGAACAAGTCATCCCGCAGGAGGCCTTGTCTGACCTTGTTCGCTTCTGGCGCCACAACGGCTGGGTTCGTCCCATAAATAAAGAGGGAGCGAACAGGAGGGTCTGTTTCCAGAAGGACTCTGCCCAGCTGGTTCATATTAAACGATCTCGGTGTGCGGCCTTTCAGTAAATCAGGACGTTGAAGCGCGTTGGTGTTATATTCTAAAATTCCGCTGTTATGCTTGATGGCGCCGCCTCCTGTATGCATCCATTGACCAGTAATCGCCGGAAGACAGGCAATCGTTCTAACAATCATCCCACCGTTATCGTGATGCTGAAGGCCGTTTCCGATTCTGATAAAGGAAGGGGAGGTTTCACCATACATTTTTGCCAGCTGATAGATATCGTCGGTACTGACACCAGTAATCAGCGATACCTTTTCTGGATGATACGGTTTCACATGCTCGCGCAATTCTTCATAGCCGACTGTATATTCTGATAGAAACGCTTCATCGTGAAGGTTTTCTTTAAATAATATGTGCATGATTCCAAGGGCGAGCGCGCTGTCGGTACCGGGTTTTATAGGAATAAACCAATCTGCGAGACGTCCTGTCTGATTTTTATGCACATCAATCACAACAATTTTTGCGCCTTTTTTCCGTGCTTTTTGTGCGATTGTAATTTGATGCATGTTTGTGCTGACTGCGTTAATTCCCCAAAAGATAAACAGTTTTGTATGAATCGTTTCTTCAGGATCGATTCCAGCACTCACACCCATGGTATATTTATAGCCTTCTGAACCGGCTTTGCTGCAAATCGTCCGCTCAAGATGGCTTGAGCCCAGGCGGTAAAAGAAGCGGCGGTCCATTCCTTCAGCCGTTAATTTTCCCATATTGCCGTAAAAGCTGTAAGGCAGTATGCTTTCAGCTCCTTCTTCATCAATCAGCTGTTTCCAGCGGGATGTGATGGTGTCAATCGCTTCTTCCCAAGAAATTGGTTTAAACTCTGCCTCGCCCTTCACACCTGTTCGTTTCAGCGGAGTCGTCAGCCGCTTTTCATCATAGATGCGTTCAGCCATATTTCGTACTTTGTTGCATATATTTCCGGCTGTCACGGGGTGATCAGGATCACCCTGCACTTTCACAATTTTCCCGTCTTTTTTATGTACCAGCAATCCGCACTGGTCCGGGCAGTCCAGTGAGCAAACGGATTTAAAAATGCCGTTTTGTTGAGTGGCGAACGATTTCATAGCCCAGTTCCTCTCCCTAGTTAGATATATTGTAAGAATTATAACATTTCGAATGATAACGTCAATTCTGAAAAAAAGACATTGACATCAATCTGGGTCTTCTTTATGATTAACGTATTCTCAATTCTGAAAATTACATACAAAACATTTTCTATCAAGAGAGGTGGAGGGACTGGCCCTATGAAACCTCGGCAACATTATTGTGCCAATTCCAGCAAGCGTCAGCTTGAAAGATAGGAAAGTAAGGTTTATACCGGCTTCTGTCTGTGGCAGAGTGCGCCTATACATGAATCTCTTTCCATCTTTGGAGAGAGATTTTTTTGTGTGAAAAATAACGATGAAAAGGATGTTTTGCATCATGACGGTTTTGATTACAGCACCGTACAACGAAGAAGGACGAAAAGAGCTTGAAGAATTGTTCGGTTCCGTTGTTTATCAGTCTTGGAAAGAAAACGGCCGGGCATACAGGGAAGATGAATTGATTCAGCTATTAAAAGGATCAAATGCGACGGGTTTGATTACTGAGCTTGATCAGGTGACAGAAAACGTGTTTGCATCAATGCCGGAACTTTCATTTGTGGGAGTATGCAGGGGAATGCCTTCCAATGTTGATGTGGCAGCAGCGTCAAACAGAGACATTCCGGTTTTCTATACACCTGGGCGCAACGCACAAGCTGTTGCTGAAATGTTTATTGGAAATGTGATTTCATTTCTCCGGCACACGAATACCTCTAATCAATGGCTAAAGGATGGAAAATGGAACAGCGATTATTTGCAGGCGTATGCCAAATTCAAAGGTAATGAAATAACAGGAAAAACCGTGGGTATGGTCGGATTCGGAGCGGTTGGGCAAAGAATTGCAAAACTGCTGACTGCGTTTGACTGCAAGGTTTTGTATTACGATCCATACGTACAGCACGATTATCCGCAATATGAAAAAGTATCTCTGGAGAAGGTATTTTCAGATAGTGATATCGTTTCTGTTCATCTGCCGCGTACAGATGATACGCTTGGCCTCATTGATCGGCCGTATTTTGACTTGATGAAAGAGAGCGCCATTTTCGTGAATACATCAAGAGCTGTCGTGGTAAACCGAGAGGATCTTTTATCTGTACTGAAAGAAAGTAAAATCAGGGGTGCGATATTAGACGTTTTTTATCATGAGCCGCCAGAGCAATCGGATTATGAATTTATTTCATTGCCTAATGTTCTGGCAACACCGCATTTAGCAGGAGCAACATTTGAAGTAGAGGATCATCACGTTACCATTCTGAACGAAGCGCTTAAAAAGTGGAGGGATGAAAAAACTCTCAATATTCCGACTTTATATAACAAAAACGATCTTAAAGCAGAGGTGTAAGAAAAGGAGGGCATCAGGATGACGAAACAAAAAGGTTATCTCGTATTTGACATTGGCACTGGCAATGCAAGAGTTGCGGTCGTAAGTGTGTCGGGAAGCGTTCAAACGGTTGAACGGGAGGACATTGTATATACGACCGAGCCGCTTTACCCGGACAGCCGCTATTTTTCTCCACAGGCGCTGTGGAATCAAATCATGAATCTGGCTAAACGTGCGATGTCTCGTTCTCATCATATTGAAATTATTGGTCTCACTTCAACAAGTCAAAGACAGGGGATCGTGCTATTTGATCAAAATGGTGAGTCTTTCCTCGGTCTGCCCAACATTGACAATCGGGGCAGGGAGTGGGAGGAAAACATACCGAATCAGGAAGAAGTATACAGCCGAACCGGCCGTCTGCCGACTGCGCTTTTTTCAGCGCTCAAGCTTTATGGTTTAAAGCACCGCCAGCCCTCCTTTTGGGAAAAAACTGCAAGCTTTACAAGCATCAGTGATTGGGTAACGTATCAGTTGAGCGGAGTATTGACATATGAACCGTCACAGGCGACGGAAACGCTGCTGTTTGATGTAAAACAAAATACATGGTCAGAAGAGATGTGCAATATATTCGGTTTCTCGCCATCTATTCTTCCGCCTCTAGTAAGAGCGGGAACAGTCATTGGATCGATAACAGATGAGTATGCGGCAGAATTGGGACTATCACATCATGCGAAGGTTATAGCGGGTGGGGGAGATACACAGCTTGCAGTCAAAAGCACTGGTGCTGCTCTCGGAGACGCAGTCATTGTATCAGGTACGACAACACCGATTACCAAAATTATTGGTGAAATTCATGAGGACAGACAAAATAAAGCCTGGCTGAACTGCCACACAGACCAAGGACAGTGGCTTGCGGAGACAAATCCCGGGGTAACAGGTCTGAATTTTCAAAAATTAAAGGATATTTTCTATCCGAATGAACCGTACGATGTGATGGAAGAAGAGATTGCTGCAATAGCTAAGGAAGATCATGCATGTGTATCTTCCCTCGGTTCGTATTTATCGGCAGAAAAAAACGCCCTGACGAAAGGCGGCTTTCTCTTTGATGTACCGCTTTCAGCCCATTTAAGCAGAGCGCATTTTGTACGCGCGGCCTTACAGGAGATTGCATGTTCAATCAAATGGAACTTTGACATTTTAACAGAGATCACTCCGTTTGATCGTGACTATGTGTGGGGATGCGGAGGCGGATTACAAAGCAGAGCATTTACACAATATATCGCCAATCTTCTTCAGAAAAAAATTTATGTCAAAGAAGGGTACAGTCAGGCATCAGTCGTTGGTGCTGCGGTGGTTTGCAATGAGGCCTATAGATTGACCGAAGAAATGTCTGGAAGTGTTCGGGTGATAAAACCGCAGGATTGCCGGATAGAAATGACTTTATACGAGGAGTGGAAGCAGGTCCAACGCTTCTTTTCAGGGTTAGAGCCGTCATCGGGAAACAAGGTATTAGTATAAGGCGGAATTTGCTGCTAATTGAGGAATTATACATTTTCTTACTTTAATGAGGTAATACGGTAATTGAGATAAGCACCTAAGGAGGATACAGATATGTTAGATCAAATTGGTATACCAAAGCGGCTGGCATGGGGGTTTTTAGGGGTTGTGTTGTTTATGATGGGAGACGGTCTTGAACAAGGATGGCTCAGTCCTTTTCTGATTGAAAATGGGCTCACCGTTCAGCAATCCGCTTCGATTTTTAGTATATACGGCATTTCACTGGCCATCGCTTCATGGTTTTCAGGTGTATGTCTGGAAGCATTTGGCGCAAAGCGGACGATGTTTATGGGGTTGTTGTTTTATGTGATCGGTACAGCGGCTTTTATCGTCTTCGGATTTGAACAGCTAAATCTGCCTGTCATGTATGTGACTTACTTTATTAAAGGCTTAGGATACCCGCTTTTTGCTTATTCCTTCTTGACATGGGTCATCTACAGAACACCGCAGAACAGGCTCAGCACAGCTGTCGGCTGGTTTTGGATTGCGTATTGTCTGGGCATGTTTGTTTTCGGTGCTTGGTATTCAAGTTATGCCATTAAAACGTTTGGTTATTTAAATACGCTGTGGAGTTCTATTTTCTGGGTATGCCTCGGTGCAGTCTTCTCGTTGTTTATTAATAAAGACCGGTTTGAAAAAAAGAAAAGAAAAAGATCAGAAACGGCGGAGGAGCTTTTAAAAGGGGTTACCATTCTTGTTACCAATCCGAGGGTGCTGACAGGAGGAATGATTAGAATCATCAACAGCATCGGCACATATGGTTTCCCTGTGTTTTTGCCGATGCACATGGCTCAGCACGGCATTTCAACTCATGTGTGGCTGCAGATTTGGGGAACGATTTTTCTGGGCAACATTGTATTTAACCTCATTTTTGGAATTGTCGGTGATAAATTCGGATGGAAAAACACCGTCATTTGGTTTGGAGGAGTCGGCTGCGGCATTTTCACTGTTTTATTATACTATGCGCCTGTTTTTTCAGGCGGGAATATGGCGGTTGTGAGCATCATCGGCTTTATCTGGGGCGGCTTGCTGGCAGGCTACGTGCCGATTGGTGCGATCGTGCCGACAGTTGCCGGAAAAGACAAAGGAGCCGCCATGTCCGTTTTGAACCTCGCAGCCGGCTTATCGGCATTTGTCGGACCTGCTTTAGCTTGGATGTTCATCGGACTCGTCGGTGCACAAGGCGTTGTCTGGATTTTTGCGGTGCTTTATCTTGCAAGTGCAGTCATGACGAAATGTATTAAGATACCTGAAGAAAAAGAAGGACAGAAAGAAACTTCCCCTCAATATGCATCCTGATGAAAAGCGCCCTTGGAATAGGGCGCTTTTTTCAGCAATGGTTTTAGTACAGAGTGCTCCGGAATGTTTGGTCTGAAACATCACCAGTCCGCCCATAAAGAATGATAGTTTTTGCGATCACTTCTACGTTTATATCGCTTCTTAATTCTACTGATTGTATGTCTTTTTTCTTCAAATGTATCTTTGTAGGTTCGTGTTCAACCATTGTAGTAATGTCGCAGCATTTAATGGTTTTCTGTATTTCTCTTCAATTAGATCTTCAAAAAAGCGGATTCCAATGCTTTTTCCTTATCAAATTTACGTTACCGAACCATGATATACCTTTTTTCATATTGATCAATATGATATTGTCGTATGATTTGCAATAAAATAGACAATATGTTGACAAAATGACAAAAAGTGCTATGATGATAAAGACAACAAATTGTCTTTTTGAGGAGGGTTATAATGAATTTTTCTAAAGAACTAAAAGATTTATTTTTAATGCAGCAGTCTTACGCTACACTTTTTTCTGTTTTAAACAAAATTCAATCACGAGGTGATGAGTACTATGAAAGCTTAACGACTAGGCAATTTATGACAATGGTCTCCATACTGCATTTACCGGAAGAAGAAACCACTTTCAACAACATTGCCAAAAAATTAGGTACGTCGAAACAGAACATAAACAGGCTGGTCAGCAGTATTGAAAAAAGAGGATATGCCGTTACTGTGCCAAGTAAACGTGACAAGCGCGCGGTTAATGTGAAAATTACCGATTCTGGGAAACGCGTTTTAGAGGAATGCGGTGAAAAAGCTGTGTACTTTATGGCAGATATTTTTCAAGGATTTTCGACGGAAGAATTAGAGACATTGTGGAATTTATTGAAAAAGCTATACAGTTTTGATGGAGAAGAGCAGGATGGTTTCGAAGAAGACGCTCGGGACTTTGAAATTGAACAAGAACGTGATGATCTGAAAATAAAAGTTCTTCAGGAATTCGCAAAACGGAGAATGTAAAAGGAGATACGTATGAACAGCGTGGCATCAATTGAAAATTTGAAAAAGCAGTACGCGAACAAAGCTGCGGTAGACGGCATTTCATTTGAGGTAAAGGAGGGTGAAGTTCTGGGGCTTCTAGGCCCAAATGGAGCAGGAAAAAGCACAACGATTCATATTTTATCCGGAGTAATGTCGGCCACTTCCGGAAATGTTACGATATTGGGCCATAATGTAAAAAATGGCGCAAAAAAAATGAAGATGGGCATCGGAATTGTCCCTCAGGATATCGCCATCTATGAGGATATATCCGCTGAGAAAAATGTTCGCTTTTTTGCCAGTCTATACTCTCTTAAAGGAGAAGATCTGAAAGCCCGGGTTAAGGAGGCTTTGGAGCTCGTACAGCTATATGATCGTAAAGATGATAAGCCTAAGACTTTTTCAGGTGGGATGAAAAGAAGATTAAACATTGCCTGTGCTATTGCCCATCAGCCGAAACTGATTATTATGGATGAACCGACTGTTGGAATAGATCCTCAATCCAGAAACCACATTCTGGAGTCTATTAAAGTGCTGAAAGAAAAAGGAGCAAGCATCATTTACTCAACACATTATATGGAAGAGGCGGAGGCTATTGCTGATCGGATTATGATTATGAATGAAGGAAAAATGATTGCTAACGGGACGAAAGAGGAATTATACAAAAAAGTAAATAAAGAAATGACTTATTCTTTTCAGCTGGCGAATGCAGATAAATTAAACAAAACCATTCTAAAGGATATCGAAGGGGTTATAAAAGTGCTCTTTATAGAGGATGAATTGAAAGTTACAGTCCGAAAGAACCAAGATCCCCTAGGTGAAATCATAGCAGAATTAAGTGTTCAAGGATGCAGCATTCTGCATATGAGCAGTCAAGAGGCATCCTTAGAAACGGTATTTTTAGAGCTGACGGGAAGAAATTTAAGAGATTAGGAGAGGCATCATGAATTTAGTGAAAGTAATGTCATTTGATTTTAGGAATATTTTAAGGAATCCGGTTCTCATTTTAGCCAATACGATTTTTCCTTTCATTCTTATTCTGATCATGGGCTTTGTCACAAAAAATAGCTTTGGGGCAGGCCGTATCAGTTCCTATGATTATTACGGGGTGAATATGATGATTTTCTCAGCGGCTCTGATCGCGATGACCGCGTCCAACACATTTATGGAAGAAAAGGTGAAGAGAGGGAACATTCGCCTTGTATACGCACCCGTTTCAAAGACAAGTATTTATCTTTCAAAATTACTATCAACTTACATATTCAGTGTGATTTTGTACACCATGAATGTATGGACGGCTCAAACGATTTTTAAATTGAACTTTGGCGGTGAAGACCTTCCGTATATCTTGCTTTTACTGCATGTCTTTTTGTTCTTTGGCTGCTGTTTCGGCACCATGTTTTGCTGCATTTTCAAAAATGAAGAACGGGCGAATAGCATCATGCAAATTCCAGTTGCTTTTTTTGTTTTTTTAGGAGGCGTTTTTTTCGGGATTCATAGATTTGGAGATACCGTAAATGAAATTTCCGTATTTTCTCCGGTTAAATGGGTAGCGGAATGCTCATTTCGCCTCATTTATGATCATAATTTCAGTATTTTGCTGCCTGTGGTATCCATTCTTCTCTTGGCTTCAGTCGTTTGTATTGCCGTTTCCCATGTTGTTTTTAAGCCGGAGGGATATGTATGCTGAATCTATTCCGAAATAGGTGGGAACGAATACTGGCCAAGAAAGCCATTATTATCATTGCAGTAATCATCATTCCGCTGATGGTTGGAGCAGCCATTCTTTTTTCCGGTAAACCGGTCTTAAAAGAAACCATTGCATTTGTTACGGAGCAGGATGAGATGAAAAATCTCCCCAAAGATCCTGCCTTTCGAGTGGTTATGGTCCATCAAAAGCCGAGGTTCTCTGATCTTGTGTTAGGAAAATATGCAGCAGTTGTAGAAAAAAATCATCAAGACTATAAGGTAACCACTTTGAAAAGTAAAGCTGATGAAAAAATGATTCGGGAGCTTTTTGAGACTGGGAAAATGCCGATCAGCTATAAAGGAGAGGATAAAATAAGGACTGAAAGGGGGACAGGTACAAATATTTTAGGATTTATCGTGATGCTTGTTTTTATGCAAGGTGTCGCGCTTACTGCCTTGTATCCTGAAGATCGGATGCTTAAAACCTTTAGGCGGATTTTAGTGTCACCTGTAAACGAGAACAAATATCTGATTGTTCAGTTTACCTTTACATTTTTATGTCTATATATACCAACCTATCTGGCCATTGTGATGACTACATTATTATTTCATGTGGATATTGGCTTTCGCTTGGACATTTTTGCTGAACTGCTGGCTGTACTCGCAGTGCTTGCAGCGTCATTCGCTATTTTTATGGCTTCAGTTATGGATCGAAACCTAAGCTTGGTGACGAGCGGAATCAGTGTGGTTACGTCTGTATTGTCAGGCTGCTTTGTTTCTTTTACGCCTAATCTTCCCGTCTTAGATGTACTCTGTACCATTTTGCCGCAAAAAGCATTCATGACCTTAATCCATGGAATAGAAATGGGGCAGACAGTGCGGGAATTCAAAATTCAGCTTTTTTATATCTTTCTTTGCTCGGCATTATTTTATGTCTTTGGAGGCTTTATTTCAAGAAGCAGGACAAAAAAAGGGATTTATTAATGGATGTCACTAGATGTATAGAGCGCTGCGAATCTTTTTTATATGACAAGGCTTCGTCTTCGTCAATACCGCGATGAATGTAGTCTTTTTGATTGCCGTTGCTGTAAGTATTTTCAGCTATGATATTTTGGAAGGAACCCATAAGAGGGAAAGGCAGACGAGAGATTAGTAGGGAAGAGTAGCAAGAGAATGTCTTATCATTCTCTTGCTTTTCATGATTTTATAATAGAATAAACATTTGTATCATAAGGTACACCGCTTTGGTACATATATTGTCTTAATACGCCTTCTTTTTCAAATCCCATTTTTAACAGCAAACGATTTGACGCTTCATTTTCCCTAAAAACAACTGCACCGATTCGCGTTAGTCCAAGGATGCCAAAGCCGTAAGACACAATTTCTAATGTGGCTTCTGACGCATAGCCATTTCGCCAATTTGCCGGGCTGATTTCATAACCGATTTCTGCACGTTTATGCTTGGGAGCCAAAGCATGAAATCCAATCGTACCGATGAGTTCTTTGGTGTCTTTTCTTTCAATTCCCCACCGTATTCCTCGCTTTTCTTGATAATTGTCGGCAAACTGATGAATCATTGTTTTTGCCTGATCTATACTTTCAAAGGGATCAAGTCCGTAGTAGCGTGTGACGTCATGGTTTGAAAAACAAGAAAAAATGGCTTCCGCATCTTTCTCTGTCATCTCTCTTAGAATAAGTCTGTCGGTTTCTAATACAGGAAACACCAAATCCCTCCCTAATGATGTATGTAGGTTTATCATATCCCTTTTATTTCCTCTTTTCTATATAGAAAGTGAATTTGTTGAAACAAAGGATCGAATTTGTTTTTCTAAATCCTCTTTGTTTTTCTTAAATTGTTTTATTCGATGACCGTTCGCGCCCGATGGGTGAGGGAAGCCATGAAGGCAGGTCAGCTGCCAGTTGCTGTTTTGCCTGATCAGCGTTTCACAGACTGTTTCGGCTGCTTTGCCTAGCGGGATAAGAAGAACAGGGCCCGATAGCTTTTCAAGTTCAGCGGGGAAATACTTATATGCATAAGTGCTTAGCATAGATGAGCGGGGGATAACCGGACTATGTCCTGTATAGTTTTTCTGCTGAATGAAAACAGGGTATTTGATAACAGAAGTGGTGTGAAGCATATGGCGCAAGTCGCCGAAAAGCTGTGCGGCGCTTTGAATGCCTAAAACCTGTGGCAGTCCGCATTGATCCAGCATCGTGATCAGGTTATGTCTCATAGTTCCAGAAAGTCCTGCCGCTTTTTTGGTGTCTAAAGCCATCTGTTCTAGAGAACGGCCTTTGTGCAAGCTTTCGATGGCTGTTTCATAAGCTGTTTTCATTTGTGAAAAACCTGGCGTTATGCCTGAAATCACAATCGAAGCAGCTTGATTGATATATTCATTGTGAGGTGAATAGTACATTTCTAGCGCGTTTTCTTGGTTTATGCGAAATGGGGGAGTAAACAAATCTGTTTTCGAAAGCGGTCTTGATACCGGAAGAGTATGTAGTTTCTCTGCAAATGCTGCCAAACCGCTGTGGTTTCCAATCATGGGCTTAACCTCCCTAAAATTGATATCCCATTGTCCATTTTAAACGTAACAACGGGATATCATTCATATTTAACCTCTATTCAATTGTCCAGCATGCCACACCTCTTTAACTGCTTGAGGCGCTTCTTTCACTTCAGCAGCAGTCTGCTGCAACGCAGTTTTTTTCATTTCAACATCGTATTGAATCATTTTTTGCTTTTGAGACAGCTGCTGTGCTTCCATTTTTACCACTTCAACTTGTTTTTGCATTGATTGCGTAACTGCGGTGAGTTCCTTCATGGTGGGATCTATTTTTTTCTTGTTTTGAATCACATTTATCCCTAAGTAAATGATTGAAATGGCTATTACTGCAATACTGATATAAACGATAACCATATGTTCACCCCTTTTCTAATGTCATACCCTATTTCGCCTATTATAATCAGGTGAAATGTTATCTGCGCAGTTCATATAATTTGCGTATTGGTTTTCATGTGCTTATAATGTGTTATCGTACATATGTAAACAAAGAAAGGGTGCTTCAATTGCAAAGTTTACAAAATAAAACGGCTCTTATCACAGGCGGAGGCAGAGGGATTGGACGCGCTACAGCTCTTGCGCTTGCGAAAGAAGGCGTAAATATCGGTTTAATCGGACGCACTGCCGCTAATGTTGAGAACGTCGCAGAAGAAGTAAAAGCACTTGGTGTGAAAGCTGCATTTGCCGCTGCGGATGTAAAGGATGCGGCACAGGTTGATCAAGCTGTGGCTTCTATTAAAGAGGAGCTTGGCGAGATTGATATTCTTATTAACAATGCCGGAATCAGCAAATTTGGCGGATTCTTAGATCTATCCGCTAATGAGTGGGAAAATATCATTCAAGTGAACCTAATGGGTGTATACCATGTTACTCGTGCGGTGCTTCCTGAAATGATTGAACGCAAAGCTGGTGACATTATTAATATTTCTTCTACAGCCGGCCAAAGAGGAGCAGCTGTCACAAGCGCATACAGCGCATCTAAATTTGCCGTTCTTGGGTTAACGGAATCTCTCATGCAAGAAGTGAGAAAGCATAATATCAGAGTGAGCGCGTTAACGCCGAGCACTGTCGCAAGTGATATGTCGATTGAACTGAACCTGACAGACGGTAATCCTGAAAAGGTTATGCAGCCTGAGGATCTTGCTGAATATATGGTGGCTCAATTGAAATTAGATCCGCGTATTTTCATTAAATCTGCAGGATTGTGGTCAACAAATCCGTAAAACGAAAGCCTGTCTAGTGACAGGCTTTTTTTATTTGAATTCAATCCGCACAGGTAAATGTTTAACCCCAAACACGAAAGGACTTGGTACCGCTTCAAGTTTCTGTTCATCATCAGCTTTTTCAATATAAGCTGACATAGACAAGAGGGAGGAAAGAGCGATTTTTGCTTCGAGTCTGGCCAACGGTGCCCCGAGGCAAAAGTGAATTCCGAACCCAAAGCTGAGATGGGGATAGGAGGGGCGGTTAATGATAAAACGATCAGGTTCAGAAAATTTAGCTTCATCCCGATTGGCTGACGCGACCCAGCTGATAACGGAAGATCCTTTCTTTATCAATGCTCCGCCAAGCGTTATATCTTCTGCTGCAACTCGTCCGATGGCTTGAACAGGCGGATAATAGCGGAGCGTTTCTTCTATTACATTGGGGACATAGTCTGTATTTTGTCTTAACTGTCGTTGCATGGCTGTGTCTTCCGTGATATAGCGAACAGCATTTGCGATCAAGTTAGTAGTCGTTTCGTTTCCCGCGACAAGAAGAAGAATGCAAAAACCGAGCAGCTGCTCTTCTGTTAGATATTCTCCATCCACCTCTGACTGCAAAAGCATTGTAATCAAATCTTCTTTTGGGTGAGCTCGTCGTTTTAATAGAATGTCTCTAAAATAGTTGCTTAAGAATGCGTGGCCGTCCCGGCGTTTTTGAACCATGTCATCAACAGCTTTGTCTGAACTGTCCTTCGCTCCGGATACGAGTACGTCGGAGTATGTTTTGATGATGTACCGGTCTTCAATCGGTGCTCCAAGCATTTCAGCAATGATAATAACAGGAAGGGGGCCTGCTATATCATCTATCATATCGATTGTGTCTTTTTGCCGCGCCTCCTGTAAGAGGAATGCTGTAACGTCTTTTATGCGGGTTTCGATTTGTTTCACTGCCTTTGGAGTAAACGACTTGTTGACGAGTGCGCGTAATTTGGTATGTTTCGGAGGGTCCATTGTTAAAATGCTTTCTGCCTGTATGCCGCGTTTAGATGAAAAAAGTTTGGGATTTTTCAGGACGAATTGAACGTCATCATATTTAAAAACATCCCAGCAATCACGCTGTTTGTCATAGCGGACAGGAGACAATTTCCGAAGCTTCTTATAAATGGGGAAGGGAAAAAGACGGTCTTTTTCAAATTGTAATTCTTTCATGGGGATTAAGTTGGCGTAACGTTCATCTTTGGCAGGACGAGCTGCTTGCTTTGTCATTTTATCATCTCCTTTATCCATACGTTATCAAAGGCTGTTTTTCAATTCAACGGACATATATTGAAGAAAATGTGAATCGGACAATAGTTTTAAATTGAAGATAATAGTGAAAACAAGTTATAATGAACAAAACAAACTATGTACCGAATGTTCATTATATATTTTATTCTCTCTAGCCATATAAACATCAAACACAAAATAACTTGATTAACCAAGCCATTAATAGAAAGAAGGATAACAATAGAAAAAATTGAATATTTAGTACATAGTATTCTCAGTTTACAGAGAAGGAGTGCAGACGATGAAAGAAGAAAAAAGAAGTTCCACTGGATTTTTGGTCAAACAGCGCGCATTTTTGAAACTTTATATGATTACCATGACTGAGCAGAAAAGACTCTACGGATTAAAGCTTCTAGAAGTGCTTCGATCAGAATTTAAAGAGATTGGTTTTAAACCAAACCATACAGAGGTTTACCGGTCTTTGCATGAGCTCCTTGATGATGGGATATTAAAACAAATCAAAGTAAAAAAAGAAGGGGCTAAGCTTCAAGAAGTTGTCCTCTATCAATTTAAAGATTATGAGGCAGCCAAGCTGTATAAAAAACAGCTGAAAGTGGAGCTGGATCGCTGCAAAAAACTGATTGAAAAAGCACTGTCAGATAATTTTTAACATAGAAAAAACCCGGTATAGCCACGAGTATCGGGTGTTTTCTGTTTTTCATTATACATATTTGTCGAAATGAAACAATACAAATCAATAGTGACCTTCAAACTTGACATCATTTCCTCACGTGGTAACATTTTAAACGTGTGAAAATACGAACAAAAAAGCGAACAAAGGAGATGTTACCGATCTTTGATCAAAAAAAGGTAGCTTTTATTGGAGCCGGATCTATGGCGGAAGGAATGATATCAGGTATCGTTCGTGCCAAAAAAATCCCTAAGCAAAACATCTGCGTTACAAACCGCAGCAATACGGAGCGATTAGCTGAGCTTGAACTTCAATATGGAATCAAAGGCGTGGCGCCGGATCACTTATGTATTGAAGACATGGATGTGCTCATTTTGGCGATGAAGCCGAAAGATGCCGAACACGCTCTGTCATCATTAAAAACACGTATCCAACCCCATCAATTAATATTGTCGGTGCTAGCCGGCATAACCACCTCTTATATTGAACAATCATTGCATAATCAACAGCCGGTTGTCAGAGTAATGCCTAACACATCAAGTATGATCGGCGCTTCTGCAACTGCCATCGCGCTTGGCAGGCATGTGACAGATGATTTAGAAAAACTGACGGCGGCTTTGCTCGGCTGTATGGGTGAAGTGTATACAATCCAGGAAAATCAAATGGACATTTTCACGGGAATTGCCGGCAGCGGCCCTGCTTATTTTTATTATTTAATGGAATTCATCGAAAAGACGGGCGAAGAAGCGGGACTCGATAAACAATTATCACGAAGCATCGGTGCACAGACACTCTTAGGTGCTGCAAAAATGCTGATGGAAACAGGAGAACAGCCTGAGGTGCTGAGAGACAATATCACCTCGCCAAATGGAACGACTGCTGCCGGATTGCAGGCTTTGAAGAAGAGCGGCGGCGGAGAAGCTATTTCTCAAGCCATTAAACATGCAGCTAAGCGTTCAAAGGAAATTAGCGATGATCTTGAAAAAACAGCGGCACCGCTATAAAACAGGAGTGATAAAGTGACGTCTGAAACAGAAATGAAAAGAGTTGTCGTGAAGATCGGCAGCAGTTCATTAACAAGTCTTCATGGGGAAATCAGCATTCGGAAACTGGAAGCTTTAGTGGACCAGGTCGCCAAACTAAAAGACGCCGGGTATGAAGTCATCCTGGTTTCTTCCGGCGCAGTAGCTGCAGGATATCGCAAGCTCGGATTTCTTCAACGGCCAGAAAATCTGCCTGAAAAACAAGCGTCTGCTTCAATCGGTCAAGGATTGCTGATGGAGGCTTATTCAAAGCTGTTTTTGGCGCACGGTTACGTGGCTTCCCAGATTTTAATTACGAGAAGTGACTTTTCTGATGAATACCGATATCACAATGTTCGGAACACAATGAATGTACTGCTTGAACGCGGTATTATCCCGATAATTAACGAAAATGACACAGTGACCGTCAATCGGCTTAAGTTTGGCGATAATGATACACTCGCAGCGAAAGTCGCCGGATTAATCGATGCGGACCTGCTTGTGATTTTATCGGATATCGACGGTTTATATGACGGCAATCCGCGAAATAATCCAAAAGCGAAAAGGGTGCAGCGGGTCAGTGAGATTACACCGGAAATTGAAGCGTGCGCAGGCGATACAGACAGCGATGTCGGCACCGGAGGCATGAGATCCAAACTGGATGCGTTTAAAATTGTGATGGCATCTGGCATTAAAGGATTTCTTGGCCAGGCAGACACCGCCGATATATTATATCAAGCTGTTCATGGAGAGGCGGAAGGTACCTATTTTGAAGCTGAGGGAACGCTTCCGTTGAATCAAAAAGAGCAGTGGATCGCTTTTAATTCCGGACCAGAAGGTGAAATTGTGTTATCAGATGACTGTTCCGGCCAAATAGCTGACGGTCAATCGAGTATATACCCAGATGGTGTAAGGGAGATTAAAGGAAAATTTAAAAGCGGCGCTGTTGTCCGCCTGACTGATTCTCATGGTGAAGACATCGGCCTCGGGATCGTCAATTATTCTTCCGCGCAGCTTGAGACACCCGAAAAAAATAAAGGTATGAAAAACAAAGCTGTGATTGACCCGGAAGCGTTTGTATGCCATTTGGATTTATCTTTGCCTGTATATTAAATAGAAGACATACACGAAAAAAACCCGAACTTCCGCACAGAAGCTCGGGTTCTTTTTTTATTGATACTGTTCCAATTTCGAGAAAAACTGTATGACAAACTCATAAAAATCCTGCGCTGACGGTGCAAGCTCTCTGTTTTTCGGCTTAATAATTCCGACAGTCCGTTTAACTTGAGGAAACTCAATTGGAATTTTCACAGTAAATCGGGGTGTCGTTTCAGCAAAAGTGCTCTCTGGCAGGAGGGTGACACCCATACCTGCGGACACCAATCCTTTGATAGCGTCCAAATCCTCACCCTCCGTAGAGACAAGAGGGGCAAACCCGGCCTGTTTGCAAGAGTCGATCGCCATTTTTCTGAGCACAAATCCTTCCGGAAACAACACAAATTGATCGTTGCGCAAATCGATTAAATGCACCGTTTTTAGTTTGGCAAGCGGATGATTTAAAGGTACAAGCGCGTAAATTTTTTCTGTGAATAAGATATTTCCTGCTATATCTGGAAAATTCGTCGGCACAGGGCCTAATAACGCTAAATCGATATCGCGGTTTCTGACAGCTTCAATCAGAAACTTATAAGAGCCTTGGCGCAGCAAAAACTCGACGTGCGGATATTCTTCTTTAAATGCCGAAACGACAGTCGGCAGAAGCTGACTGGCGAGGCTTGTAGGAAAACCAATTTTTACTGTTCCGCGATGCGGGTCAAGGTACTCATCAATTTGTTCTTTTGCATAATCGATGGCTTTCATCGCTGTTTTGACATGAATTAAAAATTCTTTTCCAATCGGAGTGAGTTTGATATTTCTCCCTTCACGCTCAAATAAAGTGACATTTAATTCTTCTTCAAGGTTTGCAATTTGTCTGCTGATGGCTGATTGGGCCACATGCAGATAATCAGCGGCTTCTGAAACGTGTTCTCGCTCAGCAACCTCCATAAAATAGCGCAGTTGGCGCAGCTCCATGTATGTTTCACATCCATCTATCTCATTTTGAGATTCTTTTGATCTAAATTATATATTGTTTATATCGTTTTGAAAACCTACAATAATATTAGAGTTGTTAGATTTTATGACCGGTATTATCGGAAACTGATCGGGGGAGAGGAATTATGACTTACAATCAAATGCCAAAAGCTCAAGGTCTCTACCGTCCTGAATTTGAACATGATGCGTGCGGAATCGGCCTATATGCGCACTTAAAAGGCAAGGCGACACATGACATCGTCAAACAGGGGCTGCAGATGCTTTGCCAGCTCGACCACAGAGGAGGCCAAGGCAGTGATCCGGATACGGGAGACGGCGCCGGCTTACTGGTTCAAATCCCTGATGCTTTCTTTAAGAAAGAGTGCAAAGACATCAATCTGCCGGAAAAAGGACGTTACGGGGTAGGAATGGTCTTTTTCTCGCAGAAGGAAGATGAAAGAAAAAAAATCGAAAAGCAAATCAATGCACTGATTGAACAGGAAGGCCAAGTTGTGCTTGGATGGAGAACTGTACCTGTAAATGTCGGAAAAATCGGAACAGTAGCACGAAAAAGCTGTCCTTTTGTCCGTCAAGTATTCATTGGCGCAAGTTCTGACCTGGAGGACGATTTGTCCTTTGAGCGAAAATTGTATGTCATTCGTAAACAGGCTGAAAACTGGGGAGTAACGGAAGGTCTAGATTTTTATTTTGCCAGTCTTTCAAGCCAAACTATTGTTTATAAAGGCCTTTTAACACCTGAACAGGTTGATGCGTTTTATTCCGATCTGCAAGATGAGACATTCGTATCTGCTTTTGCGCTAGTTCATTCACGCTTCAGCACGAATACCTTCCCTACATGGGAAAGAGCACACCCAAACCGCTATTTGGTTCACAATGGTGAGATTAACACCCTTCGAGGAAATATCAACTGGATGAGAGCACGTGAACAGCAATTTGTGTCTGAAAGCTTTGGTGAGGATCTCAATAAAATTCTTCCGATTCTGAATGCTGACGGCAGTGACTCTTCCATTTTGGATAACGCATTTGAGTTTTTCGTTATGGCGGGACGCAAGCCGACACATACGGCGATGATGCTGATTCCTGAGCCATGGACAGAAAATACGCACATGTCTAAAGAAAAAAGAGCGTTCTACGAGTACCACAGTTCATTAATGGAGCCTTGGGACGGCCCGACTGCCATTTCATTTACTGACGGAAAACAAATCGGTGCAATCCTTGACCGTAATGGTTTACGTCCGGCTCGTTATTATGTGACAAAGGATGATTATATTATTTTCTCATCTGAAGTCGGCGTTATTGAAGTTGAACAGGAAAATGTTTTATATAAAAACCGCCTTGAACCAGGAAAAATGCTTTTAATTGACCTGGAAAAAGGCCGCATCATTTCTGATGAAGAAATAAAGACACAAATCGCAACTGAATATCCATACCAAAAATGGCTTGAGGAAGAGCTCGTGCAAGTGAATCCTGATCCGGAAACAAGAGAGGAAGAGCAGTTCGCGGATCTTCTAACGCGTCAGAAAGCGTTTGGATACACATATGAGGATATTCAAAAATATTTAATTCCTGTTATTAAAGAAGGAAAAGATCCTCTCGGCTCAATGGGGAACGATTCGCCGCTTGCTGTTTTGTCTGATCGACCGCAATCGCTGTTTAACTACTTTAAGCAGTTGTTTGCACAGGTTACCAACCCGCCGATTGACGCGATTCGCGAGCAGCTCGTGACTTCAACAATGACTTGGCTCGGAGCAGAAGGCGATCTCCTTCATCCAAATGAACGAAACGTCCGCCGAATCAAACTGTATACACCCGTGTTATCAAATGAGCAGTTTTATGCACTGAAAACAATCGTCCATCCAGATTTAAGAAGCCAAAAAATTAATGTGTTGTTTTCAGAAGATCTTGAACGCGGGTTAAAAGACATGTTCACCCAAGCTGAGAAAGCAATCAGCCAAGGCGTAAGTCTTTTAATTTTGTCGGATAGAGCAATGAGTGAGCAGTTAACGCCAATTCCTCCGTTGTTAGCAGTCAGCGCACTGCACCAGCATTTAATCCGAAAAGGATTGCGCACGAAAGTCAGCATTATCGTTGAATCGGGAGAAGCACGTGAAGTTCATCACTTTGCAGCTCTAATCGGCTATGGTGCTGATGCTGTTAATCCTTATCTGGCATATGCAACCTACAAGCAGGAGATTGACGAAGGCCGTTTGGATATCAGCTATGAAGAAGCGGTCAGCAAATATGGAAAAAGCATTACCGAAGGTGTCGTAAAAGTGATGTCGAAGATGGGAATTTCTACTGTACAGAGCTACAGGGGCGCCCAAATCTTTGAAGCGGTAGGAATCAGCCGTGACGTAATTGACCGTTATTTTACGGGAACAGCATCACAGCTCGGCGGCATTGACTTAAATACCATTGCGGAAGAGGCTCAGCGACGCCACCAGGAAGCGTATCAAGATGATTACAGCAAAACGCTTGAACCGGGAAGTGACTTCCAATGGAGAAACGGCGGAGAGCATCATGCGTTTAACCCGAAAACGATTCATACCTTGCAGTGGGCGTGCCGCAGAAATGATTACAATCTGTTTAAACAGTATACGAAAGCGGCAGATGAAGAACGAATCGGATTCCTGCGAAACCTGTTCTCATTTGATGAAGACCGCAAGCCTCTAAAAGTGGAGGAAGTAGAATCTGCTGAATCGATTGTCAAACGTTTTAAAACAGGTGCGATGTCATTTGGATCATTAAGCAAGGAAGCCCACGAAGCATTAGCGATTGCGATGAACCGCTTGGGCGGAAAAAGCAACAGCGGTGAAGGCGGAGAAGATCCAAAACGCTTTGTGCCGGATGAAAACGGCGATGACAGAAGAAGTGCGATTAAACAAATTGCATCCGGACGATTTGGTGTAAAAAGTCATTACTTAGTCAACGCCGATGAGCTGCAGATTAAAATGGCGCAAGGCGCAAAACCGGGAGAAGGCGGACAGCTGCCGGGCAATAAAGTGTATCCTTGGGTTGCCGATGTCCGCGGATCAACACCTGGGGTCGGATTGATTTCACCACCTCCGCACCATGACATTTACTCAATCGAGGATTTAGCCCAGCTGATTCACGATTTGAAAAATGCGAACCGTGATGCAAGAATCAGCGTGAAGCTGGTCTCGAAAGCGGGTGTCGGAACGATCGCTGCGGGTGTTGCTAAAGCAACTGCAGATGTCATTGTGATCAGCGGTTATGACGGAGGTACAGGTGCTTCACCTAAAACAAGCATTAAACATACAGGGTTACCGTGGGAGCTGGGCCTTGCAGAAGCGCACCAAACCTTAATGCTGAACGGACTCCGCGATCGAGTTGTATTAGAAACAGACGGAAAGCTTATGACAGGCCGGGACGTTGTCATGGCCGCATTGCTCGGCGCCGAAGAATTCGGTTTCGCAACTGCTCCATTAGTTGTTCTCGGCTGTGTTATGATGCGCGCCTGCCATTTGGATACATGTCCTGTCGGGGTAGCGACTCAAAATCCTGAACTTCGCAAAAAGTTCATGGGAGATCCTGATCATATTGTGAACTACATGCTGTTTATTGCTGAAGAAGTCCGTGAATACATGGCTGCATTAGGTTTTAAAACGTTCGATGAAATGATCGGCCGCACTGACGCACTTAACGTGAGTGAGCGGGCAAAGGCGCATTGGAAAGCGAGCCAGCTTGATTTGTCCACACTTCTTTATCAGCCGGAAGGCGTACGGACATTCCAAACACCGCAAAACCATAAAATTGATCAATCGCTCGATATCGCAACGATTCTTCCTGCTGTAAAAGATGCCATTGAATCTGGGAAAGAAGCTGATATTTCAGTCGAAATCAATAACACAAACCGTGTAGCAGGCACTGTAACAGGCAGTGAAATTTCGAAACGTTACGGTGAAGAAGGACTTCCGGAAGATACGATTAAGCTGCAATTCACAGGGTCAGCCGGCCAAAGCTTTGGAGCGTTCGTTCCTAAAGGCATGACGCTTTATTTAGACGGAGATTCAAATGACTACGTCGGAAAAGGTCTGTCTGGCGGAAAAATCATTGTCAAATCACCGGAAGGATTCAACTCCGCATCACATGAAAATGTGATTATCGGCAACGTGGCATTCTATGGTGCGACGAGCGGAGAAGCATATATTAACGGCCGTGCAGGTGAACGCTTTGCCGTTCGGAACAGCGGTGTGAATGTTGTTGTTGAAGGCATCGGTGATCACGGCTGTGAATACATGACAGGCGGAAGTGTTGTCGTACTGGGTGATGTCGGCAAAAACTTCGCGGCTGGTATGTCCGGCGGAATCGCGTATGTATTGGCCGAAGATGTAAAAGCATTTAAACGCAAATGCAACCTTGAAATGATTTTGTTTGAGTCATTAGAGGATGAAAAAGAAATTCAACAAGTTAAAGCAATGCTTGAACAGCATGCTGCGTATACAAACAGCCAAAAAGCTGCAGACCTGCTTGAACAGTGGGAAGACAGTGTGAAAAAATTCATTAAAGTGATTCCGAAAAACTATAAACAAATGCTTGCGAGCATCGAAGAGCAAAAAGCTGCGGGCTTTTCTGAGGAAGAAGCCGTTATGTACGCGTTTGAAGCCAATACGAAACCAAAGCAGAAAACAGCGCCGGCGGGACAAAAACAAGCGGTAGTGCAGTAAGGAAGGGGAGAGGAACATGGGGAAACCAACTGGATTTATGGAAATCAAACGAGAAAAACCAGCTGAGCGAGACCCTCTCACTCGCTTAAAGGACTGGAAGGAATATTCTGCTCCTTTTTCAGAAGAAGCGTCGAAACGGCAGGGGGCGCGGTGTATGGATTGCGGTACACCGTTTTGCCAGATCGGTGCTGACATTAACGGATTTACATCCGGCTGTCCAATTTACAACTTAATTCCTGAATGGAACGACCTTGTCTACAGAGGCAGATGGAAAGAAGCATTAGAAAGGCTTTTAAAAACAAACAACTTTCCTGAATTCACAGGGCGGGTTTGTCCCGCTCCTTGTGAAGGCTCATGTACACTAGCGATTTCCGACCCGGCCGTATCGATTAAAAATATTGAACGGACCATTATCGATAAAGGGTTTGAGAATGGCTGGATTCAGCCTAGAATTCCGAAAAAACGAACAGGCAAAAAAGTTGCCGTCGTTGGGTCGGGCCCAGCCGGACTGGCGAGTGCTGACCAGCTGAACCAGGCTGGACATTCTGTCACTGTATTTGAACGCGCAGACAGAGCGGGCGGACTGTTAACTTACGGCATTCCAAACATGAAACTTGAAAAAGGAATTGTCGACCGCCGCATTAAGCTGCTGACGCAAGAAGGAATCGATTTTGTTACAAATACGGAAATTGGCGTTGATATAACGGCTGATGAGCTGAAAGAGCAATTTGATGCCGTCATCCTTTGCACAGGTGCTCAAAAACAGCGCGATCTATTAATCGAGGGACGCGAATCAAAAGGTGTTCACTACGCGATGGATTACTTGACGCTTGCTACAAAAAGCTACTTAGATTCTAACTTTAAAGACAAGCGATTCATTGATGCGAAGGGGAAGGATGTTATCGTGATCGGAGGCGGAGACACAGGAGCTGACTGTGTGGCTACCGCTTTGCGCCAAAAAGCCAAAAGCGTGCACCAATTCGGCAAACACCCGAAACTACCTCCGGCTCGCACGAATGATAATATGTGGCCTGAACAGCCGCACGTCTTTACGCTTGAATATGCGTATGAAGAAGCAGAAGCAAAATTCGGAAGAGATCCGAGAGAATATTCGATCCAAACAAAAAAATTGGTTGCCGATAAAAACGGCAAATTGAAAGAGCTCCATACGATTCAAATGGAGAAAGTGAAAAATGAGCATGGAAAATACGAATTCCGCGAATTGCCTGGAACCGAAAAAGTATGGCCTGCTCAGCTCGTCTTTATCGCTATCGGCTTTGAAGGCACAGAACAGCCGCTTTTAAAACAATTTGGTGTTGATTCTAATAACAACAAAATCAGCGCAGCATATGGGGATTATAAAACAAATATCGATGGTGTTTTCGCCGCAGGGGATGCAAGAAGAGGGCAAAGTTTAATCGTATGGGCGATTAATGAAGGCCGTGAAGTGGCGCGTGAAGTTGATCGGTATTTGATGGGGAGTTCCGTTCTACCGTAAATAAAGGGGATTATATAAAAAAAAGAAACCGGACTGTTTGTCAGCCGGTTTCTTTTTTAATCTATTGTGATCCCGATGTTCCCAAATTGGCTGCCTTCCTGCATTCTGGTATATGCTTCATGTGCTTGTTCTATAGGATATGTCCGGTCAAGCACGGGCCGAAGTTTATGTTTTTCCATAAAATGCAGCATTTCATGAAATTCATCACTGCTTCCCATTGACGTTCCCAATATATTGATTTGCGGAAAGAATAAAGAACGCAGTGGAAAACTGAGATAATCACCCGAACTTGCACCAAAGCTGACAATACGGCCGTTCGGTTTCACATGATCAAAGTATTCTGAAAAGAGGGCCGGCCCTATGCTGTCGAGAATGACATCAGCTTTTTGTCCTTGAAGATGTTCAGACCAATTGCTGTAACTGTCAAAAGCATGGTCAGCTCCTATTTGTATTGCTCTTTTTCTTTTCTCCTGACTTCGAGAAGTCACGCTTACAGTTGCTCCAATTGCTTTAGCCATTAATAGCGCGTAGGTTGCAACGCCGCTTCCAATTCCGGGTATCAAAATATGCTCGCCTTTTTTTAATTGGGCCTTTGTAAAAAGTGCTCGATATGCGGTCAGAGCTGATAATGGCAAAACGCCTGCTTCCTCCCAGGATAGATAAGAAGGTTTTTTCACTGCGTTTTGTGAAGGAATGATCACATATTCAGCAAGTGTTCCGTTTGAAGGGCCTCCCAAAATATCCGGAACAGGAGGTACATCATCTGTTCCTTCCCAATTCAATGTCGGTAAAATCACCACTTCTGTTTGAACAGCCAGATCATTTACACCTTCACCGACCCCTTCAATAATGCCCGCACCGTCAGAGCCCAGAATAAACTCAGGATCTTGTTTGGTTTTATTTTTCATGAGAAACAGGTCCCGATGATTTAATCCTGCCGTTTTCAACTTTACTCTCACTTCTCCATATCCGGGATTTTGAGAAGGGATGTCCTGATACACTAACCCCCGAAGTCCGCGTTTTCCGTTATGAACAACTGCTTTCATGCCGTCTGCCTCCTAATTCCTCGTAATCTATGACCTTCACATATTTTACACAGCGGTTTTCTTCAAGTAAAATGAACAAAAATGATTGTCGGTATCACTTTTAATCATAGCAAGAAGGTGACAGCGTGTGGAAAGTGGAGAATTAAAGATATTCCGGGCTGTTGCCCGTGAAGGAAGTATATCAAAAGCAGCCCTGCAGCTGAATTATGTTCAATCTAATGTAACAGCAAGAATCCATAAGCTTGAAACAGATCTGAATATCAAGCTATTTCACCGGACAAATCGTGGAATGAAGTTAACGGCTGCGGGGGAAGACCTATTACAATACGCAGATCAAGTGTTATCATTATTAGACCAAGCTGAGAAATCAGCACAATTAAATCAGCATCCGAAAGGGCCGTTGCGGCTTGGAGCATTGGAAACAACAGCGGTCACTCACCTGCCTGAACATGCAGCTTCATTCCTCAGACGTTTTCCTGAAGTTGATTTATCAGTGAACACAGGTGATACGCACAGCTTGGTTCGGCAAGTTCTAGATCATAAGGTGGATGGCGCTTTTGTGTACGGTCCTGTTGAATACACGGATATCAAACAAATTCCTGTGTCCCGTGAAGAATTGGTGTTAATTTCACCAGAGGAAGGGGCGATAGAGGACATGCTTCGGCTGCCAATGCTCTTTTTTGGAACCGGCTGCTCTCATCGCGATAGGGTCAAAAGATTACTAGAGGAAGCAGGTATTCAACAGCAAAAAATCATAGAATTTGGCACATTGGAAGCCGTTATCAGAGGTGTTTCCGCTGGTTTAGGAACGGCGCTGCTGCCAAAGTGGGCCATTGCCTGCTCTGTCCATCGCCAAAGGGTGTACATTCACCAGCTTCCCGCGTCATATCAGGATATGACGATCGTGTTTATTTACAGAAAAGACTTTTTTATGACCAGTGCATTTCAGAAGTTTATTGCAGAATTGAATGAGACCGAATTTATCCCATCAGTCTAATCAAAAAGAGAAGATTCAGAGGGATGCTTGGATAGATTTTTGTTTTCGTAAGCTGGAGACTATTTTCAAAAAATAAAAAAGCTTTAAGGACTTTGAATTGATCAGCTGATAAACCTTTATGCAATTCGATTTGTTGTCTGGCACTGTCTGGATGTTATATTGAACGGTATTCGTACCTTAAAGAGTTTACGAGGATCGCGAGCATGATTAATCGTCCATAGAAAAAACTGTACTCGGCAAAAATGAGTACAGTTTTTGTTTTTTATTTATGTTTCAAATTAATTCCGATCGCTGCGCCGTTTCTGCTTGAATCAGCTACTCCTTTGAAGGTGCCGTTTTCACGGTCGATAAAAATGCTTTGCACGTTTCCGATGTCCACTGGACTTGTGCCGAATTTATGGCCCATGTCTTTTAATTTGCTGAGTACATTCTCTGGAACTCCATCTTCGTATCTGTAGGAGCTCATACTGTTTGTGTAAATTCTCGGCTCTTCAACCGCTGCTTTTAATTCCATTCCATATTCTATATTATAGAGGATGGTTTGCAGTACGGAAGAAATAATCGTTGCCCCTCCAGGAGATCCGACGGTCAGAACTGGTTTGTCATCTTTAAACAAAATCGTCGGAGTCATGCTGCTTAAAGGCCGCTTGTTCGGCTGAACTTCGTTGGCTCCGCCTGGAACCGCATCAAAATCTGTTAGTTCATTGTTTAAAATGACCCCGTAATCAGGAACCATAATGCCTGTTCCAAACAGCTGTTCAATTGTTGTGGTATAGGAAACAACATTCCCCCAGCGGTCCGCGACGGTAAAGTGTGTCGTTTGGCCGTCTACTTTATCATTCGGCTGTTCGACTTGCTTATAGTTTGCGGTTCCTTCTTCGTATTTCCAAGGATCACCGGCTTTTGGTTTTTTGTTGACTTCATCTAAACTGATTAATTGCTGGCGCTCTTTTATATAGTCGGGGTGAAGCAAACCTTTGAGAGGTACATTTACAAATTCGGGATCGCCTGCATAAGCCGCACGGTCAGCGTAAGACAAATGCATGGTTTCAGCGAGCAGATGGTATTTTTCCCATGAGCGGATATCATATTGTGAAAGGTTAAAATCGTCGAGAATGTTCAGCATTTGCAGTAAGAAAACGCCGCCAGAGCTTGGAGGAGGAGTCGTTGCAATTTGATAGCCTTGATATTCTCCCCAAATCGGTTCGTCGATTGTAATGTCGTAATTTTCTAAATCTTTTTTGGTCATTGATCCCCCGAAATCCTGAACAGTATCAGAAAGGGCTTTGGCGAATTTGCCTTCATAAAAGGCGTCTATGCCTTTCGAACGAATGAGCTTAAAGGTTTTGGCCAGATCTTTTTGAATGAGAGTATCACCTTCTTTAAGCGGCTCGCCATTCGGCAGAAATACATCCTTTGCGGCAGTCCGTGATAATTTTTCCTGATAATCAGAAATCGCATTTGCTAACACTGAATCAATCGGAAAGCCTTTATCAGCGAGTTTAATAGAGGGGGAAATTAATTGTTTCATCGAACGGGTTCCCCATTTATCCAAAGCTTTTTCCAGCCCTTTCAGAGTACCCGGAACACCAACGGCAGTACCTTTTGTGACACGTTCGGAGAAAGGTATCGTCTTGCCGTTTTCATCGAGAAACATATCCGGAGTTGCGCCTGCGGGAGCGCGTTCGCGGCTGTCGATGATCGTCGTATCTTTTGTTTTTCCGTCATACACCATCATAAAACCGCCGCCGCCAATGCCTGACATCATCGGTTCTGTGACATTAAGCGCAAACTGAATGGCAACCGCCGCGTCAATGGCATTTCCGCCTTTTTTCAAGACGTCAGCCCCGATCTCTGAAGCGAGAGGATGCGCAGTTGCAACCATTCCGTCTTTGCCTACATCTACTTGCTTGTACTCGTCATAGCCTTTGGGCGGCTTTTTAGCTTCCGCGTGAAATGGAGCACTTCCAGCGACTAACAGAACACTAAGCAGGGCTGCTAAACAGACGTTCCATGTTTTTTTCATGTTCTCCCTCCTATTAAGCTGTTATGTTACAATCTTAGCGTAAAAAAAATACAGCGGTTTCACAAGTGACAAATGGTATATTATCTATAGCATTCAGCCATATTTCTGTGTGAAATTGATTATATTGGGGTGAGTCATGTGCTATAGTAGAACCATCGATTGGATCATTGAAACAGAAAGGACCCCCGATATGTATCTAACCATTAAAGAAACAGCCGAATATACAAATCTTTCAGAGGATTATATTAAAAATTTGGTACTGGAAGGAAAAATACGCGCCGTGCATGACGGTGATCAATTTTTAATTTATAAAGGACAATTCAAAACACATCTTGAACAGTTGGAAAATTATAAAGCGCTCGTGCAGGAAATATTAAATGAGCCGATTCCGGAAGATATCGATGTGAAGGATGAAGACTAGGACGCAATTTCAAATTGTGTCTTTTTTTGTATGTTTTTTTAAGAGCATTACAAAAAGCGAAGCGTCAGATTTCGTTTTAAGCGCTTTTTTAGGAAGGGGTAGAGTAATTTGTCTAAACGATCAAAAAAGCTTCATACAAGGCTGAAAACGTCTTTTAAGAGGATAGGATATTTCAAGAGGTCTTCTTCCTGCTTATGTAACACTATGTATATTATGTTACATAAATGCCTCCGGACTTTGACATTCAACGTTTTTCCGATATAATAGTAACATAGACCTCAAAACGTTACATAACGGTTTTTAAGGAGTTTTTTGATGCATATTGTACAGCCGATCCGCAGTTTAGAGAAAATTCAAGATGTAAAACAGTATTTACGCAGCAAAAACAAGCGTGATTATTTTTTGTTTATTTTCGGCATTAACAGTGCGCTCCGAATTTCTGATATTTTGCCGCTTCAAGTGAAAGACGTCAGAAATAAAGATCATTTATGGGCGACTGAAAGCAAAACTAAAAAGAAAAGGAAGGTGCTCATTTTAGAATCTTTAAAAGCAGAAATACACGAGTATACGAAAGATATGAAAGAAAATGAATACCTATTTAAATCTGTCCGAACCAGAAAGCCAATTTCACGCATTCAGGCATACAGAATTTTAAGAGAGGCAGCAGAAGTGTGCGGACTTGAGGAAATAGGGACCCATACGCTCCGGAAAACATTTGGCTATCACTTCTACCAGCGGACAAAAGATATCGCTGAGCTGCAGAGGATTCTTAATCATTCATCACCCTCAATTACAATGCGTTATATTGGAATCGATGAAGATACAACAAGAGCTGCTTATAAGGTATTTGGAGGGCTGTAAATCAAAAGGCTTGAAAATCGTGACAATCGGAGCTACTATATAGATATTAAAAAAGCTCTAGTAGCACAGCGGATAGTGCAGCAGTTTCCTAAACTGAAGGTCGGGAGTTCGAATCTCTCCTAGAGCGTAATAAAAACAAAAGGGCAATGGTGGTTGATACGTCCATTGTCTTTTTTATTCTCAATATAAAAAACGCCCGGAAAACGGGCGTTTTTTCTTATATAACTGCGTCAAAGCGATTTACTTTCCACTTTTTGTTCTCTTTTACAAATGTCACTTTCCGTTTTGCTGATGGTGATCCGTCCAAGGTAGGAACGGTAAATTCATATGTGACTGTGCCGCCTTTTTTAGAAATGAGTTTAGCGGTTGATTTTTTCCAATTTAAGAGGTTGTCTCCGTCACCGATCGGAACAGCCAGTTTTCCTTTTGATACAGTGAAATGATAGTCTTTAAAGCCTTTTTCAATCGCTGCTTTTGAGAAAATAGGTGTTAAGTAATTCACAGCTTTTTCTTTTGTGCCAAGGTCACTGCACATGTATACGTACTGAAGATTTTGATGCTCAAATGTGCCTGATGGGCAAACTGCTTTCTTCGCTTTTGGATTGTGTCCGCTCATTGTATTCCAAAAATGCTCTCTAGCTGTGAGTGCCAGCTGCAATGCTTGTTTTTGTGATAAATCCCCAGATGTGTTTTTCGCAAATGCATTTGTGTTTAATGACAGAATAAGTGCAATAGTCGTTAGAAACAGAAGATATTTTTTCACTGTGGCTCTCTCCTTTAAAATCTCTTTCTCTTATGTTACAAATGTTACAATAGTTACGTTTAGATTACAATACTTTTGCATAAATTATTTTTTTATTCTTTCATCTCCACCAAAAGACTATGCTGTATCGTGCTAGCTTATTCTTGATGCTTCAAATATGTGTAAAAATAGGAGAATCGGGAAGGGTTTCATAAGTACTGTGGAGAATAGTTACATGTTGCGTGTCGTGTTCATTTCAAAAGAAACGGGAGCACGTTAGTGAAACGAGTTTAAATAAAGGAGTCATTACATATGGAAACATTACAAGAAAATCCCGTATCTAAGAAGAAGAGCAATCCATCTGTTTGGCGGTCAATGTCACTATTTTTAGTGCCGCTCCTTCTGAGCAATGTGCTGCAATCAATCGGCCAGTTAGTCGGGATGGTCGCTGTGGGCAGATGGCTTGGCGTAGATGCGCTTGCAGCTGTTTCATCCTTTTTCCCGCTGTTTTTTCTTCTCATTTCATTTACGATCGGCATCGGTTCCGGCAGTTCCATTCTTATCGGGCAAGCCTATGGGGCAAAAAATGAGGAACGTTTAAAGGCCGTTGTCGGAACAACGCTGACATTCACCTTTTTATTAGGAATTGTGTTAGCTGTGATCGGCAGTATATTCACCTTAGATATTCTGCGTCTCATGGGAACCCCAGAAAATGTAATTGATGTAAGTGTTAGGTATGCGCGTATCTTATTTTACGCAATGCCATTTATGTTTTTATATTTTGCCTATACCACATTCTTGCGGGGAACAGGCGATTCTAAGACACCGTTTTATACATTGATTGTAAGCACAGTCATCAATATAGCACTTTTACCGATCTTCATTCTCGGCATGTTTGGTTTGCCGAAGCTGGGCATTTACGGCTCTGCTTACGCAACCGTTATTTCTACAATTGTGACCTTTATCGTATTATTGGTGTATCTGCGGAAAACGAAACATCCGCTGCAATTTGATAAGACAGTGCGGCGTTATTTGAAAATGGATAAGGAACTGCTGGCGCTTCTGCTGCGTCTTGGAATTCCGTCAAGCATCAACATGATTCTCGTGTCGCTATCGGAAATAGCGGTCATTTCATTCGTCAATCATTATGGCTCTGATGCGACAGCAGCATATGGCGTGGTCAACCAGGTAGCCAGCTATGTGCAAATGCCGGCTGTCAGTCTGGGTATCGCGGTATCTATTTTCGCTGCTCAATCTATTGGAGCGAATGAGTTTGACCGGTTAAAGCAAGTAATCCGAGTCGGCATTTGGCTGAATTATATCATTGGCGGTGTGTTGATTGTCCTTATCTATCTTTTTGCACATCAGATTTTAGCGTTATTTTTGACCGAGAAAGATACACTTCATATTGCACACAGGCTTTTAATGATTACATTATGGAGCTATTTGCTGTTTGGAAATGCACAAATTATTTCTGCGACGATGCGTGCAAGTGGAACGGTTTTATGGCCGACCCTCATCAGTATTTTTGCCATCTGGGGAATCGAGGTGCCGGTTGCGTTTGTTCTGTCCCACTACACCAAGCTTGAAATACTCGGCGTCTGGGTTGGCTATCCGGCTGCGTTTGCCGTCAGCTTGCTTTTGATTTATGGGTATTATCAATTCATTTGGAAAAAGAAGCAGATCACACGTCTGATTCAATAAACTCCTAAAACACTGTTCATTTTGAGCAGTGTTTTTTGTTTACGTAAAGACTAAAGGGAAAACATAAAGCGAAGGAAATATTGCGCACAGAATTGAATGTATTATATAAGCATTGAACTAAAGAGAGGTTGAGTACATATGACAAATTATATTGAAAAGATGACGTATTTAGGAACACCAGCTGTCAAAGCGGGTAATGAGCATTTGGAAATGATAGTTGTGCCTGAGTGGGGAAGCAACGTCATTTCTCTCGTAGACAAAGAAACAAAGCTGCACCTTTTACGTGAACCGGAAACAACCGATAGCTTTCATGACACACCTACATTGTATGGAATCCCTATTTTGTTTCCGCCTAACCGCATAAGTGACGGAACGTTCAGCTTCCGGGGCAGAACCTATCATTTTGATATCAATGAAAAAGATAAACACCATCACCTTCACGGCTTTCTCTATGATAAAAAGTGGGACATCATTACGATGAAACAAACAGACGAAGAAGTGATTATAGAAACTGAAATTGATCTATCGGACATTCCCCATGTTTATAAACAATTTCCGCATCATGCCGTTGTACGGATGAGGTACATTTTAAATGGTAACACTCTTCATAAGCATGCAACGATCATGAATAAAGGGGAGGACGCATTTCCTTGGGGGCTTGGTTACCATACGACATTCGTTTTCCCGGAAGAGAGCTCTTTATTTTCTCTCACAGCTGATCAGCAATGGGAATTGGATGAACGTTTATTGCCGACCGGAAAGCTGGTAGATATACCGAATCAGGAAGCTTTACACGAAGGAATGCTCTTGCGGCAGCAGCTTGATGATGTCTATTTATCTTCTTATCAGAAGAGAGGGGGAGAAAATCAGGCTGTCATTTACCATCAGCATGTACATCTGAATATGATCTACAAGGCGGATGAACAATTTAAGCATTGGGTTGTGTATAATGCTGATGCAACACAAGGGTATTTGTGCCCAGAGCCTTATACATGGGTGACAAACGCAGTTAATCTTGATCTCCCTTCGTCACTCACTGGCTTACAAGTGTTAGAGCCCGGTGAAGAAACGACAGTCAAAAGCAGCATCACGATTGAACGTAATCATCAATAGCCATCAGGAGAGGCGGGATAAGAAAATGGGAAAAAGCATGAAGCTTTATTTTGTGATATTGCTGCTTTTCACCTTTGCTTCCGTTCCATATATGCACCATGCTGCACAAGCGGCTGAAGAACAGGATACACTTGCCGGGCAGATTGAAAACATTTTAGCCAATGAACCTGCTTTAAAAGGCGCAACGGCCGGCATTACCATCCGTTCTGCCGAAACAGGCGACGTCATATACGACCATTTAGGGGATGTCCGGATGAGACCCGCCTCTTCTCTGAAGCTTTTTACAGCCGCCGCGGCACTTTCTGTTCTCGGTGAGGATTATTCTTTCACGACAGAAGTGCGGACAGACGGCCGCCTCAAAGGTCAAAAACTGAATGGCAACCTTTATCTGAAAGGAAAAGGAGATCCAACACTTTTACCATCGGATTTTGATCAAATGGCCGAAAAGCTGAAAAAATCCGGTATTAAGGTCATTAAAGGCAATCTTATCGGCGATGACTCATGGTATGATCATATCCGCTATTCGCCAGATTTGCCATGGAGTGATGAATACACTTATTATGGCGCCCAAATTTCCGCACTAACAGCGTCTCCAAATGAGGACTATGATGCAGGCACTGTGATCGTAGAAGCAAGTCCGGGAAAGAAAGAAGGACAAAAGCCAGCAATATCAATTTCACCAAAAACGGATTATGTTGCAATTGAGAATGAGGCGCAAACAGTTGAGGCGGGAAAAAAGAAAGAGCTTTCTATCGAAAGAGAACACGGAACCAATACTATTTCAATTAAAGGGAGCATACCAGTTGATGCAAGCAAGACAAAAGAGTGGATTTCCGTCTGGGAGCCGACTGGATATGCTTTGGATTTATTTAAGCAAGCCCTCAAAAAACAAGGCATTACAGTAAAAGGGAAAATCAAAATGGGCACAGCGCCCGACTCTTCTGCCGTACTGGCCACTCATTACTCAATGCCTTTGTCAAAGCTATTTCTTCCATTTATGAAATTAAGCAATAACGGACATGCCGAGGTACTTGTCAAAGAGATGGGGAAAGTGGAAAAAGGAGAGGGCAGCTGGGAAAAGGGTCTTGAAGTGCTAAACAGTACGCTTCCGAATTTCAGCGTTGATCCCAAAACACTTATTTTGAGAGACGGTTCCGGGGTTTCTCATATCGATGCCGTATCATCAAACCAAATCACAAAGCTGTTATATGACATCCAAGGTGAAAAGTGGTTTCAAACGTATCTACATGCTCTGCCAGAAGCGGGCAACAGTGACAGGATGATAGGCGGAACGCTAAGAAACCGCATGAAAGACACCCCAGCACAGGGAAAGATAAAGGCAAAGACCGGATCGTTAAGCACTGTCAGCTCTCTGACTGGCTACGCAGAAACAAAGAGCGGAAAAACGCTGGTTTTCTCTATTCTTCTAAACGGTTTGATTGATGAATCGGATGGAAAAGACATTGAAGATCAAATTGCTGTTATTTTGGCAAATCAATAAAAAACTTGTTTTCCATGAAAACAGGTTTTTTATATGTTTTTACATTATTCCGTTTATCTATGTGACACTGAGGTGGAGAACGATTTAACACTAGCCATATAAAATCAAAAGAATGAAGAAAAATTCTAGTGATGAAATACTATTAAAAAAAGCTACTTTTATAACTTTACATTCCGAATCCACATAAAATTAATCAAGAAAAATAAATAATTAATACTATATTCAAAAAAATGTTATAAAAATTTTATATTTTTTATTGTACTTTAAAAAAATTCGGTTAATATAATGCATATATGGATGATATAGACATATAATTTCTTTTTATTGTAATTATTTCAGTTTCTTATCCTCTTATAATGAGAATTGGAGGGAATTCGTTGAAAGAATATACTTATGGTTTAACTCATGCCCAAAGGAGAGTTTGGTTTACTGAATTGTTAGAGCCTGGTACAAGCATCTGTAATCTGACCGCCTGTGTAAAATTCAGGGGTGATGTTGATCTTGATGCTCTTCAGTCGGCTCTGAACCTTTCAATCTCCCGTAATGATGCAATCAGGTTCCAGCTGACAGAAGGAATTGAATCAGAGTCAGAGCCTCGTCTGTATCTTGCAGAAAACAAAGAATTATCACTTGAATTAATAGATTTTACAAATGCTGAAATGACAGAAACAGAGCAATGGATTCATAATCAAGCCAGAATTCCGTTTACGCTGCTTGACTCGCCTCTGTATCAATTTTATCTCCTTAGAATCCACCCTCATGAGATTTGGCTATATGCGAAATTCCATCACATTATCATGGACGGCATCTCTTTAAATTTGATGGGAAATCAAATTATTGATCTTTATCAAAAAATCAAAAAAGGGGAGCCTATTCCCGATGAGCAAGAGCCTTCCTATATTAGCTACATAGAAAAAGAGAGGCAGTACTTACAATCTTCACGTTTTGAAAAAGACCATTTGTTTTGGACGCAAACCTACCAACAGCCGCCGGTATACCACTCACTAACCGGACAGAGCACTTCACAAAAGCAGAGTACCTCAGCATCGAGAGATACTATCACACTTTCACCTTACCTAGCACATACCATCCAAGCTTTTTGCGAAGAACAGAAAATCAGTATGATTTCCTTATTTATGGCTTCATTTTACATATGCATCAGCCGCATCACCTCTAAAACGGACCTTGCAATTGGAACCTACTATGGAAACAGGGGGTCAAAGGCGGAGAAAGAAATGCTTGGCATGTTTGTCAGCTCCCTTCCAATCAGAAAAACGGTTGATTCTGACGCCGATTTTCTTTCCTTTGTGCGCAGTGTCGGTAGAGAACAGCTTTCAGTCATGCGCCATCAAAGATTTCCTTATAATTTGCTGGTGAATGAATTAAGAAAAGAACACAAGGATTTACACAACCTGATTGGTATATCTATGCAGTACCATCCCCTTCAATGGAAAAAAGCGGATGATTTGAACTATGAGACGGCGCTTTATTTCAGCGGATACACCGCGAACGAGCTTTCTGTTCAAATACAGGAGCGGATAGACACTGGAGCCATTCAATTAAATTTCGACTATCAACATATATTATTTTCTCTTGAGGACATTAAACGGATTCAGCACCACCTGCTTACGTTGCTGGAAAACGCGCTTCAAAATCCGCATCGTACTATAAAAGAATTAGATATGGCAGAAAAACGCGAGAAAGAAAAAATTTTATATGAATTTAACAGAACGAAAGCTGTTT